>NZ_AP017470.1:1622500-2317141 GCF_016592575.1 Thermotomaculum hydrothermale | reverse complement strand
TATATCAACATTGTTTTTTTGAAAAATTTTTAACATTAACATTTCAAAAATAAATATTTTTTATATGTCAAAATGACACATTGCAGTGGGCATAAATTTTGCATATATACAATTGGAAATTAAAATTTGGAGGTAAATATGTCAAAGAGGCTTAAATTAGTGTTAATTGGGACAATTATTGCAGTTGCGTCTTTCGGGTGGGGATATTTTTTCAGAGATATTATTTCTCCAGCTGCAAAAACAAAGGTTTACGCTGCCACTACAAAAAAGATCGTATCCTTACCAGACTTCAGCACAATTGCAGAAGAGGTTAACCCGGCGGTTGTTACAATTGAATCAACAACTATATTTGAACACCCTTACATAAACCCTTTCTCAAACGACGACTTTTTTAGATTCTTTTTCGGTCCAGATTTCCAACCTCAACCCCAAAAGCAGAAACAGGTTAGCTGGGGCTCTGGGTTATAATATCTAAGGATGGTTATATAGTCACCAACAACCATGTTATAGACAAGGCTAAAAAGATTGTAGTTACTTTAAAAGATGGTAGGAAGTTTGATGCCAAAGTAATTGGTACCGACCCTGAAATAGACATAGCGTTAATTAAAATAGACGCTAATAATCTCAAATATGTGCCATTAGGAGATTCCGATAAGGTTAAAGTTGGTGAGTGGGTTATCGCAATTGGAAATCCTTTAATGTACGACCACACTGTAACAGCAGGGATTATATCAGCCAAGGGAAGAAGATTAAGCTCCGGACTTGAATCATTCCTGCAAACAGACGCAGCTATTAATTTCGGGAACAGTGGTGGTCCACTTGTAAACATGGCTGGAGAGGTAATAGGGGTAAATACTGCAATTAGCGCTCAGGGGCAAAACATAGGATTTGCAGTTCCTATAAACCTGGTAAAAGAGGTTCTTCCTGATTTAAAGAAATACGGCAAGGTTGAAAGAGGTGCGTTAGGTGTAACAGTTTCAAAATTGTCGGATACTGACAAAAAGGCTTTTGGAGTTGACCATGGAGCTTTAGTTCAAAGTGTTCAACCCGGGATGGCTGCCGACAAAGCCGGGATTAAACCCTATGACATTATAATTAAAGTTAATGGGAAAGAAATTAAGACAAACGACGACCTTGTGAAAATCATCTCCTCTCATAAACCAAAGGACAAAGTGAAAATAACTGTAATAAGAAACGGGAAAGAGAAAGAGTTTGCAGTAACACTTGACTCAAGAAACGATTTTAACTCAACAAGCCAGGAAGAAACAAAAGACAATGAAAATACCTCTCCCAAATCAATAAAAGAAAAATTAGGCTTCTCAATTATGGACATTACACCGAGATTAAAATATAGGTTAAGACTACCGGAAGATGTAAACGGAGTAGTAATTACCGATATAGACCCAATGAGCGAAGCCTATGACAAATTTTTAAGAAATGGGGTAGTTATAACCGAGTTAAATAGAAAACCAATTACAAATGCATACCAGTTTGCAAATGAAATTAAAAAACTAAAAAAAGGTGATATAATTATTTTGAAGGTTTACCAGGACGGTAATTTTCGAATATTGTCACTGGAGATTAAATGACCAAAAAATTAATACCTATTTTCCTTTTTATAATAACAATAAACGGCTGGGCAACCAGCCGTTTTTCTGTTTATATAAACGGGCAAAAAAGCGGTGAAATTATAGTAAAAAGAACCTTTAACAAAAACTTTGTTATAACTGAAACTGAGGAATCCCTTACTTTAAAGAGAGGGGGAGCTATTATTAAAAGTAAAAATCTGTATAAAACAAAAGAATTAAAAGATGGTACTCCTGTTGAATTAAATTTCCGTAATTTAGAGGGAAACTCCTCTATACTCCCTGAGTTTCAGATTTTATTTAAAAACAATTCAGCCATACTGATAACCCCAATGGGCAAACAGAGTATCCCCGTTAATCTAAAAGAAGTCAAGCAGGATTACGGAGAGGAAATTACTTTAAAAAAAATGATTGAAAAGGGGATAAAGCAGGCTTCAATAAAGAAATTTGACCAGAATATTCTAAACTTTGACAAAATAACAATAACTTTCAAAGGAAAAACAAAAAAAGGTTATAAATTTATACTTAAATCAGGGACTTTAAATACTGAAGAAGAAAGATTAACCGATAAAAATGGCAACATTCTAATTTCTACAATGAACTTTGCAGGTATGGAGTTTAAAGTAGTAAACCAAAAGCTTGAAAAAAAGAAAACAAAAACAAAGGGTGCAGAGATTTTTTCTCCTTCCTTGATAAAAATAAAATACTTTGTTCCAAGGGGATTCAGCGTCTCTGAAATTACCTATAAACTTGTAAATTCATCCCCTTACGACTTTACAATAATTGAGACAGACAATCAAAAAGTTAAAATACTTGATAATAAATCCTGCCTATTGACTGTCTCAAGGGTAAAATTACCCTTAAACGCAAAACCTGATAGAGACGAAAACTATCTTAAATCCTCACCAATAATAAACCTTAATAATAAAAAACTTAAAGAAATAACAGAAAATATCAGAAAAAACAGCAAAGACACCTACTCTTTTGTCAAAAACACCATTACCTTCGTTTTCAATTACATACAAAATAAAAACTTTGACAATGTTATGGCTGACACAGACACAATTTTAAAAGAAAAAAATGGGGATTGTACCGAACATTCATTTCTTGCAACTGCAATTTTTAGAAAGGCAAAAATCCCTGCAAGGTGCGTTGTTGGGCTTGTAATGGGAGATAACATCTTTGGTTACCACATGTGGGTTGAGGTTAAATTAAACGGCAAATGGTACCCTGTTGACCCGACTCTAAACCAGATAAACCCTGACCCTACCCACATTAGAATAGACGAATTCCCAATTACCCCATCAACAATGAAAAATATATACAAAATCATTCTGCCCCTCATTCGCTCTTTGGCAATTGAGCCTGTAAAAGTAAAATTTGAAAACGGAAAAACCATTGGAAACCCTAAAAATTTCTTTGAAAACCTGTTTGGTGCAAAAAATTGGGCTTATGACAACAGGTATTTTACTTATACACTATCCAAAAAAGAAGGAATCTTTAAAGAAACGATTTACCTTGCTTCCCTTTATTCAAAAGACACAAGGCAGTTAGGGATAAACCTCTCAATGTTTGAGGGATGGGAAAAGCATTACAACCAGGATATTAAGGGCAAATATGTCATGATGTATGAAGATAAAAACAAAATAGGGTTTGCATTTGTCCATAACTCTGTTTTAATCGTTTTTGTTGCTGAAAGCTTAAGACCTGTTAAAATAGAAAAGTTCAGAGAATTTATCTATAACAAATGCTTAGAGGTAATAGAAAAATGTCAGAAAGAATTTTAATTGTTGACGATGAAAATAATATTAGGCTTACCTTAAAAACAATTCTTGAGGAAGAGGGGTACTTCTGCCTTCTTGCATCAAGCGGAAAAGAGGCAATTGAGATAATGAAAGGTCAGGAGGTAGACCTTGTCATAACTGACATATGGATGGAAAATATTGATGGTATCGAACTAATAGAGTACATGAAAAAGCATGGAATTGATGCTGAAATTATTGTCATATCTGGGCATGCAACAATAGAGCTTGCTGTTAAGGCAACAAAAAAAGGAGCATTTGATTTTCTTGAAAAACCCCTTTCTTTTGACAAGTTAATACTCTCAGTTAAAAACGCATTGGATAGAAAAAAACTTAAAGAAAAAAACAAATGGTTGCTTGAAGAGTTAAACAAAACAACCCCATTAATCGGCACTTCCCCACTATTTCAGAAATTACTTGAAGACATAGAGCTTGCCGCCCCCTCCGACGGAAGAATTTTAATTTACGGGGAAAATGGGACAGGGAAAGAAGTAGTTGCAAAGACAATACACTTTAAGTCAAAAAGGGCACATATGCCTATGGTTGATGTAAATTGTGCAGCAATTCCAGAGGAGTTAATAGAAAGCGAACTTTTTGGCCACAAGAAAGGGGCATTTACAGGGGCAACTGAGAACAAAAAAGGGAAATTCCTTATTGCAAACGGCGGAACTTTATTTTTAGATGAAATAGGGGATATGAGTTTAAAAACTCAGGCAAAGGTTTTAAGGGCATTGCAGGAAAATGAGATAACCCCTGTGGGAGAAACAAAAAGTTACCCTGTTGATGTAAGAATAATTGCAGCAACAAACAAAAACTTGCAGGACGAGATAGAAAAGGGGAATTTTAGGCAGGATTTGTACTATAGACTCAATGTAATTGAATTGTATGTGCCTTCCCTAAGGGAAAGAATTGAAGATATTCCACTTCTTGCAGAGTTTTTTGTAAAAAAATTCGCTGCAGAAAAAAAGATTGAACCTAAAGAGATCACAAATGAAGCAATGAATATTCTTATGTCTTACAGCTGGCCGGGAAATGTGAGAGAGCTTCAAAACCTAATTGAAAGGCTAATGATAATGGTACCTGACGATAAAATACTGCCAAAACACATTCCTTATCCCATTAACAAAACAACCCCTGAAAGTGAAGCACTTCTCTCTTTGAAGGATGCAAAAGAAGAATTCGAAAAGGAATATATAACAAAGGTATTAAAGATTACCCACTGGAATATCAGCCAGGCTTCAAAGTTATTGGGAATTGAAAGAAGCTATCTGCACAAAAAGATTAAAAAATACAATATTGAATTTAACGAAAAAATAAATCAATAATTGACAAACATCACAACAAAAATTTATCTTAATGGTATAATCTATTGCACACAGCTAAAAAAGGAGGAAAAATATGTCAGATGCTGTTATGTGGTATATTGCCATTGCAGGCCAGCAACAGGGGCCTTTCGGCAAAGAGGATGTTATAAAAAAACTTCAAAGCGGGGAGTTAACCCCGGATACACTTGTTTATGCTCAAGGAATAACTCAAAACTGGGTTCCTATTTCTTCAATCCCAGAGTTTGCACAGTACCTTTCAAATCAAGGGGGAGACACCCCACCTGTTCCAGCTCAAAGCACAACACAGGTTGCCCATGTTATTGACTACAAGGTATTCGGAGATGACTTACAGTTTGTAGAAATTGAGTTAGACCCCGGGGAAACAGTTGTAGCAGAAGCAGGGGCAATGATGTATATGGAAGATGGTATTGAAATGGAAGCAAAGTTTGGAGACGGCTCAAACGAAAATCAGGGGTTTATGGGCAAGCTTTTAAGCGCAGGAAAGAGAATGATTACAGGTGAATCCCTTTTTATGACCCATTTTACAAACAGGGGAAATAGAAAGAAAAAGGTTGCCTTTGGTGCCCCCTATCCAGGAAAGATTGTTCCTGTTGACTTAAAGGATGTTGGGGGAACACTTTTATGCCAGAAAGACGCCTTTTTATGCTGTGCTAAAGGGATATCATTAGGCATTGCTTTTCAGAAAAAAATAGGTGTTGGGCTTTTCGGTGGAGAAGGCTTTATTATGGAAAAATTGGAAGGTGACGGCCTTGTATTTATGCACGCAGGAGGCACAATAATTGAAAAAACATTATCCCCGGGACAGCAGTTCAAAGTGGATACCGGCTGTATTGTTGCCTATCAACCAACTGTAAACTACGATGTGCAGTTTACAGGGGGAATAAAAACCTCTCTATTCGGCGGGGAAGGATTGTTTTTAGCAACCCTTACAGGCCCTGGTAAAATCTGGCTTCAATCCCTGCCATTTTCAAGGCTTGCAGACAGGATTTACTCAGCTGCCCCTCAGACAGGCGGAAAGAGAGTGGGAGAAGGCTCAATTTTAGGTGGGCTTGGTGACTTATTAGACGGCGATTAATACATACTTTTCAATACAATATTTGAAAGGGGGGAGAAAATCCCCCTTTTTTGTTATAATTTTTTTATGAAGAGTTTTCTTTTGGCAAGAATAGGAAAAACAAAAATTGCAATAGATGTAAAACAGATACACTTTGTAATAAGGAATAATGGCATTGTGCCTTTTCCCGATATGCCTGAATGGATGGAGGGAATAATTTCATTTAGAGACAAAGTAATCCCTATTGTGAATAACAAACGAAAATTTGAATTTGAAAATGATAATACAGAAAAAAAACGAATAGTTTTGTGCGAAATCAAAGATAAAGTACTGTTTGGGCTTAATATAGACCAATACCTTGACATAATAAAAGTTGAAGATAAACAGGTTAAAAAAATGACTTTGAAAAAGGGGGAAGAAGTTATCCCTATAATAGACTTGAAAAAGCTGATAACAGAGGAAGAAATTGAATTTGCAAAAAGAATATAAATTCATTGTCTTTACCGATACCCACCTTCCGGTAGAAAACAGGAAAGAGAGATTTAATTATTTTCTTGAACTTCTAAAAAAATCAGTAGAATTAACAGAAAATATAATTCTTTTAGGAGATGTCTTTGAAGTATGGAGCGGTGTATCATACTATAACCACCGGAGAGGAAAGGCTCTTTTAGAAAAGATCAAAGAATTAAGGACAAAAGCAAAATTTATTTTAATAGAGGGGAATTGGGACTTTTTCCTGTGCAAAAACTTTGGAGAATACTTTGATTTTTGCACTGAAAAACACCTTACTCTTAATGAAAATGGTAAAACAATATCCTTTACCCACGGACACTATTTTGGAGACTGGCAAACAAGGGTGTTAAACTTTATCCTGACAAACCCTATAAGCTACTTTGCGTGGAAAACAGGGTGCTTAAAAAACCTTGAAATTAAGGTTGCCCACAAATTTTTAAATAAAGAGACAAGCCCTTTACCTGATGGGTACGACTTATCCCTTGCAGCAAAAAAATTAAAACAAAAATTCAAAGATAGCAATTTTATTTTCTGCGGCCACTTTCACGAAGAGAAGGTAATTGACAATGTCTTTTTTCTGAAAGACTATCAATCAAGCAGTTTTTTTTACGGAATAACACCAAACAGAATAGACACTTTGTTTTTTGAAAATGAAGCAATAAAAAAGGTAAAATCTATTTCCCTGAAATAAAAAAGCCGGGTTCCCCCGGCTTTTATTAAGCAATTTTTTTAAGCAAGGGTAATGTCTTTGTCCAGAAAAACATCCTGAATAGCGTTAAGGAGTTTAACACCTTCATCCATAGGCTTCTGAAATGCCTTTCTACCAGAGATAAGACCCATTCCCCCTGCCCTCTTGTTTATAATTGCTGTTTTTACAGCCTGAGCAAGGTCATTTTCCCCTGACGGCCCACCTGAATTTATAAGGCCAATCCTTCCCATATAGCAACCTGCAACCTGATACCTTGTTAAATCAATTGGATGGTCACTTGTCAGTTTTTCATAGACAAGCTTGTTTGTTTTACCAAAGTTTATAGCCACAAAACCACCGTTATTTTCAGCCTGTTTCTGCTTAACTATGTCAGCCTCAATTGTTGCACCAAGGTGGTTTGCCTGATTTGTTAAATCAGCTGCAACATGGTAATCCTTCCCATCTTTCTTGAAAGCAGGGTTTCTCAAATAACACCAGAGAATAGTTGCCATACCCAAAGAATGAGCATACTCAAAAGCCCTTGAAATCTCCTGAATCTGCCTTGAAGACTCGGGAGAACCAAAGTAAATGGTTGCACCAACAGCTGCACAACCCATATCAAAAGCCTGATCAATGGACGCAAAAAGTATCTGGTCATACTTGTTTGGATAGGTTAACAACTCATTGTGGTTAATCTTTAAAACAAATGGAATTTTGTGGGTATACTTTCTCGCAACAGAACCTAAAACCCCTAAAGTTGTTGCAACAGCGTTGCATCCACCTTCAATTGCAAGTTTAATAATATTTTCAGGGTCAAAGTAAATAGGGTTAGGTGCAAAAGATGCCCCGGCAGAATGCTCAATCCCCTGGTCAACAGGAAGAATTGACAAATACCCTGTTCCTGCAAGCCTTCCAGTATTGTAAAGCCTCTGTAAATTAACTAAAACAGAAGGTTTCCTGTCACTTTGAATAAAAATTCTGTCAACAAAATCTGGACCAGGTGCATGAATCATTTCCTTCGGAATTGTCTTACACTTGTGTTCAAGCAAATCACGGGTTTCCTTTTCCCCTAAAATCTTTTCGTAATCAAGTAATGCCATTTTTATCCCCCTAAACGAATTTGTGCTCTATAGAAAAATTGTAATTTATTTTATTTTTAAACGCAATAAAATAAAGAGAAAGGGATAAGGAGGGAGTATGAAGGTTTTTGTTACAAAAAAGATACCTGAAATTGGAATAAATTACCTGAAAGAAAGGGGATTTGAGGTTAATGTAAGGGAAGAAGAGGGAATTATTCCAGATAATCAATTGATAGAAGCGTTAAAAAAATATGATGGAATTATCTCAATGCTTTCAGACAACCTTTCAAAAGAGGTATTAAAACACGCTGAAAAGACAAGGGTTATTTCAAACTATGCAGTTGGTTACAACAACATTGATGTTGAATACGCAAGGGAAAAGGGAATAATTGTAACAAATACCCCTGATGTTTTAACCTATGCAACAGCAGAACTTGCTTTTGGACTTATGCTTTCTGCATCAAGGAGAATTGTGGAAGGAGATAGGTTTACAAGAGAGGGAAAATTCAAGGGATGGGAGCCACTTTTATTTTTGGGAAAAACACTTGACAATGCAACTGTTGGGATTGTTGGAATGGGGAGAATAGGGCAGAAATTTGCAGAAATGCTTTCAGGGTTTAATGTAAAAATCATCTATTATTCAAAAACTAAAAAGGATTTACCGTACAAATTTGTTGATTTTGAGACTCTATTAAAAGAATCAGATCTTATTTCTCTCCACCTACCTTTAACAAAGGAAAGCAAACATATGTTTACAGAAAATGAGTTTGAAAAGATGAAAGATGGTGTTGTTTTTATAAATACAGCAAGGGGAGCAATTGTTAAAGAGTCAGACTTAATAAAGGCTTTGAAAAAGGGGAAAATAGCCTTTGCAGGCCTTGATGTTTATGAGTTTGAACCTGAAATCAGTGATGAATTGAAAAAAATGCAAAATGTAGTAATTTTACCTCACATAGGAAGTGCAACAGAAAAGGCGAGAAACGATATGTCAATGCTTGTTGCAAAGAACATTGAAGCTGTATTAAGAGGGGGAAAGGCAATTACACCTGTAAATCAGGTGTAATCAATCTGTAAAGAGGCAATCAAAGCACCTATTACTCCAAATATTACAGACAAAAGCAATAATTTTAACTGCATATCAACAGGTAAAATGTGCAACTCTTTCAGGAAACTTAAAACTTCAACTTTTCTGAAAAATCTTGAAGAAAGGTAAACAACTGATAAATTTCCTATTAAAATTCCTGCAATCCCCCCAAAAAATCCCTGCAAAATCCCTTCAAAAACAAAGGGCATTCTAATATACCTCATATTAGCGCCAACCAACTGCATAATGGCAATATCCTCTTTTCTTGAAACAATTGTAATTTTAATAACATTGTAAATTGTAATAATTGACGAAATTATAAGAACAAAGGTTAAAATAAAAGCAAAAAATGAAAAACTTGCCGCAATACTCTGTATCTTTGAAAACAACTCAAAAGGGGTATAAACATCCTCTACAATATCCTGATACTTAATTAAAAGTTCTTGAAGTTCAGGTAGTTTTTTGTAGTTAACCTTTAATATAAATGCGTCCGGCACCGGGTTATCCCCTAAATCTTTTTCAACACCCTTTAAATGGGAAAATCTTTTATAAAGGAGATTTAACCCCTCTTCCTTTGGGATAAACTTTAAATCTTTAACCCCATCAAAAAGGGAAAGTTTATTTTTAAGCAGGTTTATATCCCTCTTTGAAACATTGTTTTTAAGGTAGATTGAAACAACAGGTTCTGTTCTCATTCTCTTTAAATACAAATCTACATTAACAAAAAAGGTGGAAAATATAGTTATAATAGCTAAAGACACAGCAATAATAAAAATAGATATAATTGTTGTCCCCTTAGACCTCGAAAAATTTTTCCAGCCCTCTGATGTGTAAAAAGACAGGTCGCTTAAAATCCTCAAAATCACTCCTTTAAATGCCCGTGTTCAAGCCTTATAACCCTTTTTTTAAACATATCAATCATATTTTTATCGTGAGTTGCTATTACAACCGTTGTCCCTCTATTGTTTATCCTTTCAAAAAGCTTCATAATTTCTATAGAAAGTTCATAATCAAGGTTGCCGGTAGGCTCGTCAGCAAGCAAAATCAAAGGATCATTAACAAGAGCCCTTGCTATGGCAATTCTCTGCTGCTCCCCGCCAGACAAACTTTTAGGGTATTCATTAAATTTATGCTGAAGACCCACCCACTTTAAAACACTGTATGCCTTATCCTCTCTAAACCTTGCAGGATAACCTAACACTTTAAGGACAAAGGTTATATTTTCAAAAACTGTCCTGTTTTCAAGAAGTTTAAAGTCCTGAAAAACAACTCCAATTTTTTTCCTGAAATCAGGCAAGTCACTTTTTGATATATGCATTGTGTCTTTATTATGAACAACAACCTTTCCCTCTGTCGGTTTCAACTCCCTGAAAATTAGTCTTAAAAAGGTTGTCTTCCCTGCCCCTGATGGCCCTGTGAGAAAAACAAACTCTCCCTTTGGAATAGATACCGTTATATCCTTCAAAGCAAACTGCTTCCTGTTGTCGTAAGCCTTGTAAACATGGTAAAACTTAATCATTTATTGCTGTTGTAAAACTCCTCAATTTTTTTAGCAATAGAATTTCCATCAAGGCCAAAGTAAACAAGCAAATCTCCAGCTTTTCCTGACCTTCCAAATTTATCTTCCATTCCTATTCTCTTAATCTTTACAGGGTAATTTTCGCTTAAAACCTCTGAAATTGCACCACCTAAACCGCCTATTATATTGTGCTCTTCAACTGTAACAGCAAGTTTTGTATCTGAAACAGCGTTAACAATTCCTTCAACATCAATAGGCTTAATTGTTGAAACATTAACAACCTTTGCAGAAATACCCTTTTCTTCAAGCAATTCAGCAGCCTTTAAACTTTCAGCAACCATAACTCCACATGCAAAAACTGTTATGTCTGAGCCTTCTTTTAAAACTCTAACCTTCCCGTAGTCAAAAGAGTAATTTTCATCAAAGATAACAGGGGTTGCAGACCTTGTCATTCTAATGTACACAGGGCCTTTATACTCTGCTGCAAACTCAACAGCCTTCTTTGCCTCATAGTAATCTGCAGGAACAATTACTGACATATTCGGTAAAACCCTCATTAAAGCAATATCTTCAAGAGCCTGATGGGTTGCCCCGTCTTCTCCCACAGTAATTCCACCATGGGTTGCACAAATCTTTACATTTTTATTTCCAAGGCAAACAGCCTGCCTCACTATTTCCCACGCCCTTCCTGTTGCAAACATTGCAAAGGAAGAAGCAAATGGAATTTTGCCCACTGTAGCAAGCCCGGAAGCTGTTGCAATCATATCCTGCTCTGCAATTCCCATATTGAAAAACCTTTCAGGAAACTCTTTTGCAAACATTGCAGTTTTGGTAGAACCTGAAAGGTCGGCATCTAAAACCACAATATTCTCATTCTCTTTTCCTAACTTTACAAGTGTTTCACCATAACCTTCTCTCATTGCTTTTTTTTCCATATTTCACTCCGATAACAAAGTTTTTATTCTATTTACAACAAACCTGATAGCCTCTCTATTGTGAGCCCCTTCAGGGATTATCAGGTCAGCCCACCTTTTTGAAGGCTCAACAAACTCCTCGTGCATTGGTTTAACCTGATTGAGATACTGCTCTATTATATTGTCTAAATCCCTTCCCCTTTCGTTAATATCCCTAACAATTCTCCTTAAAACCCTTACATCTGCATCAGTGTCAACATAGAGTTTAATATCTATCAATTCCCTCAACTCAGGTATAACAAAAATCATTATCCCCTCAAGAATAATAACCTTTTTAGGAACAACAGTGGTGAACTTATCCTTTTCCCTTGTGTGGGTAACAAAGTTATAAACCGGCTTTTTTATAGGGACATTGTTTTTCAATGCTTTTAAATCTTCTATTAACTTGTCAAAATCAACTGAACCTGGATGATCAAAGTTTACCTTTTTTCTCTCCTCAAAGGGAAGGTCAGACAAATCTTTGTAATATGAATCCTGGTCAACCAAAACAACATCCCCCTCTGGGAAATGCTTCATAATCTCAAGGGCAAAAGAGGTTTTACCTGAACCTGTACCGCCTGCAATTCCTATAAGAAGGTTATGCATCAGGCTAACTCCTTCATTGCAATCTTATACTCTTCATCGTTAGGTGCCTTGCCGTGAAATTTGTAATTGTTTTCCATAAAAGAAACCCCTTTACCCTTAACCGTTTTTGCCACGATTACGGAAGGAATTCCCATTGTTTCTTTTGCATTTTTTACAGCTTTTTCAATTTCCTCAAAGTTATGCCCGTCAATTGTTTGCACATGCCAGTTAAATGCCCTGAATTTATCTTCAAGAGGCTTTACATTCATAACCTTTTCAACATCTCCATCAATCTGTAACCCATTAAAATCAACAAAGGCAATTAAATTGTCAAGTTTGTAATGACCTGCCGCCATTGCCGCTTCCCAGATTATTCCCTCCTGACATTCCCCGTCACCTAAAATTGCATATACAAACCTTTCTGACTTATCAAGCTTATACCCTAAAGCCATTCCAACAGCCTGAGGAAAGCCCTGGCCTAAAGAGCCTGTGGTAACATCAACACCAGGCACAAAGTGGTTTTCAGGGTGCCCCTGTAAAAAAGAATCAACCTGTCTGAACTTATCAAGCTCTTCCTTTTTAAAGAAACCCTTTTCTGAAAGACAGGCATAGTACGCTGGAGTAGCGTGCCCCTTGCTTAAAACAAGCCTGTCTGAATTAAAATTGTTTCTGTTTTCAAGGGGATATTCCATTTCATAGAAAAATAGGTAAGTTAAAATGTCAATAACTGAAAGAGAGCCTCCTGGATGGCCGCTTTGTGCCTTATAAACCATATCAACAATTTCTCTTCTAAACTTTTTTGCAAGTTTTTTCAATTCTTCAAGTTTACTATTGTCCACTTTATCCTCCAAAATTTCAATTAATACACATAACTATATATCATTATATAATGAGAAATAGCCCCTGCTAAAACAAAAAGGTGCCATATCTCATGAAAACCTAAAATTTTTCCAAAATCTGGCTTTTTCAAGGCATAAATAATTGCCCCAACTGTATAAAAGGTGCCACCTATCATTAGCCACAAAAATCCTTTAAATGAAAGTGCATAATACACATATTTAATCCCGAAAATAGCCACCCAACCCATTAAAAGGTAAATCCCTGTTGAAAACCATCTTGGTGCATCAATCCAAAAAAAAGACTGTATTGCAGAAACAATTGCTAAAGACCATATAACAATCAAAAAAATCATTCCAGCCTTACTTTCCTTTAATGAAATCATACACAAAGGAGTATATGTCCCGGCAATAAATACACCAATCATAACATGGTCTAACTTCCTAAGTGTTTTTATTACCTTATCGTTAGCATTAACAGAGTGGTAAAGGGCACTTGAAAAAAACATTGAAAACATGGAAATACTAAATATTAATGTTGCAATCTTTTTCTCTAAAGTTGTGCTTTTAACCATAAGCCCGGCAAGCCCATAAATTGCAAAAACACTCCCTGCAAAATGGCTTAAAGCATTGAATTTCTCCCTTATTTTCATCACACACCCCTTTTATCACCCCAGATAAATTTGTGGATCTGAAGGTTAAACCTTACATTTAATCCATCTCGCACAATCCACTCTGCAAGCAAAGAAGGCTCTAAATAAGGTATGGCAGGTGAAAGGTTAATTGTATAGCCTTTATCAATTAAATTACGACTATCTATGAGGGTTTTTGCCCATTCATAATCGCTTTGGTCAACAATAACAAACTTCAATTCATCAGTTTTTCTCATTAAATCTAAATTTACATAGTTGTTTTTATCTTCCATTCCGCTTTTAGGGGTTTTTATATCAACAATTAAAATTGTATTCTCTAAAAGGAAAGGCTTAATATTTACACTTCCATTTGTTTCAATAATAATCTTTTTATCTTTTATACTTCCAAGCAATAAAATCAAATCTTTCTGGATTAGTGGTTCACCACCTGTTATATGAACATACTCAAAAGGATTACTATTGATAATTTCAAGCAACTTGGATAAAGAAAATCTTTTCCCTTCATCGTAGGCATACTTTGTATCGCAGTAAACACACCTTAAATTACATCCTGTAAAGCGGATAAAGAGCATGGGGATTCCCTGATAGGAAGTCTCTCCTTCAATAGAGGAGAATATCTCATTAATCAGGTAGGTAGGTTGCGACATACTTATCTGTTTCGTAAACTTCTATCTTTGATACTTTGTTAGGGTGAAACCTGTTTTTTAACTTTTTATAAAAAAATAGGCAATATTTTCGGCAGTTGGATTTATATTGTTGTTTTTAAAATAAGGGTGATTATTTATTACACCATGGTCTAATTGCTCTGCAATCTCATTGATAGCTGACTTTAAATCCTTAAAATCAACAAGCATCCCTAATTTATCTAATTTTTCCCCTTCAATTTCAACAACCACTCTCCAATTGTGGCCATGGAGGTTTGCGCACTTTCCGTTATAACCGTTTAAATAATGAGATGTTGAAAATACTGTCTCTGCCCTTACCCTATACATAGCGATTTAAATTATATAGTAAAAGACAATAAATTCAATAAATTTTATTTGAAACAAAATCACTTCCCTGTTATTATAATTATTAAGAGGAAATTATGATGAAAAATAAGTTAATATTTATTTTTTTTACATTATTAACATGCTTAATTTCATATACTTCAACAGAAACAACAAAAAAAGAAGCTTTGTCTTTTTTTAATAAAGGGGAAAAACTATATTCAAACGAAAACTACTCAAAGGCACTTGAAGAATACTTAAAAAGCAAAGCAATTTATGAGAAAAACAGCTCAACTGATAATTTACTTTACATTAGAATTTTGAGAAGAATAGGAGATTGCTATTATTATCTTAGTAATTACAAAAATGCTATAAATTTTTATCAAACTGCAATTGAAAAAATAGATTCTATTATCAAAAAACAAAAAAACAAAAAACTTTTGATTCACAAAGGACATTTACTAACCATGCTTGGAAATATTTTAAAATTTGTGAATTGCGAAAAAGCTATTCATTACTACAAACAGTCTCTGGAAATATACAAAAAAACAGGTTATAAAATAGGGATAGGTGGGTGCTACCTCAATATAGGAGACTGTCTGGCAAAAAAAGGAGATTTAAATAGCGCCATTGAATATACAAAAAAAGCAATAAAATACTTCAATCCCAACGATTTTTACTCTCTTTCTATAGTATATTCAAATCTTTCTGATTACTACATTGACAAACATGATTTTGAAAAAGCAATCTCCTTGATTAACAAATCAATTGAATACAGTTTAAAAGGAAACAGGAAAAGACAGTTAATATTCAATTACATAAAGTTAGGAAAATTAAAAAAAGCACAGAAAAAGTGCAATGAAGCTCTTACTTCATTTAACAAGGCTTTAGAACTTTCAAAGAAAATAAACGACAAAGATGCTATTAGAAAAACCCTGCTTTTAATGGGAAACTGCTATGCAAACTCAGGAAACTATGAGAAAGCCTATAATTGTGCAATGGAATTTATAAAAAATTCAAGAGAATTGTTTAGCAAGCAATTAATTGAACAACTTGCCGCACTTGAAAGCAAGCAAAAAAGCAAATTAATGGAAAAGAAATTAAAAACCCTTGAAAAAAGCTCTCAAATACAAGAGAAATCTCTCTTTTTGCATAAAACCACCCTTGCTGTAGTAATAATTTTCGTAGTAATTTTGTTCTGGCTTTTATGGCATAGACAAAAACTAATAGAAGAGATAGAACAAAAAAACAAAAATCTTGAAATGCTTATAGGAACTGTGGAAAAGGTTTCAAAAACAGATGATTTAACAGGGCTCCCCAACAGAAGGGGGTTGTTTGAATTTTTGGAAAGAGAAATTTCAAGGGCTATAAGGCAGAAAGAGAAATTTTCCTTTGCAATATGCGACTTAGACAACTTTAAAAGAATTAATGACAACTTTTCCCACCAGGTAGGGGATATAGTATTGATGGCTGTCTCCAAAACATTTCAGGATTTAACAAGAAAGGTTGACATTGTTGCAAGGTTTGGCGGAGAAGAGTTTATATTTGTATTTCCCTCAACACCTCTGAAAAACGCAAAAAAAGTGTGTGAAAAAATAAGAAAAACTATTGAAGAAACAGAGTTTGTGGTTTTTGACACCCCCATAAAGATTACTTTAACCTTTGGAGTAACTGAATTCACTCCTCAAAAAAACTTTGAAACCCTGCTTCAGGAGGCAGACAAAGCTTTATACTTAGGGAAAGAAACAGGGAAGAATAAGGTTGTAACATACTTTCAATACCTTGAAAAATAATCCTTTGTTATTTCTTTAACCTTTGGGGAAAGAAGGACAACAGCAATCAGGTTTGGAATTGCCATTAAACCTAAAGCAAGGTCTCCAAAAGACCAGACAATTTCAAGGGTAAAAATAGCTCCTACAAAATGCATAATCAAAAAAACTATCCTATACGGAAGAATTGCTTTATCCCCAAATAAGTATTGAATAGACCTGTCTCCATAATACGACCAGCTGATAGCTGTTGAAATTCCAAAGAGAAAAACAGAAACAGTCACAAGGTATCTACCATAATTTCCCAATAAAGAAGAAAGGGATAACTCAAAAGCCTTCGCTGTTAAAGGAGAACCGTTTAAAGCTACCCCTGATGCATCAATGTGAGTCCATGCACCGGAAATTATAATAACAAGCCCTGTCATTGTGCATATTACAAGGGTATCAATAAAAGGGCCAATCATTGCAACTGTCCCTTCCCTTGCCGCTTCCTTTGTTTTTGCAGCAGCATGGGCAATAGGCGCAGAACCCTGTCCCGCTTCGTTTGAAAATATCCCCCTCTTTACCCCCCAAATTAAGGTATATAGAAAAGTTGTGCCTGCAAATCCACCAATAGCAGCAGGGGGATTAAAAGCCGAAGTTATTATAAGCTTAAACATTTCAGGAACCTTATCTATATGTAAAACAATTGCAGTAACAGATGCCAAAACATATAAAATAGCCATAAAGGGTGCCAGTTTACTTGCCACCTGTCCTATCCTTTTAATACCACCTAAAATAACAGAACCGACAATAAGAACAAGAATTATCCCTGTAACATACTGAGGTATTCCAAAATCTGCCTTAAACTGGTCAGCAACTGTAAAAGCCTGAACAGCATTCCCTGAACCAAAAGATGAAATTACCGTACAGGCGGCAAAAAGTATTGCAAGAGGCTTAAAATTTTTCCCCAATCCTCTTTCAATGTAATACATTGGCCCCCCTGAAACAGAGCCATCAGGGTTAACCTTTCTATAGTAAAGCGATAAAGTACACTCAGCATACTTTAATGCCATACCAAAAATTGCTGTTATCCACATCCAGAACAATGCTCCTGGTCCCCCATAATGAATGGCAGTTGCCACTCCTGCAATGTTGCCTATTCCAACTGTAGCACTTAAAGCAGCCGACAATGCCTGAAAATGAGAAATATCTCCCTCTTCTTCCTGATTGTCGTATTTGCCGGATATCACTTCCCATGAATGCCAGAATTTTCTAATCTGAATAAACCCAAGGTAAAGGGTGATATAAACACCTGCCCCTAAAAGAAGGACAACCATAATAGGTGCTTTTTCAGGAAAATTCCAGATTAAAGAAGATAAAAACTCTACAATTTCTCTAATTTTATCAACCATCACCGTTTTTTTACCGTCTATATAGTGTATTTTAAATTCTTATGCATTATAGCATAACTTGTGTTAAAATCTCATTTTGACAGGAGGAAAGATGAAAAAAAGCATACTTATTGCATTACTGATTATCTTACCATTAACCATTTTAGGTGATGATTTAAAAAATAATCCTTTTGTACAGGAATTTATTCCAAAAGTTAAAACAAAAGTAAGTTTAAAGGTTTACAGAATAAAAACAAAAAGAGAATGCGCTCACCCTCAAACCCTAACTCCAAAACAGGCAAATAAAATTTTACACTCAATAAAAATCAAAAGACAAATTCCTCTCCTTGTGCTAAACAATGAAGAAATTATGAAAATCTTAAAAGACTTTGTTAAAAACATGGCTGAAGCAGGTAAAAACGAGATGGTTGTTATTGAAAAACAAAAAAATATTTAGATACAAAAAATAAAAAAGACTTACTTACAAAAATTGATAAACTTATGTTCTGGTTTAAAGATAATGAAACTCTTGTTGTTTTTTACAGTTACAAAGGGTACGACAGGGCAAGAATACTGAAAGAGGGGTTTCATGTTAATTATTTTAAAGCAAACGGTAAAATTTATAAGTCTGCAATTGAGATAAAGAAAGATGTCTGGACAAAATACCTTAACAAAGCAATCTTTGAGAAAGATTATGAAAAAATATGGGAAAGAATCCCCAAAAATCCTGAAGAAGCAGAAGCAAGGGAAAAAACAAAACAAAAAACAAGTGGTGAAAATATCAATACTGAACAGAAAACAATCTCTATTGAGGAAATGCAAAAGGAATTAGAAAGATTGAAAAATATGCTTGATAAAAAACTTATCACAAAAGAAGAATACGAAATGCTTAAAAAGAATGTTTTGAAAAAGGCGGGGTTGTAAATGCTTCCAGAAGAAATTTGGAAAAAGGTTGAAGAATTGGGAGAACTAATCCTTGATTACATAGCAGAAGACAAAGAAATAATGAAAAAAATTAATGAATTGAGAAAAAAAGGCTACCATGTATCAATTACACTGGATGCTTTTGAAGATATTGAAGAAGACGAACAACTTGATAAAATCTCAAAGATGGCTTCAAAAATAAATTCAAAAGATAGAGAATTTTTAAAAAAGTTAAAAATAAAAATTCCAGATGATAATAACTGATTGCACTTTTGAGGAATTACAAGAAAACCCCTTTTTTTCAGAAGAAAAGCCTTTCAGGATAAAACAGATAGCACAATGGGTTTATACAAAATCTGAATTTGATTTTGACAATATGACAAACCTGTCAAAGCAATTCAGAGAAAAATTAAAGGGAAATGTAGAGATTCTATCAATTGAAAAGGCTGGAGCAAACACTTCAAAGGATGGCACAACAAAGTATGTTTTCAAACTAAGAGACGGGCTTTTTATTGAATCAGTTTTAATCCCTATGAATGAAGGGAAAGTTACCTTTTGCATATCCTCCCAGGTTGGTTGCGCAATGGGGTGTAAATTCTGCAAAACAGCCACAATGGGGTTTATCAGAAACTTAACACCTTCTGAAATTGTTAGTCAGGTGCTATTACTTAAAAAATACGCAAATTTACCTGAAAAAAAGAAATTCAACATTGTATTTATGGGAATGGGGGAACCTTTACACAACACAGAAAATGTTTTTAAAGCTATACAAATTCTGACAGACAAGAACCTTATGGATTTGTCGCCAAGAAGGATAACAATTTCAACCTCTGGTTTGATTGAAGGGATAAAAAAACTTGCAAATTTTCCAATAAAGGTAAGGCTTGCAATATCGTTAAACGCCTCAAAAGAAAAACAGAGAGAAGAAATAATGCCTGTAACAAAGGGAAATCCCTTATCAAAATTGATAGATACCCTGAGAAAATTTCCCCTTTCAAACAGGGATAGAATAACCTTTGAGTATGTTCTTCTAAAAGATTTTAATGATAAGAAAGAGGATGCTTTAAGGGTTTACAAACTTTTAAAGGGGATAAAGTATAAAATAAACCTCATACCCTTTAACCCATATCCAGGAAGCAAATTTGATAAACCGGAAGAAAAGAAGGTGCTGGAATTTCAAAAGATCCTTACAGACAGGGGAATTAACGCTATTATAAGAAAATCAAAGGGAGAGGACATATCAGCTGCCTGCGGAATGCTTGCCTCAAAAACAAAAAAGGATTAAACTGATAAAAAACCCTTAAAAGGGGGAATAAATGAAACTTTACAGCGAAACAATGGGACAAGGAAAAACCATTCTTTTTATTCACGGTTTTGGGGTAAACACCTATACCTGGCGCTACTTAATGCCTGAATTTTCAAAAAGTTACAAATGCATAGCAATTAATTTAAAAGGCTTTGGTAAATCCCCAAAACCATTTGATAACAAATACTCCTTCTTTGACCACCTTGAAAATGTCTTAAAATTTATAGAGGAAAATAGGTTAAAGGATTTTGTTATTGTTGGTAATTCGTACGGTGGCGGGCTTGCAATGGGAATAGCCCTTGAATACAAAAAGAGAGGAATTGAAGAAAATTTAAAAGGCCTTGTCTTAATTGACACAATGGCGTACATTCAGGAACTTCCCCCCTTTATGAAAATTTTAACCCTGCCTGTAATCAGTGAAATTCTATCAATTTTAATTCCCCCCTCTGTTGCAACAAAGAATGCCCTGAAAGAGGTGTGGCACAATTACCATAAGGTAACTGAAGATGTGGTCAATGCGTATAAGGTAAAGTCAATAAGGGATAGATACTGCTCAATAAAAACAGCAAGACAGATTTTAAAGGGAAATATTGAAGGTTTTGTAAATGGGATAAAAGAGATTGATACAAAATCCTTGATAATATGGGGAGACAAAGACAAAATTATCCCAATTAAAACTGCTTACAAACTTGAGAAAGATTTAAAGAATTCAAGACTTGAAATTATCGAAAACTGCGGGCATGTTCCTCAGGAAGAGTGCCCTGAAAAAACAATTGAAATTATTAAAAACTTCTTAAAGGAGATAGAATTTTAACCTTCGTTTTTCAATTCAGGGTCAAAACACTTCCTGCACCTTGCCTCATACATCCCAACTGAACCAACCACAATTCTATCCTTCTTCTTTACTGTCCTCTGGGTTCTATTTGCAAGGTTTCCACACTTAACACATATCGCGAGCAACTTTGTAACATATTCCGCTTCTGCCATAAGCCTCATTGTATTTTCAAAAGGCTGGCCAAGGTAATCCTGGTCAAGCCCTGCAACAATTACCCTTTTGCCATTGTCAGCAAGGTATTTACAAACATCTATAATCTTTTCGTCAAAAAACTGCACTTCCTCAATTCCTATAACATCATCATTTTCTTCCACAAGGGGAAGGATTTCGTCTGAGTGCCTAACAACAATAGCCTCTAACATATTTCTGTTATGGGAAGAAATCTTGTCTTCAGAATACCTGTTATCAATCATTGGCTTAAAAACCTTAACACTTTGCTTTGCAATAATTGCTCTTCTCAACCTTTTTATCAACTCCTCTGTTTTTCCGCTGTACATACAGCCTGTTATAACTTCAATCCACCCAACATCGCTTATGTGCCTCATCATAACAAAACTCCTTAATGCCTGAAGTGCCTGATGCCGGTAAACACCATAGCAATTCCATGCTCATTTGCAGCCTCAATTACCTCTTTATCCCTAATTGAACCGCCTGGCTGAATAACAGCCTTTACCCCTATTTTTGCAGCTTCGTCTATGCTATCTCTAAAAGGAAAGAAGGCGTCAGATGCAAGCACACTTCCGTTTAAATCCTTATTTGCCTTCATCACGGCAATTTTAACTGAATCAACCCTGCTCATCTGGCCTGCCCCAATACCAAGAGTTTCATTTTCCTTGCAGAAAACAATTGCATTTGATTTTACATGCTTTACAACCTTCCATGCAAACTCCAAAGCCTTAAATGTCTCCTCATCAGGCTTTGCCTCTGTTACAACATTCCAATTGCTTCTGTCCTCTTCAATAGTGTCAGCATCCTGCAAAAGTATTCCACCCCTTACTCTCTTTATGTTGAAGTAAGGGTATTTTTCAGAGTTAATGGGCAATTGGATTAGCCTTAAATTCTTCTTTTTTGAAAAAATCCCCCTTGCTTCCTTTGTAAAGGAAGGGGCAATTACAACCTCAACAAAATTTTTAGTAATCAGAGAGGCAAGCTCACCGTCAACCTCTCTGTTTAAAGCAATAATGCCCCCAAAGGCAGACATCGGGTCAGTGGAGTGTGCCCTTTCAAAAGCAATTTTTAAAGATTCATTATCCCTTCCTATCCCGCAGGGGTTAGCATGTTTTACGATTACGCACGCAGGCTCATCAAACTCCCTTACCATTTCAATTGCAGCATCAGAATCCATTAAGTTGTTGTATGATAACTCCTTACCCTGCAATTTTTTCAAAGCAGGCAATTCATCATTCCTAAAATCAGGCTCGCTGTAAAAAGCAGCTTGCTGATGGGGGTTCTCCCCGTACCTCAATGTGTTCTCAAGGTTGTATTCAAGAAACAACCTCTCAGGAAATTTATTTTCAAGCATTCTATTAAAGAAAGAGGATATTGCAATATCGTAAGATGCTGTATGGGACAAAGCCTTTAATGCAAGTTTCTTTCTTGTATCAAGGGACACTTCACCGTTTTTCTCAATTTCCTCAACAACCTTTGAGTAATCATCAGGGTCAACTACAACTGCAACAGAGTAAAAATTCTTTGCAGAAGCCCTTAAAAGGGTTGGCCCGCCAATGTCAATGTTTTCAATAATCTCGTCAACATCATCTGTTTTTTTAACTGTTTCTTTAAATGGGTAAAGGTTAACGCAGACTATCTCAAAGTTATTAATGCCGTGTTTTTTCAACTCTTCTCTATGGCTTTCTTTTCTCATATCTACAAGTATTCCACCGTGAATTTTTGGGTGAAGGGTTTTAACCCTGCCGTCAAGTATTTCAGGGAAACCTGTAATATCAGAAACCTTAACGGGATTCAACCCTGCATCTTTCAACACTTTAAAAGTTCCCCCACTTGAAACTATTTCAAAGCCTAAATTTTCAAGCTTTTTTGCAAAATCAACAATACCGTTTTTATCACTAACAGAAATTAAAGCGTATCTTTTCATTTCCCTCTCCTTGTTTAATTCAATTTATTTTAAACAAAAAAATCAATCTTTAAAAGGCAAACAATTGGTTTTAAAATTCAATGGAAAACCAAATTGCTTAAGGCATTCAATACATTTTTCCTGATAATCCTGAATTGTCAAAGAAGGTAATAGCTCTTTTAAAGAAATTACCCTTTTTTTTAATCTTTCTTTTTGTGTATTTAAAACAATAGCAGTCTCCTCATAATCAAAATCAAAGGCTATTGAACCGTGCTGCAAAACCCTGTTTTTTTCTACCCTCAAAGCGTTTCCCACAATTTTTTTGCCGTTAACAAGTATTTCAAAATCTGAAGGAAGGAGAAAACAGGCAATTCCATTTTTCATCCCTTCCCTTCTCAGCTCTCTTTTAACCTTTCCAGCAAATTGACAGTTTAATTCTAAAGATGTAAATATTTTCATTAATATTTCAGCATTTTTTCTATAGATGCCTAATACGGTTTTATCATTATAAAATTCAAGGGGGAATGAAATCATATAGGTTATGTCGTTTTTGTGGTAAACAGCACCACCACCTGTAATTCTTTTTACAATATCTATCTTGTTTTTTTCACAGTAAGAAACATTGCACACCTTTTCTTTTTGCTGGGAAAAGCCAATAGAAACTCCATAAGGCTTCCATCCGTAAAGCCTGAAAACAAATCCTTTGCTTTTTGTTAAAAAAAATTCATCTATCTTCATATTTGTTTGTGGAGAATTGTATTCAAAAGGGTAAAATTCTAAATCAATCATACGATATATTTTCCGAAAGAAAGTCGGAGAGTTTAAACTGCAAAGCCTCAGCAATATGGAAAACCTTTATTTTTTCGTTGCCTTCTAAATCTGCAATTGTTCTTGCTAACTTCAAAACCCTTGTATAGGTTCTTGAAGAAAATGAATTTTGCTTGCCTGCGCTTAAAAGCAGGTCTTCCGCATCGCTTTCTAATTTACAAAGTTGTTTTATCTTCTTTGAATTAAGGTATGCGTTTAAGCAATTGTTTCTCTTAAATTGAATTTCCATAGCCTTTGAAACCATTTCCCTTGCCTTTTTTGAGGTTAAATTGTCAAGATTAGCCTCTCTCATCTTTTCAAGAGGAATTTGAGGGACATTTACAATTAAATCTATCCTGTCAAGAATTGGGCCTGAAATTCTGCTTCTATAATTTAAAATCTTTGAAGGGGTGCATATACACTCCCTCTCCTTTGAACCGTAATACCCACAGGGGCATGGGTTCATTGCTGCAACAAGCATAAACTTTGCAGGAAATTGAACAGAGCCAGTGGCCCTTGTAATTGTTACAACCCCATCCTCCATTGGCTGCCTTAAAACTTCAAGTGTTTTCCTTGAAAATTCAGGGAATTCGTCTAAAAACAAAACCCCGTTGTGGGCGTAGGATACTTCCCCAGGCAATAATTTTGCACCGCCACCTACAAGGCCAACATGGGATATTGTATGATGCGGGCTTCTGAAAGGCCTTATCTTTATAAGCCCTTTCTCCCTAAGCCTTCCCCCTGCTGAATAAATCATTGTTGTCTCTATTCTCTCTCTATTATTCATTTCAGGAAGAATTGAAGGTATAGCCTTGGCAAGCATTGTTTTACCACTCCCAGGTGGGCCATACATAAGCATATTATGCCCTCCTGCACAGGCTATTATCAAAGCTCTTTTAGGCTGTATATGCCCTTTTATATCCTCAAGTAAAACCTCGTAATCCTGTTTTGCTTCCTGGTCTGTGCACTCTTCAACAAAATTAGAGTTTTCCTTTTCCCCGGTTAAAATAGCAATTAAATCAAGAAGCGATGAATAGGGGTAAATTTCAATCCCTTTAACCGAATTTGCCTCGCAAAAGTTTTCTGAAGGGATAAAGAGTTTAAGACTGTTTTCTTTACAGTATAATGCTGTGCTTAATACACCGCTTACCCCTCTAACAGACCCATCTAAAGACAATTCCCCTATAAAAAGGCATCTATCAAAGGGGAAAACTGGCTTTATTTTCCCCTGCTCAATAACCATTCCCAGGGCAATTGCAATATCAAGCCTTGAACTTTCCTTTTTCAAGTCTGCCGGGGCAAGGTTAACTGTTATCCTTGATTTTGGGAAATCAAACCTTGAGTTTTTTATTGCAGAGCGTATTCTGTCGCGGCTTTCCCTGACTGATGCATCAGGCAAGCCAACAATGTTGAAGGATGGCAATCCACCTGACAAATCAACTTCCACATCTACCGGATAAGCGTAAATTCCTGATAAATCGGCGGATTTAACCTTTGTAACCATCAAATATCCTTAACTTTTAATAAATCTCCCGGCCTTATTATATTTGACTTTATGTTGTTTATCTTTTTGAGCCTTGCAACACTTAAACCAAATTTTCTTGAAATTGAATAAATTGTATCCCCTTCCCTCACAAGGTAAAAACCTTCGGGAATTTTATCTTTTACGGAAGAATGAGACTCTTTGCGTTTTGTAGAAATTCCATAATAAACAACAAGTTTTTTCCCCGGCCTTAAAAGATTAGATTTAAGCTTGTTCCATTTTTTTATACTCTCTGTGTCAGTATCAAACTTGCGAGCAATTCTATAAAGGGAATCGCCTCTTCTTACCCTATAATAAAATTTCTTACCGCGGGGATACCTCTTTCTTCTATACTTAACTGTAAAATCTTTAACTCTGGGAACATAGTAATCATGACCGGTGCCTATTGGGATAACAATTGTTTTACCTGCTCTAATTAATCTTTTATTCCTTATTCCATTTGCCCTGCATATAGCAGACACGCTTGTTTGATACCTTCTTGCAATTTGAGAGAGTGTTTCCCCTCTCTTTATCCTGTGATACCTTAAAGTCACCCTCTTTTCTGGAGGGAGTTTACTGAATTCTGCGATAAATTTATCTTTCGTCCCTTTTGGAATGTTTATTTTAAAATTCTTAACCCTTATAGGAGTGGTTAATCTCCTTAAATGGGGGTTAAGCTCCTGAATCTTTCTAACAGAAGTATTGCAAAGTTTAGCTATCACTCTTAAATCTGTGCAGGAATCAATTGTCACAGTATCGTATTCAAGGGGTTTTTCATAATTTAAATCAGTAAAACCATACTTTTCAGGGTTTTTTGCAATTATTAGTGCTGCTATAAAGGCCGGGACATAATTTTTTGTCTCCCTTCTTAAAAGCCATCTATGCTTTGCCAATTTCCAGAAATCCCTTGTTTTAGCCCTTCTAATTGCCCTATCCACCTTCCCCTGCCCAGCATTGTACGCCGCAAGGGCAAGATACCAATCATTGTAATGTTCATAGAGTTTTTTAAGGTGTTTTGCTGCAGCAATTGCAGATTTTTCAGGGTCACACCTTTCATCAACCCACCAGTCAACCCTTAACCCCTCAAGTCTTGCTGTTCCTCTTACAAATTGCCATATCCCTTTTGCTTTTGCCCTTGAAAGAGCATGTATTTTAAATCCGCTTTCAATTATAGGTAGATATGCAAGGTCTTCCGGTACTCCCTGCTCCCTGAAAATCTCTTTGTATCTATCTATATACCTTCCAGAACGCTCAAGAGTTGCTTGAATAACAGGCTTTAGTTTTGTGGAGTAAGCCTTAATAAACGCAAGCACTTTTTCATTTACAACAACAGGGAAAGAGTAAGTTACCTTCGAACTTTCAATTAATTTTTTCTCGCTTAACTCTTCTTCTCCAGATAGCTTAATATCTCCATCGTTTAAAATCTCGTCTTTAACATCATTATCTTGCTCTGTCTCTGAATAGGCATCGCCTTTTGCAAGCAGAGTTGTCTCCTGAAAGTGGATTTTATTAATTAGGTCTTCCCTGAATTGCTTAAATTCTGGGTTATTTATAACCTCGTCAGGTTGCTCATAAACAAACTCAACAGCCTTATCAAAGTATGTTTTTGCGTCCTCCACATAGCCGATTTCAGAATACATTTTTCCGGTTTTATAGTAATAAAGAGCACTCTCTATACCTGAATTAACCTCTTTTTCTACATTTAATTTATTTTCAGGGGGATTTATCTCAATCTTTGGATTGGCACAGGAAACACCTAATAAAAGAGAAATAAATACAAAAATTTTAATCCCGCTATACATCAAACTGCTTTTTTTCACAAATTTTAATATATCTTATTCTATCTCTTTTTCAAGTTCTTTTATTCTTCTCAAAACTATGTCTTCAGCAATCTGGGGAATAACTTCCCATGCAATTTCCCTGATTATTCTATCGCTTAACCTGTTTACAACCTCTTCTGCTATCCTCTTAATATCATCCTCAGTTAAACTTAAACCCTTTGCAGTTGTTTCTTCAGCAACAACACTTTCTACAACAGGTTCCGTTTTCTCCATCACTTCTTTCATTATAGGTTCGCTATCATGATGAAGCTCTTTTTTTTCTGCTTCTATCATATCTGATTCGTCAAATTGGGTAGGATGGGAAAAGTCTTCATTATTTATTAAATCAGATGCTTCTGAAGCTGATGATTGTTCAATTTCTTCTTCAATATTTATTTCTTCTTCATTTTTAATTTCTTTTGCAAGCTTCTCATCTACAGTTTTTTCCGAAACCTCTTCAACAAAGTTATCAAACTCATCTACCTTTGTTGGTTCCATTTCTATATCTTTAACCTGAGCCTGCTCGCTACTACTTGCCATTGCAGAATCAAGGTCTAATGTTTTTTCTTCGCTTGTTAAATCAGTCTCTTCTGAGACTGACGGTTGCTCAATCTCCTCATCAATATTTATTTGTTCCTCATTATCAATTTCTTTGACCAATTTTTCATCTACATTTTCTTCAGCAACTTCTTCCACAAAATCTTCAAATTCTTCTCCTTTTACTTCTTCCATTTCCTCTTCAGTCTCTTCCCCTTTATAATCCTCTGCTATTTCTCTAAATTGGGCAAGCTGTTCCGGTTCAATCCTCTGAGTTTCAGCTTCATGAATTTCACCTGTCTCTATCTCAGCCTGTTCTATCATTTCCTCTTCAAATTCCTCTGCTTCTTCCTCAATTGAAGACAAATCCATAGATTCAAGGTCTTTTTCAAGCTCTTCCTCGGTGAATTCCACCTCTTCAAGTTCTTCATCCAACTCTTTGTCAATGTCTTCACCTAACTCAGCATCAAGTTCACTCTCCAGTTCTTGCTCATCAAAATCCAGTTCACCAAATTCAGCATCCTGTTTGTTACCATCACCCTGTAATTCTTTGGTATCTATCTCGTCTTGAAAATCATCCATTATAAGCTCATCCCCGGAAACTTCCTGCTCTAATATTTCCCTGTCAACATCCATCAAATCTTCTTCTGAAAGGGTTAAATCTTCGTCAAAACTCCCTATTTCTTCAAAAGTTTCGGAATCTATTTCAGCAATTGTTTCCTCTTTTAAAGAGGTTGACTCACTTAAAGATACAAGGGTGTTTCTTAATTCATCTGAAGTAAAAGGCTTCTCTAAAATAGCATCAGCCCCTGCGTTAACAATTGAATCTCTGTTGTAATCAAGAAATTTAGGAACCATGGCAATTAGGGGGCAATTATATTTGCTTTTTAGCTCTTTTATAGTTTCTTCAATCTCAATTCCCGGTAAATCAATTGTAATAAATATATATTCAGCTTTTTCCCCCTCATCAATATTTAAAGGATAACTTGAGAAAAACCTGACATTATATTCAGGGCTATCTTTGAAAGTTAATTCAACAATTTTATGAATCATTATTGACGGGTCAACAACAAAAATATTTTTCATAATAAACCCCTTTATCTTTTTTCTTAACATTAACAAGTTAACAATAAAAAGTCAATATTTTTTATTTTTTAATAAAAGATTTGAAAAACACTTAAAAGTAAATTATGGTGATTTAAACAAGTAAAAATACAGACAACAATTAAACTAATTTGACAATAAAAAAAGGCGGCTTAAAGCCGCCTGAAAATTTTAATAAAAATTTTAAACTATTATTCTGCGTTTTCTGCAAGCTCTTTAAACATCTGTCTTGTAACAGATTTTGGCCTTTCAATAGGATAACCAAGAGCCCTATCCCAGATAATCTGAGCGGTAATTCCAAGTGCTCTTGAAACGCCAAACAGTACAGTGTAGAAATCAAATTCTCTTACGCCATAGTAGTACTGGAGAACACCTGAGTGAGCATCAACATTAGGCCATGGGTTTTTAGCCTTACCGTGCTGCTTCAATACTTCAGGAACAACTTCATAAATATTGGATACTGTCTTGAAGATTGGGTCATCAGGCAGGTATTTGAGAGCAAATTCTCTCTGTGCAGTATACCTTGGGTCTGTTTTTCTCAAAACAGCGTGTCCGTACCCTGGAATTACCCTACCGCTGTTTAAAGTATCCCATGCGTATTTTTCAATTTCTTCTTTGGTTGGTGTTCTTCCACCGAAATGATCCATAAGATTGAGAATCCATTTCAAGCATTCCTGGTTTGCAAGACCATGGAGAGGACCTGCAAGCCCGTCCATTGCTGCTGAAATTGCATAGTAAACATCTGAAAGAGCGGAAGCTACAAGATGACCTGTGTGCGCAGAAACATTTCCACTTTCATGGTCACTGTGAAGAATAAGGTAAAGCCTCATAAGGTTTTTATATTCTGGATTTTCAACACCCATCATGTGTGCAAAATTTCCACCCCAGTCTTCATTTGGGTCAGCCGGGATATGAACATCTTCTTTATATTTTCTTCTATAAATATAAGCTGCAATTAATGGAAGCCTTGCAAGCAACCTGATTGAATCTTCAAGCATAGGCTCCCACATTTCAGCCTTGGTCATTCCTTCATCGTATCTCTTTCTAAACTGTGATTCCCTCTCCATTGCAACAATTGCTGTTGAGAACATTGCCATTGGGTGAGAATCGGCTGGCATTGCCCTTAACACATCAATTACATACTGGGGAAGGTAAGCATATTTTTTAAATTCCTCTTCAAGGCTTAAAACTTCTTCTTTTGTTGGAATTTCACCGGTTAAAAGAAGCCACCAGAGCCCAAGAGGATACGGCTCATCGTTTTCTCCTGGTTTAGGAAGGAGTTTTTGAACTTCAGGAATTGTGTAACCTCTGAACCTGATTCCTTCATAGGGGTCAAGGTATGAAGTATCACATACAAGAACCTTGCATCCCCTCATTCCACCTATAACCTGGCCGCATTTTACTTCATCAACCTTTTTGTCTGCCAGAGCCTTGATTTCCTTTAAAGCTTCTCTCTCCTGAGGGATTAATGCAGAAAGTTTTTCTTTTAATAACATGTTTCACCTCACTTTATGTTTTTTAAGGGGTTAATACCTTTGTTACAGACGCACTTAGTTCACTAAAATTATACTAAAAAAAATTTATTTCAAACAAAAAGATTTATTTCACAATATTTCCAAAATATTTTTGACAAAAATCAACAAAAAATATTGAATTTTTGTGACAAAATATAAATGAAAAAAAATTTGGGGATGCGAAATGAAAGAAACAAATAAATTAATTAAAATTTTAGAAAGAATTAAAAATTTCTTTGTTGTTTTTCCTGTAATACTCTCTATGGTAATTTTAGCTGCCCACTTTTCAAGGCACAATATTCCCAACCTCACTTTGTTCACCCTATTTTTTCCTTTAATTCTTTTTTCAAAAAGGGAATGGGTAAAAAAGGTAACCTTAGTTTTTCTTATTTTAGGCTTTTTTGAGTGGATTAGAACAACATATATTCTAACCATGGTAAGAATACAGATACATCAGCCCTTTATAAGAATGATTATTATTCTTGTTACTGTTGCAATTTTGACTCTAATCTCCGGGCTTGTATTTAAAACAGAAAGGTTAAAGAAAAGATACTCTCAAAATTCCAACACTGCATCTATGTCAGCATGGGCATTTATTTTAACTTCCTTAGTTCTGTTTATTGCAAGCATTAAAACACCGATAAAAATACTTCTTGCTGACAGGTTTTTACCAGGTGCAGGCGGGATTGAAATACTTCTGCTTGCGACCTACTCTGCATTTATAAGTGAAAAACTCTTCAACTCTAAAAAGATTGATAGAATAAGAAGCAAAATATGGTTATTCTTTTCTATAGTATTTTTTTCCCAGTTAATTTTGGGATTATTAGGGTTAAACAAATTTCTTATGACTGGAAAACTCCACCTTCCTGTGCCTGCAATGATTGTAGGGGGCCCCATTTACAGGGGATACGGCCTTTTTATGCCTATTCTTCTAATAGTTACAATAATTTTTGTTGGACCTGCATGGTGTTCTTATCTTTGTTACATAGGAGCATGGGACAACACCCTTGCGAGAAAAACAAAAATTCCGAAAGCATTCTCTGTTAAATACAGAATTATTCAGGGCTCAATTTTAATTGCAATAGCATTAGGGGCGTACCTTCTAAAGTCTTTAGGGGTAAACTGGGTAATTGCATCTGTTTTAGGGGGGTTATTTGGAATTATCGGGGTTGGCATAATGATTTTTGTATCAAGAAAATTGGGAGTACTTGTTCACTGCACAACATATTGCCCAATTGGAATAATTACAACAACCTTAGGGAAACTAAACCCATTTAGAATAAGAATAAACAGGGATACCTGCACAAATTGTATGGCATGCACCTATGCCTGCAGGTATAACTCTTTAACTAAAGAAAATGTAAAAAATGGGAAAGCGGGGTTTTTCTGTACCCTCTGTGGAGATTGCTTAACTGCATGCCCCCACAGTTCAATAGAATATGCCTTCTACAACAAATATACAATTACAGCAAGAAAGGTTTTCTTTGTCCTCATAGCTGTATTTCACGCAGTATTTTTAGGTGTTGCAAGAATTTAATTTTAAATTGGAAGTTCAATAACAAAAGTGGTGCCTTGCGGGAAGTTGTTTTTGACAAACACATGTCCATTGTGTGCCTGGATTATATTTCTAACAATTGCAAGGCCTAAACCGTCACCTTTAGGTTTGGTGGAAAAGTAGGGAATAAAAATCTTTTCCTTTAAAGTGTCAGGTATGCCTTTTCCTGTATCTGAAATCTCAATATTAACCTTTCTGCCCGAAGCAAAATATATTGTTTTAATTGTTATTGTTCCCCCTCCTTCATCCTCAACCGCATTTATTGCATTTTTTACAATGTTAAGTATTGCCCTTTTCATCAACTTTTTATCTATATTCAGCAGGGGAAGATTTTCTGCAAGCATTCTCTTAATTTTTATATTACCTGGGAGAGAAGAGTAAAGGGATAAAATGTCTTCAATTAAAAGGTTAATGTCTGTCGGCTCAAGTTCTGGTGGTGGCATCTTTGCATACCTTGAGAAGTTTTCTATTAAATATTGCATAGCATTAATCTCTTCAATCATTGGCTTCAAACTTTCTAAAACAATCTCTCTTAAATTTGGAGAATCTTCCTCTGCCCTTCTTTTAATCCTCTCAGCAGATAGTTTAATAGGGGTTAACGGGTTTTTAAGCTCATGGACAATTCTTCTAACAGCCTCTTTCCATGCAATCATTTTTTGAGCCTGCTCAAGTTCTGTTACATCTTCAATAATTACCAGATAGCCAACCTCTTTGGAATACTGGTCTTTCATTAGAATAAAACTAACCTCTGAAGTTATTGCTCCCTCAAGGGTATTGAAAGAGGTAAGTTTTTTCTGGAAATGCTCCCCACTTTTTGTCATTTCCTCCAATGCCTCCACTATGTACCTACCTGCTTCAGAATTCTTTGCTACAGCAGGGAAAGGGACTCCTTCATGGACTTTACCCTTTATTTTCAAAAGCTTTTTTGCAAACAGATTAATAGAAACCACCTGTCCGTAATTTTTCAAAGCAATAACCCCAACAGGAAGGTTATCAAGCACTGTTTCAAAAAATTCTTTCTTTTCTTTTAAAACCTTGTTAAGTGTTTCAAGTTCAATGCTCCTAAGCCTGATCTCCTGGTCATGAGTCCTTAATACGTCAAGCATTTTGTTAAAAGATTCTAAAAGCTTTGCAAACTCGTCGCTTCCTTTTACCTCAATGGTGAAATCAAATTCATTATTGGCAACCTTTTCAGTGGCATAAACCAGTTTGTTGAAGTTTGCAAGAAGCATATCAGTAAATTTAATCCCAGCCCACAGCCCGGAAAACATAGACATTATCCCTATTAAAATAAGAGAGGTAATATTAAAAAGTTTCAAGGAATAGATATCTTCCTGCACAGCTTGAAACCTTTTATATCTACCTACAATAAAATGCAAATCTGAAGAAATATTCTGAATAATCAATTTACCGCCAACTATTGTGTACCTTTTTTCAAGCCCACTTACTGGAATAATTGTGCCAAATCTGATAAAAATACCTGTCGGCAATTGCTCAATCTGGGAAAAACTTAATTCATCTAATTTTTTTGGAAATCTCATAGAAATTGCCTTTAACTCTCTCAACGGCTCTTTTTTATTTCTCACCATTACAATAAGGTTCTTGTTCTGGTAAACCTCAACAGAGGACAACCCGTACTTTGCTAACGATTTATCCAGGTAAGCAATAAGCTTTTCCCTGTTTGATAACAAATCAGGTGTTAATTCATCACCTAAAACCTTTGTAAAATGCGCTGTGTTTTTTGCTATTTCACTCTGGTAGCTTGTTGCTATTTTCTCTGCACCTTTTAAAACATCAAGCAAATCAGGATTGTGCCATGTGTTCATAATCTTGTAAATTATTACAGTTGCCATCGAAAGAATTATCATTGAAGGAACAACAACTAAAATTATTGACATAATAATAAACTTAGTTCTTATCTTTAATGTGTAAAATCCAGTCTTCTTTCCCTCAAAGTATGGTTTAACTATTCTACGGATTGGGATAAAAAGAAGAATTAATACAAGTATTACATTAATGATTCCTAATATATTTAGAAAAATATTAGGCTTATCAAAAAAGGATATATGATGCCTTAAATAGGTATAGAAAAAATAGGTTAAAAGTATTGCAAACAGAACAAAAATAAAATAACGCTTTTTCATATATTAAATTATAACTTATCTTCCCGTTGTCTTCCCGAAAAGATTTTTTATAACATATGCTCCCATCATAGGGTTGGCAGCAAGCCTCCTTTTGCAGTAGGCTATTGCATACTTCCATTTTTCTGCAAAAGGCACATAAAGCCTCATAACATTGCCTCTTTCAACAATCTTTCTTTGAATCTTTTCCCTTGGAACTCCCATAAGCATCTGAAATTCGTATCTATCCTTGGGAACATTGTTTTTATCAAGATATTCTATACACCTTTCAATGAGTTTCTCGTCATGAGTTGCAATTTCAGGGTAATGTCCTCTTTCAAGAAGAAGCACCATGTACTCAAAAAGCTTTTCTTTCATCTGCCTTTTATCCTGTAAAGCAACCTCCGGAGGTTCTTTATAAATTCCAATACAGGTTCTAATCTTGCACATTTTGTCGGTTGGAAGGTTTAAAATATCCTGCTTTGTCCTGAAAAGCCTTGACTGCAATACAGTCCCCACATTGTCATACTTATTCCTTAACGATTTAAACATATCAAGGGTTAAATCTGTAAAAGGGTGGTCCTCCATATCAATAGTAATGTGTATTCCGTAACCTTTTGCCTTTTTTATTATTTTTTCAATATTCTCATAACAATAATCAACCCCATAAATCTTACCGCCTTCTCTGTAAACCCCTAATTGCGTAGGTTTAAGTGAAACTGAAGCAAATTCCTGTTTCCCTAATTTGTCAAGCAAATTAAAATAAATCTGCACATTGTTTTCAATTTCCTCTTTTTCCTTTATTTCCTCACCTAACAAATCAATGGTTGAATGAAGTTTTTTTTCTTCCCATAGTTTTTTTGCCGTATTTATCCCTGCATCTATTCCCTGCCCCGCAACATATGGCCTTGCAAAAACTTTTACTAAAGGTGAAGGCATTAAGTTCACTATTATGTTCCTTATACTCATATTAAACTCCTAATTTTTCTTCCAATTCTGATTATAACTAAAAAAAATAAATAAAAAAGGGAATTGTATACTCAAAAAAGTTGAAAAAGATTAACAAAAACAAGAAAAAAACAAAAATTAATAAATTCAAAAAGTAATCTCTTACCCTTTTTGCCAGACATATTTATCCATTTCTTACTTTTTTAATAAAATTTTATATTTTTTATTTTACTTTTTTGTAAAAATTATTATAATTATTGCGGGAGGTTGATATGAAACTATCATTATTACAAACACACGGATTAAAGATTTTGCTAACAATTATAAAAAGCGGAAAAGAAACACTTACCGCCTCTGAAATATCAAAGATTGAGGGGTTGAAAACTGGGTATGTGGGAAAGATTTTGTTTATGCTGAGGAAAGCGGGGATTGTATCAACCATCAGAGGAAAAACCGGAGGATATTTCCTTGCTGATGACAAAAAAAATATAACCCTTTACGATGTATTAAACGCCTTAACCCCTAATAAAACTGAAATTGATTTATGCCCTAATATAAAAGAGGGGGAAGATTGCACACACTCTATTGATTGTGCTATAAGGCCTGTTTTTTACGAAGCACACCAATACTTTAAGTACCTTGCTCAAAGTATAACCCTTGAAGAAATGGCAAACAGGGAAAAGGATATTATGTCTAAAGTATTAAAAATAAAAGACCAATATTATGAGAAAAGGAGAAACCATGAAAAAGTTTTTCGAGGTTAAAGATTTAAATGTTTCAATTGCGGATAAAAAAGTTATTAATGGACTAAACCTTTCAATAGATAAGGGGACAATTTCAACCATTATGGGCAAAAACGGGATAGGGAAATCAACTCTTGCCTATGCCATTATGGGACACCCTCAATACAAGGTTAGTGGAGAGGTTTTCTTAGACGGGGTTGAGATTTTAGACCTGCCTGTGCACAAAAGGGCACAGCAGGGAATATTTTTAGGTTTTCAGCACCCGATTGAAGTTCCTGGCGTTACTGTTGTTAAATTTTTACAGCAATCTTACAAAGCTCTAAAAGGCCAGATTGACTATACAGAATTTCAGAAATCCCTTACAAAGTGGATGGATTTTTTGGGGATTGACAAATCTTTTCTATACAGGTATTTAAATGAAGGATTTTCAGGAGGGGAAAAGAAAAAGCTTGAGACTTTGCAACTCCTTCTCTTCAACCCTAAATTAGCAATTTTAGACGAACCTGATTCAGGCCTTGATGTTGACGCATTAAAAGTTGTTGGAGAAGGGATAAAAAAGGCAAAGGAAAACGGGACAACTGTCATTCTAATCACCCATTATCAGAAACTGTTAAACTTCCTTGAAGTGGACAATGTTTTTGTATTAAACAATGGAAAAATTGCTTTACAGGGGGATATAACTTTAGCGGAAAAGATAGAGAAAAACGGTTACGACGCAGTTTTGGCAAACGCTTAAACAGGAGTGAATTATGAATAAGAATAAAGACATTAAATCCATAAGTGAAGAGTATAAATACGGCTTTAAAACAAAAGAAAACTATAAATTCAAATCAGATAAGGGGCTTACAGAAGAAATCGTAAGGGCAATATCAGAGTTTAAAAAAGAGCCTGAATGGATGCTTGAATTCAGGCTTAAAGCCTATAATGCTTTCAAAAAAATGCCTATGCCATGGTGGGGGAATACAGAGTTATTAAACACAGTTCAATTTGATAATATTCACTACTACATAAAGCCTGAAAAAGACCATGAAAAATCCTGGGACGATGTACCAGACGAGATAAAAGAAACATTTGACAAGCTTGGAATCCCGGAAGTTGAGAGAAAATTCTTAGCCGGCGTTACTGCCCAATACGAATCAGAGGTTGTTTACCATTCAATAAAAAAAGAGTTTGAAAAGTTAGGCATTGTATTCCTTGATATGGACTCTGCAGTAAAGGAGTACCCTGAATTGGTGAAAAAGTACTTCGGCACTGTAATCCCTATTCATGACAATAAATTTGCAGCACTAAACTCTGCTGTGTGGTCCGGGGGAAGTTTTATCTATGTGCCGAAAGGCGTAAAGGTTGAAACACCGTTACAGGCATACTTCAGGATAAACGCACAGAATATGGGACAGTTTGAAAGAACCTTAATTATTGCTGACGAAGACTCTGATGTTCACTATATTGAAGGCTGCTCAGCACCTGTTTATTCATCAGATTCTTTACACGCTGCCGTTGTTGAGGTTATTGCATTAAAGGGGGCAAGAATAAGGTATTCCACCATTCAAAACTGGTCAAACAATGTTTACAACCTTGTAACAAAGAGGGCGGTTGCCTATGAAAACGCAACCGTTGAGTGGGTTGACGGGAATATAGGTGCAAAGTTTACAATGAAGTACCCTGCAATATTCCTTAAAGGGGAAGGTGCTCATGCAGAGGTTTTGTCAGTTGCCCTTGCAGGTGACGGACAGCATCAGGATAGCGGAGCTAAGGCTTTTCACCTTGCACCTAATACAACATCAAGGATTGTCTCAAAATCTATCTCAACAGGGACAGGAAGGGCATCTTATAGAGGCTGGGTTAAAGTGAATAAGGGAATGAAAAATTGCAAAAGTGATGTTAGGTGCGATGCCCTAATTTTTGGAGACAAGGCAAGAAGTGATACATACCCAAGAATGGAAGTTTACGAGCCAACAACAAAACTCACCCACGAGGCTACTGTATCAAAAATTCAGGAAGACCAGCTATTCTATCTTATGTCAAGGGGGTTAAGCGAAGACGAGGCTTCCACAATGATAATAAACGGCTTCTTTGAGCCATTTACAAAAGAATTGCCAATGGAATACGCGGTTGAGTTTAACAGGTTAGTCTCATTAGAGATGGAAGGCTCAATAGGTTAGGAGGAAAGATGACTGTTGAAATAAAAAATTACCCGACAAAACAAAATGAGGATTGGAGATACTTTAATTTAAAAGAGGATAAAGTAAAAGAAATACTATCTTTCAACGAATTTGATAATGAAACTTACTTTTTTAAAAACCTTGCAGAAAAAATAGAGCATAAAAAGTATTCAAAATTCTTCAATGAAATAGACTATCAAAAAGACTTTTTTAAAAACCTTATTCTTGAAAAGGGGAAATTTGAAAAGGTACAGTTTGAGGAAAAGGAAAAATCAATTAACGAATACTTTATCCTTGAAAGCGGAAAAACACTTTCAAGACAGATTGATATCACAGTAAAACCTAATTGCAAAACTGTTTTAACTATCTTCTTCAAACCACTTGAAAACTCTTTTTTAAACCTTTTGTTTAACTTTTTGGTTATGGAAGACGCTGAGCTAAGGCTTAATGTTATTTTAGACGGCGAAGAAAACTCTCTAATGTTTTTCAGAACAAACCACAAATTGCTTGAAAACGCAAAAGCAAGCGTTTTTCTTTTGCAACTTGCACACTCAACAACAAGGATTGAAACAATGGCCAACCTTGAAAAGGGAGCATCATTCAACAGGTATCAAACAAACATTTTAAACAATTCAAGTTTTACAGACACTCTGTTTAAGGCTTTCCATTACGGGAAAAATTCAAGCTCAGAGATAAACAATCTCTCAATTGTGCAGGATAAAGCAAAGTCAATTTTAAACGGGCTTCTCTTTATTGACCAGAAGGCAAAGAATTCAAAAGCATTCCAGAGCGCAAGAAACATAATTCTTTCAGAAGAAAGCTACAGCGTGTCATACCCGCAACTTGAAATTTTAAACCCTGATGTTGAATGCTCACACGGAACATCAATGCACTCCTTTGAAGAACCTCAAATCTTCTATTTAAAGTCAAGGGGAATTGAAGAAGATGAAGCAAAGGCTATGATTTTAAACGGATACATTGACTTCTTCTTTAAAAACATGGACAATAAAATCAAGAAATATTTCCTTGACTTCTGTCACAGGAAGATTAAGGAGTTAATGTAAATGCTTGATTTAAAAAAAGACTTTCCAATTTTCAGAGAAAATCCTGGACTGTGCTTTTTGGACAGTGGGGCTTCAGCACAGAAGCCGTCCTATGTTATTGATTTTGTTGCAGACTTTTACAGAAAAACTTATGCAAACATACACAGGGGAGTTTACAAATTAAGTTGGGATACAACTGTTCTTTACGATAAAGCAAGGGAGAAAACTGCCCAATTTTTAGGTGTAAAAGACCCGGAATCTGTGATATTCACCAAAAACACAACTGAATCAATAAACCTTGTAGCATACTCCTTCGGTGAAAAATTAAAAGAGGGAGATGAGGTAATTGTTTCAATAATGGAGCATCACGCAAACTTTGTCCCCTGGCAAATGCTTGCAAAAAAAAAGGGGATAAAACTAAAAATAGCATATATTGATAAAGAAAACCTTACCTTGCCTTTAGAAAATATCACAAACCTCATAACCGATAAGACAAAACTCATTGCCCTTACAATGTGTTCAAATGTTTTAGGCACAATATCCCCCTTTGTTGAGGTGTGCAAAATTGCAAAGGAAAAGGGGATAAAAGTGCTTCTTGACGGTGCACAGTACATGCCTCACCACAAAATAAATTTCTCTAAATTAGGAATTGACCCTGACTTTGTTGTATTCTCCGGCCACAAACTCTGCTCTTTTGACGGTGTTGGGGTTTTATACGGTAAAAGGGAATTGCTTGAAGAAATGAGACCTTTCCTTACCGGTGGGGATATGATTGAGAGTGTTTCAATTGAAGAAACAACATTTGCCCCCCTTCCAAACAAGTTTGAAGCAGGCACTCCACCGATAGGCGCAGTTATCTCGCTATTAAAGGCTATTGAATACCTTGAATCAATAGGGCTTGAAAAAATAGAAGAGCATGAAACAATGCTTGCAAAAGAGGCGATAAAAAGGCTTAGAGAGATTGAAGGTGTGTATGTTTTTGCCCCTGAAAATATTTCAAACGGGATTGTATCATTTACAATTGACGGCATACACCCCCACGACATAGCAACAATACTTGCTAAAGACAATGTCTGTATAAGGGCAGGGATGCACTGTGCAGAGCCTTTGATAACATATTTAGGACAGGATTCCTTTGCAAGGGCAACCTTTTACCTTTACAATGATATGGAAGATGTTGAAAGGCTTATCAAAGCTGTCTTAAAATGCAAGGAGGTATTCAGACTATGAATATTGACCCAATATATCAGGAAGTCATTTTAGACCATTACAAAAATCCAAGAAACTGCAAAGATATAGAAGGGATTTCAGAAAAGGGACACAATGCAAGCTGCGGAGACAAGGTTGAAGTCATTGCCAAGATAGAAGGGGATAAAATAGAAGACCTGTCTGTATGCACAAAAGGGTGTGCAATATGCACTGCGTCAGGCTCAATAATGTCTGAAAAGGTTAAGGGAATGAATGTTAAAGAGGTTGAAGAATTTATTGAAAAGGTAAAAAAATACCTTAAAGGGGAGTTGCCTGAAGATGAGTTTAAAGACATCTTTGAATTACAGGCTTTAAGCGGAGTTAGAAAGCTTCCGGTGAGGATAAAGTGCGCCCTTCTTCCATGGATAACCCTTGAAAACACATTAAAGCAAAATAAATAAATTATTTAATTTAAGTTTTTAAAATCTGCTAAAATAAAAATATGAAAAGGTTTCTAATATCGTTTGGAATTTTTGTTTTTTTATTTTCTGTCTCCTGCCATAAAAAACCAACTTATGAGCCTGCTAATGTAGTTGTGGCAATAGCATATAAGCAGATTGGAAAGCCATATGCATTAGGGGGTAAAGGACCCTATTCCTTTGACTGCTCAGGGCTTGTTTATTATTGTTACAAGCATGCAGGGTACAACCTTCCCTCAACAACCAAAAAGCTAAAAAAAGTTGGTAAAAAGGTAACAGGCAAATTAAAATTCAAAAAACTGAAAAAAGGGGACATCCTATTTTTCAAGATTGGAAAGATATTCGGCGGGCCAAACCATGTTGGAATTTATGTGGGGAACAGGGAAATGATTCACGCATCCCCAACAAAAGGGGTTGTTAAGGTTTATCTAAAAACAAATTACTGGGAAAAGCACTTTAAATACGCAAGAAGGGTAATATATTAAAAATTGCCGTAAAGAAGCAATGCCATCTTTTCTTTTCTCAAAATACCTTGTGCTAAAGACCTCACCTGTTTAAACTCAACACTATCAATCATTTTAATCACTTCTTCAAAGGAATAAGGCTTACCATAAACCATTGTGTTTTTAGCATTAAACATAGCCTTGCTCAATGCTGTTTCAAGCCCCATGCTTAAACTTCCCTTTAACTGGTTTTTAGCCCTTTCGAATTCATTTTCTGTAATTGTTTCAGCAAGGGAAAAACACTCTTTCAAAATTTCTTCCTTTAAACTATCTTCTTTACCCTTTGATGTTGAAGCAAATATATAGAGCATACCTTCGTTTCTGTGGTAAACAGGAAAGGAAGACACTGAATAGGCTAACCCTTTCTTTTCCCTTATCTTCACAAACAACCTTGAACTCATACCATCCCCAAGGATATTGTTTAAAACAGAAAGTGCAAACCTGTTTCTGTCGTTTGACGGGAAGGTCTCAAAACCAAGGTAAAGGTTAACTCCATCCATTCCCTCTCTTCTCACCTTTTTTTCAAAAGTATTAAACTGCTGTTTCTCTGAAGAAGGGATACAGCCTGAAACATTCAATCCTGATAAATAATTCTCTATTTTCTTAAAAAAATCATTTTCTTCTAAACTCCCCACACAACTTACAATAAGATTTTCCCCTGAAATCCTTGTATCTTTATACTTAAACAACTGCTCTTTAGAAAAAGAATCTATACTCTTCTCATTTCCTAAAATAGAACGACCTAACTCTTTTTCTGGATAAATTAAAGATATAAACAATTCATCCCCGCTGTCATCGTGATTTTCCTTTGACATTCTCAACTCTTCCTTGACAACCCCCTTTTCAAGCAAAATATCCTCTTCCCTAAAGAGGGGATTTAACAGCATATCAAAAACAACATCCATTGCTGTGTCAAAGTGGTCAGAAGGGATTTTGCATGTGAAACACAAATTATCCCTTGTGGTAAATGCGTCCAACTCTCCGCCAACACCCTCAATCTCTGCTGATATTTCCTCAGCACTTCTCTTTTCAGTACCTTTAAACACCATGTGTTCAAAGAAATGGGTTAATCCGTGCTCATTTTCTTTTTCATCCCTTGAACCGCACTTAACACAAACAGAAAGGGCAAAAACAGGTGATTCTGAAATTTTTTGATACAAAATCTTTGCATTGTTTATACTTTTCAAAACAACCATAATTAAACTCCAAACTCATTAAATTTTAGCAAAAACAACTATTCCTTCAATTGCATTCTGTAAAAATAAGGGAAAATATTGTATAATTTCAATCCTGTGAGAGCATTGATAATTTTACAAAAAGGAGAAGACAATGGTTAATATACTGATAAGCATTCTCGTTGCAATAGATTTAGGGTTGGGATTATACCTTTTAAATGTTCATTATGTAATTGACATTATTGCAGGCCTTATGGCAGGTGTTGCTGTATTTTATGTTTTATCAAAGAAAATGGCTGCAACATTAACAGCAATAGTTGAAAAGGCAAACAAACTTGCAATGAAGAAAAATCTTGACGGGGCAATTGAGGTATTGAAGGAAGGGTATAAGTACAGGTGGAGACACCCTTTTGTAAAATCACAGTTAGATGCACAGATTGGTGTTCTTTACTATTATAAAAAAGACTATGACAACGCTTTCCCGTACCTGAAGAAAGGTATTGCAACCCATTACATTGCCAAGGGAATGCTTGCCGTGATTTACTACAAGAAAAAACAGTACGACAAAATGCAAGAGACATTTGAAATAGCGGTTAAATCTGCATCAAAAGAGAGTTTAATATGGGCTTTATATGCATACTGTATGAACAAAATTGGGAAAAGGGAAAAAGCAATTGAGATAATAAACAGGGGATTGAAAAAGATACCAGGTGATGAAAGGCTTCTTGCCAACTTAAAGGCTTTGCAAAATAGAAGGCCTATGAAAATGAAGGCATATGGAGAAATGTGGTATCAGTTTATGCTTGACAAAATGCCTGTTATTCAACAGCAGCCCCCAAAATTTGCAAGGTTTAAAAGGAGATATTAGTGCTAAAAAAATATGGAGCACTACTTTTTATCCTTCTACTCCTCACATCCTGCTCAAATATCGAAAGGGTTAAGTGGCGAGAATTCTCAAATGCTCTGTTAGAACAGGAAGAGTCAGATAAGCCTATAATGTTTTTCTTTTATTCAACATCATGTATGTACTGCAAAATGATGGAAAAATCCACTTTAAACAACAGAGAAATTTCCGAAATAATAAATAAAAACTTTATTCCGATTAAATTAAATGTTGATAACAAACTCCCGTTAGGGAAGGATTTGCCATCCCCCTCTCAACTTGCTGCCACATTCAGGGTAAAGGGAGTGCCTGCAATTTTCTTTGTAAACAAGGAGCATAAAATAATAAAAACAGTAACAGGTTTCCAGCCTGTTTTTCTCTTTAAAAAACATTTAAATGAGGCTTTATCTCTAAGTAAAGAAGAATAGGTTTGTGCTATAATTTTCACATGAAAAAAATAGTTGTTTTAGCATTTTTCATATTCTTTAACCTTCACGCGCAAATTGTTAAAAAGATAGATTTTAACCAGCCTTCCCTTCTCCCACTTGTGCCAATAAACAAGGGAGAAAAGATTTCCCCGTCACTAATAAAACAAACAATAGTAAACCTATACAAAACAGGGCTGTTTTACAATGTCATTGTTAAAACAGAGGAAGAAAAAGACGGTGTGATTGTAAAAATTGAAGCAATCCCTGCAAAGTACTTTGGAGAAATAAAGACAAAAGGAAAAATTGGAATTAAAAAGAGAAGATTAAAAAAATTTTACAGTGAATTTTACCCGTTAGGAAAGGTATTCAGACAGGAAGAACTTGAAAACTTTGTTCAAAAACTAAAAGAAAAGATTAAGGAATTAGGTTACCCTGATGTAAAAATAGACTATAAAATAACAGAAAAAGACAATATTGTTTACCCAGAAATACATATTGAAAGCGGCAAACCTTTAATAGTCGCATCTATTAAAACAAACAATAAAAAACTTTATAAAAAATTCATAAAAATAAAGGAAAAAGATATATATAACAAAGAATTGTTCCTTCACGGAATAAAAAAATTAAAATTTTATTTAAGAAAAAATCATTATTTAAACTCAAATATCGCTTTTAAAGAACATATAGTAAATCACAATGTTTATCTTGAGGTAAATATTGACAAAGGAACCAAATTTGAAATTAAATCAAAAAATCTAAATATAGAGACAGATAGAATTGAAGGAACCTGTGCTTTTTTAAAAAGCGGAAAAATAAATGATTCCACAATAAAACTTACCGAAAAAAACCTGTATTTTCAGGCATTAAAAGAAGGCTATTGCAACCCCCAAATAAAGGTTGAAATTAATAAAAAATATCTGTTTTGCGAAATAGAAAACCCGACAAAGAAAAAAATTGAAAAGATAAAAATAGAATCGGATATCCCTTTAAAACTTACAAAAAAAATCTTAAATTTCAATAAATTAACAAAAAGCGATATTTACTCCGAGTTAAGCGAACAACTTGTAAAAAAAGGATACCTTAAACCTTCTATAAAATTTGACTACAATGAAATAGACAAAACATTAATTGTAAAGGTTTACCAGGGGAAAAGGTATAAAATAGGCAAAATTACCTGGAATTCTGATATACCAATCCCTGAAAAATTAAAATCAATGTTAATCAAAGAGAATGAAATATTTGTAAAAGAAAAAATTTTTAATACGCTTTCAATTTTAAAATCATACCTGAACGGAGAGGGCTACTTTGACCCTCAGGTCAACATAAAAATTGAAAAACCATCTAATGAGAAAATACCTGTAAATATCATAATTAATGCTGGTGAAAAAATTTTTCTAAAAGACATTGTTATCCTTGGAAGCCAAAAAATAAAAAGAGAGCATATTCTTAAATTTGCATCATTCAAACAGGGTGCTTTAATCTGCAAATCATGTATGGAAGATTTCAAAAACAGGCTTGAGTTTACAGGTTTGTTTAACAAGGTTGAATTAAATCTTGTTAAACAAAAAGACAATCAGGCTGTCTTGCTTGTAAAAGTAAAAGAAAACAGGCTTTATTCATTCTCCTATGCAATTGGAATTAATTCAGATGAAGGGTTGCGTTTCACCGCAAAAATAAAGAAAAGATACCTTTTTAACACCTTCCTTACAGGAACAACAATTTTTAGAATTTCCTCAAAGAGAAGGCAGGGATATTTTACAATAAGCGGGGAAAAGCATTTTCTTTCTTCTGTTTACTTCACACTTGAAGACAAAGACGATTACAAGTTTTCAAGGTTTGGTTTTTCATTAAGTTACAGAGGAGACATTTTTTCAAGGTTAAGGTTTGTTGAATCAATTGAATTTACAAAAAACAATTTAACAAATGTAAGAGTTCCATTTGAAGAAATAGAAAAAGAGTTGCAGCCTGATTACACAATAGGATTTAGAAGCAACTTACTCTATGATAGGAGAAACGATATTCTTTTCCCGACAAAAGGATATTTTATCAGGGCAAACCTTTTCCCTGCATACTCATTAACTGACGATGAATTCTTTTTCAAAGCAAACATAAAAACAGGATTTTACTTTAAAAACCTTGAATTTATAACAAATATAGGCAAAATATTCACTAAAAACGGCTATCAGGTGCCTATCCCACAGAGATTTTTTACAGGTGGGTCAACCAATTTAAGGATATCCTCATTTGAAAAAGCCGGGCCTCAATTTTCAACAGGCGTCTCAAAGGGTGGGCACTTCCTCTTTGTATTCAGCGGAGAATATAAATACCACATTAAAAATATATACTACCTATCTATCTTTGCAGACATTGGAAATGTGTGGGAAGATTCATCTGACTTCTCATTTTCTTCCTGCATAAAGGATGCAGGCATAGGGTTGACAGTCAAAACACCTGTTGGACCTATTAAAATACAACTTGCTCACAACCTTGACAAAGATACATTTCCATCAAATTACAAAATTGTATTCTCCCTTGGAACAACCTTCTAAAACCTTAAATCTTTATAAAACAATAAAGTTTGATATAATCTCAATTGCACATTTTTTGAGGAGGAGTTATGAAAGTTTGTGTAATTGGAACAGGCTATGTAGGCCTTGTTGCGGGAGCATGCTTTGCCGACAGCGGAAATACTGTAATCTGCGTTGATATAGATAAAGAAAAGATAGAAAAGCTTAAAAAGGGGATAATTCCAATTTACGAACCTGGATTACAGGAAATTGTTTTAAAAAATGTTGAAAAGGAGAGGCTTTTCTTTACCACTGAAATAAAAGAGGGAGTTGAAAAAAGCGATATTATCTTTATTGCAGTGGGAACACCTGAGGGAGAGGACGGTTCGGCAGATTTATCCTATGTATTGCAGGCAGCAAGGGATATTGCAAAACACATGAACGGTTATAAAATAATTGTAAACAAATCAACAGTGCCTGTTGGAACTGCTGAAAAGGTGAGAAAAGAGGTTGAAAAGATAACAAATCACCCATTTGATGTTGTCTCAAACCCTGAATTTTTAAAAGAAGGTGCCGCTGTTCAGGACTTTCTTAAACCAGACAGGATTGTAATAGGCACAAACAGCGAAAAGGCAAGAAAGATAATGGTTGATTTATACTCACCATTTGTCAGGAAGAAAGAGAGAATTATTCTAATGGACAATGTTAGTGCAGAATTGACAAAGTATGCTGCAAACTCAATGCTTGCAACAAGAATTTCCTTTATGAACGACCTTGCAAACTTAGCTGAAAAGGTTGGCGCAGACATTGAAAAGGTAAGAATTGGAATAGGCACAGATTCAAGAATAGGGCTTGCATTCCTCTTTCCGGGGGTTGGTTACGGCGGCTCCTGCTTTCCAAAGGATGTAAAAGCTATCTTAAAAACTGGGGAAGAGTACGGGCACAAATTAAGCATTATTGATGCTGTTGAAAGGCTAAATAAAGAGCAGAGAAAAATAATGGTTGACAGGGTAACAAACTTTTTCAAAGGGGATATCAAAGGCAAAACATTTGCAATCTGGGGATTGTCATTTAAACCAAACACAGACGATATGAGGGAAGCACCTGCAATTGACATTATAAAAGGCCTTGTTGAAAAGGGGGCAAAGATTCAGGCTTACGACCCTGTTGCAATGGAGAATGCAAAAAAGGTGTTTTCAAGGCTTGGAATAAACGAAGAAATCACCTATTGTCCTAAACAATACGGAGCATTACAGGACGCAGACGCATTGATTGTTGTTACAGAGTGGATGGAGTTTAGAAAACCAGATTTTGAGTTAATAAAGAAACTAATGGCAGGAAATACAATATTTGACGGGAGGAACATCTACAAGCCTGAACAAATGAAAGAATTAGGCTTTAACTACTTCTCAATAGGAAGAAAGCCTGTAATTCAAGGTTAATCATTTAAACACAACAAGTTTTGTTAACTAACAAAGAAAAAAGAAACGGCTTTTACAGGAGAAGAAAGTTTCTTTCTTATTAAAAATCTTCTTCTTTTTCTTTTTTCTATAAAAATAAGTTTGACTTTTTTTAGCCTTTGCAACATATTATTAACAAATAACTCTTATTTTTACAAAAAGGGGAAAATATAATCAATGCTTAAATTGGCTTGAAAGCCAGGAAAGTTGGGGCAAAATAATTATTCAAAAACAAGCTTTACTAATATTAGAAAAAACCATCTCTTTGCCTGAAATCTTTTTTATCAGACTTAAAAGTTACACCTCGGAAAACAGACAAAGTCTCTATTTTAAAAGATAAAAATTTTTAGATAAAAAAATTTATTGACTAATAAAATTTTTAGACTATATTATTAACAGGAGGTGTTATATGAAAGAAAAAAATTCAAGAAAGAGATGGATTACAGACTGGTGGCCTAATAGGCTAAACCTTAAAATCCTTAGACAGGATTGTCCAAATTCCAATCCATACGGCATTGATTACAACTATTTAAAAGAAGTTAAAACTCTTGATATTGATGCGGTAATAAAAGATTTAAAAGAATTAATGAGAAAATCACAGGATTGGTGGCCTGCAGATTTTGGACATTACGGACCTCTCTTTATCAGACTTGCGTGGCATAGTGCTGGAAGTTATAGAATGTATGACGGTAGAGGCGGGGCAAAAGACGGCAGTTTAAGATTCCCCCCAAGAATAAATTGGCCTGACAACATAGGGCTTGACAAAGCACTCAGATTGCTGTGGCCGATTAAGAAAAAATACGGAAAAAAGCTTTCATGGGCTGATTTAATAATTTTAGCAGGAACAGTTGCACTTGAAGACATGGGAGTCAAAATTTATGGCTTTGCATTAGGCAGGGAAGACATCTTTGAACCGGATGAGAGCCCTGATTGGGGACCTGAAGAAGAGATGCTTACTTCCGAAAGAATGAATGAAGGGTTGCTTGACAAACCCTATGCAGCAACAGAAATGGGCTTAATCTATGTTAATCCGGCGGGTCCTGGAGGAGTACCAGATCCAAAAGCATCTGCAAAAGAGATAAGAATGTCTTTTGCAAGAATGGGCATGAACGACGAAGACACTGTTGCCTTAATTGCAGGAGGGCACGCATTCGGAAAATGCCATGGTGCAGCATCCGAAAACAAACTTGGTCCCGACCCGAGTTTCTCACCAATAGAGCAGCAGGGGTTAGGCTGGAAGTTTAAACATAAAAGCGGCAAAGGCTCAGACACCTTTACTTCAGGGTTTGAATTAACATGGTCATCTACCCCTACAAGGTTCGGAATACCCTATCTTAAGTTTATGTTTGAATATGAGTGGGAAATAGAGACCAGCCCTGCGGGAAAAGCCCAGTGGGTAGCCAAGGATGCTCCTGAAATTATTCCAGATGCACATGACCCAAACAAAAAACACAAACCAAGAATGCTCACTGCCGACCTTGCTTTAAGGTATGACGAAGAATATGCAAAAATAGCCAGAAGGTTTCTTGAAAAACCGGAAGAGTTTGAAAAGGCTTTTGCTAAAGCATGGTTCAAATTAACCCACAGGGATATGGGACCTAAAACATGCTACATAGGAAAATATGTTCCCGAAGAAACCTCTATCTGGCAGGACCCTCTTCCTGAAAAAGATTTTGAATCCATCGAGGAAAAAGATATAAAAAAATTAAAAGAAAAAATCCTGAATTCAGGGTTAAACATTTCTCAACTTGTTTATACCGCATGGTCTTCAGCATCTACTTTTAGAAACTCTGATAGAAGAGGCGGGGCAAACGGAGCAAGAATCAGGCTTTATCCTTTAAATGAATGGGAAGTAAATCACCCTGACAAATTGTCACAAATTATTTCTATTTACGAAAGAATTCAAACAGAATTTAATCAAGAACAAAAGAAAGCTGGATACAAAAAAAGGGTATCAATAGCAGATTTAATAGTTTTAGGCGGGTGCGGCGCAATAGAATTAGCAGCCAAAAAAGCGGGCTTTGAAGTTAATGTTCCCTTCACCCCTGGCAGGGTTGACGCCAATCAGGAACAGATAGAAGTAGGATTTTACAAGGCCATTGAGCCGTACGCAGACGGGTTTAGAAATTATCTAAAATATCCGGAGAGGTTTTCCGAAGAAGATATTTACACAACACCTGAGTACTTCTTAGTAGACAAGGCAAATCTTTTAACTTTGACAGTCCCGGAAACCGTGATTTTAATAGGCGGGTTAAGGGTTTTAGGAGCTGTTTACAAATACCAAAAATACGGGATTTTAACCAATAAACCTGAAACTCTCACTAACGACTTCTTTATCAATTTGCTTGATATGGGAATTGAATGGAAAGCAGCTGACGATTACCGTTACACATTTGACGGCTATGATAGAAAAAGCGGGGAATTAAAGTGGAAAGCAACAAGGACAGACCTGATTTTCGGACACCACGACGAATTAAGGGCTGTATCGGAAGTCTATGCATCTGACGACGCAAAAGAAAAATTTGTTAATGACTTTATTAAAGCATGGGACAAGGTTATGAATCTTGACAGATTTGATTTAAAAATAAAATAATAAAAACTTGCAAAGAGTTAAAGTTTACAAAAAATTCCAGCACTTTGTAATTATTTAATATCACCAAAGGCGTGTATCCCTGGAAAGCAATGGATAAAACAACATAATTTCTCGGATACACGCTTTTTGTGAATACTCAAAAAGCATAAAAAAATCTACAATTAACAATCATTCACTTAAACGCGAGCAACCTTGCTAAAAAGCGCGACATAAAAGGAAAAAGTTTAGCAAGGAAGTTTAATGCCTTTGCTTTTAATCCAACATAATGGTGAACCCTTTTGCCTTTGTCTACAGCATAAAAAACTGTGTTTGCCACCTTTTCAGGGGTAATTGTTACTCCCAACCTTCTTACGCTTGTTGCAATATTTTTTGCATTTAAAACCATAGGGGTTTTAACATAGTCAACAATTACATCGCAAACATAAACCCCATACTTTTCAAACTCTATATTCAAACTTTCAGTTAAAGACTTTACAGCACTCTTTGTTGCAGAATAAACAGCAAGTTCAGGAGTGCCATACAATGCTGAAAGGGAAGACATATTAACAATAGCACTCCCTCTCTTCAACAAAGGCTTAAAAATAAAAATACAATTTACAACTCCCTTAAAGTTTATGTCAATCTCCGCTATATGTTCTTTCAAATCAATCTCTTCAAACTTACCCATCCTCAAAATCCCTGCTGAACTAAACAATGCGTCAATAAAAATATTCTCTCTTCTTAATGCCTTAAAAACCTTTAAAACTTCCCCTCTATTTACCACATTGCATTGAAAAAAAAGAATTTTATCCTTTAAATCTGAAGGAGAGGGGCTAATATCAAGCCCCACAACCCTCCAGTTATTTTCAAGAAAGAGTTTTGCTGTTGCCCTTCCAATTCCTGAAGAAACACCTGTAATAAGAATTGTTTTCATTACGCCTTCTCCAGAATTGTTATTCCCATTACAGCCTCTTCAAGCCCTATGTTTCCTCCTCCATTTTGAGCAAGCCCAATTTTTGCATTTTCAACCTGCCTTTTCCCTGCCTCTCCCCTTAACTGCAAGACAATCTCGTGAATCTGCGCTAATCCGCTTGCACCAATTGGATGCCCCCTTGATTCAAGCCCCCCGCTTGTATTTATAGGGATTCTCCCCCCTAATTTTGTTTCTCCCCTCTCTGCAATAATCCCACCTTCTCCCTCCTTACAGAAGCCTAAATTTTCGCTTTGATGCAACTCTCCGTATGCTGTTGCGTCGTGAAGTTCGGCAACATCAATGTCTTCAGGGCTAATTCCTGCTTTTTCATACGCCTTTTTGCCCAACCTCTTGCCTAAATCTTCGTCATCTATATTTCTATCCCTTCCCTGCCCTAAAACTGAGGCACAAATTCTAATTGCCCTCTGTTTTCCATGCTTTTTTAAAAACCTTTCAGAAACAACAATTGCCGCAGCAGCCCCGTCTCCAACAGGGGCACACATTGAGCGTGTCAAAGGCCAAACAACAACTTCATCGTTTAAAACCATTTCAGGAGTCATAGGAATTTGATACTGGGCAAGGGGATTCATTGAAGAATGCCAGTGGTTTTTTGCAGCAATAACCGCAAGTTGTTTTTGAGTTGAGCCGTATCTATCCATGTGCCACCTTGCCCCCACAGCGTAAACATCCATAAAAACTGAACGGCCTTTGTTAAGGTTTTGCGCCTCATGAGGTATAACAAGGTTTTTAAATGTCTGCTGAAGCATTAAAACCTCTTTCATGTGGGTTTTAAAGTTTTCCATATCCATACATGAGGCATAGACAGAAAGGGATTTCATTTTATCCTCTGATGTGATTTTTTCAGAACCTACTGCAATTGCCACATCACATGCACCGCTTAAGACAGTGAGATACGCCATGTGTAAGGCGGTTGACGCACCTGCACAGGCGTTTTCAACATTCACAACAGGGATATCACCTATCCCAAAAGAGCGAAAAACAACCTCACCCTTAATTGAGTGCTGATTTGAAAACATCCCCCAGAAAGTATTTGAAAAAAATGCGTATTCAATATCCTTTTTGTCTAAACCAGCGTCATCTAAAGCAAATTGAATAGCCTCAATTGCCATTGTTCTTACAGTTTTATCTGGGTATTTTCCAAACTTTATCATTCCGCTTCCAATAATATAAGCGTCCACTAAAATACCTCCTTTGCAATCATATTTCCCCCGCTTATTGCAAGGGTATCGTTTGAACCATCTTCAATTAACCCTGCCCTTGCGTCCCTGAATAACTTTTCAATCTCATACTCTTTTGTTAAGCCGTAACCTCCGAAAATCTGTATAGCGTCATTGCAAACCTCAAAAGCAGCCTGGGTGCAATAAACCTTTGAAGAGAGGCTAAACTTTGCAACAGGTGGTGCAAAGTTTAAATTGTAATTCATAACTGCACGGGAGTATGCCCTTGCAGTTTCAACCTTTGTAAACATGTGGAAAAGTTTTTTCTTAATATCCTGATGCTCTATGAGATACCTTCCTCCCTGCTTTCTCTCTGTTGCATACTGTAACGCAAGGTCGTACGCTGCCTGTGCCAGGCCGGTGAAAAATGCCCCCATGTGCATGTTGGCTTCAGCAATTACAATCTCAGTCATTACCTCATAACTCTCAGGGTCAACAATCATCAACTCTTCTGGCACTTCTGCATCTTCAAAGTAAATCTCCCCCTGTGGCAATTCCCTCTGCCCCAATTTGTCAAGAGGCTTACCCTTTTGAACACCCTTCTGGGTTAAATCACAGATACAGATTCCTCCCCCAGCCATTCCCATTGATTTATCAATATTCACAAATAGCAATGCCTGCGTTGCAATTGGCCCATTTGAAACCCATGCAGACTTCTGACCGTTTAACACCCACCTATCCCCCTTTTTAACAGCCTTTACCTCCTGAATAACATCTGGATTTCTAAAATGCTCCATCCCCGGAGTCAAGGTATCGCTTCCGTGATTTGGCTCTGTTATTGCCCAGCATCCAACAATTGAGGCGTCTTTACAGGAAGCAAACGGCTTTATAATTTTTTCCACAATAAAATCGTCTGCAAGCATTGACGCCATAAAGGGAGCAAATAAACTTACCCCTAAAGAAACGGCAAAACCAACACTTCCATACGCCAATTCTTCCCAGAAAATGTGCTGAGAAATCGGGTCAAGCGCCATTCCCCCATATTCATCAGGGGTGTGTACTGTGTGATAGCCTAATTCATACATTTTTTTCATTACATCCCAGTAAATTGAGTTTTCTGCAATAACCTCTTCAGGTGTCATTTTGTCAAGTTTTATAGCCGCAGGCCTTAAAACCTCAACAGCAAATTTGTGAACCTCTTTCTTTAACACCTCCTGCTCTTCTGTCAAATCTATATTCAATTCAAGATATGACATGACCCCTCCTAATTTTTCCTGTAAACCTCGTTTAAATCAGGGCTAAATCTCTCAACAAGCACCCTCTTTAAAAATTTTTCCGATGGTGTTTTAGGAATTTCATCAACAAACCACAAGTAAAGCGGCATAAAGTTTGATTCAAGGTTTTGTTTGCAGTATTCAAAAATTGCTTCAGCATCAGGAGAAACACCATCAAACAACTTTATTACAGCAACTATATCGCTTTCCCCGGGAGCACCACTTTCCGCAGGAATCCCGATTACACAAACCTCTGAAATGTCTTTGTGCCTTCCTATTACAGCCTCAAGGTATTCAGGCTGAACAAAATCTCCAGCCCTTCTTAACTCTGTCCCCTTTCTAAAATCAAAGTAAAACCAGCCTTTTTCATCGTAATGAACCATATCTCCAGTGTACATCCAGCCATTTCTAACCTTTTGTGCCGATGCTTCAGGGTTTTTTAAATACTCAACCTTTGTCTCTCCCCGCAAATTCCTTATTATCAATTCCCCAATCTTGTTTGGCCCTAATTTGTTTCCATTTTCATCAACAACCTTAAACTCCATAATACCAGGAAGGGGCTTTCCAAAACTCCCTATAGGGCCTTTGCCCGGTGGGTTATGTGCAAAACCGCCTTCAGCAGAGCCGTACCATTCGTGAACCTTAACATTAAACCTTTCTTCAAATGCCCTCCATATTGCCTTTGGCATTCCAGCACTTACAACAACTTTAACAGGGTTGTCTGAATCATCTTCCCTTTCAGGCTCGTTGAAAATCCCGGCAGCCATTCCACCTAAAAGAGAAAAGGTTGTGCAATTGTACTTTCTGCAAATATCCCATATTCTTGACTTTGTAAATTTAGGGGAAAACACAGCCTTTATCCCTCCGTAAAGTGCGGGAAATAGTGTGACAGCCTGAGCATTTGCGTGGGAAAGGGAAAGGCCTGTATAAAGCACATCATCTTTTTTATACTTCCAGGCAAGTTGCCTTAATATATTGTAAAGCCCTATTCTCTGATGCCTTATAATAACCCCTTTGGGATTTCCGGTTGTGCCGGAAGTAAAGATAATCTGCGCTATTTTGTTTACATCAAAAATCTTTTGTTCAACAACAGGCAAGTTTTCTTCCAGTATTTCACCTAAATTGTCGTAATCATTTTCAATTTCCACAGGAAAATCTCTTTGAGGGGCATAGGCAACAAAATTTAAGTTTTTTATCCTATCTTTCACTTCGTTAAAGGCATTTAGAGTTTCCCCTGAAAGAATAATCCCCTTTGCCTCTGTGAAATTGAAAAAGTATTCAAGTCTCTCCCCCCTTGAACGAGGGTCAATAGGCACGGCAATAGCCCCTATGGTTGAAGTTGCAATAAAGGAGAATACTGTTTCAGGCCTGTTGTACATAAAAACAGCAACAGTATCCCCTTCTTTAATCCCCTTCTCAACCAAATACCTTGCAAGCCTGTTTCCTTTTATATGCAAATTACCATAGGTAAAAACATCTTCTCCGTATTCCCCCCTTTCAAAAACAAGTATCTCTTTTTCAGGGAATCTGTCTGCCTGATACTCAATCAAATGAGAGGTTATAACCTGATTTAAATGAGATTTTGCCATAGCATTATTCCTCCACAGCCCCTATAAATCCCCTGTTAAATGTTGGAAATTCTCGGTTAAAAATCTTTTCCCATTCTTCCTTTGTCCAGTATCTGTGCCTGTCAAAGAATGGGTCTTGCTTTGCTGCGCTAACAGCAACCCCAACAACTATGTCTGATTCAATATAGCCTAAAGCCTTGGCAGCAAAGGCAAGGGTGGAAAACACCCTGCAATGAAGCCCCAATCTCCAGGCCATTGCAGCGGCAGCATTTGCAGCCATATTTAAATTCAATGTTTTAAAAATACAGGCAGGTCCATTTGATGTTAAAGATTCAACAGTTTCAGCCTTATTCAATTCAGCGCATGTTCTAAATCCACACGCACCGCAATTGTAATTAAAAGGAGACTTTCTATTGTCTCCTAAAATCAAAACAGCGTAAGGCTCTTTCATCAACTCCAGGGCAAACCTGCCATCCCTTGCAGCAAGGGGAGACATATCCCCGAGGGAGAGGGCATAATTTGCCATCTCTTCCAACTCTTCATCGTCAAGCATAACAATTTCAAGTGAGTGTTTCCCTCCAAAGTGCCATGCATTATTTGCAGCCAGCGCCATTAATTCAACAGCCCTTTCAAGCCCTGCTTTTACAAGCTCTTGCAAATCTTTCTTTGCCATAAGCGCCCCCTTAAGAATAGATTGAACGAAATTGAGGCCACAGCCTGCTAATAATCCTGTCCCTCATAGTCCTGTCATTATATTTGTGATAATCAAGGGGGATATCCCTGAATGGAGATTTTTCAGTTATGCTTATTGCCACCCCAACAGCAAAGCCTGTTGTTTTAGGCAAAAGCCCCATTCTTAAAGCAGCAAGGCCAGCAGACCAGAAAACTCCAAAATCTATCCCAAGTTCCCTTGCAAGGGAGATAACCCCGTTTAAAGCATAGGCCACATTTGCAGCCCTGAATGTGCATAAAGGGCCTGTAAAGGCAACTGATTTGTCTTCTTTATTCAACTTCTCCCTTTCTTCCATATACTCACAGGTTAAATACCCGCACATATTGCAGTTAATATCAGACGGGTCGGTTAAAGAGCGGAGAGAGGTTATAATTATCAAAGCGTCAGCATCCCTCATCATCTCCGCATCTCTTTCAAAAAAATTCCAGGCCTCATTATTCTCTGCAATCTCCTCAACCTTTTTGCATATATCCTCAATATCGCACTCATCCTCTATAATGTGAAAGGTGCACTCTCCAACACCGCCAACCCTCGGGCTTGTGGTGCCTGATGCAAGGAGAAGCCTTGCGGCTATCCGTGCAGCCTCTTTTCTATCCATTTCAAACTGCTTAATAGGCCTTTCCTTTGCCATAACTCCCCCTAAATCTGCAATCCGTGTTTTTTTGCAATTTCAGGGTAAGCCTCGTAAGCAGGGTTAAGAAGGGGCAATAACTTTAAAACCTTTGGGAGAGGTCCCTTTGCCTTAATCAAACCCTTTGCAAGGGCAACAGGCATTGTAATCTGCTTTAACCAGAATTTATGGGCAGTATCCCCGCTTAATGTCATAGAGATGTCTTCCTTCCTTCCCTCAGGCACTCCACAAAAAACTTTGCCTTCAGGCAAAAGCCATATTTCCCCCTTAGGTTCACTCATAATAAACCTGATGGTTACATTCTGCTGTTTAAACTTCTCCCCAACAGTTTCATGGGCAAGCAATGTTTCAAACAATTCACCTAAAACCTCATACATCTTTTCTGTTGATTCAAAAACCGACATATCCCCTCCCTGTTTTTAATCTTTTGAGACAATAAATTTAATAAGGTTTTTAACCGTTTCCTTTGCCCATTCATCAGAATGATTGTCAGGGTCTAAAAACCACCTTGAAGCAACCCCCTGATAGACCGCAGAAATTGTCTTTGCTGCCTCTTTTGCATCTTTAACCTTGAAATCACCGCTTTTAATCCCTTTTTCAATTGAGGCTTCAAGCAACTCAACCCAGCCGTTAACCCATTGATGAAAAACCTCTCTATAACCTTCATCCATAGAGGCTATTGCCATAATCTCAAAAAACATTCTGTAACCTGTGAAATAATCCGGGTCTTCCCTATCGTATATCCAGACAAATGAAGTTAACTGCTCATAAGGGTCTTGAAGGGAATCCCTCAACTCCTTTCCCTTCTGGAAAATCCTGTTAAAAAACTCTTTTACAACCGTTTCAATCAAAGCCTTTTTAGTGGGGAAATAATGGATAAGCCCACCCTTTGAAAGCCCTGCCTTTTTAGCAACAGCATCAAGGGTGGTTTCCTTTATCCCCTTTTCGGCAATAATCTGCGACGCTGCCTCAACAATTTGAGGAATTCTTATTGATTGAATTGCTTTATTTACCCCATAAAACCTCCAAAAAACAATATTGAGGAAAATTCTTCAACAATTTTTTTCAAAAAACCAACCAATTAGTTTAAAAACCGACTGTTTGGTTTTTATTTTTACTTCTTTTTTCCTCACTGTCAACAAAAAAAATAAAACTTAAGAGAAATTTAAAAAAGCAAATTCTATTAAATCCCTGCTTATTGCAACAAATTAAAAAGTTTTCAATCCTTTTAATTTTTAAAAACAGGAAAGCATATAATTTAAAAAATCAACTCTGATAAATTTAAAGGGATTAAAAAAATTTTGATGAAATTTTAAATAGAAAATAAAAAAGGCGGGATAAATCCCGCCTTGTATCTAATTTAGTTTTAGACTTCTTAGATAGGCTTTTTAACCTTGCCTGCCTGGATGCAGGATGTGCAAACCTTCATTCTTCTTACATTTCCGTTTTCGTCAACAACTCTTATTTTCTGAATATTCGGAAGAAATCTTCTCTTTGTTAAGTTATGTGCATGGGAAACATTGTTTCCAACCATTGGCTTTTTGCCGCATATTTCACAAACTCTTGACATGGCGTTCTCCTTCGTCGTAATTTTTTAGCCTTAACTTTATACCACAGTTAGCAAAAAATTCAAAGAAAAAATTAAAATTAAGTTCCCTGTGAGTAATCGTTTATATACTCAATCTGCTCAGGGGTTAATTCATCAATCTTAAATCCCATAGTTTCAAGCTTGATTCTTGCAATCTCCTGATCCTGCTCTTCCGGAAGGAGGTAAACATTGTTTTCAAGGTCTTTTCCTGTTTCAGTAAGCCTTATCATTGCAAGAAACTGGTTTGCAAATGACATATCCATAACCTCTGATGGGTGGCCTTCAGCAGAAGCAAGGTTAACCAGTCTTCCCTTTGCAAGGAGAAAAATCCTTCTTCCGTCTTTTAAAGTGTACATTTCATTGTTTGGCCTGATTTCTTTTTTATCAACTGCAAGGCTTTCAAGGTCTGGAATATTTATTTCACAGTCGTAATGGCCTGTATTGCAGACAATTGCACCGTCTTTCATTGATTCAAAGTGCCTCTTAACAATTATGTCTTTAACCCCTGTCGCTGTAACAAATATATCGCCAAGTTTTGCAGCCTCATCCATAGGCATTACCCTGAAGCCCTCCAAGGTTGCCTTTAAAGCGGCTGTGGGTTTTACCTCGGTTACAATTACATTTGCACCAAGGCCTTTAGCCCTCATTGCAACGCCCTTCCCGCAGTGGCCGTAACCTGCAACAACAACTGTTTTGCCTGCAATTAAAACATTGGTTGCCCTTAAAATCCCGTCAATTGTGGATTGGCCAGTGCCGTAAACATTGTCAAAATCCCACTTTGTTTCAGCATCGTTTACAGCAAAAACCGGATACAATAGTTTCCCAGCCTTTGCCATAGCCCTTAACCTATGAACACCTGTTGTTGTCTCCTCTGTGCCACCGATTACATTCTTAGCCTTTTCAGGGTGTTTATTGTGAATGGTGAATATTAAGTCTGCACCGTCATCAAGTGTTAAATTCGGGTCTATTTCAAGGGTTTTATCAATTGCCCAGTAAAACTCCTCAACATTCATTCCATGCCAAGCATAGATTGAAATTCCGTTTGCTGCAAGGGCTGCCGCAACATCGTCCTGTGTTGAAAGTGGGTTGCATCCACTCCAGGCAACTTCAGCACCTGCTGCCCTTAAAGTTTCAACTAAAACAGCAGTCTCCTTTGTAACATGTAGGCAACCTGCAATTTTATAGCCCTTTAAAGGCTGGGTCTTGCTGTACTTATCCCTTAAATACATTAAAACAGGCATTCTTGATTCTGCCCAATCAATCTTTTTCCTTCCCTGCTCTGCAAGGTTTATGTCTTTAACTTTGTAATTCTCCATATTTCCTCCGTTTTATGTTTATCCACGCTGCTTATTCAAGCGCAAGTATTCATTTTATTTCATCATAGGTATTTTGCAACCCTTTTTCTTTGCAACCTCTATTGCCTCCTCATACCCTGCATCAACATGCCTGAAAATCCCTGTTAACGGGTCGTTGGTCAAAACCCTTTCAAGCCTTCTTGCAGCAGCATCGGTACCATCTGCAACTATTACCTGTCCTGCATGGAGAGAGTAACCTATTCCAACCCCGCCTCCATGGTGGAATGAAACCCATGTTGCACCTGATGCAGTGTTTAACAAAGCGTTTAAAATAGGCCAGTCTGCAATTGCGTCTGAGCCGTCTTTCATTGACTCTGTTTCCCTGTAAGGTGAGGCAACGCTTCCAGTGTCAAGGTGGTCTCTTCCAATTACAATTGGTGCTTTAACCTTGCCTGATTTAACCAAATCGTTGAACAATAAGCCTGCTTTATCCCTTTCTCCGTACCCTAACCAGCAAATCCTTGCAGGAAGTGCCTGAAATTTTACCTTCTTTTGTGCCATTTCAATCCAGCGTTTTAACTGTTCATTTTCAGGAAATAGTTTTAAAAGTTCCCTGTCAGTTGTATAAATATCTTCAGGGTCTCCGCTTAATGCAACCCATCTGAAAGGGCCTTTACCTTCGCAAAAAAGAGGTCTTATGTATGCTGGAACAAATCCTGGAAATGCAAATGCATCTTTCAAACCAGCCTTATATGCCTGTCCCCTTAAGTTGTTTCCATAGTCAAAAACAACAGAGCCTTTTTTCTGAAAACCAACCATTGCCTCACAGTGTTTGTACATTGACTCATAGGACATCTCTATGTACTTTTTCGGGTCTTTTTCTCTCAATTCAAGTGCTTCTTCATAGGGAATACCTGCCGGCACATAGCCGTTTAATTCATCGTGGGCTGAAGTCTGGTCTGTAACAACATCAGGGATAATTCCCCTCTTTAAAAGTTCAGGAAAAATATCTGCAGCATTTCCCAACAATCCAACAGAAAGGGGTCTTTTTTCTTCCTTAGCCTTTAAAACCTTTTCAAGTGCTTTATCTAAATCTGTTTCCATTTCGTCAAGGTATGCTGTTTCAAGTCTCCTTTTAATCCTGTGTGGGTCAACCTCAACAACAAGGCATGCAGCACCGTTAAATGTTGCAGCCAAAGGCTGTGCTCCACCCATTCCGCCTAACCCTGCGGTTAAAACAAATTTCCCTGTTAAGTCTGAGTTAAAGTGCTTCTTTGCAGCGGCTGCAAAGGTTTCATAAGTACCCTGCAAAATACCCTGAGTGCCTATGTAAATCCACGAGCCTGCTGTCATCTGGCCGTACATAATTAAACCTTTTTTCTCTAACTCGTGGAAGTAATCCCAGTTTGCCCAGTTAGGCACAAGGTTTGAGTTGGCAATTAAAACCCTTGGTGCATCTTCGTGGGTTTTAGCAATACCTACAGGTTTACCACTTTGAACAAGCAAGGTTTCGTCGGGATTTAAAGATTCAAGGCTTCTTAAAATTGCGTCAAAGCATTCCCAATTTCTTGCAGCCTTTCCTGTTCCCCCGTAAACGATTAACTCTTCCGGCTTTTCTGCATTGTCAGGGTCAAGGTTGTGCTGAATCATTCTGTATGCAGCCTCTATCTGCCAGTTTTTACAAGTTAACTTTGTGCCTGTCGGCGGATGGATTATTCTTGTCATACTATCCCCCTTAATTTAATTTTCCAATTTGTTTTTCAACAATATCTAAAAGCGCACGGCTTTCAACAAGTTTCCTTGCCTTTTCTATGTCATCTGCCATATACCTGTCCTTATCCCACGGCGCAATGTTTTCCCTTACCTTTTGATAAACAGGGATTAAGGCTTTTGCAGGTTTTAAAGGCTTTAAAAACTCAAGCCCCTGGCACGCAGCCATCAACTCAATTGACAAAATATTTTCAACATTGTTAACAACTTCTAAAGCCTTTCTCGCAGCAATTGTTCCCATTGAAACATGGTCTTCCTTGTTTGCAGAGGTTGGAATTGAATCAACGCTTGCAGGGTGGCACAAAACCTTGTTTTCAGATACAAGTGCTGCTGCAGTTACATGGGCAAGCATAAAGCCTGAGTTTAATCCCCCCTGTTCAACCAAAAATGCAGGAAGTTCGCTTAATGCTGGATTTACAAGCCTTTCAATTCTTCTTTCGCTTATGTTTCCAAGTTCAGCAACCGCAATCTTTAAAAAATCCATTAAAAAGGCAACAGATTCTCCGTGAAAATTTCCCCCTGAAATCAATTCATTCTGTTCTTCAAAAACCATTGGGTTGTCGGTTGCAGAATTCATTTCAATTTCAAGCATCTTCTCAACATATTCAACAGTATCCCTTACTGGGCCGTGAACCTGAGGCATACACCTTAATGAGTATGCATCCTGCACCTTCCCGCAGTTTTTATGTGATTCCATAATCTCGCTATCCTGAAGCAAATTCCATAAGTTTTTTGCGCTATCCCTCTGTCCCTTGTAAAGCCTCTCTCTGTGAATCCTCTCGTCAAATGCTGTCTTTGTTCCCTTTAATGCCTCTAAAGACAACGCACCTATTAAATCTGCGTGTTTAATCAAATTCTTTGCTTTGTACAGTGCAAGTGCTCCTATTGCTGTCATAACCTGAGTGCCGTTTATTAGTGCAAGCCCCTCTTTTGCCCTCAATCTCACAGGTTTTAATCCCACAATTTTTAAAATCTCTTCTCCTGTACCCTCAACATCTTCAATTCTTGCTTTACCTTCTCCTATGAGAACAAGAGCAAGGTGAGCCAAAGGTGCCAAATCTCCACTTGCACCGACAGAGCCTTTTTCAGGGATTAAGGGATATACCCCTCTATTTATCATTTCAATTAAAAGTTCAAGTGTTTCAAGAGATATACCGCTTCTTCCCTTTGCAAGCACATTTGCCCTTAAAGCCATTAGCATCCTTGCTATTTCTTCCGGCAGGTAATCTCCAACGCCAGCGGCATGGGAGCGAATAAGGTTGTACTGCAACTCTTCCACATCCTTTTGAGGGATAACAACACTTGCAAACTGACCAAAACCTGTTGTAACCCCATAGACAACCCTGTTTTCTTCAACAATCTTATCAACAACAGCCCTTCCTCTTTTCACCTTTTCCCTTGCCTCTTTGCTTAAAACAACCTTTGCTTTTTTAAACCCAATATCTATTAAATCTCTCAAATTTAAATCATTTCCTGTTAAAACAACCTCTCTCATAGCCTCCCCTTAGCATAGTATAGAATTAAAAGACCTATAATAATTGCAACAAAACCCAATATACGCAATATTTTCTCATCTGCCTGAGAAATCTCAGCAGTGAATTTTTTGTACAATTTAGGTGTAAAAAAAGGCATGCACCCTTCAATCAAAATTGTAAACCCTAAAACCATCAAAAATAGCTTCACAAATGAATTTTATATTAAAAAAAAGAAAAAGCAAACGAGGAAACAAAGACTTTTGGGCTTTATTCTCCAAATTGTTCTCCCGCAATTTTTTTATTTTGTCATTTTAATCATAAAAAACCGTTAATTTAACAAATGGAAGGGGAAAAATGCAAAATGTCGCAATTTGTCCGAATTTGTCCCTTTACTTTTTTACTAATTTTTTAAAAATTAAAGTCAGGAGTAGCTTATGAGAAGACTTAAGTTAAACTATTATGGAATCAACATCTCACTCTCTTTAATTCTTTTTTCACTCTCCTATTTCACCACTCAAACTGAAATAAACATTATAGGGGTGATTTTATCCGCAATTATCTTTATTTACGGTATTACAGGGGTTATGGTAACCCTTTTTATAAAGAAATGCTTAATATGTTCAAAATACTTTATTTCATTAAAATATGAAATTTGCAATACCTGCCATGCAAGAATTGAAAGCAAAATTCAGTCAAGCCGATATTATTTTATTGAATACCCATATTCTTCAAGAGACTCTTTCAAAACTGTCAAATCAAATTCACCCTCAACAACAAGTTCACCTGCCTCAAGGTTTATAGAGTAGTTTTTTATCCCCTTAATACTTTCCACAATTCTTGAAACATTTATTTTACAGTGATTACATGTCATCCCTTTTACTTTGAAAACCTTAGGCTCAAATTTTTGTTCAAGCCTTTCTTCTTCTAAATCAACCTCGCAACCGCATGAGTCTTTCTTTTTCGGAATCAATGCAAAAATCAGCAAAATAGCAAAAATTATCCCACCAACAATTTTGACAATTGACATAGTCTGCGCTGAATGGTTTGCGGCAATCTGCCTCAGCATTAAATCAATAAAGTAAAAATCAATTATCAATCCGCCAACAACAGCACCCATTATAATTGTAAAAATGTAAATTAAGGTTGATTTTTTCCCTATTGTTTTTAAAAGCACGGTAAAAGTAACTGAGTTTGTGGCAGGCCCTGCCATTAGAAAAACAAATGCTGCGCCAGGGCTCACCCCTTTTAAAATCAAAGAGCTGGCTATTGGAATAGAGCCTGTTGCACAAATATAGACAGGCACTGAAACTGCGAGTATTAAAAGATAGGTTAAAAACCTATTTGAAAGGTATAGAGAAAAAAAGTTATCAGGCACAATTACAGAAATCAAAGCACCAATCACCAGGCCAAGAACAAGCCACTTTGCAATTGATTCAAGCAATTCACCAAAACCGTATCTAAAAACCTCTTTAACCTTTTCTAAAAAAGTGTAATGCGATTTATCATTTTCACTATTGCAACCGCAGCTGTCTTCCTCACATTCACAATTATCCTCTTCGCAACCGCAAGCATCATCTGCAATATGATTCTCAGTAGAACAGCATGAGGTTTCTTCTGAGCCACACCCGCATGGATTCTCTTCTACTATTTCAGGGTTATATTCTTCCCCTCTAACAAACAAATCAGTTATAAAACCACCAATTACCCCTGTAATAAATGCAACAATAACCCTGAAAAAAGCAAAGGCACTTCCTAAAAGGCTGTATGTTGCCGCAATACTGTCAATTCCAGTTTGGGGAGTAGAAATAAGAAAAGAAACCACAGCCCCGTTTGATGCTTTTGATTTTTTAAGGGAAAGTGCTGTAGGGACAACTCCGCAAGAACATAAAGGAAGGGGAACTCCAAACATAGCAGATTTAAAAGAAGACCAGAACCCTTTTTTACCCACATGTTTTGATACAAAGCCATCAGGCAAAAAAGCGTGAATTATTCCTGCAACAAGAAAACCAATTAAGAGATAAATACCCATTTCAAGGGTAAGGTATATAAATTCTCTGGCAAAATTTTGAATAAAATCTATTATTAAAGCCATAAAAACCTCCAATAAATCCTTCTAAATACTTTTATATCATAAATATTACTTTTTTGTAAAGATTTATCGCTCCCTTTTTTTATGCTATAAAAAAGAGTATTTTGAAGTGAGACGCTTAAAAAATATTTGAGGGTAGGATGACTTTATTTTTGCTTTTCCTTGTGGCAATAGTGGCTGGAATATTTAACATATCTGCGGCAGGCGGTTCATTCGTTATGCTTCCGCTTTTAATCTTTTACGGCCTCCCCCCAACAGTGGCAAACGGCACAAACAGAATCTCACTGCTTATTCAAAACTGGCTTGGGGTTTACTCATTTAAAAAAAGGAATGTATGGGATTTTGAAACAAATATTAAACTTGTAATCCCCGCTATTTTAGGAAGCATAATAGGTGCATACTATTCAAGTATTTTGCCTGACAATCAATTTAAGAAAATAATTTCAATTTTTATGATAATTTTCGTCATTGTTTCAATTTTCTCAAACAATAAAAAGAAAAGGTTTAACTACAAAATCAAAAGCTATCCAATTGTTTTTTTTATCTTCCTTCTAATTGGCTTTTACGGCGGATTTATTCAGGCTGGAGTGGGGCTGTTGCTTATTGCCGGGATAAAGCTTGCCACAGGTTACGACTTAGTAAAAACAAATGCTGTAAAAACCTTTATTATTGCCACATACACAATTGTTGCAATTGCTATATTTGCATACAAGGGAAAGATTAACTGGTCTGTTGCCGCTGTTGTTGCAACAGGGCAGGGGATAGGCGGTTATTTAGGGGCAAAACTTGCAGTTGAAAAAGGCGAGAAGTATATTAAAGCCCTTATTCTGATAGCAATTACAATAATGGCCTTAAAACTAATGCTCTACTGATTCAACTTTGTTGCTTCCCCTGATTTTTCAATACCTATTTTAAATAGTATGGGGCCAATAATTTGATTTACAGCAATTACAGAAATAACAATTGCTTTAAGAATTGAGCCAAAATCTTTAAACTCCTTATCAATAAGGATTACCATACTTAAAGTAAGCCCTGCATTTGTAATAAACCCTGTCCATGCGTATTTTTTCACACTTTCAACTGTTTTAGAAACAGCAGCACCAAAGTATGTCGTCCAGTAAATCAAAATTAGCCTTAAAACAACAAACAATAGGACAATTACCCAGTACGATTTAAGGGAAGAAAAATCAAGCCCAGCACCTGCAATTGAAAAGAAAATCACATAAACAGGGAGGTGGCTTCCCTCAATTGCATCAATCAAAACAGAGCCCTGCTTTGAAAAGTTCTGAACAACAAACCCTGCAACCATACACATAAACATATTTTCAAGCCCGACAATTGATGCAAATTTATAAGAGATAAAAGATGCAAGCACAACAAATATTCCTATCTCCTTTGCAACATACTTGAAAAAAACAATCATTAAAAAACCGAAAATCACCCCTGCAACACCGGAGATAAAAATGTGAGAAAAAATTGATAGAAAGAATTTTGCCGAAAGTTCAACCCCGCTAATTGCATTTCTTGCAAAAGCAAATGCAACAGAAAACATTAAAAGCACAACCACATCCTTTATCATTGTTATCCCAAGAACAATATCGGTAAATGTCCCCTTTGCCTTATATTCGTTAATTATGGCTATTGTTGAAGCAGGAGACTTTGCAACTGCAATAACCCCTAAAAAAATAGAGAAAAAGAGCAATGATGTAGAATTCATATTTTTTATCAAAAACCCAGCTCTGCCTAAGGAATAAAATATAACAAAAATTCCCGCAAGCACAAAGATTGATTGAATTACTGTAATATAACCAATCGGTTTTACATTTTTCTTCAGGCTTTCTAATTTTAACTCCCCCCCTGCTGAAATAGCTATAAAACTTAAAGCAATTGAATTTATCAATTCAAGGGTTTTTATATCGCTATTGTTAATAAAATTAAAAACCTGAGGCCCGAAAACCATTCCTGCAATTAAATAGCCTGTAAGAGAGGGAAGCCCCAACTCATTTGCAACAACCCCTAAAAGCAAGGCAGAAATTATAAGAAAACCCAAAGAAAAGTAAGGGGAAACAATGTCTGAGAAGTAAAAGACCTCCTTTGCTTCCTTAAAGTAGTAAAAGCAAATTGAAAAAACAATTAAAACTGCAAGCACTTTAAAGATCTTAATCTTTTCCCGCATAAACCCTCTTTAAGTAAAGCATTGAAAAAACCTGCAAAAGAACGACTACCACAATTGATGAAGACAAAATTAAATCTCCCTGTTTATGCCCTGAAATAAGCCAGCAATCTGAAAGCAAAACCACCCCAAATGCGCCTGGGGAAAGGTAAAGCACAAAAGACTCTTTTTTTAACAGAAAAAACAGGAACTTAACAAGGACTACTGCAACAAAAATCACAAAGCCAATTTTAAAAACAGGCAAGTTAAATTTAAGCCCTGATACAAAACCTAAAAAAATAAGGAAAATGGTGTAAAGCTGCTTTTCATCGCTAATTAAAATTGAAAATAACTCATCACCTTTTTTGCAGTAATTTGCAAGATAAAAGCCAAGGAAAAACATTGAAAGAAACGGAGAAACCCCCTTAATATATGCCAGTTCAGAAAAGAAAAGGATAATGCCTATTAAACCTAAAACCAACAGGGACTCCCCTTCAAACACTGCAAAAACAAGCCTTGAAAGTACTGCAAATAAAAACAAAAGCAGGAAAAACCACTTTGTGACGGAAGGATTAAAGTTTACAAAATTGGAAAAAAAGTAAATTAAAATACAAACAAAAGGCAAAAAAGCAGCAAAAAAAAGCTTTTCCCTGTCTTCTTTCTTTCTATCAGGGATAAATGTTGCCATTACCTTATAACTTCCCAAAGTGAAAATAGACGCTAAAACCGCAGCTTCCCCTTTTGAAAAAAAGGAGACAAAAACAATAAAAAGAAAGAAAAAGACGATTAGGGAATAGGAAAAAACCTTAACATAAAAATCCCTGCTTAAACCTTTCAAATCCTTTGCTTTAACCTGAACCCCCATTAATAGTCCGAATGCCCCTAAAAATGGAGGGAGTATAGGCAAAAAACTGTTTTTTTCAATATCTAACAGGGAAAAGAGAATCCCAATTAAAAGAAACTCAAGCCCTAAAAAAGGAGACATTCTCCTTTTGTTAAATACAAAACCAATTCCAAAATAGGAGAGAATTATTGCACATACTATTAAAATTTCAGAAAGCATTTACAACTTCAATCCTCTTAAATTTCCTATATTGAGAGAAAACATAATACCTGTGTTGGGGTTAGAGAAAGAGCCGTAAATCTCTTCTATTGTATCCATAGCCTCTTTCAGCAAATTGTCGTCTTTAATTACTGAAATAATCATTTTATTTGTGGGATTTTTGTCTTCAATAAGGTTTCTAAAACCTGCAAAAATGGGGATTTCGTCAGCAAGAAATTCAAACATACCCCTTACATCAAGGATAGAAGCACCTGTTATCCCAATTTCAACAAGGCCTTCTAAAACCTCTTCAAGCTTTTCCTCTTTTTCAATTATACAAACAAGCAACTTTGCATCACTCATACTCTCTAATTATCTCCATAACTTCTTCAGGTTTTTGAACATTCTTCAATTTGTTTACAAAATCATCCTTCTTCAACAACCTTGCAAGCTTTGCAAGAATCTGCAAATGAACCAGATTACTTTTAGCCGCATTCCCTATTACAACAAAAAGCAAACTTACAGGCTTTCCGTCAAGGGAATTAAAATCAATAGGGTCACCAAGTTTGAAAAAATAAATCTCATGCGCCCTGCACTTTCCGTAAACAATGTGCGGAATAGCAACACCATTGCCAATACCGGTTGACATTGTCTCTTCCCTCTTTAAAAAAAGTTCAAGCACCTCTTCCCTGTCAAAATCAGGGTGGTGTTTGACTATTAAATCAGCACACTTTGAAAAAAAATTGAGCTTATTTTTTGCTTTAAAATCAATTATAATCTTTTCTTCATTTAAAAATGGAGTCAGTTTCACTTAACACCCCTTTTTATTTATTTTGTTGAAAACATTTTAGCATAAAAAATTTATTGGTAAATAAGGAGAAACCTTAAATTTTTCACTTTTCGTCCGGATGAGAGTTTCTGTAAATATCAATCAACTTATCAATTGAAAGGTGAGTGTATCTTTGAGTTGTGGATAACGAAGCATGGCCCAACAACTCCTGAATAGCCCTTAAATCAGCCCCCTTATTCAGCAAATGTGTGGCAAATGTGTGCCTTAAAGAGTGCACTGAAAGCTTCTTCATTGAGGATATTTTTTTAAGCATATTAGTTACAACAAACTTTATCCCCCTATCTGTAATGTGCTTACCGTCTCTAACATTGAGGAAAACAAACTCTTCAGTAAGGTTTTTCTTTTCAATTAAATGCTCTCTTCTAAACTTAAAATACCTTAAAAGAGCCTCTTTTGCAGGAATTCCAAAGGGGACAATCCTCTCCTTACCCCCCTTTCCAAAAACCCTTACAATCTGATTTTGAATATCAATATCCCTCATCTTTAAGTTTGCTAACTCAGAAACCCTCAAGCCTGTGGCATAGAAAAGCTCCATTATTGCAACATCCCTTGCAGACTTAAAGTCATCAGGAGAAGGAAGGGAATCAAAAAGCTTCTCAACCTCTTCTTCAGTCATAAAAGACGGCAATACCTTTCCCCTCTTTGGTGAAGAAACAAGGGCAGCAGGATTTTTCTTAATAAACTTCCTGTTTTTCAAAAAAGAAAAAAAGGATTTTAAAGCGCTTATTTTTCTTGCAATTGTATTCTTCTCAAAATTTTTCCTTGAAAGGTAAGAAACAAACATTCTAACATCTTCTTTTTCCACATTTTCCACTTTAAGGTTAAACAGGTTTAAAAAATCCTCAAACAACTCAAGGTCTTCCTTGTATGCAATAATTGTGTTGATTGAGTAATTCTTCTCTTTTAAAAGGTAATCAAGGAAAGCCTGCGAATAAAACTTAAAATCCCTCATGAAAAAACCTGCTTTAAAGCCAACTCTAAATCAGGGAATTTAAACTCAAAGCCGTAATTTATCAGTTTTTCAGGTATAACCCTCTGCCCTTCAAGCAAAATACCTGCCCCCTCGCCAAATAAAAGCCTTAAAGCAAAAGCGGGCACAGGGAAAATTGCAAGCTTTTTTAAAACCCTTGAAAGAGTCTTTGTAAACTCAATATTGTTGACAGGTTCAGGAGAGACGGCATTTACAACCCCTTCAACCTTTTTATTTTCAATAGCAAAGAGTATTACATTGATTAAATCCTCAATGTGAATCCAGGAAAACCCCTGCTTTCCGCTTCCCAACTTCCCGCCTAACCCAAGCTTAAAGGGAATGGATACCTTTTTAATAATCCCCCCGTTTTTGCCAATAACAACCCCTATCCTTAAAACAACAACCCTTGATTTACCCTTTAACTTAAAAGCCTCACCTTCCCAGTCGTTGCAAAGTTTGCCTAAAAAATCCTCTCTTAAATCAGTGCAATTTTCAGTACACTCTTTAAAATCAGGATAAACCCCAACAGCAGATGCAGAGATAGAACATTCAGGAAATTTGTTCAAATCATTTAAGGTTTCAACAATCTTTTTTGTTAAATCAACCCTGCTTGAATAAAGTTCCTTTTTATATCTTTTACTCCACCTTTTCACAATAGGCGCACCTGCAAGGTTGACCACAATATCCGCTTTTTCAAGCTTTTCTTTAAGTTTGTTTAAATCCTCAAAATCCCCTCTCACAACAGGGATAATTTCATACCCCTTTTCTTTCAAAAACGGAATAAGGTAAGATGCAACAAACCCTGTTGACCCTGTAATAGCAATCCTTTTCATAGTTTAATTATATAACAAAAGAAAGGTTAAGGGTATTGGGTTGTCTTATCTCGTCCTGAAAAAAGTTGACCTAAATTCATTTTTAAAGTAAAAAAGCACAGATTATTCCCTTTTTTCTACTTCCTTATTTTCTCTTTGAAAAAATCTATTGCAGTCAATTCAGACCAGTATAGGCCGTCTTTTCTCTTTAAAACAAAGCCAACATGCCCCCCGTATTTCGGGTAAAGAAGGGTAATATTCTTATTCTTAACCTCTTCTGGATAGCACTTATCACCTAAAAATGGGTCATTTTGGGCATTTACAATTAGGGTGGGGATTTTAATATTTTCAAGGTATTGCTTTGATGAGCATGTTTCCCAGTAATGGTATGCGTTTTTAAATCCGTGAAGGGGGGCTGTGTACCTGTCGTCAAAGTCTTTAAAATCCTTTATCTTTTCATATCCTTCAATGGAAACAATTTTCGGAAACATCTTTGATTTTACCTCAATCTTTTCCCTAAGCATTTTCAAAAACCTTTTCATAAAGATTTTGTTTCTTGGCTTTGCAAGAGTTTCTGAAACATCTCTGATGTCAAGGGGGACTGAAAAGGCTATAACCCCTTTTACCTGTGGCAAAATCTTGTCCCCCATTTTTCCTGCATAGTAAAGGCTTAAATTTCCGCCCATTGAAAAGCCGACAAGGACAATATTTTTATATCCCTTTTCTATTGCATGCTTTATAACGCACTCTAAATCCTCAATCTTGCAGCTGTGGTACATTTGAGGTTTTTTGTTTGGCTCGCCGCCGCAACCTCTGAAATTCCATGCAAGTGCATTTACCCCTATTGAGTTAAAAGCCTTTGCCATTCCCCTGACATAAGCCCTGTCTGACTTACCTTCAAGGCCGTGAGAGATTATTGCAAGGTAATCTTTATTGTCGCTTACTTCAGACCAGTCAAGAAGAAGGAAGTCATCGTCAAAGGTGTCAATCTTTTCTCTTCTGTAATTTACTCCTTCAACCTTTCTAAAGTATGTTGGGTAAATTGTGCTTATATATCCATTTCTAAACAAAAAAGACGGTTTGTATTCCATTTCAACTCCCTGTATATTACTTTTACCGTTTATATTTTACCTTTTAATTAAAAAAAGTAAAAAAGGCTTTAACATATTGTATTTTACGCAAAAAAGTTTTGTTATAATGAAAATAATCAAAATTTAAAGGAGGGGTTATGGAGTTTGAAACTATTTTACTTGAAGAAAGAGACGGAATTTTTGTCTTAACAATAAACAGGCCAAAGGTTTTAAACGCATTAAACCACACTGTTTTAACCGAACTTGACAGGGCAATTGATTTTATTAAAACAAAGGAAAACACATTAGGGCTTGTAATTACTGGTGCAGGGGAGAAGTCTTTTGTTGCAGGGGCTGATATATCTGAATTTCAGGGGAAAACACCTGAAGAGGCAAGGAAGCAGAGTGAATGGGGTCAGAGTATTTTCAAGAAGATTGAAGATTTGCCATTCCCTTCAATTGCGGCAATAAACGGCTTTGCATTAGGTGGAGGGCTTGAACTTGCTATGAGCTGCACATTTAGATACGCTTCTCCCAATGCAAAGGTTGGACAACCTGAGGTTAAGTTGGGGCTTATACCGGGTTATGCAGGCACTCAAAGACTTACAAGGCTTATTGGGCACAGCAAGGCTATGGAAATTTGCATGACTGGAAGAATGGTAAGTGCCGAAGAGGCTTTAAAGATAGGAATTGTTGATAGGATTGTTGAAGAAAACCTTGTTGATGAAGCGATTAAATCAATAAAGGATATCCAGAAAAATTCACCAATTGCAGTTTACTACTGCAAAAAGGCAATTATGGAAGGAAAAGAAATGCCGTTTGAAAAGGCCTGCGCACTTGAATCCAACCTATTTGGCTTATGTTTCGCAACTGAAGATGCAAAGGAAGGGGTTAGCGCATTCCTTGAAAAGAGGGAGGCAAAGTTTAAGGGCAAATAATTAAAAATTTTCGGGGGCGTCTATGGGGTTTAAAGTTTTAATTAAAGACCTTTCAAACAATAAGGAATGGGTTAAGAGTTTAAATCAGCCTATCTTCTTTATTGGAAGGTCTTCATCAAATGAGGTTGTTTTAAACAGCCCGAAGGTTTCCTCAAGACATGCAAGGGTTATGGTCAGGGGAGAAAAGATAACAATTGAAGACTTGAAAAGCACAAATGGAATTCTTTTCAACAACGAGAAAGTGGAAAGAAGCGCTGATTTATCCTTTGGGGACAGTGTGCAGATTGGAGATTTTGTGATTTCCATTGTTGGTGAGGATTTTAAAACAGAAGCACCTGTTGAAGAAGAGCAGGTTGAGTTTAAGTTTGACCCCTTTGCCTATGTTAGACCTTTTTTAGCCCCCATAAACGATTTTCTTGAAGACGCTTCTATTTCTGAAATTATGATAAACGGACACGACAAGATTTATATTGAGAGAAAGGGAAAGATTGAAAAGACAGACAAAAAATTCGCAAGCGAAAAAGCGCTTGTCGCTGCAGTTAAAAATATAGCAAGGGCTTTAGGGAAAGAGGTAAGCGAAATAAACCCAAGGCTTGATGCAAGGCTTGACGATGGCTCCCGTGTGGCCGCTGTTATTCCACCATGCGCATTGACAGGCACCTATGTTTCAATAAGAAAATTTTCCAAAAAAGCATTAACCTTGCAGGATTTGATTAACTTTGGCGCTATCACTCAGGATGCAATAGATTTTATTGAACTCTGTATTTTAATGAAGCAGAATGTCATAGTTTCAGGCGGTACAGGTTCAGGTAAAACAACACTTTTGAATGTTCTCTCATCTCTTATTCCAGACAATGAGAGGATTATAGTAATTGAGGATACTGCTGAGTTGCAATTGCAGAAAGAGCATATTTTAAGAATGGAGGCAAAGCCTGCCGATAAAAAGGGAAGGGGAGAGGTTACAATAAGGGATTTGCTTCACTCAACATTGAGAATGAGGCCTGACAGAATTGTAATAGGCGAAATTAGAGGGGGAGAGGCTTTTGACTTGCTTCAGGCAATGAACACAGGGCACGGCGGCTCAATGTCAACAATTCACTCAAACTCCCCTTTTGACACCCTTTCAAGGCTTGAAAATACAACATTGCAAAGCGGTATTCAACTGCCGTTAAAGGCAATAAGGGAGCAGATTTCATCAGCTATAAATATAATAGTTCACACCAAGAGGTTTGAAGACGGTTCAAGAAAGGTAAACTTTATCTCAGAAGTTATGGATTTAAAACCAGATATGAGTTATAACCTGCAACATATATTTGTGTTTGAAAGAACAGGAAAAGACGAAAACGGAAAGGTTTTTGGGGAATTAAAGTTTACTGGAAATAAGCCAACATTTCTTGAAGAGGCAAGAAAGGCTGGATTTGTTAAGAAAGGAAGTTTCCTTGATTCTATAAAATAAAGGAGGTTGTTTTGGAACACAAACCGTTTGTTCCCGAAAAGACAGATTTGAAAGAATTTACCTTTAGAGCAGTATTCTTCGGTGCTATCTTTGCGGTTGTTCTTGGAGCCGCAAACGCGTATTTAGGATTAAAGGTGGGGCTTACAGTTGCCGCGACCTTCCCGGCTGCAGTTATGGCAATGGCTGTGTTAAAGGGGCTTAAAGGCTCTGTTCTTGAAGAAAACATATTCAGAACAACAGCCGCTGTTGGAGAGGCCCTTGTTGCAGGTGCAATATTTACAATCCCTGCATTTCTTATTGCAAAAGACCCTGCAACTGGAAAGCCGTTGTGGAGCCATTTACACTATTTTGAATCCACAGTTTTAATGCTTTTAGGCGGTGTTTTAGGCGTTTTATTTGTATCATTTTTAAGAAAAGTGCTTGTTGAAGACAAAACCCTTCCCTTTCCTGAATCAGTTGCATGCGCAGAAATCGTTAAAGCAGGACAGGGTGGGGCAAGCGGTGCAAAGTATGTTTTTGGTTCAATACTCTTTGCTGCTTTTCTTGAATTTATCAAAAACCCCGTTGGCGGGCTTGCACTTTTTAAAGACAGCTTTTCAAAGTTTATTCACTTTAAAACATCTGCCATAAACTTTTTAACAACAAACGGTAAATCATTAATGTCAAAGAAATTCGGCGGGGGGATGCTTTTAAAATCACCAAATGCTTCACCTGCAATGTTAGGTGTTGGTTATATCATTGGCTATAAACCATCTGCAATTGTTTTTTCAGGTGGTGTTTTTGCCTGGCTATTGTTTGTCCCTTTGCTTAACTTTTTATTCAGCGGTTCATTTGACTCATTGATAGGACAGCAGATAAACGGTGTTACAGTAACAGAAACTGTTATTAGCGGTGCTATCTGGAATTCAATTGTAAGACCCTTCGCTGTTGGGGCAATGCTTGTTGGTGCTTTTTACACCCTTTACAGTATGAGAAAATCCCTCTGGACTGGAATTAAGAGGGGATTTAAAGACTTGTCAAAGATAAAAGAAGAGATAGAAGAGGGCAGCGAGGTTTCAAGGCTTGAACAGGATTTGCCGTTCAAGTTTACAATCATTGCAATCTTTCTTTTAGTTATTCCAATTGCAATGATTTACTACTTTTTCTGCCAATCTGTAGCAGGGGCGATTGTTGCCGCTCTTGTTATGACCCTTGCAGGCTTTCTATTTGCAGCAGTAGCAGGATTTTTGGTTGGAACAATTGGTTCATCAAACAACCCTATTTCTGGCTTAACCCTTTCAACCCTTATTGTTGCCGCTTTAATTATGGTAACCATTGGCGTTAAAGGCGGACCTGGTATTGCCGCAGTACTTGGAGTTGCTGCTGTTGTTTGCACATCTTCCGGCGTTGCTGGAGATATTATGCAGGATTTGAAGGTCGGACACATTATTGGCGGTACACCATGGAAGATGGAAATTGCATGTATAATCGGTGTTATTGCGGCATCACTTGTTATGGTTTTCCCCATGCAGGTTCTCCACACAGCAACACCTGGCGGAATTGGAGGGCCTAACCTTCCAGCACCTCAGGCAGGTTTAATGGCAATGCTTGCTGAAGGTATTGTCGGTGGGCAGATGGCATGGCCTTTGGTGTTAACAGGCATTGGCTTTTCAATTGGTATGATTTTAATAGGGGCGCCATCTCCAATGCTTATCGCTGTTGGAATGTACCTTCCACTTGAATCAACATTTGCAATATTTGTTGGCGGTATCATCAGAGTACTTGCAGATAGATTTGCAGAAAAAAGCGGGCTTGATAAAGGCAATGAAACCTTTGTCAATACTGGAACCCTTATTGCTTCCGGTTTGATTGCAGGCGAGGCTTTAATGGGAATGGGAATAGCAGCAATTGTTGCCTTTAGAGACAAACTCCATATTCCAAACTTCTCACTTGGAGAGCCGTTAGGCGCATGGGGTGGTTTGCTGGTATTTTTACCAATCGCTTACATTTTAATCAAACTTCCTATTAACGCAGCAAAGAAGAACAATGGCTAAAAAGGTTAAAAAAGAGAGAAACCTTTTAGATTTGATACCTGAAAAACTCTGTGAATCAGAGGTAAATGAAGAGGGCAAGGTAATAATCCTTGCCCCTCGTTTTAAGTCAAAGTTGGGAAGAAAAATATTTGAACCTGTTGTAAAAAACAAGTATGTAAGGATTCACCTTGACGAAGTCGGGACATTTGTCTGGAATGAAATTGACGGACAGAAGAATGTTTTTGAGCTGTCAAAAATGCTAAAGAATGAATTCGGGGAAAAGGTTGAACCTGTTTATGAAAGAATAGGGAAATTTATAGCAATTATGAAGGTTAACGGTTTTATCCGTTTAAAAGAAAAGGGGGATTAATCCCCCTCTTTTTTTTCTTCATTTTTTAGAAGATAGCAATCACTGCAAAGTACTGTGTTTTCATCCTCTGGAACAAAGTTTACAAACTCTTCTTTACCGCATCTGCAACACTTTATCCTTGTTAAAACACCTAATTTTTTCTTTCTATTTTTTTTAGGGATATTGCCCTTTAATTCAAGATAACATTTATCGCAAAGTTTAACAGGGGCTGAAAACCTTTTATAGTCAACAATCTCTTCCCTCCCACACCTTTCGCAGATAATCTCAAACTTGCCTGCTACCCTTTTAATCAACTCCTTATTTCTCTTCTCCCTGTTTTTCTTTGCCTGATAGCATTCCCAGCATAAGACAGCAACCCCCCTTTTTGGTTCAAAAGGCACTGTCTCTTCTTTGCCACATATAGCACACTTAATCTTTGTTTTTGTTTTTTTCTTTTCCCTTACAGGAATACTTTTTTTTCTTTTGTTATCTTTCATTAACTCCCCGTGTAAACATGTTCAGACATACTTGCAGTTGGCAATACACTCATACCTAAGTATGTAAACACCACTGCCAGGAAACCTATTATAGCAAAAATTACAGCTTTTCTTCCCCTCCATCCTTTAACATAGCGTAAGTGGAAGTAACTAATGTAAATTAGCCAGGTAATTAACGACCAGTTTTCCTTAGGATCCCAGAACCAGTAGTCTCCCCATGCAAATTTTGCCCAGAGAGAGCCGGTAATTAAGCCTAAATTGAGAAAAGTAAAGCCAACAATTATCAGCTGATGAGTAAACTCTTCAAGGTCAATTACCTCTCCACCTAAGGCATTTATTAAAAAGTTAGACCACTTTGTATCCCCTTTTAGCTCAATCTTATCAGGGAAAAAGAGGTATAAAATACCTGTTGCAAAGGAAACAGCCAATGCTCCATAGCCAACAAAGTAGATTACAACATGGGGGATAAACCATCCGCTTTGAAGAGCAGGAGGGAGATTTATTATTTCAACATCAACCTTAACCACTGCAAACAAAAGACAACCAAGTGACATTAAAATAGAAGCCGCACCGACAATTTTAACCTTTCTAAAAAGCTCAATTACAAGGTAAACCAGGATAATACAGAAAGACGCAAATATAAGGGATTCATAGAAAGTTTTAAATGGAGGCCTTCCCGCTTGAATCCACCTCTGGATTATCAGATAACCGTTAATTAAAAAGCCTATAAAAAGGGTTATCCTTCCAAATGCGTACAATCCCTTTGAGCGTGAAAAAAGGCTAACGGTGTAAATAATAAAGGCTATAAAGTAAACCCATATAAGAGCAAATAAAAAGGTGTTAATCCTTGAAAAATTTTCTATTAAAGTAATCATCTTTCACCTCACATTTTAAAATAAAACCTTAAAATACCGCCTATTGTCAGCATAAAAAAGCCTAAGTAAACTATGTAAACACCAGGGTCTTTGGAAACAGAGATGCCTGAATAATTTGGGTCTTTGGGGTCGTAATTGCTCTGATAAAAGTAATAGCCGTGGTAAACAAGTGGACTGTTTACCTCTATTACATGCTTTTTAACCTCTTTCCCGTGGTCTATAACAGTTACATAGCTTCTGTAAGCCTTCGGGTCTGTGTTTTTATCCCTTAAAAGAAGAGCAACCTTTCCATTGTCCAAAAATGTTGCCTTCTGGTCTTTTGCTGAAAACTGGAGTTCATGGCTTTTCCCATTTTCCTCCCACAAAACTTTAACCACCGGGTTTTTATACTTGTCAGAGGCAGAGTATTCCTCTAATTTAAGTGATGATTTTTCATCAAATTTATTAAAAACAAGTTTGTAATTGTTAAAAACAAGTTCATTGTTTTCAAGCTTAAATTTTTTCTTCACCTTTCCATTTAAAACTTCAACAACATCTTTTTCGGCTGAAACAATGTAAACAGGTTTGTCCTTCATTGAAGGGATATACAAAAACTTAATAGAGCAACCGTCTGGAATCTTTTTACCGTGTGAGAATTCAGGGAAGTTCTGAAATGTCCAGTGTTCAAGTTTCTCACCATTATTTTTGTTTATAAAAATTAGATGCAGGGCTGGATTATCCGGGTTATCCCCTTTAGAAACAACCTTGCCACTTTTTGTATCAATTGAAAAAGAAGGGACAAAATCATCTACTTTAACAAGATAATTTTTTGAAAAATCGTAAGTTTTGCCCAACTCAACAGACAAAGTTTTATTCCCCTCAGCACAGTTTATTGTAAGGATATACTTTTCTTTCGCAACACTTATCGCTTCTTTGTTGTTTTTCGGTGTCTTCCACTTGAAGATAACAAGCCCTTCCCCGTTTGGAAGGAAAAACCTGTCTCTTCCTGGAGTATCAAAGAAAAGGCCTGAAATAGTTTTACTATTTGTCTTTAATAAAACCTCAACACCAGGCACACCGTCTTCGTTGTGAACAAGTACCTCTTTCTGATTGTAATCCTTAAAAAACTTCAATATCTTTAATTTTGCATTATTTACCTTGTAAACTTCACCTTCTTTTGCCTTTAAAGAGTATGGCTTCCCAAAATCTCTATCTGTTGACTTTCTCGTATAAACATAAACCCTGTAATCAGGGGGATAGTATTCAATTTCAAATTTATCAAGCCTTACCCCAAAATCAAGTTTGTGCTTTTTATCAAGCATTTCATTATAGCGAGTAAGGTTAAAGTCATTGTGTGTTTCACCAACATGAAAGTGAATATACCCTTTTATCCCCCATATAGCACTTATTGAGCCACCTAAAACAATTACAAAAATACTTAAGTGAATCAGGAAAAAACCTATCTTTTTCTTTGTTATAGGCCATTTCTGAAATGTGCAGAGCAAAAGGTTTATGTTTAACAAACCTACTAAAAGCATAAACCAGAGTGAATGATAGGTATCCTGCAGGGTAAAAAGTTTAATAAATTTGTAAAATCCAACTGAATAATGCTGTAAATACTGGCTTTCCTGCACATTTTGAAGTATTAAAGTTCCCATTATTACAGCAATTGCAGTATAAACGATTAGAGCAACTGCAAGCTTAATAGAGCTTAGATAATCGTAAACCGCTTTCCTATCTTTCACAAGAAAGAAAAGGAAAGCTAAAGCTAATAAGACAGCACCTCCATAAAATATCGGGCGTCTAACATTGTAAAGCAATTGCAATAAAAAAAAGTAAAGAATTATTATACCGCTCGTAAGGAAATAAAAGCCAAGGCTTTTCTTCTTCATTATGTCTCCCTTCTTGAATTTTTATAAATCCACAAAAAAATCATTTTAAGTCAAAATTACCAGTTAAAAAAACCTTTCTCTTCTTTAGAATCACTTTCTTTTTTACCAAATTGAGATTTTAAGTATTTTATAGCAAGAGTCCTGAAACTCTCATTAGAGTACTGTTCTCCGCCTTTTTCAATAAAATCAAGATTTTCTGCATACCTGTAAGTTGTTAAAACAACCGAATAAACTGCATTCACATCAAAATCCCTACCATTTACTTTTTTGATTACAACCCTGCTTCCCTCCGGTTTAGTAAAATCAACAGAATAATCTATGTTTCTTGCAATATCGCAGAAATATGGTTTTGCATCAGGCTTTAATTTCCCTGTTGCATCAAACAAGTCTGCACCTTTCTCAAGCATTTTCAAAAGGTTTGCTCCCTTGATGTTACATTTCACGAGGTAATTGTCGTAGGGAAGAAGTTTAAAGGCATGTCTTATCCTCAATGCCTCTCCCTTTTCCTTAACAACCCCTTTATAGGGTAAGGTCAACATATAAACATCTGCATCACCAAACGCAGACTTTTCAACTTTGTAAAGCAAATCAAATCCTGTACCAGGATTATTATAATCTTCAGAAAATTCAATAGGGTCTTTGTAAACACCGATTTTTTGATTAAGAAAATCCTTTAAATCAGAAGTAATATATTTAACCTCTTTATCAATAGACTTAACCATTTTCCCGTTTACATGCAAAGTGGTAGAGGCTTTGTTTAATATTTCCCAGTGGCCATCTCTTTTTTGCAGATCTATCATAATAACACCAAGAGATTGAAAGTAGTTTTTAGGCTGGCAAATTAAAACATTGTTGTAAATTTCTATTGGATTCTCTTTGTGGGTGTGACCGTAAATTGCAATATCAATACCCTTTACATTTTCAAGCACATAGTACAAAGCGTTTTCATAAGGCTCTTTTATTGCATACATTGGCCCTTTCCCGCTGTGAACAAGAGCCACAATAACATCTGCCCCTTCTTTTTTAAGGCTCTGAACAGCCTTTTTAGCAGATTCAGCCATCTGCTTAAAAATAATGTCTTTAACATTTTTTGGAGGTTCAAAATACTTGGTTGCAGGGGTGGTTAATCCGAAAAAACCAACCTTAACACCACCTTTTTCAATTATCTTGTAAATATATGTAAAAGGAAAGTTGTTCTGGTAAAGATTAGCAGAAATCCAGGGGAATTTTGCTTGATTTATTGCATCTACCAGATATTGCTGGCCAAAATCAAAATCATGGTTACCTAAAACCGCAATGTCGTATTTCAATTCATTCATTACTTTTATTACAGGATTGGGCTTGTCTGATTTGTAGTAGGCATGAAAATATGTTAATGCTGTTCCAGATAAAGTATCTCCGCAATCAACCAAAATAACATTTTTATGTTCCTTTCTTATGTTTTTTAAAAGATATGCTGCATAAGGCAGACCATAATCTAAGTCTTTATCATTTACATAATCGTATGATGTAATATATCCATGAGAATCGGTTGATGCCACTATTGTTATAGAGGTTGTTTGAGCAAACCCCATTAAAGCAAACAATCCAATCAAAATTACCCCCAGAAACTTCTTCATCTGCGCCCTCCGTTTATTTTAAATACTTTTACTTTCAATTAAAATTGCTCCTTTATCCTTCATCTCTCTTAAAGCCTTCTCTCCATCGTCAGGATTAACATTCACAGCTTTTATACAATCAGTCAACACAAATGTTTTAAAACCTCTCTTTAATGCATCAAGCACGCTTGCCTTTACACAGTAATCTGTGGCAAGCCCGCAAACATAAAGTTCTTCAACATTGTTTTCTTTCAAAAATTCTTCTAAATCTTTATTTGTAGCCTCAAATGCACTGTATCCATCATCCCTGTTCCCCGTACCTTTTTCAAATATAAAGTCTATTTTTTCGCTTTTCAAATCTGGATGAAACTCACTACCTTTTGTCCCCCTTACGCAATGGACTGGCCATTTATCAAAATGAACTGTTTTTTCAGGGTGCATGTCTTTAGATGCAATGACTAAATCAAATTTATCCATAATTTTATTTATTGGCTCAACAATTTTATCTCCATCCTTTACAGGCAAAGCCCCTCCCGGACAAAAATCGTTTTGCAAATCAACAATTAAAAGAGCTTTTTTACTCATTTATTTTCAAGCCTCCTTTCTATAAGGCTGTGTCTTAAATTATAGAGTTTATCAGACAACCCCACTCTGTAAATATGGGGATTAACAAACCTTTTAAATTCAGAAGGTAATTGCTCAAATCTTTTTAAAGAAAAATCCCTCACATCTTTTAGAGTCGGGAATTTATATACAAGTTTTCCATTTTCCACAATTTTATAGAAAACCTTTTCAAACTTTAAGTCATCTGTTATTTCTGTTTTTTTGAAGGGAATTGATGGATGTCTTAACAATTTAATTGAATTTTCATTTTCTTCATTAAGTAAAACACCGTCAAGAAGAAAATTATTATCTTCGTTTAACACTCTAACAACCTTTTTATTTCCCGGAAGGTTTATCTTTTCAGTATTTTCGCTAAATTTCAAAGTTGGCCTTCCGCTAATCTCAGCAAGTTTGTAAACTCCGTCCAGTGCAGGCTGGGAATAGGATGTGATAAGCTTTGTTCCCACTCCAAAAATATCAATAGGTGCATTCTGGTCTAAGAGAGAGTCAATAATATTCTCATCTAATTGATTTGAAACCACAATCTTCACATAACCTAACCCGTTTTCATCAAGCATCTTCCTTGCCTTTTTACTTAAATAAGCAAGGTCTCCTGAATCAAGTCTTATTGCTTTAAGTTTATGCCCCTTTGATTCTAAGTACTTCGCTATCTTTATTGCATTTGGAATTCCAGACTTCAATGTATCATAAGTATCTACAAGCAAAGTTGTAGAGTCGGGGTATATATCAGCATACCTTTTAAAAGCTTCATATTCAGATTTAAAGCTTTGAATCCAGCTATGAGCATGGGTACCTATGGGGGGAATCCCAAAAACCTTTGCCGCATAAGTATTTGAAGTGCCTGCTGCACCGCCTATGTAACTTGCCTTTGAGCCTGATATTGCAGCAAAACCCTGAGCCCTTCTCATACCAAAATCAACAACAGTTTTTCCTTTGGCAGCAAAGTACATCCTTCTTGTTTTTGTGGCGATTAAAGTTTGATAGTTTATAAAATTTAAAAGCATTGTCTCAAGGAGTTGAGCTTCAATTATATTTCCTTCCACCTTCAAAAGAGGCTCATTGTTGAATACAACATCCCCTTCCCTGAAGGCATATATACTTCCTTGAAATCTAAAATCTTTTAAATAATCTAAAAAATCTTTATTAAAGCCTAAAGATTCAAGGTAATTTAAATCATTTTCCGAGAAACGGAAGTTTAAAACCGCATTTATAGCATCTTCAAGCCCTGCAAATATAGTGTAGCCATTTCCAAAAGGATTTTTTCTAAAATAGAGGTCAAAAACAACCCTTTCGTCCTTTTTCCCGCTTAAAAAATAAGCCTGGGACATGGTTAATTCATAGAAATCTGTATATAAACCGGAGAAATACTCCTCTTTAAACATAAAATCCCCTTTACTATTTTACACCAAATCAAGGATTTTCAAAGGAAAGGAATGAATATAAAAAAATTGGTGGAGCTAACGGGACTCGAACCCGTGACCTCCACACTGCCAGTGTGGCGTGCTCCCAGCTGCACCATAGCCCCACCTATCAGGTTATAGATTATATATTAATTTTCTGGATTTTCAATCTCTGTTTCAGCGTCAATTTTTTTCTTTTCTTCGTCTTCCTCTTCTTCCTCGGTATTTTTCTTCTTTCTTCCCTTCTTGGCTTTGGACTTTTCTTCATCCTCTGTTTTTTCTTCCTCTTTGTACTGGGATAGTTCTTCCTCTTCTATGTCAATAAACTGTGCCTCTTCCTTCAACTCTTCCTGCTTTATCTTTTCAATCAATTCTTCTTTTTCAGCAATCTTTTCCTCAATCCTTGCTATTCTTTCAAAAAACTCTTTATACTTTGCCTCATCAAGGTTGTCCTCTTTGGTGGCAAAGTACAAATAGCGTCCTAACTCTTTAAACACTGTGCCCATCTGGTGCTTTAAACTTGCTATTTCAAGCTTTAAATTAGAAACCTTCCACTTCCTCTGTGCCTCTTTTCTGATTCTTACTGATGTTTCTTTAATAAAATCAAGAGACTTTTCCATCAATTCTTTGGTTTTCTCTTTTGCTTTTTCCTTATCAACCATTTTTCTCCTCCTTATATGCTATTCCGACAATTTACATACGGAATACTTAAAGTCTATCAATAATTTATATCCAATCAAACATTTTTCAATACAAAATCACTTAAAAGCCTGTAAATCTCTGATAAATCTTCATCACTTTTCTTTAAAAATTCAATCTCTTTTAGAATAGTCTCCCTGTCTTTCCTCTTTGCTGGTCCCGTTAGAATATCCTTCAGATTTAAATTGTCGGCAACCTTTAAACAAACAGGATTTACAAGCCCATCCCTTATATCATTAAACTCAATCCCTGATTTTTCAAACAATTTTTCTGCAATCATTAGAGAAACAACAGGGAAGTTTGAGGCAAAAATACAGGCAATGTGGTAGTAAGCCTTTTGTTTCTCACTGATTTTTTTAATCTTCCCCTTCCACAACTTAACAAGATTTGAAAAATAGCCGAAAACAGATTTATCGCCCTGAAAAGTCCAGAAAATATTTTCAGGGAAAACACTTAACGGCTTTGAAAAGGAATAGGCAGGGTGAAGGGAAACAAGTTTATCTGTTTTTGCGTTTTCAAGAATTGAAGCAGGAAAAAACCCGCTGCAATGCACAAGAATATGATTTTTGCTTAAAAAAGGCTCAATCTCCCTTACCTTTTGTGAGATAAAAGAATCAGGGATAACAATCCAGACAATATCAGATTTTTCTATTGAATCTGCAATCTCTTCCCCAGAATTTTTTAATGAGTTAAACAGGGTTTGTCCCAATCTCCCGTTTCCAATAACAAAGTGCCTCATAATATTTCCCTTTTAAAAACCTTTTCTGGTTTAAGGATAACACCATTTTCCTGTTTTTTTACCTCGCATATTGACAGTAATTCCCTGAAAAAGGGAGAAAATACCCTAACTTTTTCACTTTCAACATCAAAGTTTGAAAGAAAAACCTCATTCCCTGAAAGAATTTTCTTTGTTTTTTCTTCATCAGGTACAATTGCGTCAAGATGGGGAAGAATATCTTTATGTGGAATAGCTTTTAAATTCTCAATATTTCCTGCATTTTCAACAGAGTAATTTCCTATTTTTGTTCTCCTTAAGGATTTTACATAGCAACCGCAATTAAGCATCTCCCCTAAATCCCTTGCAATTGAGCGGATATATGTACCTGTGCCGCAGGTTATCTCAACCTCTATTTCCGGGAAATTGTAAGACAAAATCTTTATTTCTTTTATATAAACCCTTGTTTTTTCAGGCTCAACCTTTCTTTCTTTTCTGTTTAATTTATAAAGCCTCTCCCCATTAACTTTTTTTGCCGATATAAAGGGGGGCAATTGCTCTATCTCTCCCTCAAAACTTTTTAAAGCATTAACAACTCTTTCATAAGGGATTGGGTTAACCTCAAACCTTTTTAAAACCTCACCTGTAATGTCATCAGTGTCTCTGAACTCACCTAAAACAAAGGTTGATTTATAGGTTTTCAAATACTGATGGAAGTAATCGGTAAGCCTTGTAAAATTTCCCGTGCAAACAATTAAAAGCCCTGTTGCAAAGGGGTCTAATGTGCCTGTGTGCCCGACCTTTTTTATCCCTAAACTTTTTTTTACATACCTAACAACATCAAAAGAGGTAAATCCTTCAGGTTTATCTATTAAATAAACATTATTCATCTTTTTCAAACTCTTTAAGCACAGTATCAAGCACCCTTGGCCATTCCCCCTTTACTGTGCACCCTGCGGCAAATTTATGCCCACCGCCACCAAGGTTTGCAGCAACTTTGTTTACTATTACCTTGCCCTTGCTTCTCAAAGAAACCTTGAATACCCCTTGTTCAACCTCTAAGAAGAACACCCCCACATCAACTCCCATAATCCCTCTCGGATAATTTGCAAAGTTTTCAGTGTCCCTTGAGGTGCAATTAAACCTTTCAAGGTCTTTGAGAGCCAAAACCCCATAGCAAAGATTAAAGTTTTTCATTTTTTTAACTTCAAGGTTTTCAAGGTAATAGCCTAAAAGCCTTGTTTTCTCAATTTTGTTGTTTCCGTAAACCTCATTGCATACAAGCTGATTATCAAGCCCTTTTGACATAAGGTAAGAGGCTACTTCAAATGTTGATTTCTTTACATTTGAATAGGCAAAACCACCTGTATCTGTATGAATTGCCGTGTAAAGTGAATTAGCAACATCGCTGTCAATTAAATTTTCAAAGTATTCTCTGAAAAAGATTGCGGCCATCTCTCCCACAGAAGACGCTTCAGGGTTAACAATGTTTAATTCAGCGTAAAACTTATTATCAGGGTGATGGTCAAAGTTTGCCCTTTCCCCATAGTTTTCAAGATTTATCCCGCTTCTTTCCATATTCCCGCACTCAAAGAGGATTACAGGGGATTGTTTGCAGTCAAAGGTATTTACAACTTTGAAATCTTTCACTTTTTTTAGAAAAAAATAGTTATGTGGTACTGGGTCAGCAACGATAAAAACTGCACTTTTCCCTAATTTTTCAAGGATAATCCCAAATGCAGACATTGTGCCAATACAATCTCCGTCTGCATTTTTATGGCCAACAAGTACAAAACCACTATGTTTATCAATAAATTGTTTCAATTTTTCAAACTCTTTCATCCCAATTCCTCAATGCTTGAATTTACAACCTCAAGCCTTCCGTCATTGTGAATAATATCTGAAATCTTCTCAAGTATCTTTGAATTCAGCTTGCCATCACTTGAAATAACGGCAAAACCTAAGAGTGTTCTCTGCCACTTGTTAGCATAGCCAAGCTCACTTATAGATACATTGAATTTAGACGAAATCGCCCCTTTTATACTGTTTAAAACAGCCCTTTTCTCTTTTAAAGAACGACTGCCTGTTATTATTGCGTCAATTATCAAAACCTGAACTGATATCATTTATCTAAGGTTTTCTTAACCTCAACATTGATGTATGCTTCTATTTCATCACCCTCTCTGATGTCTTTCAGGTTTTCAATTGACAATCCACATTCGTATCCTGCCTTAACTTCAGATACATCGTCTTTAAATCTCTTCAGGGATGAAATTCTTCCTTCATGAATAAGTATGTTATCTCTGTAAACCCTTACCATTGATTTTCTTGTTATGTATCCTTCCTGAACATAGCAGCCTGCAACAAATCCAACTTTAGGCACTTTGAATACCTTTCTTACTTCAAGCCTGCCTATTACCTCTTCCTTTATTTCAGGCTCAAGCATACCTTCAATGGCTGCCTTAATCTCATTTGTCAATTCATAGATTATGTTGTGGATTCTAATCTCAACACCTTCCTGTTCAGCAAGCTTCATTGTCTTTTTATCCGCCTTTACATGGAATCCAACAATAATTGCGTTTGATGCAGATGCGAGAAGAACATCGTTTTCTGTAATTGCCCCAACTGCTTTGTGAATAACATTTATCTTTACTTCAGGGTTAGAAAGTTTATTTAAAAGTGCATCAATAGTTTCAACTGAACCCTGAACATCACACTTTAAAACAATTGGGAGCTCTTTAACCTCTCCCTCTTCCATCTTCTTAAACAAATCTTCAAGGCTTAATTTTTTAGGCTGTGCCTGCTGTTTTGTTGATTCATCCCTTACCTTTTTAACTTCAGCAATCTCCCTTGCCACCTGCTCGTTCTGTACAACATAAAATTTGTCTCCTGCATCAGGGATTGTGTTAAAGCCTAAAACCTCAACAGGGGTTGATGGAGGTGCTTCCTTTACCTGTTTACCTAAATCGTTGAACATACCCCTGACTTTTCCGTAGGTGTATCCGCAGGTAAATGTATCCCCTCTCTTTAATGTCCCATTTTGAACAAGGACGGTGGCAACAGGGCCTCTTCCCTTGTCAATTTTTGCTTCAATAATATAACCCTTTGCCGGTCTGTCAGGATTTGCCTTTAATTCAAGTAATTCAGCAACTAAAAGAATGTATTCAAGCAATTCATCAATTCCCTGTCCGCTTTTTGCAGAAACAGGAACCGAAATAATATCGCCACCGTAATCCTCAACAACAAGGTCATGCTCAAGCAATTGCCTTTTTACCATGTCGGGGTTTGCTTCAGGCTTATCAATTTTGTTTATTGCCACAATTATGGCAACCCCTGCTGACTTAGCATGGTTTATAGCCTCAACAGTTTGAGGCTTAATTCCTTCGTCTGCGGCAACAACGAGAATAACTATGTCAGTAACATTTGCCCCTCTCGCCCTCATTTTTGTAAAGGCTTCGTGTCCCGGGGTATCAAGAAATGTTATCTTCTTGCCGTTAAACTCAACCTGGTATGCACCTATATGCTGTGTTATTCCACCTGCCTCCTTTGCAGTAATTCTACTGTGCCTTATTTTATCAAGGAGTGAGGTTTTTCCATGGTCAACATGCCCCATTAAGGTAACAATAGGAGGCCTTTCTTTTAATTTATCTTCAGGATCCGGTTTTTCAAGTTCAACAAGAGCCTCATGTTCATAGGGAATTTTTTCAACAAGGTAACCAAATTCCCCTGCAACTTCTTCAATAAGATCAAACTCTATCATTTGATTGGCGCCTGCATTTACCCCTTTTTCCTTTAACTTTGCCATCACTTCTTTTGTTTTTCTTCCAATTTTTGCAGCAAGTTGCCTTACAGTGGTAAACTCAGATAATTCAATTATGCCTAACTCTCCAGGTTCGTACTTTTTTTCTTCTTTTTTCTTAGCAACTACTTTTTCTTTTTTACTTCCTTTTCTTTTTTAGCTTCCTTTTTCTGCTTTTTCTCTTCTTTTTTAGGTTTTTCTTCTACTTTCTTTGTCTCTTTTTTAGGCTTTTTAGCCTCTTTCTTTTCAACTTTCTTTTCAGTTGCCTTTTTTTCTTTTTTGGTTTTGTTTCTTTCTTTTCGATTTTTTTAGATGGTCTGGAATCCTTTTTTTCTTCTTTTTCACCTTTTTTTACTGCTTTCTTTTTAGCAGCAGGTTTTTTGGTACCCTCTTTTTTGGTTTTTTTATCAGATTTATCACCCTTAAAGTGTTTAGTTACCTCTGCAACACTTTCTTCAGGTACCGAACTCATATGAGATTTAATTTCGTATCCTTCTGAATTTAAAAATTCAATTAATTCCTTATTTGAAACATTTAACTCTTTTGCTAATTCGTGCACTCTTTTTTTAGCCATTAGTTGTCCTCCCCGAGTAGTGCCTTTTTAGCCTGCTCTATCAATTTTTCAGCAGATTTTTCTCCTATACCTTCAACGGCGGATAATTCATCAACCGATGCGTCAGCCACATCCTGGATACTGGTAAAACCAGCTTCTTCCAGTTTTTCAATCTTTTTCTTACCTAACCCCTTCAACTCCTTCAAATCACCATGCTCTTCGTCGCTTCCTCCACCCATCTGTTTTTTTATTTCTTCTTTTTTATCCGCCTCACGCTTAACATCTATTGTCCAGCCTACAAGCTTGCTTGCAAGCCTTACATTCTGGCCGTGTGTCCCTATTGCAAGGGAATACTGGTCGTCTGAAACTATAACCTCAAGTCTTTTGGTCTCTCTATCTGCAATAGCTACCCTTAATAATTTGGCAGGGGATAGAGCATTTTCAGCGAATTTTTCAATGTCGTCTTCGTATTTAATTATGTCAACCTTTTCACCTTTTAATTCTCTCAATATAGCCTTAATCCTTGAACCGCCAACACCAACACAGGCTCCAATAGGGTCAATATCCGGTTCTGTTGAATAAACAGCAACCTTAGACCTTTCTCCCGGTTCTCTGACAATATTTTTTATAATAACAGTTCCCTCGTAAACCTCAGGAACTTCCATTTCAAACAGTTTTATTAAAAGTCTTGGATCAGTTCTTGAAAGTTGAACCTGTAAATCACCACCTTTGGCAACATCAACTATTACAGCTCTCACCCTATCTCCAACTGAGAACCTTTCCCCGGGGATTAACTGATCTCTTCTAATTACCCCCTCAGTTTTTCCTAAATCAACAACAACATTTCCCCTTTCAAACCTTCTTACCGGAACATTCACAACTTCGCCTATTCTCTCTTTAAACTCATTGTAAATGTGAAACCTTTCAAAGTCCTTGATTTTAGACATAATAACCTGCTTTGCAGCATTTGCTGCAATTCTGCCCATTGAATCTTTGTCTTTTTCAATCTTAATTGTTTCACCTATCTCAGCATCCTCTTTGTAATTTTTTGCATCTTCAAGGGAAATCTGAGTTTTAGGGTCTTCCACCTTGTCAACAACCTCTTTCAAAGCAAAAACTCTGATTTCCCCCGTCTCATCATTGATTTCCACCTCAAACTCTGAATCATTTTTAAAGTACTTCCTTGCAGCAGAAATCATTGCTTCTTTGAGCATTTCAATTATCAATTCGTACTCAATGTTTTTGTCGTGCGCAAGCTGATGCATTGCGCTGATAAAGTCCTTTGGTGAAGGCTGTGCGCTACTTCTTCTCGGCATAATTAACCTCTCTTAATTTATTTTTAGAATTTTATTTCTCTCTTCAGGTTTGCTTTTTTTATCTGAGGAAGGGGAACCTTAAATTCTCCGTCATCTGTTTCTACAACAACATTATCTTTTTCGTCAACTCCCCTTAAAATTCCCTCTACTTTTTTTCTTCCGCCAATGTCTCCCTTAAACTGAATCCTTATTTTTTCGCCAGCAAATCTTTCAAAATCCTTTTTCTTTCCAACAACCCTATCAATTCCAGGGGAAGAAACTTCCAAAGTGTATGAATGGGGGATTAAATCTTCCACATCTAACTCATAGCTTATTTGATTGCTTATCTTCTGGCAATCTTTTATAGTTACCCCACCGTCTTTATCTATATAAATTCGCAGAATCCATCTCTTTCCTTCGGGAACAAACTCTACAAAAACAAGTTCCATTCCTTCGTTTGTTATTATTTCTTCTGCAAGTTGTTCAACCTTTTTTAAGTAATCCATACCTTTACCTTCTTTTAAAAACTAAAAAAAGTGAGGTTTCCTCACTTTTAATAGAAAAATGCCGTCGCTTTAAAGTTTGCCACAATTAGCCATTTTGTCAAGGGTAAAATATGATTAAGAACTACATCAAATTTAATGCTTCAAGCTTGCAAAATTTAAAAAGAAAAAACATTCAACTTTATTTTTCTATCTGATTTTAAGTGAAAGTAAACCAATAAGAGCAAGGATAACTGAAATTAGCCATAGCCTTACAACTGCCTTTGGTTCTGCAATGCCTTTGTGGGTTAAAGTGTGGTGGTAGGGTGCCCTGTAAACAATTCTTCTCCCTATTTTAGAGCCTATTTTTTCCTGCAGGAGAGAGGTAAATATTTCAAAAACAAACAATCCCCCTACAATTAAAAAAAGAAATTCCTGCTTTAAAAAGAAGGCAACCATTCCTATTACACTTCCAATTGCAAGGGAGCCTGTGTCCCCCATAAAGACTTCTGCAGGATAGGTATTAAACCATAAAAACCCAACAATCCCCCCTATCAAAATTGAGCAGAATATTACAATCTCTTCACTTCCTGGAATATAAGGGAAAAGAAGGTAGCCTGAGAGGATTTTATTTCCAATAACATAGGCAAATACTGTGTAAACACCTATGGTTAAAACAGAGGTGCCGGCAAGAAGCCCATCCATTCCATCAACAATGTTTACTGCATTTATTATGGAAAACATTGTAAAAACAATGAAAATTCCAAAGATAAAATCTGGAAGTGCAAGTATCGGATTTTTATAAAATGGGATATAGATTAAAGTTTTTAAACCTTCCTGCATTGGATTTAAAGTGGATAGATAAAAAACAGCAAAGGGAATAATAAAGGCAAAAAGCATTACAGTTTTGCCCATTTGAGACAACCCTGAAAGAGAGGATTTAAACCTGACCTTTAAAAAATCATCAATAAAGCCAACAAAACCTGTATATAGAAAACCAATTAATAAAACAATTACATAGGTATTTCTAAAATCTCCCCAGAAAAACAGGGAAAAAATTGTTGATATAATTATCAACAGCCCGCCTGCTGTGGGAGTGCCTTTCTTTGAGAAAGATGATACATCCGCTTCCCCTGAAGTATCTTTCATCCCCTTTTTATATAGAAAAACAATAAAATCAGAACCGTAAATCAGGCAGAATAATAAAGAAAATACCATTCCCATTAACGCCCTGAAGGTTATGTAATTTATTAACCTGAAAAACCCAAAGTCTATGCCGTTTGCGTGTAAAAGTTCTATTAGTAGTTTAATCATTTTTTCCCTCTAATATTTTAAGAGTTTTGAAATACTTTTCCCTTACACTGTAAACAGGTTTAAACTCAGAGGTTGTTATAAGCATTTTCTTTAAAAAAACTGTAAGCTTTTCAATATCAGAAAAACTGGAATAGTCTATTGCAAGCCTTACCGCATCAAGCAAGGCCTCTCTAATTCTCACATTTTTATGGGTTAAAAATCTCTTATTCAATTTTATAAAACTATCCTCATCAAGTATAAAAGCAGATGCTTTAATGCTTTCGGCAATCACCTCAAAACTTTCAAATCTTTTATCTAAATTTTCAAGAATTTTTTTCTTTATATTATCACTTGCTGAAAGTTCTTTATAAAAACGCCTGAAAAGTGCAATAGCCTCTCTCCTTGCCTCAAAGTAAGAATCGTTTAAACCTGATTCAATAATATTTACAAACTCAGGGAAAAACTTTTCTGATTTTCTAAAGGCAATAAGTGTATTTCTCCTTAAATATCCTTTAAAATTTTTAAAGTTTTGCCATAGGAAGGAGTAATACTTTTCAAGCCTCAATGCCCCAACAAGCTTTATCCCCTTGTTTACAGTCATAAAATCCTTTGACTGCAAAAACTCCTCAACCTTTATGCTGTAAAACCTTGCATAAAGGTTTTTTCCCCTATCTGAGGAAGGTATTGCATCAAGGTACCTTACAAGATTATCAAAGTATCTTTGAAATTTAACAAATTGAGGCTCAAAAACTCCTGTTAAAAAGTTAATCTCATCATCTTCCCCATTAAGAAGTTTGGTAACGGTTTCAACAATTATCTCTTCACATTTCGGGAAAAATAGTGATTTTGCAATTTTCCCCATCTCCTCTCTCTTTTCCTTGTTTTCAAGCATTGTTTTTAAAAGAGAGAGAAACTCATTCTTTTCTATAAACTCATCACCGTTTTTCCTCTTTTCAAACAATACCTCGCAAGCCTCTTTTTCAGCAATACCTATTGCGTTTAACTCCTGATGGTCTCCTGGAAGCCCCCTTTTAGGAACGAGGATTGAAGCTTTGCCTAAAGCGAGAATTTCAGATATGGCACCAGCCCCAGCCCTTGAAATTATCAAGTCTGCTGCCTTTTGCCAGTCAAAGATATTATCTATAAACCTTTTTCCAGTGTAAAAAACCTCATTACCTTTATAGGCTTTTATCTCATCGTCTTTAACCTCAATTTCTAACCCTGATTTTTTTAAAATACTAAGTGTATCTTCAAAGGCATTGTAATAATTTGAAGTGTTTAAACCTATTGAATGCACAAAAAAAGTATTTTTAAATTCAGACAACTCCTTGATTGAAGCTGCAACAAGCCTGTTTAAAGTCCTTGCCCCCAATGAACCGCCAGTTATTAACACAATATTCTTATCCCTTGAAAAGCCCAACTTTTCCTTGAAATCTTCACTATTGTAATCTTCAAGGTACTGGCTTCTAACAGGATAGCCTGTATATACCGATTGATTGCTCCAGATAAAGTAAGAACTCTCTTTAAAGTTAACAAAAACAGTATCTGCAAATAAGGAAGCAACCTTGTTTAACAAACCGGGCACAAGGTTTTGCTCGTCCAAAACAATCCTGTGTTTTAAAAACGGCTTTAACAGAAATCCTGCAACAATAACCGGTGCAGAGACATAGCCGCCGGCACCAACAATTAAATCAGGTTTAAACTTTACTATTTTTCCTATAGATTGAAGCACTCCCACAGAAATTGACAAAAGTGCCTTAAACTTATTTAATCCAGATTTCCCTGCAAAGGGGGAAGTTTTTATAAATTCAAGGGGGATATTTTGCTTGGGAACAATTACCTCTTCCGCCTTACCTTTAAGCCCGAGATAAAGTGTTTTCTCAACCTCAAAGTGCTTTTTCAAAATATTGTAAATTGCTATACAGGGGATTACATGGCCTGCTGTGCCCCCTCCTGTAAGCAATACTTTTATCTTTTTAATTGCTTTTTCATCAACCATAGCACTCCCGCAAAATACAAAATAGAAAATACTCCGCCTAAACCTATAAAAGAGGCGTAAAAGAAAAATCCCTTAAAACCTGTTATGAAATATTTTAATACAAAAAGGGATAGCGAGTAAGGAATAAGTGCAAATATTATTTTGGGCAAACCTTTAAAATTTTCTCTTTTCAATTTAATCCCAAAGTTGGATAGAAAGTAATAAAGGATTACAACCTGAATATACATAGAAATTGCTGTTGCAAGTGCAATTCCCCCCTGCTTTAAACTTGTTCTGTAAAGAATAAAGTCAAGTACAATATTGAAAACTGCCCCAACAATAGAGGCAATCAAGGGAAATGTATTGTTTTCAAGAGATGAGTAAGCCCTTCCTAAAACCGCAATAGTGCCCATAGGGAGAAGGGCAAGGGAATAGTAGAAAAATGCCTTTGAGGTTAAAACAAGAGAGTGAGTCCCGAAATTCCCCCTTTTGTAAAAAACAGTAATAATTTCATCCGGGAAAACCATAAAAAAAACTGTAATGGGAAGGAGAATAGCAATATTTATAAGCAATCCCCTTGCTATTAATATAGAAAACTCTTTATTGTCCCTATTCCCTTTTAGCCTTGAAAACTCCGGGGCAAGTGCCCTTGACAGTGCAAGAGAAAAAAAAGCAAAGGGAAGGTGAATTATTCTAAAACTGTACCATAGGGAAGAAATTGCACCGCTTCCAACCAATGACGCAACAAGCCTGTCAACAATCTCAACGCTTTTATTGACAATGGAAAGGGCAAATATCTTCCCCCCCTCAAAAAGTGAGGAGTTAAATTCCTCTTTTGCATTAACTCGCCCTTTTTCTCCACCGCTATTTCCAATTGAAAAATAAACCTTAAAGGCAAAAGGCACCTGAATTAAAAAGAAAAGCAAAGCCCCTAAAAGGTATGCGTAGACTATGGATATCTCCCCTAATTTTTTATAGAAAAGAACTAAAAATCCAATTGTGCCAACATTCATAAAGGCGGGGGCAATGGCATAGATAAATGATTTTTCATTAAACAATAGAAAAGCACCTAATAGAGTGGCAAAGGCAATAAAAAACAAAAAAGGTATAAGTTTATAGCCAAACTTAACTGCGTATTGGTAGGAGTCTCCCTTTAAACCAGGGGCTATTAAGGAAATCAATTGGGGGACAAAGATATAAATCAAAAGACAGGCAAAGATTGATGTAAAAAATGTAAAAACAATTACCCTTACAAAAAAACTCTTTGCAGAATCAATCTCCCCCTGTTCTTTCAATCTTTTAAACCTGGGCATAAAAGCCCTTTCAAACATCTCTTCCCCTAAAACCCTTCTGAATAGGTTGGGAATTGTAAATGCCACAACAAAGGAATCAAAGGCTTTACCTGCACCAAAATAATTGGCGGTTACAATCTCCCTTAAAAGCCCTAAAATCCTTGAAAACAATGTGCCTAAAGAAATCAATACTCCGCTTTTTACAATCTTTTTATTCATAATGTGTATTGTATCACAAAACCTTGATTTAAAAGGATTAAAGCAAAAATCAGGCATACTACTTGCTTAAATAAAGAACGTAGTAAATTTTTTCAGGAGGCTGGTATGAAAATAACAAAATCGCTACTTGTTTTAACTGTCCTAATTGCATTTTTTGGAGTCTCTTGCATTGTTGAGCCTGCTCCCCACGCAAGAGCGCATGCAAGAGTAAGGTATGTTGCCCCAGGGGTAAGAGTTACCTATGTGGTAAGAGGCGGGGTAAGATACTACAGGGTGCCAAGGAGCATAAGGCCTGGTGATGTAATTATTATTGAAGGAAGAAGGTGCACTGTCAAAAAGGTAAAAAGAAACAGAGTAAAAGTTGTTTACCCCAACGGGCAAAGGTTATGGATTCATGTTGAATTCAGATAATTTTAAGGGGGTTAATCCCCCTTTTATTTTTTCTTATACAATCCTTCGTGTTAAAATTCAAAAGAAAAAGTAAGTATTTCAGGGGTTTGTAATGAAAAAGTTGAAACTGGCATATTCAACCTGTCCCAATGACACCTTTATGTTTTATGGCATTGCAGCAGGGATTTTTTCGCCTTCTTTTCAATTTGATACAGTACTTAAAGACATTGAAGAGTTAAATAAAATGGCATTTAAGGGAGAAACAGACATAACAAAGTTATCCTTTTTTGCATACTTTAAAATAGCAGACAAATTCAAAATTTTAAATTCAGGCTCTGCATTAGGAAGGGGTTGCGGCCCTCTTTTAATAGCAAAAGAAGAGTTTGATTTAAGTGATTTAAAAAATAAAAGAATAGCAATCCCCGGGAAAAACACCACGGCAAACCTTTTGTTCTCAATATTCTGCCCGGAGTGTAAAAACAAAAAAGAGGTTTTATTTTCAGAAATAGAAAATGAAATTCTAAAGGGAGAGGTTGACGCAGGGGTTATAATCCACGAAACAAGGTTTACCTACAAAATAAGGGGATTAAAAAAGCTTGTTGATTTAGGGGAATTCTGGGAAAGAGAAACCGGTAATCCCATTCCGTTGGGGCTAATTGCAGTTAAAAGGGACTATGAAAAAGAGGGGAAAGAGTTAGATAACCTTTTAAGAAAATCAATTGAATATGCATTTGAAAATCCGTCTAACACCTTACCTTACATAAAAAAATACGCTCAGGAACTTGACGAAAGTGTAATAAATTCTCATATAAACCTCTATGTAAACAAATTCTCTATTAACCTTGGGGAAGAGGGGAAAAAGGCAATAACAGACCTTTATCAAAAAGCCTATGAAATAGGGCTTGTACAAAATTTTAGAAAGGATATCTTCCTTTAATGAACGAAAAGAGAAGAGTGATTGAAAATATTTTAGGTAAAAAAATAGAAAAAATCCTCGTCTGCCGGCTGTCTGCAATAGGAGATGTGGTAAGAACGGTGCCATCTGTTGCCGCTTTGAGAAAGATTTTCCCTGATTGCAAAATTGACTGGCTTGTTGAAGACAGGTGCGCTCAAATAATTACAGGGCTTGAATACATTGACAACCTAAAAATAGTTCCGAGAAGAAAATGGAAAAGGTTAGGCCTTTTATCAAAAATCAAAGGTTACTTCAATTTCATCAACTCTGAAATAGAAAGTGAAGATTATGATTTATTTGTGGATTTTCACGGAATATTGAAAAGTGGGCTATACGGTTACTTTGCAAAAATCCCTGTAAGGCTTGGATACAGAAAACCAATAGCAAAAGAGTTGAACACCCTTTTCACAAATTACAAAATAGAAAAGGTTGAGAAAAAGCTTTCAAGGTATGAGAGAAACTTCCTCATCCCCCTTCACTTTGACAAAAATCTAAAACAGGAAAAAGCAAAACTTCCCATAGGGGAAGATAATAGAAAATTTGCAGAAGAGTGGTTAAAAGAAAATGGATTATCAGAAAAAGAATATGCTTTTATCTATCCGGGAACAAGCGCAAAGGGGAGATACAAAAGGTGGATGCCTGAAAACTATGGAAAACTATGCGATTTAATCTACCGAAAATTAAACCTTCCCTGTGTAATTGGATGGGGCCCGGGAGAAGAAGAGATAGTTGAAAAACTTGTATCAAGCGCAAAAAACAGGGTATATGTTTTGCCTTTAACCACAATGAAACAATTATCAGCCTTTATTGAAAAGGCAAAGATTTTTATAGGGGGAGACACAGGGCCAATGCACATTTCAAGCCTTGTAAACACTCCTGTTGTTACAATATTTGGCCCATCAGACCCAATAATAAATCAACCTGCAACCTTTACCCCTTTTAAGATTGTTTATGCAAACTGGCATTGCTCACCATGCAGAAATAAAAAGTGTAAAACTCTTGATTGCTTAAAGGCAATTTCTCCTGAAAAAGTGGTTGAAGAAATAGAAAAGCTTTTAAAAAAGATTGATGAAGATTGAAATTATAAGAAAAAGAATAAAAAACATTTACATAAGAGTTGATGAGGACGGCACAATAAAAGTTTCAGCACCGTATAAAACCCCAGATTCTTACATTAAACAAATTATCAACAAAAGACTATCAAAGCTTAAAAGGATTTCAGAAGAAAAGAAAAAAGCATTTGTTAATTTAGGGAATGCAAAAGAAATTCCATATCTTGGGAAAATGATTGAGGTAAAGAAAATAAAATCAAAAAAGTATAGCCTTGAATTTAGAAACAATACCCTTTTTCTACATTTAAAAGAAGTCTCCCCAGAGAAAAGTGAAGAATTGATATTAAAGTGGTACAAAGGGGAAACAAAGAGAATTGTTTTGTTGTTTATTGAAAAGTATTTACCCTTAATTTCAAGAAAAATAAACAGAATCAGTGTAAAAAACATGAAAACAAGGTGGGGCTCGTGCAATTCAAAAAAGGGATACCTTAACTTTAGCCTGAAACTTGCTCAAAAGCCAATAAAGGGCATTGAATATGTGGTTGTTCATGAATTGACACATCTTATACATGCAAATCACTCAAAAGAGTTTTATAATAGGTTGGAAAGGCTTATGCCTGACTATAAGAAAGCAAAGGAAACACTTTATTAAATACTTTCGTCTAACCTAACGATGAAATAAAAAGGAGTAAATATGAAAAAGAAAATAATTTTATTTTTGATTCCCCTGTTTGCATTAAACCTCTTTGCAGGATTAAAAAATGACTACAATGAAACATTAAAAAAGCTTAAAAAAGAGGCAAACCTGATTGCAACAGAGAATGAGCTTATTAGTTTTAACAAAAAAGTAAAGTCAACTTACCTGAATTTAATTAAAGAAAACCAATCAAATCTAACAGACGAAGAAAAGATTTTAGCCGCAAGGCTATTAAATGAAATTGATATGCCTGAAAAAGCGCTATCGTTTTTAAAAAAGGTAAAAATCAACAAAGAAAATAAAAATTATTATTACGCAACTCTGGGGCAAACATACTTTTTGTCGGGAAAATACAATGAAGCTATAAAGAGTTTTGAAACAATAAATTACTCCCAGCCAAGGGTTGCTCTTGATTTTATAAATGTTGGTTTTGGTTTGTTAAAGAGAGAAAAATACCAGTTGGCAAAAAAGGTTTTCCAGAAAGTATTGTCCGCACAGGTAAATAATATTAATGTTAGATACTTTGCCGCATTGGGAATGATGGAATACTTTGAATTGCAAAACAAAATAAAAGAGGGGGAAAATTATTTTTCAGAAATCTTAAAAACAATATCAGACAAAAATGAAAAAACATTGATTGACAATGTTGCAAGCCAGTTGGAGTTGATAGGCAAACCTGCCTTTGAACTATCAAACACTGTTCTTACTTTTAATAAAGATAAAATTTCAATATCACAAAACAAAGGGAAATATACATTAATATTCTTCTTTGCCGGCCGTTCAATAGGAAGTGTTATAGCAATGCCCTACATTGACGGAGTCTATACAAAATACAAAAACAGAATTTCAGTTATAGGGATTAACCTCTTCCCCAAAAAGGTTGACTTTGAAAAGCAGAAAAAGTTCTTTACCTGGTATATAACACAGAATAAAAAGATTAAATACCCTGTCGCAATTTTAGAAAACGATAAAACTTACAAAGATTACAGGGTTTATACACTCCCCCATTTTGTTTTTATAGACCCTGAAGGGAAAATTTCAAAAATATTCATAGGCTTTCCTCAAAGACAGTTTAACCCAATGCTTTCATACCTTGAAAAAATAGGGAAGAATAAGAAAAAGTGATTTGTGGTAAAATCTAAAAGCAAAAAAAGAATGTCAGGAGATTGAAATGGCAATAATCGCAGTTGGTTCTGTTGCTTACGATTCTTTAAAAACCCCGTTTGGAGAAAGGGAAAGGGTTTTAGGCGGTTCTGCAACACACTTTTCAATGGGAGCATCCCTCTTTACAAAGGTTAACCTTGTTGGAGTTGTTGGTAAGGATTTTAGAGAAGAGGATATTGAACTATTAAGGAATAGAGGGGTAAACCTTGAAGGGCTTGTTCAAAAAGAAGGCAAAACATTTTTCTGGAAAGGGGAGTACAGGGAAAACCTCAACGAGGCTATAACCCATGACACCCAGTTAAATGTATTTGCTGAGTTTGACCCGGTAATCCCTGAATCCTATATGGATTCAAATATTCTATTTTTAGGCAATATCCACCCTGAACTCCAATTAAAGGTAATCAATCAGGTTGAAAACAAGGTTAAGTTTATCGCAGCAGACACAATGAATCTGTGGATAAACACAACCCCTGAACAGTTAAAAGAGGTTATAAAAAGGGTAAACCTTATATTTGTGAACGACGGAGAGGCAAGGCTTTTAACAGGGGAAAAAATTGTTGTTAAAGCAGCAAAAAAAATCCTTGATATGGGCCCTGATTTTGTATGCATAAAAAGAGGAGAGTACGGCGCATCTCTATTTTCAAAAAATGATACTGCACTTCTTCCTGCCTTCCCTGTTGAAAAGGTTATAGACCCAACAGGTGCAGGAGACACATTTGCTGCAGGATTTTTAGGGTATGTGGACAAGTACGGAAACTTTTCCTTTGACACATTCAGAGAAGGATTAAAGGTTGGAACAGTGCTTTCTTCATTTCAAATAGAGGATTTCAGTGTTGACAGAATGAGAACATTAACTTTAACAGAGGTGGAAAACAGGCTTAACCTTTTTAGAAAATTTATTAGATGAGAGGGGAAAAACTGGATTTTTTAGACATTAGCAAATTAGACAAAAATCAAAAAAGGGTTTTTTTCTTAAATGTATTTTTCCCTGGGTTAGGTTTTTTTTACTGCAAAGAATTCCTTTTAGGCACTATTTTTGGAATTCTATCGGTGCTGTCAATCGGTGGCGGAATTTTATTGATTTTTAAAATCCCTATAGCAACTCTTTTTTTGTGGATTTTAGGGGTATCCTTACACCTTTTAGGTATATTTTATTCAACAAAGATTACAGTAAAAACACAATCAACCTTTATTGCATCTGTCTATATTCTTGTTTCCCTGGCTTTTTTAACATATTGTTTTATAGAGTTTTTCTCAAAACTCTTAACTGTTTTTAAAATCAATGTTTAATAGAAAAGTTTTTCTAATAATCCTCACAATTCTATTTTTTTCTCATAATCTATACCCATCTGAAAGCCTTGTCTTCACATTAAAAGAAAACATAAAGGAGCTGGAACAGAATTATAACCGTCTTAAACAGCAGGCAAAAACAGTTAGCGACAATATTGAGTTAATTTCAAGAAAAATAGAGATTTTAAAAACAAAAACAAAAATGCTTAGACTGAAAAAAATAGAGACTGAAAAAGAGATAAAAGAACTAAAAAGCGAAATAAAAAAACTGCAAAAAGATATAGAAGAAACAAAAAAATATCTAAAAATAAGAATAAAAGAGCTGTACAAAAAGGGAGATTACACAACACTTGAAGCATTACTATCCCCATCAAAGGAACAGGAGTATCTATACCAGCTAAACACTCTTTCCTATTTAAGCGATAAAGATAAGAAGCTTTTAAGAAAATTGAGAAAACTCACCGATGAAAAAGAGCAAAAGGTAAAAATGCTTGAATTTGAAAGAAAAGACCTTGAAGAAACAATAAGCCAGCTCTCCGACACCAAAAAACAACTTTCTCAAACTTTAAGGGAACAAAAAAGGCTTTTTAAACAACTAAAAAGAAAAAAATCAAGGTATGTATCTCTATTAAAAGAAAGAAACAGGCTTTTAAAATTACTTGTTGAATCATTATCAAAAAAACCAACCCCTCAAAACCCATCTGCAATTCCAATGGATAAATTCAAAGGATTGCTTTCCCTACCTGTCAGTGGGAGGCTTATTGAAAGGTTCGGCACATACAGAATTGGGAAATACAGGGCAAAGATAAAAAACAACGGCATAACCTTAAAGGTAAGAAAGGGGAAAAAGGTCAAAGTCTTTTACGATGGAGTGGTTGTTTTTGCAGACTGGTATAAAAGTTACGGCAAACTTATAATAATTGACCACGGTTTTGGATACTACACTTTTTATGCACATCTTGACAAAATTTTTGTTAAAATCAATCAGACAGTATCAAAGGGAGATGTAATAGCAACAACGGGAAATACAGCATCTTTACAGGGCTATATATTTCATTTTGAAATATGGCATAATAAAAAGCCTTTGAATCCGCTAAAATGGGTAAAAAAGAGATAGAGGAGAAAAAAATGAAATCAAAGATTAAATTAATAGTTTTTGTTTTGCTAATTGCTTTTATTAGCTCTTACGCTTTTATTAAATTTAAAAAATCAAGGGACGAAGACCCCTACAAAATGTTTGGAATATTTGCAAAGGTTTACGATATTGTAATCCAAAGATATGTTGAGCCTGTTGACCAGAATAAATTGATTTTAGGTGCCTACAGAGGGGGAGTGCAAAGCTTAAATGAAGACAACAGTTTTATTACAAAAGACATTATGGAAAAGATAAAAGACAGGTTTAATTATAAGGGAAACATAGGTATTAAGGTTACAAAAAGGGGGAATTACGCACAGGTTGTTTACTCAAACCCTGAAAGCGACGCATTCAAAGCAGGGATAAAGCCTGGCACAATAATTAGAAAAATAAATAGTATGCAGGCATTTAATATGTCTCTGTACGAAATAAACGCAATGCTTCACGGAAAGGTTGGAGATAAAATTGCAATAGACTTCTATTCAACAGACCTCTCAAAAGATATAGAAAAACAGTTTGAGTATAAGGAATACAAACCTGTTGATTTTAAGATAGACACAATAAAAAACGCAAAAGTCTTTAAACTCTTTAGATTTACAAAAGAATGCTTTGAAAATATGAAAAACTACATAAAAGAAAACGATACCCCCATAATAGACATAAGGTATTCAATGGACGACAATTATGAAGAAATGGTAAACTTTGCATCCTACCTTAAGGGAGAGCCTCTGTCTGTGCTTGCAAAAACCAAAGAAAAAGAAGAGGAAATCAAATCAACCATTCAGGAAAAATTTGACGGCAAAAAAACCTTATTCCTCGCTACATCTTCTCTTACAATGGGTGCAGCTGATGTCTTTGCAAACCTGCTTAAAGGAACACCCTACATTAAGACAGTAGGGGGAAGAACAAGCGGAAGTGCATACAAATACCAGACATTTAAATTGAAATCAGGAGATTATGTAAATATAGCGGTAAAGATGTTTAAGCCGCTAACCAAAAAAGGGCTTTTACCAGATATTAGAAGCTTTATTGATGACGACGAAATTATTGACGCTGTAAGAAGATACAAAAAAGAAGAGAAAAAAGATAATGGCGACGAAAAAAAGGCGGCCTAAAAGAAGAAAAAAAAAGAACCTGTCTATACTAAAATGGACATCTGCAATTTTTGCAATAGTAATTATCGGGATATTTTTATACTTTCTTTTTAACTCTCCAAATAGAAGTAAGAGTGTTGAGCAGGCTATTAAAAACGCGTACCACAAAACCTTAAACTCAAAGCCTGTTGTTGAAAAAACCTTTGACGAAAAGGCAAACATTGTTTACAAGGTTAATATTCCACTTAAATCAAAAAGAGGTTTTTTAAAAAACCTTAGAAAACAAATCCCATCAAATTTTAAAATAAAAGAAATAGATACAAAGAATAAGATACTTTTAAAGGTTGATAGCGGGAAAGAGATATCAAAAATTCTCATCACCCTGAAACAAAAAACAAGAAAACCTAAAATTAAAAAGAAAACAAAGCAAAAGTATATGTATGAAGAGCCATTACCGAAAGAAACTGCAAAACAAAGAAAGTATAAAAAAAGGATTAAAATCAAAGGACAACCTCTCGTCGCAATTGTTATAGACGATTGTGGAATTGGTCATATGGAATCTTTTGAAAAAGCCCTTACAATCCCCTACCCCATAACATTTGCAGTACTTCCATTCAGAACTTATTCAAAAAGATGCGCTTACCTTGCAAACGGGAAAGGTTACAGAGTAATACTTCACATGCCTATGGAACCTATCAGCTATCCAAAAGCAGACCCTGGCCCAGGTGCAATATTTAAAACTGATAGAAAAAAAGAGATTTTACAAAAACTTAACAATGCCTTTTCAAACATTGTTTTTGCCGAAGGGTTTAATAACCATATGGGGTCTGCAATTACACAGTCCCGATTTGCGGTAAGGGTTTTTCTATCATACGCTGAAAAACACGGGAAATTCTTTTTAGATTCAAGGACAACCCCTCACACAGTGGTTGAAGAAGAGGCTAAAAAACTTGGGATAAAAGTTCTTTCAAGGGATGTTTTTCTGGACAATGTAATAGAATATTCTCACATAAAAAAACAGTTAGAAGAAACTGTTAAAAAGGCATATGAGCATGGCTACGCAATTGCAATTGGGCACAATTACCCAACAACAATTAATGTTTTATCAAAAGAAATGCCTAAACTTGACAAAAAGGTAAACTTTGTTTTTGTCAGGGATCTATACTATGGAACATATTGACAAGTTTAAAAAAATACTTGAAAACACAAATATTGGCATTTTAGAAACAGACATAAATGGAAAAATAATCTACATAAATAAAAAGGCCAAAGAGGTTATAGGATTAAAATTTCCACGCAACAACCCTCTTTTCGTATGGGAAATACTCAAAAATGGAAAAAACGAGTTCAACAAAATTGTAAAACTTATTGAAAAAAACAAAAACGGAATTGAAGGGTATGAAACAAAGATAATAAGTGAAGAGATAAAAAACATCTGGGTGGATGTAAATGTCACCCCCCTCAAAGACAGAGAAACAGAAGGGTATTTGATATTTTTCAAAGATGTAACAAAGAAGAAAATCCTTGAAGAAAAGGCTAAGGAAACAACGCTCTACCTGAAAAACATACTAAACGACTCTGCTGATGCAATTCTTGGGATTACCCTTGAAAACAAAATATTCCTCTGGAACAAAGGGGCTGAAGAGATTTACGGCTACACAGCAGATGAAGTTTTAGGAAAACACATAGATATACTAATCCCTGAAAAATTAAAAAAGGAAAATGAATCTGAAAAAATAATAAAAGAAGCGCTAAAAAAAGGGTATTTGAAAAATTACATTACAGAAAGAAAGAGAAAAGACGGAGAAATAATCAAGGTAAACATAACAAGAAGCGCAATAAGGGATTTAGAGGGGAGAATATTTGGTTTTTCAGCAATAGTAAGGGATATTACCGAACAGGAAAAAATGCAACAAAAATTAATTCAATCTGAAAGGCTTTCAATTGTAGGGAGAATGGCATCTCAGGTTGCACACGAAATAAGAAACCCACTTGCCTCAATCTCTTTAAACCTTGAATTGCTTGAAGAAGAAATAGAGGAAATAGATTTAGATAAACCTAAAAAGATGGAATTAACATCATTAATAAAAACTATCACATCAGAAGTATCCCACATAAACAATATAACAGACGATTACCTCTCATTTGTAAGAATGCCTGTTTTAAAAAAATCAAAGGAAAACCTTCATTCAATTGTTGAAGACATATACAATTCATTAAAAAACCTTCTTATAACAGCAAGGATTAAGTTTGTTCATCACAAACAAAACATACCTCTAATCCCTGTTGACTACAATCAGGCTCGAAGGGCTATTTTAAACATAATCAAAAATGCAATAGAGGCAATAGGAAACGATGGCAAAATAGAAGTTTTTACAAGGAATTACAGAGAAAAGAAAAGACTATGCCTGTACATAAAAGATAGTGGAAGCGGAATACCTGAAGACAAACTTGATAAGATATTTGAGCCATTTTACACTACAAAGGCAACAGGAAGTGGATTGGGGATGCATATAACCTATCAGATAATGAAGGAACACGGTGGAGAAATAAAAATAACTTCCCGGGAAGGCAAAGGCACAACTGTTTCACTTTGCTTTCCAACGGAGGGATAAATGCTAAGTTTTCTCAAAATTCAAAACCTTGCCATAGCCGATGACATTTCTCTTGAAATCCCGGAAGGGTTTACCGTGTTAACAGGGGAAACAGGAGCAGGAAAATCAATAGTTGTAGATGCAATAGCACTACTTTCAGGTGCAAGGGCTTATAGAGAATTAATTAGAACTGGAGAAGACAAGGCGGTTGTTGAGGGAATATTTGAAAACCTGTCAGAAGAAACTGTCAATATGTTGAAACAAATGGACATAGAAACTGACGGAAGTTTAACTGTAAAGAGGGTAATTTTAAAGAATGGAAAAAACAGGGTTTTTTTAAACGACAGACTTACAACCCTTTCATTCCTTGAAGAGATTGGGAAAAAACTTGTTGAGATACACTCTCAAAACGACCAGATACAATTGTTAAACACTGAAAATCACTTAAATTACCTTGACATTTTTGGTAGCCATTCCAGTTTGCTACAAAAAGTAAATATCCAGCATCAAAAGGTAATGAAAGAAAAAGAAAAATTAAAAAAACTAAATATTAGTGAAAAAGAAAAAAATCAGAGAATAGATATGCTTAAATTCCAGATATCTGAGATTAAAGAGCTTAATTTAAAAGAAAATGAGATAGAAGAATTAACAGAGAAAAAGAAATTCTTAAAAAACATTGAAAAGATAAAAGAAAACATTGACATTGCCAGTGAAATACTAAACAGTGAACCATCCCTTTTTGAACAAATAAAAAATCTTCAAAGGGCAATTGAATCACTTGCAGGCTACAGAGAAAACCTGAAAGTGTATTCAGAAGAGATAAGCAACTTTCTCAACAATCTCAAAGAAATTGATTTAGAATTAGGAGAAATCACCTATTCCCTTGAAAGTGAAGATTTATCCCTTGACCAGATAGAAAACAGGCTTTACCAGATAGAAAAAATTCAAAACAAATACGGAGACAGCTATGAAGAAATAATGGAATTTTTAAAAAATGCAGAAGAAGAACTATCAACCCTGGAAGAGTTAAACTTTAAACTAAAAGAGCAAAGGCAAAGAGTTATAGAGGAAACAAAAAAGTATCTTGAATTAGCAGTTGAATTAAGCAAAAAGAGAAAATTAACAGCAAAGAAATTTGAAAAAAAACTTACCGAAGAATTAAAACAACTTGCAATGGAAAATGTTGTAATAGATTTTAGAATAAGCTCAAAAAATATCCCTGAAAAAGAAGAAGAGATTTTAAACTTTAACACAGGTGAAAACGGTATTGACTCTGGAGAAATATTTATATCACCAAATATAGGGGAAGAGCCAAAGCCACTTGCAAAAATTGCATCAGGGGGAGAATTGTCAAGGGTAATGCTTGCAATAAAGGTTTTAACTCACGAAGATGTAAACAAATTAACTGTTTTTGACGAAATAGATACAGGAATAGGGGGAGAAACGGCATTTTATATCGGCGAAAAACTAAAAAAACTCTCCCAGAACAGGCAGGTGCTTTGCGTTACCCACCTTGCACAAATTGCATCAAAAGCAGATAACCACTTTTACATTGAAAAGATAGTATTTGAAGGTAGAACTAAAACAATGATAAAATTACTAAATAAGGAAGACAGGGTAAAAGAAATAGCAAGAATGTTAGGGGGAGACAGGTTTTCAAAAACCTCTTTAAACCATGCAAAAGAACTTTTAGGGGGAATAAATGGGTAAGGCTCTAAGCGTAATAATAATAGTGCTTTTAATAATACTGATACCTTTTTGCTACTTTTCCTTTAAACAGGTAAAGGTAGGGGAAGTTGGGGTTAAAACAAGGTTATTGCCAATAACAGGTAAAAGAGGCATAAGCAAAAAAACATTAAAAACAGGATTGCATCTTGTAATTCCTTTAGCTGAAAAACTTGATATTTTTAATGCAAGGATTCAAAAATTAGACTTTGTTGCTCCTGAAAATTTAAAGAGAAAGAAAAATGACCAAAACATCTATGTACAAACCAGTGACGGTACATTTGTTTATGTTGATGCAACCTTACTTTTTCAAGTCGACGAAGATAATGCACATAAACTTCTTGCAACTTTAGGGCACAATTATATTGAAAAAAAGGTCAGGCCTGAATTTATAAGTGTTGTAAAAGCAAAATTAGGAGAATTAAAGGCAGAAGATTTTTTCAATCCTGAAATAAGGGAAGCAAAGGTAAAAGAAGCACTAAGCGAATTAAATAACAGGCTAAAACCAAACGGAATAAAAGCTGTCAATATACTTGTTAGAGACTATTTTTACTCAGAAGAATATGAAAACGCAATTAAAGAGAAAAAGATTGCAGACCAGATTAAACTTCTAAACAAAGTAAAAACTGAAGCTGCTAAAAGGTATGCTGAATTAAAAAAGACTGAGGCTTACGGAGATGCCCTTGCAAACATTGAATTAGAAAGGGGAAACGCTGAAGCAAAAAAAATCAAAGCAGACGCTGATAACTATTTAAAACTAAAACAGGCTGAAGCGAAAAAAGAGATAGAAACTGCAAAGGCAAAGGGAGACGCGCTTATTCAAAAAGCATTTACAGGACAGGGAGGCAAAAACATAGTAGGGCTTGAAATGGCGGAAGTGCTAAAGGGATTGGATAAAATAATAATTCAATCAGGCGGGAAAAACGGAGTTAACCCCCTTGATGTAAACTCATTACTTAAATTAAGCGGGGTGAAAAAATGAGAAAAGCCATATGGATATTAATAGTTTTAGGTTTTTTGGGGCTTTACTTTTACACATGCACAATTCATGTTGATACAAATGAGGTGGGAGTAAAAATAGTTTACCTTAACCCATTCGGGGAAACAGGGGTTGTTGATAAGGCTTACGGCACAGGGTATCACTTTTTCTTTCCCCCGTTTACAGGCTTTGCAAAGGTAAAGAAAACAGAGCAAAGGCTTGATATGGTTGCCCATAAAAAAAGCGGGGAAACCTGGGTTGGCAATGATTTAAAACTAAAAACATCAGGTGGAAACGATGTATGGGTAGATTTAATAGTAACCTGGAAGGTAATACCTGAAAAAGCCTTTCTCTGCGTGAAAGAAGTTGGGGAAGACACCTCAAAAATTCAGACAAACATAATTAAGCCTGAAACAAGGGCTGCACTGAGGTTTTTCTTAGGAAAACTCACAAGTGAAGAGTTTTACGAGGCAAAAAAAAGGCAAAAGGCTGTGGAAGAAACGAAAAAATTCCTGAACAAAAGGCTTGAAAAAATAGGGCTTAAGATAACAGACATACTTTTAAAAGATTACAGATTTAACGAAAGGTACCAGAGCGCTATTGAACAGAGAAAGGTTTATGAGCAAAAAACACTTGAATACATAGCATTAACAAAGGCTGCAATGGAAGATGCAAAGAGAAAACAATTTGAAGCTAAAGCTGAAGCTAACAAGGTAGTTGAGAAGGCTAAAGGAGAATTAGAGCAGGCAAAACTTAAAGGGGATGCAATACTTTACGCTGCACAGAAAAATGCAGAAGCCCTCTATGCCCTTAAAAAAGCAGAGGCCAATGCCTTAACTGAATTAAACAAAGCTTTAAGCGGAAGTGGAGGAGAAAACCTTGTAGCAAAAAGGCTATTAGAAAGCCTGAAAGGGAAAGAGATTACCATTATACCTGTTTCAGACAACGGAACAGTTTCATTTGTTGACATAAACTCTCTGCTTTCAAACCTTGCAGCAAACAAGGTGATAAAAAAAATAGAAGAGAAAAAGATTATTAAACAAGAAAAAGAAATTAAATCAGATAAGAAAAATGAAGACAAAAAAGATATTGAAAAAGAAACTAAAAAGGAGAAGGCTGATTAATGTGTGTTAAAGCTGTTTACCCTGGTTCATTTGACCCTATAACCTACGGACATATTGACATAATTGAGAGAGGAATAAACCTGTTTGACAAAGTTGTTGTTGCAATACTTATTAACCCCAAAAAACAGCCTTTATTCACAGTGGAAGAAAGGCTTGAAATGATAAGAGAATCCTTGAAAACATTCCCCCAGGAAAAGATAGAAATTTCAAGTTTCTCTGGGCTACTTGTAGATTACGTTAAAAAGATAAATGCAAAAGCAATACTAAGGGGAATAAGGGCTATTTCAGACTTTGAATACGAATTTCAGATGGCTTTAACAAATAGAAGGCTGTTAAAAGATGTTGATACTGTTTTTATGATGCCTGATGAAAGGTACTCCTATCTATCTGCAAACCTTGTAAGGGAAATTGCATTATTCGGTGGGGATGTATCACATTTTGTACCTGAGCATGTTGCTGAAAAATTAAAAGAAAAATTTAAATAAGGGGAATAAAATGTTAGATATAATTGAGATTGCCAAACAATCAGGGATTGTTTCAAGGCTTGTTATTCTTGTGCTTCTAATACTATCGATTGGCTCATGGAAAATAATAATTCAAAAAATAATGCAGTTTAAAAAAGCAAGAAAACAATCAAAGGAGTTTTTAAAAATATTCAGGACATCAAACAAATTCAATGAAATAAGGGAAGCGTGCAAGCCTTTTATTTACAGCCCACAGGCAGGGTTGTTTATTGCAGGTTTTTCAGAGCTATCTTTTCAACTAAAAAACCAGCCAACAAGTGTTGGGAAACCTAAAATAAAAAGCCTTGATTCAATAGCAAGGGTTTTAGACAGGGCAAAGATTGTCGAGGTGGGAAGGTTTGAAAAATCATTGAATTTTCTTGCAACAACCGCTGCAGCAGCCCCATTTGTAGGGTTGTTTGGCACTGTTTGGGGGATTATAGACGCATTTGAAGCAATAGGGGTTCACCAAAGCACATCCTTGGTTGCAGTAGCACCGGGTATTGCAGAAGCTTTAATAACAACTGCCGCAGGTTTGATTGTTGCAATCCCAGCTTTATGGGGATACAACCACTTTGTAAACCAGATTAAAGATATATCTGCTGAAATTGAGGATTTTACCCTTGAATTCTTAGGCATAGTGGAAAGGAATTTTTCATAAATGGGAGCAACACCTGACAACAACAAGGGAAAACAACTTGCAGAAATCAATGTTACTCCGTTAGTTGATGTTGTACTTGTTTTGCTAATTATCTTTATGATTGCAGCCCCTATGATGAAAAGCGGGATAGACATTAACCTGCCTAAAACAACAGCAGGGAAACCAATTGAAGCAAACAAACTTGTTATTACCCTGACCAAAAAAGGGGAAATTTTTATTGACGACAAAGAAATTCACCCGGGGATTTTTGAAGAAAAGATAAAAAAAATAGCAAAGCTTAAAAATGAGGTATTCCTTCAGGCTGACGAATCCGTCCCCTATGGGAAGGTTATTAAACTTTTAGGCATGTTAAAGAAAAACGGCATTGAAAATGTATCTCTTGTGGTCAACCCGATAGAAGAAAAAAATGGCAAAATTAGCAATTAACATCCTTATTGAAAAAAGAAAAAGTATTGAAAAAGACTCAAAGATATTCTCCCTATTTTCCCTGCTTATCCACGCATTTTTCATTGTGCTTCTATTCTTATATGCAGGTTACTCAAGGTATAAAGAAACAAAAAAACCAAAGGTTTATAGGGTATCAATAGCAACATTACCCGCTCTTTCAACTGGAGGTAAATCATCAAATCTAAAAGCCAAAACAAAAAAGGTAGAAACACACAAAACAAGCCAAAAACTAAAACCTAAAAAGCCTAAACCTAAATCCAAAAACAAAGCAATAGGGATTAACACGAAAAAGAAAAAAACAAAACTTCAAAACCAAAAACCCAACACCCAGTATCCAACACCCAGTACCCAACATCCAACACCCAAAACCCCCACTCAGGAACCCCCAAAAAAGGTTTCTCAGGCAATGCCTCTTCAATAATGGATTTAGACACAACAAGCTTTGATTACGCATACTACCTTGCAATAGTGAGGGATAAAATAGGCAATAACTGGATAAGAACATACACAGGAAGCGGAAAGGTAAAGGTTTACTTCAAGATCATGAAAAACGGGGAGATAAGGGATGCCAAAGTGGAAGTATCAAGCGGAAATCCCGGGCTTGACAGGCTTGCTTTGGAGGCTGTTTTAAAATCAAACCCTTTACCACCCTTACCAGAAGGGTTTAGAGAAAATTTTATAGGAATTCATATCTGGTTTAATTATGAGGAGTGACATATGAAAAAAATTGCTTTTTTGCTTTTATTTATCTTTACCCTGCCCGCCTTTTGTCAGCAGGAGTTTGAAATCAACCTGTCAACAAAGGGATATAGTTTAATAAACATTGCAGTTGATAGGTTTAAGGGAAATTTTGAAAAAAGAGAAGATATGAGGCAGATTTTAATTAGAGATTTAAAACTATCAGGAATATTTTCACCTATTAAAGACTACGCCATTAACCTTGTTACAAATGAAAAAGAAAACAGATGCAAAAAATTCCTGTCAATTGAAGCAAAGATACTTGTAGAAGTTGAAATATCAATGGAAAACAATATGCTTGTGCTATACGGAAAAGTTACCGACCTTGAATCCTGCAAAATGATTTTTAAAAGACAGTACAAGGGCAGCACAGACTCCCAGAAAGAATTAATTCATACATTTGCAGACGACATTGTTTTTGCCTTCACAGGCACAAGGGGGATATCAAACACAAAAATAGCCTTTGTTTCTGATAGAACAGGACATAGGGAAGTTTTTATAATGGATTACAATGGAGATAATATAAGACAGCTTACAAAACTTAATTCAACAACGCTTTTCCCTGCTGTATCACCTGATAGAAAGATAATAGCCTTTACATCATATAGAGATAATAACCCTGATTTATTTCTCTACTTTTTAGGTGGGAAAATAAAAAGGATATATCATGCTGAAGGGATAGGCTCAACCCCTGATTTTTCCCCGGATGGAAAGCTAATGGTTTTTTCAGCATCTAAAAACGGAAACACTGATATATATCTTTTTCACATAGATAGTGGAGAGATTGAAAGGCTAACAAAAAGTCCCGCTATCGATACATCCCCCAAGTTTTCACCTAACGGAAAGGCAATTGTGTTTACCTCCGACAGGTATGGCTCTCCTCAAATTTATACAATGACTGTTGAAGGGTTAAACATCACAAAAATAAGAACAGTTGGCACCTACAATGACCAGCCCTGCTGGTCTCCAGACGGAAAATACATAGCATACTCATCTATGAAAAAGGGGAAATTCCAGATTTATCTCTATGTCTTTGCAACTGGAGAGAATATCCAGTTAACCAGAGATATGGGTTCTTGTGAAAATCCTGTTTTTTCCCCTGACTCAAGAAGGATAGCATTTCAATCTAATAAAACAGGGAAATACCAGATATACTCAATGAATATTAATGGAAGTAACGTTGTTAAACTAACATCAAAAGGAAACAACACCTGCCCATACTGGGTTAAATAACGAGCTTTTTATGTGATATTTTTCTTTTTCCCTTCCGTTTTAGGTAAAAATTTGATAATTTTAAAAATGGGAATTTATAATTTAATGCGAGGTGGAAAATGTATCTAATCAAGGAAATCAAAGAGATAGCGCCAAAGATAAAAAAGATGGTGCTTGAAGCTCCTCTTCTTGCTAAAAAACACAAAGCAGGACAATTTGTAATGGTAATTAATACCGAAAAAGGGGAAAGAATCCCACTAACAATTGCTGACAAAGACCCGGAAAAAGGTGAAATTACACTAATTTTTCAAGAGGTTGGAAAATCAACAATTGAAATGGGGTTAAGAAAACCCGGGGAATACATCTATGATGTTGTTGGCCCATTAGGTAGACCAACCCATATCATTAACTATGGAAATGTTGTTTGCATAGGCGGTGGAGTTGGAACCGCCCCTCTCTACCCTATAACAAAAAAAATGAAGGAAACAGGGAACTACATTATTACAATTTTAGGGGCAAGGAATAAAGACCTTTTTATACTTGAAAAGGAAATGGAAAGTGTGAGTGATGAATTTTATCAGACTACAGACGACGGAACAAAGGGAAGACACGGGCTTGTTACAGATGAATTACAGGCTTTAATAGATTCAGGCAAAAAAATAGACCTTGTTCTTGCGATAGGTCCTGCGATAATGATGAAATTTGTCTCCCTATTAACCAAAAAGTACAATATCCCCACTATGGTAAGTTTAAACTCTATTATGGTAGACGGAACAGGAATGTGTGGAGCATGCAGGGTATCTGTCGGAGGAGTTACAAAGTTTGTATGCGTTGATGGCCCTGAATTTGACGGCCATCAGGTAAACTTTGATGAGCTTTTAAAAAGACAGGCAATGTATAAAGATATGGAAGAGATAGCATTAAAAAAATTCCTTGAAGAACTAAAGAAAAAAGAACCCTGCGGAGGTTGTCATGCCTGATAAAAAGTGGATACCACAGCCAAAGAGGCCAAGAACCCCTATTCCTGAGCAAAAACCGGAAGAGAGAAGAAGAAACTTTAAAGAGGTAGCATTAGGATACACAGCAGAACTGGCAATACAGGAGGCTTACAGATGCCTTCAGTGTAAAAATCCTCTATGCGTTGAAGGATGCCCGGTAGGAATTGATATCCCCGGATTTATCAGGCATATAGGAGAGGGAAGGTTTGAAGAAGCATACTACACTCTAAAAAAATACAATTTTCTCCCTGCAATTTGTGGAAGGGTTTGCCCTCAGGAAAGCCAGTGTGAAAAGTTCTGTATTATGGGGAAAAGGTTTAAACCTGTGGCTATCGGAAGGCTGGAAAGGTTTGCAGCAGACTACTTTATGGAAAGCGGTAAAAAAGAAGACTTTAAAATAGACCCTCCTTCAGGGAAGAAGGTTGCTATAATTGGCTCAGGCCCTGCTGGTTTAACCTGTGCTGGAGAGCTTGCAAAAAAGGGACACAAGGTTACAATATTTGAAGCTCTACACAAACCTGGAGGAGTGCTTGTTTACGGTATTCCAGAGTTCAGATTACCGAAAAGAATAGTTGATATTGAAGTTGAAAACCTGAAAAAAATGGGAGTTGAAATAAAAACCTCAGCAATAATAGGAAAACTTTACACAATTGATGAATTACTTGAGGAAGAGGGTTTTGATGCTGTGTTCATTGGCACCGGGGCTGGGCTTCCTTACTTTATGGGCATTCCTGGAGAAAACCTCAACGGTGTATATTCAGCAAACGAGTTTTTGACAAGGGTAAACCTGATGAGGGCATATATGTTTCCTGAAGCAGACACCCCGGTAAAAATAGGGGAGAAAGTAGCTGTAGTTGGATGCGGTAACACTGCACTGGACGCAGCCAGAACCGCCTTAAGATTAGGTGCTAAAGAAACCCACATTGTTTACAGAAGAAGTAAGGGTGAAATCCCAGCCAGAGAAGAGGAAGTACAACACGCTATTGAAGAGGGCGTGCAATTTAACCTATTAACCAACCCTATTGAAATTATTGGAGATGAAAATGGATGGGTTAAAGCATTAAAATGCATAAGAACAAGATGTGGGGAGCCTGACGAAAGTGGAAGAAGAAGGCCTATTCCAATAGAGGGAAGTGAATTTGAATTTCCTGTAGATACTGTAATTATGGCAATCGGGCAGGGACCAAACCCATTAATTCAGGAAACACAGCCTGATATTGAAGTGAAAAGATGGGGAATTATTAAAATAGACGAAGAAGGTAGGACAAGCAAAAAAGGGGTTTTTGCAGGGGGAGATATTGTAACAGGCGGAGCTACCGTTATTCTCGCTATGGGACAGGGGAAAAAAGCGGCACAGGCAATAGATGAATACCTGAAAACAGGAAAATGGGCATAAAAAAAGCGGGGAAAACCCCGCTTTTCTTTTATCTTCTTCTTATTGTTCTTCTTGAACCGCCTGAGTAACTCCTTGGAGAATAACTCCTTGGAGAATAGCTTTTCGGGGTAATCCTTATTGACCTTGAATGAGAGCCACTTGAATAACTTTTAGTTTTAGAAGAATACCCTCTTGAACTTCTTGAATAACTCCTTGATTTACCTGAATAAGTTTTCGAACCCATTGAAGAATTCCTGTTTTTGTTAATAATTGTTCTGTCATTTGTCCTTGGAATTGTATATTTTTTCTCTCCAATGGTCCTCTGCCTGTATGTGGGAATCCCTGATGTACTTCTGTTTTGAATTGTCCTGTTTTGCCTGTATACCGGTGTGGTGCTTCTTTCGGATGTATTTCTCTCTATAACCTTATTCTGCCTGTAAACTGGTGTTGAATTTCTATTAAAATTATTCCTCTCAATAGTTCTTTCGTTTCTTATAACTTGAGGTTTAGCTCTAATTGTTCTTGAATTATCTCTTTTATCATTTTTAATAACAGGGCTATTCCCTCTTATCACTCTTGAATTAGAAGAAGACCCTCTATTTCTTATTACCCTATTTCTTTCAGTTGAAATTACTCTTTTCCCTGAATTTACATTCCCTCTTTCTGTGATTACTGTTCTATTTCTAACTCCACCTATTGTTGTCACTCTCTCATGTGAAATATTAGAATTTACCCTTTTCCTTATTTCAACAACCCTTCTGTTTATTACTTCCCTTGTTACAGGTTTACGCAATGCCCTTACAACTGCATCCCTGGGGTTTCTTCTTAAAGCAACAGGATCAGGAAGTATAGGGTTTCTAACCTGAACAATTCTTCTATTTGCAGGCAAAGGAGAAGTTCTATACCTTACCCCTCTCCTGTAAAATCTATCAACAGGAGCATATACCACTCTTCTATACCTTACAGGGTACCTTACAACCCTTCCTCTGTAGTAAGTGCAGGGATACCAGCCAACATAGGAATCCCAATAAGTCCATGTAACCCATCCTGGAGAGTACCACACATCTGGAACCCAGACCCAGCCAAAGGAAACGGAAAAATTCCAGTAACCATAGTGAAAGGGAGCATAACCCCATGGGTAGTAGGAAACCCATGTCATACCAAAAGGAGACCACACCCATCTTCCGTAAGAATAAGGGACCCAATCTGTCTCAACAATATAAGGCCTCCACACATAAACTTCTACAGTATCATCGTAAACCCATGTACCGTAAGAATCTAATTCATAAACATAGTGCTTTATTTCCCTCGGGACATACTTCTCGCTTACAACAACCTTTCTTTTATAAGAATTTGCTGCCCAGAGATCAAAATCGTCATTGTCAAAGGTATTGAATATAAATGTCTGAATATTGCCATCATTTGTTACAATAGCAGCCTCTCCCGAACGAACAAGTTTAGCCCCATCGTTTACATCTATTTCAACTTTACCGCTAACAACCTTAACATCTGTTTCAAAAGAATTTTTATCAATCCTGTACTGACCATGCTGAAGAATAAAAATAGTGGAATCTTTTGTATCTATTCTAAAAGTCCTATCCCCAAACTCTTCAGAATCAGAAACATCGTAATAAACTTTCCCCGACCATAGCCTTACAATCATTGCAAAAGAACTCTTGTTTCCATCAATTTCCAGAAATTCAACCTTTGTATCTTCCCCAATCTTTAAAAGAGTGCCGTCTATAAATTGAATTACCGCCCTGCTGTCAGGGGCTGTTTTGACGACATCAAGAGGGTTTAAAGGTAAATTTTTATCTGCTTTCTCCAATTGATAGGAGTCCCTGTAAACATTTACACTTCCCTCAACATCAGCAAGCCTTGCAAACGAGACCCCTATGCCGTAAAGATTCTCCTCATTGTTTGAGGTATCAGCAAACATTATTAATGGGATTGTCAAAAGCATTAAAATTAAAATTGCCTTTTTCATTTCATCCTCCAAAATTCTTTTTTCACTTATTTTATAGCAAAAACAATGCCAGATTATTGTATAAAAAAACTTGACTTTATAGTTTAGACTATATAATATAGTAATGCCTATAAACAAAAAGGGGGCAAAAATGGAAGAAAAACTTTCAAAAAGCCTGGAAGATTACCTTGAGGCTATCTTAATTATTAAAAAGCAAAAGGGAGAAGTAAGGGTTAAAGACTTAATGAGTTTCTTTAACTATAAGGTTTCTTCTGTAAACCAGGCGATTAAGCAACTAAAAGCAAAAGAACTTGTGGAGCATGAAAGCTATGGAAATATAAAACTTACAGAAAAAGGTAAAAACCTCGCAAAGCAGGTATATAAAAAGCATACCCTTTTAGTTGAGTTTTTAAGTTCAATATTACAAATAGAGCAAAACATTGCGGAACGCGATGCGTGTTCATTTGAACACTTTATACACGAAGAAACATATAGAAAGTTTAAAAAAATGGTTAAATTTTTCAATAAAAACACGGAATGCCTTAAATTATTGCAAAAAATTATAGGAGAAGAGAAATGAAAAACCTTATACTTGTTGGACAACCTAACAGCGGAAAAAGCACATTTTTCAATGCACTTTCAGGATATAAAGCTTTAACAGGAAATTTTCCAGGTGCAACCGTTACCTATCAGGAAGGTGAATTAAACCTTTTTGGAAGAATTTACAAAATTGTTGACCTGCCAGGTACATACTCCTTAATCCCGCAGGATAAGGCAGAGTTAGAAGCAAAAAAATTCCTTGTAAAGCACAAAGACGCAACAATTATAAATATCGCAGACTCTTCAGTGCTTGCAAGAAGTTTAGAATTAACAATAGAGTTGATTGAACTTCAAAGGCCTATGGTTCTTGCATTAAATATGATAGATGTGGCAAAGAGAAAGGGAATACTTGTTGATGAAAAAAAATTAGAGAAATTGCTTGACATACCATGTATCCCAACATCTGCAAAAAGGGGAAGAGGGGTTATTGAAGTAATAAGGGCTGCAAATAAAAACAAAGTACCAGAAAATTCAATTACCCTTAAATTCCAGAAAGATGTTGAGGATGTAATTCAGTCTCTTGCAAAAAAAATCCCATCTGAGGCAATAAAAGAATTAAGCATTCCAGCGAGAACAATTGCCATAAGACTTCTTGAAGAAGATAAATACTATGTTAAGACAATTGAAAAATACGATAAAAATATAAAAAACCACATTGAAAAAGCAAAAAATAAATTGGAAAAGCATCACGGCAAAGAAGCGAAGTTTGTTATAGCTGCAGAAAGGCACAACCTTGCAATGAGCATATTTGAACAGGTAACAACCTTCTCAAAAAATAGAGAAACAATATCATTGGGAGACAAAATAGATAACTTTGTACTCCATCCATTTTTGGGATACATTATTCTTATTGCTGTAATTTACGGGCTATTCTCCATAATATTCAATGTTGGAGCCCATTTTGAAACCCTTATCCTTGATAAGTTTGACTTGTTAAGTAAATACATTGAAACATCTATTTCAAACAAAATGCTATCTTTAACTTTAATAGGATTGGTGCAGGGTGTCGGAGGTGCTTTAGGCATTGCTATCCCCTATATTGTTCCATTCTTGATAGGCCTTGCAATTCTTGAAGACACAGGCTATATGGCAAGAATAGCATTTTTAGCAGACTCTATAATGCATAAAATCGGGTTACACGGCAAGGCTGTTGTCTCCTTTGTATTAGGTTACGGTTGTTCTATCCCAGCCGTAATGGCTGCAAGAAACCTTGAAAACACAAGAGACAGAGTTATTACCGCTGCATTATCCGTACTTATCCCCTGCTCTGCAAGAACAGTTATTATCTTCGGTCTTGTTGGTTTTTACATTGGGAAATGGTACGCAATAGCCCTTTACATAGTAAACATTCTTGTTATCGGAATAATAGGAAGAATCCTTACCAGAATTGACAAAAAACTTGTGCCAGGCCTTGTTCTTGAAATCCCTGAATACCATATGCCTGTTTTAAAAAATGTGTTAATTAAAACCTGGATTAGAATAAAAGACTTTATTACAGTGGTACTTCCCCTTCTCATTGTGGGAAGTATTATTATGGTTTACATGGAACACTATTCTGTTGACACTATAATAAACTCTGCGTTAAAGCCATTAACTGTTTATCTATTAGGCTTACCTGAAAAGGTGGGGACAACACTAATTTTCGGAATCTTCAAAAAAGAATTATCACTAATGATGCTTTTCCAGGCACTTGGAACAAATAACCTTGGGACAGTGATGACCCACACACAAATGTTTGTCTATGCAGTATTTACCCTTTTTTACATACCGTGTATATCAACAATCCCCGTTCTATACAGGGAAACAGGTAAAAAAGCGACAACTTATGTAATTTTTGGAACACTAATCCTTGCAACAATTTTAGGGTTTGCAGCAAGGCTTTTAGGGATTATAATCTTTTAGGAGTATTTATGGAAACTTTATTAAATGCAAAACAGGGCAAAGAAGTTGAGATTGTAAGTTTCAATGGCGGGTCAAACTTTGTATTAAAACTCTATAAACTTGGAATTCAAGAAGGGGTAAAGATAAAAATCAAAAAAAAGGATAAAATTTGCCCCATTCTCCTTGATGTAAATGGAAGTACAGTTGCAATTGGCAGGGGAATGGCATCAAAAATACTTGTAAAGGAAAACTAAAATGAAGTATATCTTTGGTCCTGTACCTTCAAGAAGATTTGGACGGTCATTGGGAATTGATCTTTTCCCGAAACAAAAATACTGCACATTTAACTGTGTTTACTGTGAAGTGGGAACAGGTACCCCAAAAAAAGATTTAATAGATTTTGATTATAGAGTTGTTTTAAAGGAATTAAAAGAGTGGTTAATAAAAAACCACAAAGCCTTACCTGACTTCATTACCTTTGCAGGAAGCGGAGAACCAACTTTATACAAAAGTTTAGGGGATTTAATTAAAGGGATAAAGGAAATTACACACATTCCAGTTGTTATTCTTACAAACGGTTCTCTTCTTTTTAAAAAAGAAATAAGAGAAAACTGTAAGCAATGCAATTACCTTGTGCCTTCCTTAGATGCGGGAACTGAAAAAACCTTTTTAAAGATAAACAGGCCACACAGAGAATTTTCAGATTACAACAGATATGTAAACGGATTAATTGAAATGAGAAAAGAATTTAAGGGGCATTACCTTTTAGAAGTGTTGTTGGTTGAAGGAATAAATACAACGGAAGAAGAATTTTTGCACATAAAAGAAAAAATAGACTTAATAAAGCCAGATAAGGTGCAGATAAACACTGTTTTCAGGCCGCCTGCCGAAGGGTTTGCAAAAAGCGCATCAGAAGAGAGTATAAACAAATTAAAAAATATTTTAGGTGATATTGCAGAGCCTGTAAAATACTATTCATCAAACGGCAGTGTAATTGAACACCTTAAAGGAGAGTTGCTTAAAGAGGTTGTCTTAAAAACCGTCGGGATAAGGCCATGTACAATTCAGGAATTATCAGACAGCCTTTCAATAAATACAAGTAAACTCAAATCTCTTGTAAAAAAACTTGAAAAAGATGGCTTAATAGAATTTTTTGAATACAATGGGGAAACTCACATAAAAAGGATAAAAGACTAATCGTCATCCCTGTAATACTTACAGGAATTGTCCACTCAGGTTGGGTTGCCTGTAAGAATTGATACAACCTTCTGAAAAAGGTACCATCCAAATGCAACAGCAAGTATTGTCTCTATAAAATCCATTATTCACCTCTCAACCATTATACACAAACATTTAAAAAAATTTCACCTCAAACTTCAATTGCGGTAAACTTAAAATATGAAGAAAATAATAGTTGTCTTAATTATAATTGCTATCCCATTCATTGCAAAGGGTTTTGAAGTAAAACTTATTCACTCCCCTGAAATAGAATCAGAAGCAGACGGAGTAGTTTTTATACCGTCTGAAAACACTCCATACGAGTTTACAGGCTTTCTTGAAGAAGAAATCAAAAAAAACACAAAATTAGAGGTAATTAATCGCAAAGCATTCTCAGACTTTCTAAAAAACCACAAAATAGGCCGGGAAAGGATAACAGAAAAGGATTTAATAAAGATTTACAAAACTTTCGGAAATATTGACATTATATTTGTTGACCTTAAAAATCTCTCAGTGGAAAAGGATTTTTTAAAAGGAAAAATTCCATGCAAAAAAGGGACTATTGATTTTGAAATATCAGTATTTCATTCAAGAGACGGTCTTGTATTGAAAAACAAAAACATTGAATTTCAAACCACTGTTTGTTCAAAAACACCCATTTACCCTGAAACATCAAAGGTTGTAGAAATCCTTTTTTTTAAACTCCTCAAATGAAGTTATAAAAACAGTCTGGCCATGGAAAGAGGTTATAGACTTTCCAGATTTAGACTTGAAAACATGTAAAAACAAAGAAGTTTTCAATTTAATAAAAGAAAATAGATTGAAGAAGGCATTAAAGTTACTTGGGAAAAACAAAGACTGTTACAAAAGCCATTCATACTCATACCATTTGCTAAAAGGGTATATTGCTTTCTTTGAAGGGGAAATTAAAAAATCACTTATTTCTCTGAATAAAGCTAATCAAATAAAAAAAAGCCAGAAATTAGTAAAACTTATATCAAGATTAAAAACACCTGATACAAGTACACTTAAAGCTGTTGCAATTTTGAGAAAAGAAAAAAAGGAGAACAGCAATACCATTCACTCAACTGGCACAAAGCAACAGTATTATACAAATCAATACAGAAACAGCGCTGATATTCTGCTTGAAAAACTTCAAAAACTTGAAAAATTATACAAAAGTGGAAAAATCTCAAAACAGGAATATATGGAAGAAAAATACAAAATAATAAATCAATTTTAGGGGGGTAAATGGAGGTTTACGGAATTTTCGGAAGGGATAGAATAGAGCTTTTTGAAACAATGGGGCCTGAACTTGCCTTTGTCCACAGAATAGAAAGGGTGCACTATCACAAAAGAAGCAAATATCAGGACATCCTTGTTGGAGAAAACAGATTGCACGGAAAAATGTTAATTTTAGACAATGTTTTTAATGTATCCAACCTTATGGAAGCGTATTATCACGAACCTATGGCTCACATCCCGGTTGGACTTGTAAACAGGGAAAATATAGAAGCACTAATAATAGGCGGTGGAGACTTTGGAGTTGCCTATCACCTTTTAAAACATAAAAACATAAAAAAAATTGCAATGTGCGAACTTGATGGAAATGTTGTAAAAGTTTGCAGAGAGCATTTCCCATGGGGGAAAATATGCGAAAAAGATCCAAGGTTTAAGCTTGAAATAGGGGATGGATTTAAATACCTTGATAACTTAAAAGAAAACTCATTGGACATAATTATAATTGATTCAACAGACCCATTTGACAAAGCAGGGATTCTTATCTCAGAAGAGTTTTATACAAAACTTAAAAGGGTAATAAAGGAAGATGGTGTAATAATCCAGTTGATTTCCGATTTTCACATATATGGGGAATGCTATTCCTATGTTTTACCAAGGGTTAAAAAACACTTTATAGGGGTTAAAGTTATAGCAGTGCCTGTTGCCTTTTACATTACCGGCTACACAGGAATGCTTTTGTTTTCAAAAAATGAAAAAATGCTTGAGTCCTCAAGGATTCCAGAAAAATTTGTCTCTAATATACCCGATGTTAAAACCTTAACTGATTCAAATATAAGAGCGTTTCTTGAATTACCTCCTGTTTTAAAGAAATTTATTGAAAAGTTTTCAACAAAATAGCCATGCTCTTTAACACACTTGTTATAGGCTCAGGGATAAGCGGGCTATCCTTAGCCCTTCACCTTGCCGAAAATGGACAAAGTGTCTGCTTAATAACAAAGGAAAGTAATTTAGAAAAGTCCAATACATACTATGCGCAGGGCGGAATAGTTGCATTAGGAGAAAAAGATTCCCCAGACCTTATTGTAAAAGACATAATCAAGGCAGGGGGAAAATTAGTAAACAAAAAGGTTGCAAAAGAAATAGCCTCAACAGCTTTTAAAGTAATAAAAGAGTTTCTGATAGAAAAAGTTGGAGTTGAGTTCTCACAACAAAAAGGCAAATTTGTTTATACAAAAGAAGGGGCACACTCAATACCAAGAATTTTATTCCAGAAAGACTATACAGGAAGAGAGATTGAGTTAAAACTAATACAAAAAGCGAAAGCAAACAAAAATATAGAAATTATTACAGACTGTATGGCAATTGACTTAATAGATAACACACATCATTCAAGAAACCCAGAAGAAAGGTATAGAAAAAAAGAAGTCTGGGGGGTCTATGCATACCTTTTAAAAGAAAAAAGGGTAATAAAAATATTTGCAGAAAGCACAGTGCTTGCCACAGGGGGTGTTGGCTATATTTTTAAACACACAACAAACCCTGACTCTTCAACAGGAGACGGAATTGCAATGGCAATTAGGACTGGATGCGAGGTAATAAATACTGAGTTTATTCAGTTTCATCCAACAACCCTTTACCTTCCCTATTCAAATGAAAGATTTTTAATTTCAGAATCAGTGAGGGGAGAGGGGGCAGAAATTGTTGACAAAAACGGCTACCCCTTTATTAAAGATTATCACCCTTTAGGCTCTCTTGCCCCGAGGGATATTGTTTCAAGGGCAATATTTGATTATTTAACAAAAACTAAAGAGCCCTGTGTTTATCTTGACCTTACAAAGGTAAAAGAGAAATACGATATAAAAAAGAGATTCCCACAAATCTATAAAAAATGCATAGAAAAAAACATTGATATTGAAAATAATCCTGTTCCTGTAATCCCGGCCGCCCATTACTTTTGCGGTGGGATAAAGGCAAAGTTAAACGGAGAGACAGGGATAAAGAGGCTTTATGCAATTGGAGAGTGTGCATGCACAGGGTTGCACGGGGCAAACAGGTTAGCCTCAACCTCTCTCCTTGAAGGGCTTGTTATGGCATACAAATGTGCAGAAACCTTAACAAAAAAGAAGGATAAACTATCAGAAAAGAGAATCAGTCAGATTCCAGACTGGATAGAACCGGAGGGAAACATTGCCGACCCTGTTTTAATTGAGGGAGATATTGAAAACATAAGAAATTTAATGTGGAACTATGCAGGGATAATTCGCTCACCTAAAAGGTTAAAACGATTAAACACTGACCTTCTCTTTCTTTACAACACGGTTGAAAACTTTTACAAGGAAAATAAACTATCAAAAAGGCTGATTGAATTAAGGAATATGATAACAGTTGCAAGGGTAATTTCCAGTCAGGCTTTGAGAAACAGGGAAAGTTCAGGTTGCCACTATATTACCTCTGAAAGGGAGGATTTATGAGATATTTAATTTTTTTAAGCGTCTTTTTGCTATTCGGGACTGCGGTTTTTTCTAAGGACAATGTAAGAAAACCATTTGATGACATCTCTTATGCTTGGAGCAACAAACAGATTGAAGAGTTAATTAAAACTGTTGAGAGAATGAATTTGCCTTACAACAGAATTGATGGGAATATTGTTGCTGCAATATTTCCCCACGACGACCACCTTTACTCAGGAGTAACTTTAAATTCCCTTATCAAACAGATAAAGGGGAAAAAACTGGCTATTATATTTGGGGTAACCCACAAAGCAGCGAGAAAGATTGCAGGAAAAGTAACCAACACCCTTATATTTGACAACTACTCATACTGGTATGCCCCTTATAACCCAGTAAAAGTCTCTGATATGAGGGAGTATTTAAAACAAAAATTAAACGACAAAGACTATATAATAAGCAACATCCTTCACGCAAATGAGCATTCAATTGAAGCAGTGCTGCCATTTTTGAATTACTATGACAGAGGAATTGAAATAATGCCAGTAATGATACCGCCAATGGATTTAACGCATATTGAAAAATTGTCCTCTGAATTATCAAAGGCAATTGTCTCATACATTAAAGAAAAAAATCTTAATCTTAATGAAGTTGTCTTTTTAATATCGGCAGATGCAAACCATTATGGGGAAGACTTTCACAACCTTGAATTTGGAAAGGGAGAAGAGGGGCATAAAAAAGCAAGAGAGCATGACCTTGAATTATTTGACAAATACTATAAGGGAAAGATTACAAAGACAAGAATAAAACGGATTGTGTCAGATGGAGCTTACGAGAAAACACTTTGGTGTGGAAGATACTCAATACCCTTTGGGTTATTAACAACAGAAAAAACAATTGAAAAATTAACAGGAAAAAATCTCTACGGCCACTTTGTCCGCTATGACGATACCTATATTGACCCAATTGTGCCATTAAAAGGTTATGGATTTGGAATTTCAGCACCCTTTTCACTTAAACACTGGGTAGGGCACATGGCAATTGCTTTTACACTTGAATAATTTAATTTCTTTATTTAGAATTCAAAAAATAGCAAATAAAAACCCCGCATAAAGCGGGGTTAATTTTTCTCTATTTATCAATTACTACAATTCTTTTGGAACATAGTTACCGCTTCCATCATCTTCAAGCTTTAAAATCCTTAAAAAAGTCTTTGTAATTAAAACAAAGTATTGCCTGTCCTGAACTCCCTCATCAATATCATCAGTATGCCTGAATAATACCAGGCCACCAGCAGGAAGTTCAACTCCTCCCTGCTTTACAACAAAGACCCCTTCCGGCCTTATAATGATTTTTGCATTTCCTCCCAAAATTGGAATGTTTTCAAATCCTGTCCCATATATCGAAGAAAGGTCAAGGCTATTGCCCCCACCTTCAATACTCCCTGAAAAAACAACATCTGGAACAAAATAATAATCACCATTAAAACCAGCCGGTGCACCAGGGTCTACTTTGTCTCCTGTCACAACAAAGTAAGCAAGTATTCTGTCATTTGCTCCACCGTAAGAAAAATTTTCATCACTGTCTATATACATCCTGAACCTTGAACCAGAGGAAAATGAGGGGTCTAATTCAACAATAATTTGTTTATAACTTGACATTGCTTCTTTCGAACCATCAGTTAACATAGTCTTAAATACAAACGCAGCCTTTTTTGTCCTTGCATCCCTTGTAGAAGTGCCAACAGTAAGGGCTGCGGCGCCCATAATAATTATGAGCACCGCAATAGCAACAAGTAATTCTACAAGAGAAAACCCTTTTTTATTTTTTAATATACTACCCATGAGCCAGCTCCTACTTTTTTAGCATCTGAACAGTTAGTTGACAAAGGTGAATATATTGGAATTGATGAAGAACCTGCACTATCATCAAGAGGCATAATTCTCAAAGGCCCGTCAGGAGTATTTATCCATACTGTTCCACTCACCCCTGTCCTAACCGGGCTTCCGCTTCTTCCCTTTGAAACCATTGAACCGTAATCATTCTGGTTATCCTCTCTCGTTCCTACAAACAAATCTGTTACCCCGAATATATAAAGGTAAGAAGTACCCAATCCGCAATAATCTCCACTTTCTGGATACTGATAGGTAACAAAAACACTAACGGTTTCAAATTTTGTTGCCCCTGTGTCTGCATCCTCATAGAAGTAGGTTGTAATAAGCGGATCTGCGAACATTGTTTCGTTTCTCTTTAATTCAAAATAGTATCCATCATTACCGCCTAAAGGAATTTCTGTGTTGAAATTTGAATTATCCACATATTGCGTCAAATCCACAAGATTCTTGCTACCATTACAGGATCTTGTTGGATATGCTTTAAAAGTATAAAGCACTGCATTATTGGCAAAGATTCCAGAATATACATCCTGGCAACCTAATTCTCCAATAGAAACCCATTCATTATTGGAGCTATCCACATAAACAGCAGGCAAAGTAATAATTGCATAGCCGTTATTTGTGTCAAAAACCTCGCATACATCATCAGCCATTAAGTCGTATCTAAACAATTCCCCATGGGTTGAGCCAACATAAACACCCTTAATAAACCTTGCATCAGGATTAAGAATTCCAGCAGGAGCAGCAAACAGGAAGTCATCATTGCGCCCGGATAAAATTGATTTTTTAGTAATTAAATCTCCAGTAGCTATATTCATTACATACAGCTCTTTCCCTTTGCTATTGTCGGTGCTGTACCCAGAGGTAAAGAATCCTACATTGTAATAATCATTCCCCATTTTAGTAAGCCACATTGCAGGATAAGCCCAGGTTTCTCCTAAATCATCAAAATCAGAATTTGTAGATGTATCCCATCTAATTTGAGGATTTAATGGGTTTGTAACATCAAGGCAGAAGTAAGAGTTACCTCCTCCTCCAAGACCACATACTAAAACTGTGCGCCATTCATCATTGTCAGGATTATCATCATCAAGGTTGCCAATATCAACTATTTTAGGTGAGGAAGCAATTCCATATATATGCATGTTTCTTCCAAGAGAATCCTGGTTTGTCACATCAACCTGCCCTGATGGATTATTTTCAGGGTCGTAATTGTCAACCATTTGCTTTAAGCTTTCTATTACACCCCATGGGATAACTGCCCATTCTTCTTTTCCAGTATAAGCATTAAAGCCGTGAAGCATACCGTCATTTGCTCCAACAACCACAACAGGAGTTCTCAAATGCCTTGCTACAATTTTGTATTTTAGGTAACTATCTCTCCAATCCTCAAACCCCATTTCAGGTTCAAAAATTGTAGAAGGTGAAGAATATGTTATATCTCCCAGCATTCTCGTCTGAACAAAATGGATTAACTTTGCAGCTTTACCAATAGCATTTGAATCCCCTGGATAAACAGCATCTGCAACCTGAGAGACAAGAGTTGGCGAAGGCACCCATTTTTGATTGGTAGAGTCATATACAAATTGGTTTAGGTTAATCATTGTAAAATTAGGATATGCACCATTAGGAACCACTAATTTAATATTTCTCCACGGAATACTGTCATCTTCCGTTGTGGTATACCCTGTCATTCCTAAAGCATCACGAATACCCGGCACATGATTACCATTATCATCATAGCCATTTAAAACTTTTGAAAGTTCTTCCCTTGCACTCCATATTTTCGGATAATCTGGTTTATATGTACCGGTCGAAGAATCGTAGATTTGAGGGAAGTAGTAAAGTTTGTGATCACTTGCACTTCTATACATTGGCATATATGCAATTAAATCCCCTTCCCATGATGGATAAAATATCTTTGTTGTATACATGATATTTGCTTCCAGTGCAGGATATTTACCTTCATAGGTCGCCCCTGAAGGGGTTGTAAAAGTATCTGCATGAAAGATTGTCCCAGCAGGTGCTTTATCCGGGTTTATCGTTCCAAAAATAACATCTGAATTAATAACAACTTCCTGTGCAGAGGCAGAGTGTACTGCATCTGAAAAAGCCTCCATTAGTTCTTCTGAATTTTGAGGCATATAAGCGTGGGCAGAATTATTTCTATAATCCCCATCATCTCCAGCATCAGCCCAATCATCAAGCCATTGCCTATCTTCCTCTTTTAAAGATAACCCTATTACATATGTTTTTGTCCCTCTGCTTGAAGTACCAACCTGAATAATATGATCTCTGTAAATAGATGCAATAGTGTTTCTAATTGTGGTATTGCTACACCCTCTCTCTGTGCACTCACCGTCAGTCATAAAAACAACCGCATAGTTTCTGCATGCCTGATAACTATCCTGAGAATATTTGTAGTTAAGAAAACTTCTTACATTTCTCATACAAGATTGTATAGGAGTATATCCCCTTGCAAATATCTCTTTTCTCAAACTACCGTTGACTGTTTCATCGTGATTTGCATCCTTTAAATCAATCCATTCAATTAGAGACTGCCTGTTACTCTGGGTATCAATCCCATCAGAAGGCCAGTCTTCCCAGACAGAAAGGCCGGGATTTGAGGAAGTAACATACCAGTAGTAAGAACTTCTTTTTAAGCCATCAGCATCCCAAACAGTTGTATAACTGGCTCTTGCTTTATAGGTGCCAAGGGCAAACCTTACTTCGGGATTTGCCTCAAAAATTCTTTTAAGAACTGTTTTCAAAGCTGTCATTTTTGAAACATATATATTGAAAGCCAATCCAAACCTCTCATAATACAACCTGTAAGTTGTATAAGAGGTTTTTAAATACAACTTCCATACACCCGCCTTATCCTGTCCGTAAAATTGAGGGAATGCATACTGAACCCTCAACCTGTAATAATACCTTCCGTTAATTATCTTCCTATCCCGTGAACCAGCGTAACCATCTGAATATCTGTAGGCAAACCACTGATTTGTAGGCTTAATTTCTGTCTCAATTCCTTCGTGTTCAAGCTTAATAGAAATATTTGCTTTAGTTCTGTTACGATACACATCATATGGAACCCAGACATCAACAGCAAACCCTGCGTAATCTACTTTCCCACTATCAGGAATCTGGATCTCTCCCACCTTGGCATAATTACCTGTTGAAATACGAGTTAAACCGGCCGGTGTACTGTAGTCAAACCTCTCATATGGTTGAACCCTTCTAATCCTTGAATAATACTTCTGATAATCCAGGCTATAATGGTAATAATCACCAGTAGCAGGTGCATAATCACCATACCACACATAAGTATTAGTTCTGTAATCATATAAATACAGATTTCTTGTATCCCATGCCATCGAACCTGAATTATCCACAACTACCAGAATATTTGGTGGTACTGTTTTGTTTATTGGTTCAAGCGGGTCAAAAACCTTTCTGGTGCAGGCTGCATAACCTGAAAAAGCAAAGGTTATCATTAGCAAGCACAAAATTGCTGAATTTATTACCCTCCTCATAAAATCCCCCTTTATTGTGGAATAAAATTTGATTGTATACAAAATCTTTTAGCCACATTAGCATTAGCCGCAGAACCGCCTTTTTGCGTCCCTGATGCCTGTTCAATAGCACAAATCCTGATGGTGATCAATTTTGTTCCCAAAATTCTCGTTCCCTGGCGTATAATACCCCTTCCCTGGACAAAGAAATTTCTATCTCTGTCTATTCGCATATTGGCAAGTACCACACCGTTAGAAGGGTCACCATCCTCATCTTCAAGCTGATTCTTAAACAAATCTCCATCTTCGTTAATAAAAATATCATTATCAATAATCCTGATATAATACTCACCAACAACATCATCACTTGAATCTGAAGGATTTCCACCATCAACAACATATGAGCCTTTGAGAAAAGGAAAATGTGAGTAATAGGCTGAGTAAAGAGATCCGTTTGCCCCCTGGCCATTAATAAGGGCATCAAAATCTGCAAACCTCGGATCAGGCAAAGAGTCTAAATCAGAGGGATTGTAAAAAAGGTAAGTTATAAGGTCATTGTATGTACTTAACCTTGTTCTTACTATATTCTCAAGCCCTGATTCTGCAACATTGAAAGCCTGCTCATTCTTCTCAAAACTGGTAGCTATTTTTAAACTTGACTTTGAAAGATACAACAAAGTTATACCTAAAACACTTAATAACATCAAAATTATAATTGTTGCTGTAAGGGTTGCAGCCCCTTTTTCTCTATACATAACACCCCCCTCAATTACAGGTATAAACATTTCTTAACTGGCAGCCGAAAGAATAAACCCTCGGAACACCGGGGGCAGAGCCATGAACCTGCTGAAAATCATTTATCACAGTGCTCCAATCAACTTCCCTACTCCACAATCCGTTTGAATTCTGGTCAAGCTGATTTATTTTATCCATAACACTCATAGAAACACCCTTTTGCTCTGTTGTTGTAGCTGTTACTATATATATTTTCATTGCCTTTACTTCGTAAAGAGAACTTAAATCGCTTTCATTAAAAGTCCAGCTATCCACAACATTATCTCCATCCGTATCAACACCCATGGCAACCTGTAAAGAAAGAACATTTGTCATTAATGGAATATTCTGATTCCCCTCAATAACCCTTAAAATATTATTATTGTCAACATACATCATATTATAATCGCCTAAATAAACAGCACTTGTTGGGATAAAAGGTAATCCCTGATTTGAATTGCCTCCCCAACCAGGGTTAAATACAACCTGGGTTTCAACTCCACCATGGGTTCCTGCCACAACATTTGTTATTTTTACAATCTCAAATGTTTGATTTACATCATCGTAAAACATCAAAAGCTGACCTATATATTTGTCAGTATGGCCATGCTCAACCCCTTCACTTAAGATGTTAGGCTCTTTTAAAAAAGCAACCTGAGAATGCGGATGATAAGTTACAACCTTGATTTCACTTGGCACATCTGATGAATAAAAAGCAACCATATCAGAATACGCAAGATTATCAGTTGGCCAGATAGATAGCTCTGCTATCCCTCCACTTGTACCACCAGGGCCTCCTCCCTGGCCACCTCCTCCACTTGAGGAAGCTCCTTCGTCTCCGTCATACCATATAACGGAAGGAACAGGAAGTTTAGTGGTAACTCCAAACCCAAGGTTTCTCATCTTTTTGGAAAGATACCTTAAAGCAGTTTGAGTGTTTAATTGCAAATCATTAATACTCATCTCTGTTTTTGTAAGTTTTAACTGTGAGGTAAAAATTGCGTAAGTCATACCCATAACTATAACTGCAACAACCATTCCCACCATCAATTCAACAAGGGTAAACCCCTTTTTATTAGTAAATAATTGCGCTCTGGATAACATTTTTTACCTCCCCTCTTTCTGTCCAGGTAACCTTTACTTTCATTAAAGTCCCTGTTCCAAGAGTCTGGGTTGTTATAGTTCTTCTAAAAACAACACCCATCTGGCCTCCCTGGCTATCAATCTCGTTTCCTACTTCGTCAAAGTATTTTACATCTCCGTCAAGAGAACTTGCCCAGGCCTGTCCATGGTTCCTTGCCTGCTCTATAACACTTGAAGCAAGGGTGGTTGCGGTAAACCTTGAATTTGATGAACTAACAAGGTAAACTGAAGTGTAAGACATACCTGCAATTGCAAGCATAGCAAAAGCAAAGATTGCAGCTGCAATCATTAGCTCAATCATTGAAAAGCCTCTGTTACTTTTCATTGTCCCCCCTTAAATAGACTTTTAGTCTCTTTATTTAACTGCAATATCCATGCCTGATTTAAACGGGATTTTTAAAAAAAATTGTGTAAAATCTACATAAAAAACAGAGGACGAACGACAAATTTTGTCAGTTATCTTTTTATTTCAAAGTCAATATACCCTTCTGGTGCTTCTTCCTGTATTTCAATCCTTTCCACAAGAGCAAAATGAGGGCCTTCTCTCAAATAGTCAAGGAAAATTCTTAAATTCTCATCATCCCCTTCACAGTCCACAAAAACACTTCCGTCAGGTAGGTTTTTTACAAAGCCATTTATCCCTAACAGCTTTGCTTTAGACAGGGTAAAATACCTGAAACCTACCCCCGGGACAATTCCGTAAACCCTGACTAAATAGCGTTTCATAAACTACCTCAGGAAAAGGGAATAAACTAAAACTCCCGCAACCACTACGAGAGCAATTACAATAGTGGCAAAAACAAAGTGTTTCTCCAAAAACTCCAATGCCTCTTCACCAAATTTTGCAACAAGAAAAGCCTCAATATAAAACCTTATCCCTCTCCCAAATAAAGATGCAAAAACAAAGCCCAATAAATTCATTTTAAAAACTCCAGCAGCAATGGTAAAAACCTTGTAGGGAAGAGGGGTTAATCCTGCCACAAAAACCACAAGGAAATCGTAACTTCTGTAAAGATGCTCAACATACTGAAATTTATCCCACAGGTGGTAAAAATTGATTATCGGCTTTGCAACTTCGTTAAATAGAAACATACCAATCCCATATCCAAAAACCCCACCTAAAACAGAAAAAATTGTTGTAAAAAACGCAAATTTTTTCCACTTCTTTGGGTCAAAGAGACACATTGGAGTTAAAAGAGAATCAGGCGGTATTATAAAAAAAGAACTTTCAGCAAATGAGGTGAGGCACAAAAAAACTAATGCGTACTCAGAATCAGCAGCCCTTCTTATTCTTTCTTTCCACTTTTTAATCATCTATCCTCCTGTCTTGAATATTTTAACCCAGGCTAACATTTAAATAAAACAAAAGGTTAAAAAATTGAAAATTTTAGTAACTAATTGCTATAATAATCAATTAAATAAGGAGGTTAAATGCTAAAAGTACAAGGAAGGATAGAAACCATACAAAAATTTAAAGCAAAAGGTGGAAAAATCATCGGGGTTGCACCCTATCATTACCCAAAAGCAATTTTCAGGGCTTTTAATATCCTGCCAGTCGAAATATGGGGACCTCCCAAACTAAATACCCTTGAAAGTAAGGCACATATTCAGACATACATTTGTTCAGTCGTCCACTCTATTTTAACCTATCATTTAAAAAAGAATCTGGATATTTGTGATATGTTCCTCATACCTCATACTTGCGATTCGTTGCAGGGGTTAGGAAGCATCTTTCTTGATTTTGTCAAACCAAAACAAAAGGTTTTTACATTTTACACCCCAAGGGGGAGAAGGAGTGTTGATATTGACTTCATCACAAAAGAGATAGAAAAGATTTACAATATGCTTTCAGAATTGACAGGGCAAAAACCGTCTTACAAAGAACTAAAAAAACACATTGAAATTGAGGAAAAGGCAAATCTTGTCCTTAAAAAACTTTTAGACCAGAGGCTTTACCTTGACATAGATGATTACAAATTCTACTCACTAATAAGAACAAAAGAATACCTCCCAGCTGAAGAGTTTATTGAAATTGCAAAAGACATTTATTTAATGTACAAAAAAGATTCAAAAATAGAAAAGACACCAGTAATTATATCCGGGCTTTTGGCTGAACCTATGGAAATCTTTAAGGTAATAAATCAAAAGAACGGCATTGTTGCCGGAGATGACCTTGCTATAACAGGAAGAAGGCTTTACCCCCCCTCAGAGGGAAATAACCCTTTTAACAGGCTTGCAAAATCTATAATAAACTCCCCACCTGACCCTTCAAGGGGGGATAGTGTTGATTTCAGGGTAAAGAGATTGCTTGAAATTGCAAAAAAAACAAACGCAAAGGGAGTAATATTTTACATTGTAACCTTTTGCGAACAGGAATACTTTTACATCCCACACATAAGAAAAAGATTAAGGGAAAATGGCATAAAGTCAATTCTAATAGACACAGATATAAATCAAGAGTTATCCCAGCAGGCAATAACAAGGTTAGAGGTTTTTATGGAGACATTACAATGAATGTGTTGAAGTTTATAAGATATTACCTGATGACAAATCTAATTGGAAAACCATATCTAAAAAGACAGCGAAAGATAGGGGAGAGAAAGATTGAAAAAATAACAGGAGAAAATTCCCCATTAAATCCTCCTTTGAAAATTACAGCATACACAAAAGAATTTGTCTCTTCCCATTACTTTAAAGGAAGGTATATTGAAGGGGTAAAGCCTGTGGCATGGGTAACATCAGGAGCACCTATTGAAATACTCAAAGCTCTTGGATTTTTTCTAATTTACCCTGAAAACCACGCAGCATTATGCGGTGCAAGAAGGGTGCAGATGGATTTAATAAAAACAGCACAAAAACAGGGGCTTTCACAAAATGTATGTTCCTATGTTAGAACAGACATAGGCTCTTTGCTATCAGGGAAAACCCCTGCAGGCAAACTTCCAAAACCTGATTTACTTGTCGCATGCTCAAATATATGCCAGACTGTTTTGCACTGGTATAGAATGCTTCAGGAATACCTAAACATTCCCCTTGTGATAATTGACACTCCTTTTGTTTACAGGGATATTGAACCCCACCAGGTTGACTATGTAAAAAAGCAATTAAAAAATGTACTCCTCCCTATCGCTGAAAGGGCGGCAGGTAAAAGCCTCAAAGAAAAGGATTTAAAAGAAGTAATCAAGTTTTCAAAAGATGCAACCGAGCTATGGCTTGAAATACTCAACCTCTGTGCAAAGAGGCCATCACCATTAACAGTTTTTGACCAATTTGTATTTATGGCCCCCATTGTTGAAATGAGAGGGGATAGGGAGACTGTTGACTTTTACAATACAATGTATAAAGAGGTAAAATTTAGAGTAAATTCAGGAATTGGTGCAATAAAAAAGGAGAAGAGAAGGCTTTTATGGGACAATCTTCCCATATGGTTTAAAATGAGGGAACTTGCATTAAAACTTGCAGAAAAAGGGATAAACATCCCTATATCAACATACACCTATGCATGGGGAGAACTTGCTCCGTTAATGGATTTAAACAAAGATGAATTTGAGGTAATGGCAAGGGTTTACCTATCACCAATTTTAAACAGAGGAGCAGGTCATAAGCTTAAAACAATGGCAGATATGGTTAAGAGATTTAACCTTGACGGAGTTATTCTCCACTCAGACCGCTCATGCAAACCTTATTCAATGGGACAGATGGACCAGAGAAACAAACTTATAGAGGAATTTAGCATTCCGGCAATGCTGCTTGAGGCAGACCAGAATGATGAAAACGCCTATTCAGAGGAGCAAACTGTAATTAGAATAGAATCATTTTTTGAAATGTTAGGAGTTAGCAATGGATAAAGCAATAGGAATTGATGTTGGTTCAACCACTGTAAAATTGGTGGTTATTAATGAGCAAAAGATTATAATCAACAAACACATTGAAAACACAAAACCAAGAATAAAAGAGCAGGTAAAGAAGTTGATTGAAAAGGTAAAAAGCGATTTAAAGGAAGAAAACATCCCGATTATTTCAACAGGCTATGGGAGAAAATTGGTGGAAGATGCAAAGGAAAACCTGACTGAAATAACCTGCCATGCAAAGGGAATATATAATGCTCTTGGATTTGGAGGCACTCTCGTTGACATAGGTGGGCAGGACAGCAAGGTGATTGTTATTGACAAAAAGGGAAGGGTTCTTGACTTTACAATGAACGACAAATGCTCAGCAGGAACAGGCAGATTTTTAGAGCATACCGCAGGAAAGATGGAAATCTCTGTTGAGGAGATAGGGAAAATAGCCCTCAATGCGAAAAAAGAATTGAAGATTTCCTCAACATGCACAGTTTTTGCTGAATCAGAGATAATCTCCCTCCTTGCCTATGGAGAAGAGATAGATGCTATTTTAAAGGGACTGCACAGAAGCCTTGTTACCAGGATAGTTGGAATGATTAACTCTGTTGCCTTTACCCCACCAATAATGCTATCAGGGGGAGTTGCAAAAAACGAGGCTATAAAAAAAATGCTTGAAGAGGAAACAGGTTACAAGATTTTTCTCCCAAAATACCCTCAACTAATGGGGGCATACGGTGCAGCAATTATTGCCTTTGAAAAATACATAAAAAATTCAAGGGGGATATAGTATGAACATTGAGTTTCATTACTATTCTGTTTACATTATTGCAAGAAAGGCAGGCTTTGACGAAGATTCTTCCTATATACTCGCATACTCATCTCAGTACACAGACGATAATTGCGAAAAATGCAGAGTAAACATCAAAGAAGGTGAAGAATACAAAAACTATATAAGCCAGACAATGGATATTTTAAAGCCTAAAAAAGAGTTGATGAGGATTTACCCCTGCTTTCACTTTTTCCCGGGAGATTATGACAACAATTCAACAATGAGAAAAGACGGAAAACTTCACCTTTTAAACACAACCCCCAACAGTAAAAATGTAAAAACACTGCTTGAAAAAGCATTAGAAACCAAAAACCTTTACAGAATTGGAATAGCCCTTCATACATACGCAGACTCATTTGCACATCAAAACTTTGTTGGATACTACGATTGCTTTAACGGAATGAAGGGGGTAATTGAGAGAATGCTGCCAAATATCGGACATGCAGATGCAAAAACAAATCCCGACATTCCTGGTAAAGTATGGAAAGACAAAAGGCTTATCTCTAAAAACGAAGAAGTGCACAATACAGAAAGGTTTTTAAATGCAGTAGAAAAAATCTTTGATTACCTGTGGAATTTTAAAAACAAAAACTTAAAAGGAAATTTAAAGGAAAAGGCAAAAAAAGAAACCATTGAAACCCTCAAAAAATGCTATTACAAAGAATTCAGACACGGGGATTATTACAAGAAAAAAAGAATGAAACTATACTTTCAATACGGGCAAATGCCTGAATACTCAAAAAATGAGTGGATAAGTAAGGCTTTAAAGACCCCCTCAATTGAAACTGAAATCCCATCAACAATACCTGTAACCACTTTTTTTTGCGAAAACAGGGAAAACTTCTTCAACTCACACTGGTATAAATTTCAGCAAGCGGTAAAAGAGCATCAGCAAACAGCACTTGAAATCTTAGAGCCTGTCTTTAAAAAGATAGAATTAGACCCTGAAACATTCTAAAATTCCCATTTAATTTTCAACTTCAGGAATTTATACCCTTCAACACTCCACTTAATAAATTCATCGTAAAGTTTGGCGTTTTTCTCGTCCTTAAACCACTTTTTAGCCGCCGCCTGATACTTTCTATAAAAAACCTGCATTACCAGAGGCATAACATACCCTCTCTTTTTTAATTCAGCATAGTAGGGTGCATAAAACTCCCAAACAAAACCTTCTTTCTTTTTTTTATTGTTTTCAAGAATAGAAAAAAGGCTTTCCATCTCAAAACTTATTCTTTCAATCTCGCTTTCACTTTTGCCTTTTTTTGTTTTTCTGTCTGCAAAACTGAACATTCTTATAATCCCAAAACTCATAAAAACCGAGGAAAAATCTCCTCCGCAATCTCCCCCTGTCTCTTTAAGTTTAACTGAAAGAACATCCTTCTTTTTTTCTTCCACCATTCCACCTAAAATATCATTAATTGCTTCAAAAACAGCCTCGCTTCTTTGAGTGTCAGGCTCAAGGATTAAAAACCTGTAAAACAAGAGAAGGGCGGAGATACTGCAACCGTTTTGATAGTAATAATTTCCAAGCATTAAAGTGCTTGAGGAATGATTTGGGTTTAAAGTTAAAGCCTTTTTATAACACTCTTTTGCTTTATCCCTATAACCTAACCTTTCCAAAGTAATGCCCGCATTGTAATAGCCTAAAAAGTAATCAGGCTGTTTCTTTATTGCTTCCCTGTAATATGCAAGAGCATAATAGGGTTTGTTCAAAGCGTCAAAGGCATTTCCTATCTCTGTGTAAATATGCCCGAGCACATTTGTTTTATACCTTGCCGCTTTTAAAGCGTATTCAAGGCTTTTTTCATAATCCCCCATTGCAAAATAGGTAAAAGCCGTCTCCGACAACGCTGTTACATTGTCAGGGTTAAGTTTCAACACCTTTTTGTACATGTCCAGAGCCTCTCTGTACATCCCTTTATCGTGGTATTCAACTCCTTTTGAAATCAACTCTTCCTGAGTTTTGTCTGATTTTTTTTGGTGTCAAAAGAGGCTTTACTATATCAATTTTTTTATCAAATAAAATTACTTTTGAAGGAGTGTTTAATAATTTTTTGTCAATCTTATTACCCTCAACCTTATTTCCTGCAATATCCCCTTTTAAGCCCAAAGGAAAAAACAAAAAAACAAACAGGATTAACACCAGTATTTTCCTCATAACACCCTCTCCATAAGTTGTTGATTATAAAAAAATAATAACCCCAAAACTGTTAATATTCAACAAAAAAGTTTATAATAAAGGCGTTTAAGGAGAGTGTTATGGAAGGGATAAAAGAGATTATTGCTTTAGCTCTAAAAGAAGACATAGGGCACGGAGACATTACTTCAGAGAGTATTTTTGAAAAAAATCATACTTCAAATGCGGTTATAAAGGCAAAACAGGATTGCATTGTTTGTGGAGAGATTGTTTTAAGAGAGATTAAGAATTTTTTCAAAAATATTGACTTTACCGTTTTTAAAAAAGACGGAGAGAGTGCAAAAAATGGAGATATTATATATTCACTACAGGGCAACACAATAGAACTTCTAAAACTTGAAAGAACTCTTTTAAACTTCGTTCAAAGGCTATCAGGGATTGCAACCACAACAAATAAATTTGTTGAAGAATTAAAGGGAACAAACATTAAACTTCTTGACACAAGAAAAACAACCCCGGGAATGAGATACCTTGAAAAATACGCAGTAAAAACAGGTGGAGGTTTTAACCACAGGTACGGGCTATTTGACGGTATTTTAATAAAGGAAAACCACATAAAGGCTGCCGGAAGCATAGAAAAGGCTGTTCAAATGTGCAGGAAAAACAACCATCACTTAATAAAGATTGAGGTTGAGGTGGAAGATTTAACCCAACTTGAAGAGGCTTTAAAGGTAGGGGCAGACGGAGTTCTCCTTGATAATATGAATAATAAAGACATTGAAAAAGCATGCACCTATAAAAATGATTACAATTTTTTCATAGAGGTGTCTGGGGGAATAACTATTGAAAGGATAAAAGAATTAAAATACTTTGATATTGATTATATCTCATCAGGCTACATTACCCACTCTGCCGGAATTGTTGACTTAACAATGCTTATTATTTAAATAAATCTTTACAAAACTTTATTTATTTTTTCTTTGGTGTACAATGGCGGTGTATTTTTTTTATGGAGGGGGATATGAGAAATAAAATAATAAAAAGAATTAAAGTCAAAATCCTTGAAGACCCAGGGTTTTTAGGAAAATTTGCAACAATGGTTGGAGAATTTGGTGCGCTGTTTGGTGAAATTAAAACAGTGCACATAGGCAAAAATTTTAAAATCAGGGAAATGGATGTTTATGTTAAAGATGAGGAAACATTTGACACAATTGCCGACACAATCAGGAAAATGGAAGGGGTTGACTTAATTGAAGTTAAAGATGTTGTAAAGGAATACCACATTAACGGCAAAATTAAAGTTTGCTCAAATGTTGAGATTGAATCAATGGACGATTTATCAATAGTTTACACTCCAGGTGTTGCGCAAGTATGTAAACTAATTCAAGAAAATCCAGATTACGCATATAAATTTACAAGCATAAACAACAATGTTGCAATAGCAACAAACGGAACGGCAATTTTAGGGTTAGGAGACATTGGGGCTGTTGCAGGAATGCCCGTTATGGAGGGAAAGGCTGTGTTGTTCAGAGAGTTAGCAGGAATAAACGGAATTCCAATTCTCATTAACAGCAAAGACCCAAAGGTTATTATCCAGACTTTAAAGGCCATAGCCCCAACCTTTGGTGCAATAAAACTTGAAGATATAAAAGCCCCTGAATGCTTTGAAATTGAAGACACCCTTGACAGAGAATTAGACATACCTGTTGTTCACGATGATCAGCACGGCACTGCGGTTGTGGTGCTTTCAGCACTATTAAACATTGCTCAGTACACATACATAAATCTTAAAAGGGTATCAATAGGGATTATAGGCCTGGGTGCTGCAGGAATGGGAATTTCAAAACTCCTTAAAGCTTTCGGGGTTCAGGAAATTTACGGTGCAGATATAAATGAAAATGCTTTAAAGATGTTTAAAAAATTAGGGGGAAAACCTGCAGACTTAAAAACAGTTATGGAAAAATCAAAGATAGTTATTGCAACAACAGGGGTTCCAGGATTGATAAAGAAGGAAATGGTAAAACCAAAACAGGTGATTTTAGCATTGTCAAACCCTGACCCTGAAATAACCCCGGAAGATGCGTTAAACGCAGGGGCTTTGTATGCAGCAGACGGCAAAGCAATAAACAACGCCCTTGGTTTTCCCGGACTGTTCAGAGGGGCATTGAATGCAAGGGCAAAAACAATAAACAATGCAATGAAGATTGCAGCAGCAAGAACAATTGCAAAGTTTACAATGGACGGGGATTTAGTTCCAAACATTTTAAACAAAAAGGTGCATCAGGCTGTTGCAAAGGCTGTTGAAGAGGTTGCTTTAAAAACCGGTGTGGTAAAATACTTATCTATTGTTGAAGAGGAAATAGAAGAAGAACTTTAAAGATTAAGAGGAGGAGCGATGAGACTTGAAAAAACCGCTTTTATTTTTCCGGGACAGGGCTCACAGTATGCTGGAATGGGGCTTGAAATCTGCGAAAACTTTGAACAGGCAGAAAAAACATTCTTTGAAGCAGATAAGGCTTTAAACTATCCAATTTCAAAACTCTGCTTTCACGGCCCTGAAGAGGATTTAAAATTAACCTATAACACCCAGCCAGCATTGTTAACAGTTTCTACTGCAATTTGGGAAATTTTAAAGGATAACAACATAGAGCCTGAGGCTGTTGCAGGGCACTCGTTGGGAGAATACTCAGCCCTCGTCTGTGCTGGAGTTATCCCATTTAAAGATGCAGTGAAAATAGTTAGAAAGAGGGGAGAGTTTATGCAGGACGCAGTGCCTGTTGGAATGGGGAAAATGGCAGCGGTATTAAACCTTCCCTTTGAAAAGGTTGAAGAGGTTATAAACAGCGTTAAGGAAGAGGGAAAGGTTTTATCTGTTGCAAACATAAACTCACCTGCTCAAATTGTTATTGCAGGCCATGCAGATATAGTTGAAAAGGCAATGGGAGCATTAAAGGAAGCAGGGGCAAGAAGGGTTGTTGAATTGCCGGTAAGCGCCCCATTTCACTGTGAACTGATGAAACCGGCAAGGGAAAACTTAGCACCCTTCATAGATGAGGTTGAATTTAAAAAACCGGCTTACAGGTTTTACTCAAATGTAACAGCCACCTCAATTGACAACCCAGATGAAATAAAAGAAAGGTTAAAGGAGCAGATAACAAGCCCTGTTAAATGGGCTCAACTTATTGAAAATATGATAGAAGACGGTATTGACACCTTTGTTGAAATTGGAGCAGGAAGGGTATTAAGCGGTCTTGTTAGAAAGATTGACAGAGGGGTAAATATACTAAACATTGAAGATATGTCTTCACTTGAAAAATTTTTAAGATTTATCAACGAGTGAGGTCGGTATGATTGATTTAACAGGGAAAACCGCAATTGTAACAGGCGCTTCAAGGGGAATAGGCAAAGCAATTGCAGAAAAACTCTCTGAAGCGGGGGCAAAGGTAATCCTGATTGCAAGGAATGAGGAAAGATTAAAGGAATTAGCAGCGAAATTGGGAAATAGCCCATACTTTACCCTTGATATAACAGACAGAGAAAAGGTTAAAGAGGTTTTCAAAGAAATTCAAAAACAATACGACATTGACATTCTTGTAAACAATGCTGGAATCACAAGGGATAATATTTTAATGATGATGAAGGATAATGAGATTGAAAGCGTAATTGATACAAATTTAAAGTCAATTTTCTATGTAACAAAGCAGGTGTTAAGAAAAATGCTAAAAAAAAGAAGCGGAAGAATAATCAACATCACCTCTGTAATTGGGCTAATGGGAAATCCAGGCCAGTCTAACTATGCTGCATCAAAGGCGGGGATTATTGGATTTACAAAATCACTTGCAAAGGAGATTGGGTCAAGAAACATAACTGTAAACGCAATTGCTCCTGGATTTATTGAAACAGATATGACAAAGGATTTAAGCGAAGAAACAAAAAAGGCAATGCTTGAAACAATTCCATTAAAAAGAACGGGCACCCCGGAAGACATTGCAAACGCAGTCTTATTCCTTGCATCTGATTTAGCATCATATATTACAGGCACTGTTTTAAATGTTTCAGGTGGTATGTATATGTAAATTTTCCAAAATCTTTTTAAATAGAAAAAGGGGGCTAAATGCCCCCTTTTTTATTACCTTGATATTGTAAGTGCCTTCATTACAGTGTAGGAGTAATCACCCTCAATCTCGCAGGCTGAAACAGGTTTATCAGAAATCAGGTAAATATAGCCACCTGCAGGAATCTGATTGTTAAACAAGTCGTCAACAACAACTTTATACTGACCATAACCTTTAATATCAACAGATTTCTCTCCAGTAACATTTCCGTCTTTGTCAATCAACCTGATTTTTACCGTTGTCTGCTCTGCATTCGGGTTGGCAATAGCAATTCCTGTCCAGTGTCCGTCGTCACTATTTACAACAGGAAGTATCCCTTCAATGACTGTATCTGAGGATACCAGCATTCCGCAGATAGCACCACCTTCAATTTTTGTATTCTTTTGCGGGAATACTCCAAAAATTTCAGCACATACAAATTTCCCTTCTCCCTCAACCTTAGCCCATGAAGCATTGCCGTAAACATCTGCAAAGTCATCTCTAAACAATCCCTTAACTTTGCTTCTTGCATTAACTGAAATTGTTTTTGTGCCAACAACATTGCCATCAGCATTATAGAATGTAAAGGTTATATTCTGGTTAGAATACTCAAGGTTGTCAATTACATACCCTGTCCAGAACAAGTCTTTCTCAACAGGAATGTGGGGCAGTATGCAGGAAGAATAGCCTTTTGACGGCATTTCAACAAATGCACCGTCGCAATTCTTCTTCTTGAAAGAAATAAATCCGCTTAACGGCTTCAATGTGCTGAAAGGAGAGGTGTCACCAAACTCAACTAAACCCCAGCATGTTGAAACATCCTGATTTTCTTTAATTAAATTATTTAAATCAACAATGTGCAGGTAATCTTTATCAGTAACCACACTCTCATCTGACAGAGTTAACTTCAAAATATCATTATCAGCAGTAGCAATATAGGCTTTTGAATCCCAGTATTCCTTTTCCTCAGCAGCATGAGGAATTATCAATCTCTCACCAGTTATCGAACCAAGGTAAGATGTAGATTCTACTTTATCAGCCTTTTTATCAACATAGTAAGTAAGTTTTTGATTTGCATTTACAACCAATCTTGAAGCTTCGTTCAAATCTCCATCATACTTTAACTTTCTCTTACCAAAAGGCGGGATTTCAATTGTTTTTTCACCAAGTGCTTTACCCTTTATGTCAACCAGAGAAATTGTAACAGAAGCAGCTGAAGGATTGTTGTTTACAGCCCATATATCAAAGCCGCTAATTGTTGACTGAGAGCCTAAAAGTGCACCGTTTAACCCAACAGGGTTTTGTCTTGTAACCTTAATTGTAATCGGGAAGGATTCTGTAATTGCGTTTTCCTCATCCACAGCATAAACAACGGCTGTGTAAACACCTTCGAGGGCATAAACATGGCTTGCATTAGGCTCAATTGTTGTCAAATCAATTACTCCGTCATTATTAAAATCCCATCTATACTCTTTAATATCTCTGCAATTTGCACCATCCGGGTCGTATGCCTCAACACTAAAATCTACCTTCAAGGGGGCAATGCCACTTAATGGAGTTGCAGTAAATGAGTTAATTACAGGGTTTTCATCTCTAACAAAAACTATGTGAACAGTATGGTCTGTGGAAACACCTTCAAATGTAAAACTCCTCATCTTTGGACAGAAGCAACTTGGCTTTCCATCGATGTAAACTCCTGCAAGGTGGTAACCATCGTCAGGCTCAAAGTAAACTGTATATGTACCGGCAGGGTCACAACATCTGATTGAAGAAGGCTGAATTGTACCATTCTCAGCAGTGGATGTAATGTACAAATCAGCACATAATTGAATTGAGAGGGAATATGATGCTACATAATCGTTTAAACCGCCTTCTCCATCACTTCCGTCTCTTCCACCGGTTGGCAGCGAGGTGTAATCAACATTTGCAGTGTTTGTAACATATGAGCCTAAGTCTGCATCGTTGTGAACCACAGTGTCAAAATCAATTGTAAAGCTTGAATTTGGCGGTAAAGTTAACGGATTTAGAGTTATTGTGTCTCCATTTTCAACTGTTGAGAGTATTACAACATCACTATTTGTCACAGGCTGGCCAGTTGAAGTTACCACAACACCACCAGATGTAGAAAGTGCAATATTTGTAATCTTTGTTGCCCCGCTTCCGCTTCCATCCGGTGCGCCTAAAAATTCGTGTGGAATTACATCGCTTAAATTAACATTGTATGCGTAAGCACTTCCACTTAAATTTGAAACAGTAATCCTGAACCTTACAGTGTCACCGTGAGTGCTTCCAACACCGCCGCTTATTGCTTCCTTATTAACCACAATATCAGGCTCAACAACATTCAGGCTGACCCGTTGCTCTGGCAATAATTGAGGCTGTCCAAGTGCATCCTTGTATGTTAATACCGCCCTGTTTGTTAAAACAGTTCCCTGCTGATTTGACATTACATTATCAACAATAGCCTGAATTTCAAGTATATACTGCTCAGCATTTCCATCGTTGTCAGAGTTTGTTATATCGCCAAAGAACAGCCTGATTTGTGAACCATTTATTTCAATGTCATTTCCATCTGTTAGAGATACAAAGCTTCCACTTGGGGCATTGTTAATATCCCCTGGATTCATTGAGGAAGTTAACCCTGTGTCAAATATCCTTGCAAGCCTTGCACTTCCCGCAACATAGTTTAACCCCTGAGGCAAGGTATCAACTATAGCAACCTCATTAACGGTACCTGACGGGAGATTAAATGACATTCTAAATGTTGCAACCTCTCCAATTGCAACATTCAACCCTGAGGTATCGGCTAAGGAGGTTCCATACAAAGTTTTTTCAAAATTGTAAGGATAATTTCCACCTGATGTGCCAGTTGAGACAGGGGTTAATGTTGGGTTAATACCGTCATCGTCATTGCCATTATCATCACTTTGTTCAGTATTAAAGTTGTCTCCGCTTACACTTGCCTGATTCTGAATTACAGTTCCATCTGCAACATTAGAATCAATCACCACATCAAAAGTAACAATCTCAACACTGCTTGCAGATACTGTTCCTATGTTTACATCAACAGGGTTTTCGGTTACAACCACACCGTGTGAAGTGGTAACACTGCCTGAAACAAGTGTTGTATTTGAAGGAATATTATCGCTTAACCTTACATTTTCCGCATCCACTGCACCATTGTTGTATACATAGATGGTGTACCTTATTGTATCTCCCGGGTCAACAATTCCGTCACTGTCGTTGTCAACCAATAAACTCCACCTCTTTTCAACATCAATGTTAGGTTGTGCCGGGCTTCCATCTGTTGCAGTGAAAGAGGTTGGCTGATAACCGTCAGTTGAATCACCGTTTCCATCTGTTAATACAGAGTCTGTTTCATTGGAATCTGCTGTTCCCTGATTTACAAATGTTTCAGTACTCGGGTCTCCGTCACTGTCATAAAGCGGGTTGTTAATTGTAACATCCACGCTTGCATACTCATAATCATCAACGGCAATACTCATTCCAGATACGCTGATATTGTTGCCTGAAAGGGATATATTTCCGCTTGATACATACTCACTTCCACCAACAGGGGTTAAACCTGTAGGTATCACATCTGAGAGAGTAACTCCTGTTAAAGGTTTGTTGCCTTCATTATAGAATACAAAGTAATACCTCATTGTATCCCCGGCTGTAATACTGTCTGAACTGTCGTTGTCGCTTAACAATTCCACAAACTTCCAGACATACAATGAGTATTCCTTATCCTGACCGCCAATAACCACATCAGTTGGCTGGTCACCGTTTGAATCTATCCCGTCTTCATCGGTATATTCACGAACTGTCTGGTCTGATTCAACATACCCCTGGTTAGAAATTGTTGTCCCGTTTGCTACACCCTGATTTATGGTGGCTCTGAATGTAAGAGTTACCGTTGCATTTGAAGCCATATCCCCAACATTTACAACAAGATGAGGTGCACCTGAATCATCTACTGAACCTTGAGTTGTTGTTAAACTTCCAGCAACATAGGTTATTTCAGACGGTAAATCATCAACAAATTGAACCCCTGTTAAATCTCCATCGTTATTTTTAAGGGTTACTGTATATTCAATTGTATCTCCAGGGGTATATGTTCCATCGCCATCCGCATCGTTTACCAAATCAACCGTCTTTTGCGCATCAATAAAGGTGTATGCTGTTGCAGTAACACTTTCATTTGTATTTGCACAGTAATCGTTAAGTGCATTTGCATTCCCGCAATCGTCTCCCGTTCTTCCGCTATCGCTTGCCCCTGTTGCACCTGTTATTGACTTATAGGTTACTGTTGCATCGTTTGTTAATACAGTATTTACCGCAACATCTCCATTTAGTTTTGCCCTGTAAGTAAATTGCCATTGACCATTGTCAGGGGCACCAATAGTTAAACTTGATTTTGTAAAGGTTAGGTTCTGACCATTCACACTGTAACTTCCAGAAGGTAAACTGCAATCAACAAATGTTAATCCGTTTGGCAATACATCTGTTACTTCAACATCGTAAGCATCGCTATGGCTGTTTGATGTGTGAGACACAGTAATTGTGAAGGTAATTATAGAACCTAATGGTGGCTCTGTATTGTCTGCCGTTTTGGTTATTGTTAATTCAGGCTCAACAATTGTTACAGGTATTCCCTGAATTCCAGATTGTGTTGCATCGTAATCGTAATCAAGCCTTGAAAGGTTGTTTGTATCCTCACCATATTCAACATAAACTTCAGAACCCTCTAACTGCTCTCCGTTCTTCAATACCACTCCATCCTGGTTTGCATCAACATTATCAACCCTTGCAACAATTTCAATCTCAAAGTAATCATCTGTGCTTGAATTGTTTGCAGGGTTCTCAACATCTCCAAAATCAAAGTAAACTTCCTGCCCTGTACCAAGCCTTGTATTGTAATTTGCATTGGTAAAGTTCATTCCAATATGGCCTTGAGATATTGAGTGGTTTACATAGGTTAATCCTGATGGCAGTATATCGTGAACACTTACATTGGGTGTTACACCTTCAATTACATCAACCTTTATGGTGTAAATTACAGTATCACCAATTGTAACCTGAGTTTTATCAACACGCTTGTCAATTGCAATGTCTGAGGCCACCGTTAAACTCTGATTTGCGCTCTCCTCATAGTTGTTTAAATCGCTATCGTCATCGTCATCAACACTTCCTGGATTTGTTGAATTGTCCCTACCACCATTTACAAGGCTTGTGTAATTTGCACTTGTTTCATTGGTTAGTGTTTCTCCAAACACAACACTATCCATAAGCACGCTGTCAAAGGTAATGGTTAAGGTTGCATCCGGGGCAATTTCAACCGGTTCAATAGAAATTGTGTCGTTGTTGTTGTTAGTTGTTGTTATCTGCAAATTAGAGTCTGAAACTGTGGTTGTTGTTCCATTAAGGTAAACATTGCCCCCAGAAACGCTTACATGGGCATTGGAAATATTGTACAACCCATCAGGAAGCACATCTCTCCAATCAACCTGATATGCTGTTGTGTGCCCATTGTTTGCAATATCTATCTGCCAGGAAACAGTATCCCCTGCTTCAGAACCAACTGCACCTTGAGTAATTGTTTTTGAAATCTCAAGGTTAGGTTCTCCAACCCTTACACTGTGAGCATTGTTTACAGGCCCAACAGTTATTGTATTTCCTGCATTATTCGGGTCATCAAAGGTTAATGTAGCTGTATTTTGAAGAATTACACCATCCTGATTTGAAAGCACATTATCAACATTTACTGTATAATCAATTGTAATATCCCCTGCATTTTGAGCCGTTAATGTGCCAAAATCAAAGGTTAAAACATTATTGTTTGTATCGTAACTAAAGAAGTTTGCATTGCTTTCATCCGGTGAATTTGAACTTGTTATTCCAGAAGACAATGTTACATTCAAACTGCCTGATACAAAGGTCAAACCTGAAGGTAACTGGTCTGTTACAACAAAATTATTGGAAGAGCCTTCCGGCACACTGATTGTAATTCTAAACTGCGGTTTTTCTTCAATAGCATAGTATGACTTGTAATTTACAATATCCTTTGCCAATGATGGCCTGTTTATTGTTACAATTGCAGAAGATTGTCCGTATAAATCGTTTACTCCGTTTCCGCTTCCTGTTCTCTCTCCTGTTTCCTCTCCCGGATTTCCCGGTGTTGCATTACCAGTACCATGGTCTCCTGGCAAACTTGTTGTCTGAAATGTTGCAGTGTTGGTTACAACCTGCCCATACTGAACATCAGATTTTAACTGTGCGGTATAGGTTATTGTAATGCACTCACCTGGGTCAAGCTGGTCTATTGATGCATTCAATGTATTACCGGTAAAACTTGCACTTACATTTGCCCCTGTGCTTCCTGTGTCAACATTTGTAACCTGTGGATTCTCGTATTCAGATGGAAGCGGGTCATTTATTACCCAGTCAAAAGCACTTGCTGCATTTGAACCTGAGGCTGTGTTACAAATCTGCAAAGTGAAGGTTATTGTATCTCCACCAGACGCAACTGATGGATTTGCCGTTTTGGTTATAGTTGGAGTTGGCTCTGCCACATGCATTACAACATTTGAAGTACGCACATAATGATTTGAACCATCTGCATCCTGATATCTCAACCTGCCCTGGTCATACAGCAAAGTTCCAGCATTTGTTGAAGTGTTGTTGTTTACAACCACCTTTAGCCTGAAAATATACCTCTCACTTGTATTTGAATCATTGTCTGAATTTGTAACATCCCCTAAATCAAGGTATATAAAATAGTAATTTGAATTAGAGTTTGTGGAGATATTAGAGTCAACATTAACAAATGTATTTACAGGTGCATTGTTTATATCCCCAGGGTTGTCAGTACAACTTAATGCTGTTGAAGTTCTCGCAAGTTCTGCACTTCCTGGGACATAGGTGCCCCACGATATATTTGAAATAGCATTCTGCAACCTGTCATACAACCTGACATTATTTGTTACACCCTGCGGGATTGAATAAGTAATTTCAACCTCTACAACCTCTCCAACAGCAACAGGTGGATTGCTGTTAATATTTGCATCCCCTGAATCTGTTGAGTCCTCAGAGGTTGAAATCAAGTTTTTACTCTGAACAGAACCACGGGAAAGACTAATATTGTAACTTCCAGCCCCGTTTGTTTCCCTGTCATACGAAGTATTTCCTGATTCACTATCAGAAGATGCCAATGACCAGCCGCTTACCCTTGCAGTATTCGTATAGGTTGAACCTGTTATTGCATCCTGACTTATCTTAACAGTAAAAGTAAATGTTACAGTATCTCCCGGGTTAATAGGCCCATCTGAGGTGTAAGTAACCTCACAGGCAGGGGATGAACCGTTTACGCTAAAGGTGTAACCGGCGGGGGTTGTTCCCTCTGCTATTGTCGAACAATCGTAAACAACTGTGTCATTTGCATCAACAAAGCCATCTCCGTTTGTATCGTTTAACAAATCTGTTACAGATATTCTATATGCAGGGCCGTCTCCATTATTTGTCACATTCAGGGTAACTGTGACACTATCACCTGACTGAAGGTTTGTGTGGGGATTTATTGATTTTGTAATGGAGAGGTTTGGCTCCGTTAATGTCGTTTGTGCAGAATCGTTCTGAGAAAAAGATGCATCTGCGTTGTCGTCACCGTCAAAATCAATACCAAAATCAGCCTGCACATTGTTTGTTAAAATAGTTCCACTTGCATTGTCAGACACATTTTTAATTCTTACCTTAATATTGTAATTAAACTCTTTCAACCCCTGAAAATCGCCAAGGTTAAAGGTTAGAACCTGTCCATTTATAGTTAGAGCTAATGGGAAATCCCCACCATTCTGGGTTGCTGAGACATAATCTGTATTTGGTGGAAGGGTATCTGTTATTGTTACAGATTTAAAGGTATCTGTATTTAAAAACCTTGCAACAATGTTATAGGTTAACTCTTCACCAATGTTTGCCGTTGCTTTATCAACTGTCTTTGTTAATTCAAATCCTGCAGTGTAAGCATCTGCCTCGTCGTGGGTATAGGAACAGGTATCGCTCCCTCCCTGGTCTTTACACATCCCCTCAACAACTGCATGGTTTAAAAGTGAGCCTGAATTTACCGTTGCACTTACATGAACAACCCATGTATCACCTGGAGCAATTGGCCCTGAAATTGTCCAGGTTCCTGTGTTGCCACTCCAGGTTCCTGACTGGTCATCAGTAATATTTGAAAAACCGTCTCCAAGAGTATCTGTTAAGGTTATATTGTACGCTGGTGCATCTCCATTATTGGTTAAGGTAATAGTCCAGTTGGCAGTTCCCCCCTCTGCAACAATCTGCTTATCAGGAGTTATAGAGATATCTATATCTGGTTGAGTAGGATTAATTGTATCTGAGCCTGATGAACTATAGTTATTGCTGCATGAATCATGGTAATCAAAACTAACCGAATTTGTAAGGTTAGGAATTGAAACATCAGGGTTATTACTATCATTTGAAGATGTTGTATCACAATAGGTGCCATCTGTTTTTACATAAAATGTTATGGTTAATGTCTCTCCAGGGGCAATAAAATCAACATTTGTAGAATCCCAGGTTAAAGTTGAAGCCCCATCTGTTAATCCTGTGCAGTTTGGTATACCACTGCCATGGGTTACCCCTGGTGGAGTATTTGAAAAACTTATATTGCAACCGCCTGAAGAATCGTAAACATAACCTGGAGGCAAAGTTTCAGTAATTCCGTCATTGTATGCTGTACCACCGTTGTTAGTAATGGTTATGGTAATCTGGCCGCCACAGGTGGTAAAACCTGAGTGAGTTACTTCAACCTGATTGTTAGGCAATTCCGGTGTTGTTCTTAAATCTACACTATCTGTGTTAGAAACCCTGTAACAATCACACCCGTACTCAGCCTTTGCTGTATTTGTTGTTGGGCTTGAGGTGCAGGTGTCAACAGTTGTCTGATAGGTAACTGTACATGAGTCACCTATATTCATATCCCCAATTGAACACCCGCTTCCAAAGTAATCTGTTTCATTACATGTGGAACAAGTTGAAGAAAATGAGCCTGAAACAAGGGTTACATTTGATGGCAAGGTATCGCTAATAACAGTGTTTATCGCAACATAATCCCCATCACTTGTATAGGTTATTCTCCACTCAACAGTATCCCCACTATCAGCATCAACCTCTCCTGTAACCCAATCTGTGCCTTTTGTAATATTCCTTGCCTCTTTTACAACTCTTACATGAGGGTTTGTTGGATTAACAGTAATTATAAACAAAGGAGAAAGGGAATCAGGAGTTCCTGAGCTTGCCTGACAAAGTTTATCATATTCTGCACTTGCCCTTGCCTGCTTTGTTGAATTCTGGAAATTTGTACAATCAATCATTTCAACACTAAATGTAATCTCAATGGTACCACCAGGTTCAAGTGCCTTATCTCCGTCTGGATTTGTCCCTAACAGGGATGAAAAATCCCAATCAAGGGTCTGCCCATTAACTGTTGGCTCTAATGAACCGCTTGAATTACCGTAAGATGAAGTAATTGTATATGAAGCACTATTTGCAACATATCCTATTCCGTCCGGCAATTCTTCTAAAACATGGACATTAAAAACATCTGTATCACCAGTATTCTTTGCCAAAATGGTAAAACTTGATTGTTTATAGCCACAAGAATCAATCGGTTCTCCTGTATGCTGAGTAATTGCCAGATCACTCAAAGGCAACAATACCTCTGAATGGGCTGTTACAGTCTGACATACTGTGTCGCACCAGGTTAATGTCCCGTCTAATGTTAAGTTGTCACAACCAACAACATGGGCTCTAACCTTAATCCTTACCTCTTCGTTTGGGGACAATGTGTCCCAGTGGAAGGTTACAGTGCTATCCCCCTGATTGCCTGTAACAACAGGTGTTTGTCCAGTATCAACACTGTAATCCCAGTATGTTAAGCCTGAACCAAAATCTATTTTGTATTCAGTATCGTTCGCCTTACCTGCCCCTGAATTGATAATTTGAACAATAAATTCAGGATACGGGGTGTAAGTGGTGTATTTAGCAGCAGACATCTTTAATACAAGGTTTGCTTTATTTAAAAGGTAAATATTTGCATTTGCAGAAGCTGACTTATTTCTGCTGCCGCTGTCATTATCACACCTATTGTTGTACTGTGCACTTGCGCTCCAGCCTTCCGTGCCTGGAGTTGCATCACAATCCCTTTTCATATAAAAGGTTATGTATGGTGTGTTCCCATTAACATTATGCTTAATATCACCTAAATTCCAGGTATATGTTCCGTCACCGTTGTCAGTTGGGTCAAATGAATTAATTGTATTTCCCAATGTATCAACCACATTGTGAAATTCAACAGGATAGTTTGAGTCACCTAAAACAAGGGTATAGTGATTGTTTGTGTTTACATTTAAAATTAAATCGTATAAATCCCATACATCACCTGAACATCCCCCCCCACCAACAAGGTCAATTCTATACTGCTGAATATCGCATGTATCAACAATTTTTGGAGAGTTGGAAAGATCTAAAGCAAGATTATTTTCGCTAATATTAACAATAACTCCCTGGTCATAATCGTCATCATCAGAGCAACCTGAAGATTGACTTGGAATATACAACCCAGAAAAATCAATAAAACCGCAGGCTGGTTCGTCAGCATGTAATGTAAAGGTAAGACAGAGTGTTGCGCCCGTATTTGGGGCAGGAGCACCCTCACTGTCAAGGCCGCTTAAGTCAATTTGTAAAGGTGAAGTATTTGTTACTGTATAGTTTGAGTACTCTGTACCGTTTACCTTTACAGAATCAACAGATACATAACTCTGGTGAGGCATGTCGTCACTAAAGATTATCCCCTGCCAGTTTGAAGGAGAAGTATTGCTTGAAAATGTATAGCATGTTGTGTATTGGATATTTGTACAAACCTGAGCCGCATCAACGCCGGTAGGAGAATCAATATAGGTTACTGTTTTTGATGAATCAGAAATAGCTGGGTCATCAGGCTGGTTAATATAGGTATTTTGAGAAGCCTCTCCTGTAACAGTATAAGGGCATCCCAGACAATCTGTAAGGTTTACTGCACTTATTGACAAAATATTTGTGTAATCGTGCCCAGGTGCGCATTTGTCGGTTGGGGCAGTCATTGTTATTGTTTTTGTCCAGGTATCCCCTGGATTAAATGTAACATCACTCCATACTATTTTATCCCCATCATCAGAACCACCGGCAGGGTCTGTTACAACAAAGCCGTCAGTTAACCCTGTTTGAGCGCTATCAGGGTAATCATCAGTAATGTCAATTGTTACAGAGCCATAGTCTGAAGGAGCGACAAATTTAACTGTTAAAGTATACTGTAATCCCGTCTCTCCCCTATCTGCATAGCGAGGACCAGACTTTGATACCTCAAAGTGCGGCCTTGTTCCCTGGTCAACAGTGTATGTAACAGGCCCAGCATAGGGTGGTGTATACTGGTTTCCACACTCATCCTCATAGTCTGGCTTATACAAAATACTATCGCTCATTGTTATATTTGAACCGCATTGTGTGCCATCAGGACCTAAATAAAAACTAAAAGAAACGCTATCCCCTGCTGCAATATCCCCAACAGTAAAGGTATCTGTATTTGAATCAAAGGTTGCACCACTTACATTTGAAACCTGCCAATCTGAAACAAGCCCAGTCATTTGAAGTTTAAAATTTTTAGCAGGCCCTTCTCCATTAGTATTGTCAATTGTAATTGTTACCTGATTCTGAGTTGGGTCACAGTATGACAGTGTTGTTGCTCCGCCAACATTAATGCTAACATCAGGTTTTCTTACAAGGATTTTAACACCTGCTGTAACACTCTTTGACTGACAGATATTTGTCCCGTCGGTAAACTCGCCCAAAACAACATTGGTTAAAGTGTCAGGGTCACAACCTGTTACTGTTGCCGTTAATGTATATTGAACAGAGTCACCTGCTGCTATTGGACCTGTATTCCATGGGTTTGAAACATCAGATGGAGCATTTGGGCCTGTAATTGATTGAAATGTAAAGCCTGAACCTAATGTATCAGTTACATTGACACCGTTTACAATATCTCCAGTTCCTGTATTTTCAATTGTAATTGTCCAACTAACTGTATCTCCCACATATGCATCCTGTGTCTCCGGCGAAATTCCCACAACAAGAAAGGAATACTTTACTTCTATCTGTGAAGAGTATGCAGTTGAACCCCCTGCATCAGCCTGCATAACCTCACCGTTTGAGCACCCACAGTTTGGCCTTGCTTTGTAACTCACAGAGTAACTGCCACCTGCAGGAACTGTAACTGAACTCCAGGTTATTGTCTGCGGAGGACCTGAATTCAATGTCCCACCGCCGGTATCGGTAACGGTAAAATCGTCTGGTACTGTGACGACTATGTCTGTAACAACATCTGACGAATCAGGATTTTGAACTGTTACTTCCCAGGTACCCTCTTCCCCTTCTGACAAACTTGTTGCCTGCTGGGTAAAAGAAACACTGACAGCCGCAAAAACATTAAGGCTTAAAAAAAGAAAGAACAGAAAAGTGACTTTTTTCATTTATAAACTCCTTTTTCTATTTATTCTTAACTTGTTTTTTTCCTTTTGTGAAAACTTTTTCCATTTTAATAGCACCTAATTTTTTATGAGAAAAACCTCTTAAAATAATATGCTAAAAACAGAAGGGCTGCAACAAAAAAAATAGTGTTGTTTTCATAGTATTGTTTTCATTGTTTTATAAAAAATTTAATAAGGAGAGGTAAAAAATTTAGTAAATTACAAGATAAAGAAATCTAAACAAAATTTGAAAAATTATTCTTCTATATAGGCATACACAGAGCCTGCTGTCAGTTGCATAGCCCTTTCAATCTGCCAGCCCTCTTTAGCATAAGAACCAACAAAGTTTGAAACACCTCTAATCTCTGTAAACTTTACATCAAAGGCATAGCAGGTATGACAAACAGCAGCCCCTTCCATTGATTCACAGAGGGGGTTAAATAATTCCTTTCTCTTTATCTCCAATTCAGGGTTTGAGGTTGTTGTTGAAACAGTAATAAACTTTCCACCATAAACAGAAAGTTTCGTCTTTTTTAAAAGTTTAAGCCTTACCGATTTTGAATGAGGGATTTTAAACTCATTAAAATATGTTTCATCTTTCTTAATTAAAGATGGGAATGCTATGTCTTCAAGGGTATAAAACCTGTCTGCCTCAACACCCTCGTCTCCATAAATCTCGCTTTCGGCAACCGCAATATGGCCTATAGATATCCCTTCCCCGGGATATGCCCCACAAATACCCGTGTTTATCACCTCTTCAGGGATAAAAAAATTGTTGAAAAAGTGGGTTAAAACAATTGCGCTGTTTGTTTTTCCTATCCCTGTTGTCAATACAGCGTGTTTCTCATCTGATTTCGGGAAAAAAGCAACTCCTGAAGCAACCTTTACCTTTTCAAAATCGCACTTAAACCCCTGAACAACAAACTCTGCTTCCAGCGGGGTTGCAACAACAATTAATTTATCCTTTTTCATTTTTAATCCTTTCTAAAATTTCAGTTGTTGAATGGTCTTTCGGGTCTCCCACAATCATCACCCTTCCGCCTAACTCTTCCATAACCTTTTTTTCAGGCACTGTATCAACAGTGTAATCTGTGCCTTTAAACTGAATGTGAGGCTTTAATATTCTCAATGTCTCTTCAACTGTATCTTCGCCAAAGAATGTTAAATAATCAACAAATTCAATTGCCTCCATTATCTCAAGCCTCTCATTCAACGGGGTTCTTGGCCTTCCCTCTCCTTTAAGCCTTCTAACACTTTCATCTGTATTTAAAGCAACCACCAAAATATCACAGTTTGATTTTGCATCTTTCAAATACCTTATATGCCCAACATGGAGTAAGTCAAAACACCCGTTGGCAAAGCCTATTGTTTTTCCCTCTTCTTTCAGTTTATCAATTATTTCTGACAATCTTTCTCTCGGGTAAACCTTTGTCATTTAAAAAAGCCTCTCTTAATTCACTATTTTTAACAGAATAGGTACCTTTGTGCATAACAGAAATGCCGCCTGCCACAGTTGAGACAATAGCACTATCCTCAGAATTCAACCCTGAACAAAAGGAAAGTGCAAATGCTGAAATTACGCTATCCCCTGCCCCTGAAACATCAACAGGCTCATCGCTTCCGTAAATCCCTATTGTACTGTAATAGTCTTTATCTCTTTCATAAACAACCATACCCTTGCTTCCCCTTGTTAGCAAAATTCCCTTTGCTGAGGTTAATTTCAAAAGTTTTCTCAATTGAGCAATAAGCCTTTCCCCGTTTTCAGCAATCTTTTCCCCTATTAAGTCTCCCGCCTCTTCTTCGTTGGGGGTTATAAAATCTGCGTTTTTAAAGCCATTAAGCCTGTGCCTTGAATCAACAAAAACAGGCTTTCCTGAATTTTTTGCGAATTTAATAATTGAGTTTGCGGTTCTTAAAGAAATTGTGTTGTACCCGTAATCGCTGATTATTATTCCATCACACTGTTTTATTAAACTCCGAAGTTTATCATTAAAAGAAATTGAAGGCATTGTATTTTCATAATCAACCCTTAACATGTGCTGTTTAGCCCTGTGAACCCCCCCTGCAAGAATCCTTGTTTTTTTATTTGTGGAGACCTTTCTTGAAAATTTTATAAAGGAAGTGTTTATTTTTAACTTTTCAAATGTTGTTTTTATTTGTTTACCGTCAGAATCAAGCCCGACTACGGATACAGGGTAAGGGTTTCCCCCTAAACTTTTAACATTTAAAACAGTGTTTCCCCCGCAACCGGGATAGTATTCAGAGTAAAGGTAAGAGCAAATAAAAACAGGTGCTTCCCTTGAAATCCTCTTGATTTCTGTGTATTGAAACTCGTCTAAAACAATATCCCCAATAACCAACAGTTTGATGTTTTTGAAGTTATCTATTGCATTTAAAAATTTTGAGTTATCCATTTAACCGCCTCTAATACATTCTCAGCAATATAATCAGGCTCAATATCCCAGTCTTTCCTCTGGTATTCATACTCTCCCCTGCCGTAACCTGTTAAAACCATTATTCCCTTTGCGCCAACATTTTTTGCAAGCTTGACATCACTTATTTTATCCCCAATTACAAAAGACTTTGTTAAATCTATATTATACTTTTCTGCAGCCTCAAGCAACATTCCCGGTTTTGGCTTTCTACAATTACAGTCAATTGTAAATTCAGGATTACCGTTCGCTGTTGGGTGGTGAGGGCAGTAAAATATATCGTCAAGGTATGCACCCTCTTTCTTCAAATCTTCCTGCATCTTTCTATGCACCTCTTTTACAAGGCTTTCTTCAAAGTATCCCCTTGCAACCCCTGCCTGATTTGTAACACAAATTGCAAGGTATTCTGACTTGTTTATTAGCCTGATTGCTTCAGGGGTAAAAGAGTACAACCTAAACCTTGAAATATGGTTTACATACCCAACCTCATGGGATAATGTCCCGTCTCTATCCATAAAAATCGCCTTATTCATAACAAAAGCATTTTAGCATAAGTTTAAACTATTTTATATGGCACAATACTTTATCCCTGATTTGCCAGATCTAAAAAAAAATATTTTTCTAAATAATTCCATACATTCTAAGCAAAAATTTTTGTGATTTTATTCATTTATTTATTGACAAATTTGCCAAATATCAAAATAATATATAATGAATATACTTGACAAATGGAGGAAAAGTGCGCAATAGTTTATGATTTTTTTCTTATTTTTCAAAACAAGAGGAAGGATTTTTAGATTAATTTAAGTTATTTCAGGAGGTCATAATGAAAGTTAGGTGGTTACCTATCCTACTTGCCTTCATGGTATTTTTTGCGGCTTCATCCCTAACATTGAAGGCACAAGAAAAAGATATGCCTCAATATGTAGGCTCTGAAGCCTGTGCGGATTGTCATGAGGAAATTTATGATTCATTTAAATTTACTGCCCATGGCATGTTAACAAATACCAATTCAAAAGAGTTTGCAAGCTGCGAATCCTGTCACGGCCCGGGGTCAATACACATTGAAACAAATGAAGTAAAGGATATCTACTCTTTTAGAAAATTAAGCCCTGAAAAAGTATCTTCAATTTGCTTAAAATGCCATTTAGACACTGACTTTGCAGACTGGCCTCATACTGAGCACTTTAAAAACGGGGTTTCTTGCACAGCATGCCACAAAATTCACACAAAAAGAGGCAATTACGGCTTAAAAAAAGAAGGCGACAAACTATGCTACTCATGTCACATGGACATTAAAGCAAAGTTTAACCTTCCCTCTCACCACCCTGTAAAAGAAAACAAAATGAGTTGTCTTGATTGCCACAATCCTCACGGTGGAGAGGAGTACAACCTTAAAACAAGCGAGAGAAAAAACGACCTATGCTTTAAGTGCCATGCAGACAAACAGGGGCCTTTTACTTACGAACACGCACCTGTTGTTGAAGACTGCACTATATGCCACGACCCCCACGGCACCCTTGTAAACAACCTTTTAAAGAAAACAGAACCCTTTTTATGTCTCCAATGCCATCATGTACACTTCCAGATAAGAGAACACCTGGATGTAAGAGGAATAGCGTCGTCTGCATGCACACATTGCCACCCGGCAATACACGGAACAGATTTCCCATCAACCCTTAAAACCAACGGCGGCTCAGCCTTAACCCGTTGATTTACGGGAAAGGGAGGTAAGCATGATTAAAGAAAGAAAAAAAATATTTAAAACCTGCTTAATGATAGTGATGATTGTATTCATTAACTTTGCATTTGCAAACCCTATAAAAGAGAAGGGAAGCAAAAAAGAAGAAACAAATAGTGAAACAACAGTAAATAAAAAGGACAAAATAAAAATTAAAGTAAAAGAAGCAAAGATTTTTACCAAGTTTTCGTATCTTGAAGACTCTCCAAATATGGTTGGCGAATACACCGATGTAAAGGACAATGTTCAGCCTGGAGTAGCATTCGGACTTATAGGACTTGGAAACGGGATTTACCTTAAATTAACAGGGGAATACGATAATTCCCATGAACAGAATTTGAAAGGGGCAATCGATTACAAGGGAAAAATAAAGGCAAAATTTAAATACAACAAACTCCCCCATACTCTTGACCATGACCCTGTAAAAAATGTACGCGAGGTGCAAGGGCTTCCTCCGGCAAGAAAGGTATTTACCACCGATTACGATGCAAACGCCCAGTACTCAATTGATAGAAGCGTATCGGAAGCATTATTCAAGTTTTCCTCAAATAAGGTTAAAGGATTGTCAGGAGAGGCTGGATTCAGGGTTGAAGAGAAAAGCGGATATAAGCAGGCAATTTCATTTAACATGTGTTTGACCTGTCATGTTTCAAGCCACAGCCAGAGAATAAATGAGGTAACTCAAGACTATACCGCAAAGTTAGAATACAAGATGAAACATACAACTATAAGTTACAAATTTACATACAGAGACTTTGAAAATAGAGCAAATGCCCCCTTAAACTTCTACGAAGGCCCAACAACAAATCCTGACCCAAATTACTTTGACACATGGATTACAAATTTACCCCCCTCATTTTCTGACAAAAGAACTTACAAAGACGAGACTCTGCCCTTTAATTTAATACCAAACACACACAAACAACTCCACGAATTGAGGATTGTTTCAAGGATTGGCAGGTATACAAAATTAAGTTTTTACGGGCTATACTCTTCAAACACCAACGAGCATAATAATGCTGAGATAGAAAACACCTCAGCCGGAGCAAACCTTTCAACCTACCTAACTGAAAAACTCACCTTTCAGGCTAAATACAACCACAGAAACATTGACAACGACGATATATACTTTGCTCAAATTGAAGCCCTGTCTAAGTACATAACCGAGAATGACCCGTATTATTACCCTGACAAATTCTATTACTCGGCATTAAGCAGAACTGAGGATAAAGGAACCCTTGATTTTGAATATAAATTGACTTCAAGGTCAAGGCTAAGAGTCGGCTGGGAAGGGAAATGGATTGACAGAGACCACTTTTTAAACGATGAGACTACAGTAAATAAATTTATAGTAAGCTTTAACACAAGGTTTAACAAAAAGTTAAGAGTGCAATTAAAGTATATTGGAGAATCAATTGACAACCCATTTGAAAACCCTTACGGAGGACTGGAAAAACAAGCCGGAGAAGAATACCTTCATGAAATTTATTCAAACTTTTTTAAAACAACCCGTTCTCCACTCACAAGTGAACCTGATTCAAGTAACACTGGAGAGGTAAGGGTAATATACAATCCCACAAACAATTGGAATATCTCAACAATTATAGACTTTACAGGCAGCTCAAACGACGATACTCACTGGGCAAATGACACATTTTCAGGAACCTTAAACATTTCATATTCGGCAAATTCTTGGCAGGCAGGCTTGTATTACAACTACTTTGATTCAAGCACAAGGACTTTTCTTTCCCTCTTTGACGGTAAACTCCACACCGGAGAGCTTGTTTACCACCACGGGTCATTAAATGTCAAGGAGCCCTACGACGAACAGGTTCACTCAATAGGAATAAATTATTTTGTTGAGGCCACTAACAGACTAAACATATATGCAAGCGCATACTATGTTATAGGGAAAGGCAATTTTGACACTTCAGACTTTAAGGGTTACGCAAACGGTGAAGGTGCGGTTTATGTAGATTTAAGTGATTTCAACGAGTATTCAAACCATGACAACAGGGAGTTTCAATGCAAACTTGATTTTGATTACCTGCTTGACAAAAACCTTTACTTTACCGCTACCGTTGGATATGTCCATTTCAGGAACCCGATAATCTATATACAGGATTTAGAGGGAACAAATTACTATGCTATTTTAGGCCTCTCCATTCGACCGTAGAACCCTACCTAACGAAGGGGGCTAACTTGCCCCCTTATTTTTTATCCAAAAAAATCTATTTCCTTTCGTCTAAACAAATAGAAAAAACTTAAAAAATCTTATATTCATTAGGATATAATTTAATTAACATAAATTTTCGGGGGTTTTTAATGAAGAAAAAACTTTTTATCTGGATTGTTTTAATTGTGGTTATTATAGCAGGGGTAAAAATCTTATTACCGGAAAGGAAAAAACCACAAACTTATAAAAAACCTAAAAATTTAAAAAGCAAAGCAATAAATGTGAAAGCCAAACTTGAGCCTTATGGAGATTTAGATTACTTCCCTGAAAATCTAACAATTTACTTTTCAGAGCCTATATTTGGAACCTCTGGTGTAATTATAGACAAAAGAGAGATTAGTAATTTCATAGAGATAAAACCCTCTTTAAAAACAGAAGGAAAATGGCTTAACTCAAACACATTCTATTTAAAATTACTTTCAAAACCCTCTCCAGACACAGAGTACACAGTTTTTGTAAAAAAAATCCCCTTAAAAAGAAAGTTGAATCTTAAGTTTAAATCTCAAAAATTCTCTTTTAAAACACCGGCTTTAAAACCTCTTTCAGTAACCGCTTTAAGTGCTAAAAATGGGAAGGGAAAGATAAAGGTAAGGTTTAACTTTTCTGTAAACATTTCAGATATCCAAAACTTTATTAAAATAAGAGACAAAAACGGTACTAATTGTGAAATTTATTCCGTTAATTACCTTACCAAATATGGAGAAACAAACAAGGATACTTTGATTTTAACTTTTAATATCAAGAAAGCAGGAGTATACACTATTTTATTTAAACAGGGAATTAAATCCCTTGATGGTTTTAAAACATCAAGAGATTACACTATAAAATTTTCCGCAGGATTCCCCTCTCTCCCCATCTTTATAAAGAAGGTAAGGGTTAACGACCTTGGAGATATGTATTCAATTAATTTTAGATTGGTAACCTTAAAAAACAAGCCTGTAACCTTAAAAAAGGAGTTTATTAAAAACTTAATTACCATATCCCCTGAAATTGAATTTTCCGCATATCCTACAAAGGGAAATTTAAGCATTACAGGAAAGTTTAAGCCGGGGGAAAATTACACAGTTATACTTTTTTCAGGGTTAACCGGGACAAACGGAGAAACTTTAAAAAATGATTATAGGACAACTGTCTCAATCCCCAACCACAAACCAAAATTGATGTTTTTATACAAGGGAAGGTATTTTGGTACAAAGGGAGCATGGAAATTCCCCCTCGTTGCTAAAAGGCTTAAAGAGGTTAAATGCGATCTTTACCTTATCCCACCTAAAAATATAACAACATGGTACTCTTACACAGGTGCATCTTACTGGGATGTTGATTATTTTGGAAAGTTAATTAAATCAGATTACAAAATTAAAATCCCGGTAAACTCAAGCGGGCTATACTTCATAGACTTAAAAAAATTCATTCCCAAGGTTGAAAAGGGAATCTATGTTTTAAAGGCAAAATCCTATTCAAATGAAACAGACAGGTATTACAGGGATAAAACAAAATTCACAATCTCAAACATAACAATTATTGCAAAGTGGAACGAAAAGTATGTAAATGTGTTTGTTGTAAACTCCAATGATGCATCTCCAGTTAAAAACGCAAAAATCATAGTATTTGACAATGCAAACATTGAAAAGGGAAGAGCAGTTACAGATTCAAAAGGATTTGCATCAATAAATGTTGGAGGAGATAAATCAAGTTACCTTATTACGGCACAAACGGAAAATGATTGGAATTACTTGAAATTAGGGGACTCAATGCTTCCCACTTCAAACTTTGATATTAAAGGGGATACATCTTTAAGGGATTACATCGGATACCTTTACTTTGAAAGGGATTTGTACAGGCCGGGGGAAAAGGTACACTTTGGAGTAATCATAAGAAAAAATAAAACCTATAACCCCCTCTCAATACCTGTTAAAGTTGTAATAACAAACCCTGAGGGAAAGAAGGTTAAAGAATTAAACTCTGTTACAGATGAAAACGGGTTTAGCGAGTTTGAGTTTAAAACCTCCCCATCCTTTTCAACAGGGAAATACAGATTTAGCCTTTTTGTTGCAGACAAAGAGGTTTACTCTGCCTTTGCATTTATAGAGGCTTTTGCCCCTGAAAGAATGACCATAAAGGCAAAATTCCCTGAAAAGATAAACCTTAAACAACCTTTTACAATTGAGACAGAAGCATTTTACCTCTTTGGTGCACCTGCAAGCGGAGAAACCTTAAAGGGGGAAATTTCCATTGAAGAAATACCATTTTCCCCGGAAGGGTACCGGAATTATTCATTTGGACCTCTGCCATACTATTACCAAAAATCAAAGGTTAATAAAACCATATCTCCTATAAAGGTTGACAAAAACGGTAAGGCAAATATCAAAGTACAAATTAAACCTTTACCTGATTTTCACAACCCTGTAAACATTAAAGCCTATTTAGAGGTTAGCGAAGCAGGAAGCGGAAGGGTAACAAAAAAGGTTTTCAATAAAGTTGTCTATCCGAAAAACTATTACATTGGGTTAAACTGCACCGCATCAAAGGTAACCTCTGGAGTGCCTCTAAAAATTAAAGGTGTTATTGTTTCAAAAAACGGTAAAACCCTAACAAAAGACGAAAAACTCAAATATACAATTTACAGGGTTGCATACAATTACAGTTATTACTATTATGATTCATTCTCATGGAGAAAAAACTCAACATTAATCCCTCTAACAAAAGAGAAAGAATTAACAGCAAAAAACGGTAAATTTGAAATAACCTATACCCCTCAAACATCTTACGACGACATTGTAATTGAGGTGAGGGGAAGTGAAAACTTTGCCCAGTTATTTGTAAGCGGCTGGGGATGGTGGGGAAATGAACAGGCTGAAACCCCTGAAACACTTATTATTCAGCCTGACAAAAAACAATACGATTACGGTGAGAAAGCCACTATAAAAACAGCCATTCCATTTGAGGGAAAAATACTCTGGACAGTTGAAGCAGACAATATAATTGAATACAAATGGCAAGAGGCAAAGGGCAAGGTATCAACCTATGAATTTAAAATCCCAGAAGGTTACCCCTGCGTTTATGTCAGCGCATTGCTTGTTCATACAGGAGACAATTACCTTGTTGAAAGGGCTTATGGGGTAAAAAGGGTAAAGATTACTCCGAAAAAATTTAAATTAGACTTAAAAATAGATACGCCTAAAACACTTAAACCTGGAAATTACATGACAATTAACTTAAAGGGAGACGCTCAATTTGAAGCAACAATTGCCATCGTTGATGAGGGTGTGCTTCAAATTACAAACTTTAAATCCCCAAATCCATTTGATGGGGTAATGAGGCCTATTGCATTAGGCCTTGACAGTGCAGACGGTTTCGGCTGGCTAATAAAAAAATACCTTGCAACAGGCGGTGGCGAAGGTGCACCTCAAAAGAAGGGCTTTGCACAGCCGCAATTTACAAAGATTGTGTCAATATGGAGTGGAAAACTTAAATCAGACAGCAACGGAAACCTGAAGTACAAAGTAAAAATCCCACAGTACAATGGAAAATTAAGGGTTATGGTTGCCGCTGTTTCAAAGGAAAAGTTAGGGGGAATATCAAAGTATGTTACTGTAAAATCAGACATAATTGCAACCCCCACAATTCCAAGGTTCTTAACACAGGGGGATAAATTCCAAATCCCTGTAACCCTTATAAACACAAAAGACAGCATTATTAAGGGAAAGTTAAAGGCAAAGATAACAAATGCCAACATCCCTGAATTCAGCAAAGAATTTACCCTCTCTCCGCAGGGGAAAAAGACAATCTTTATACCGCTAATTGCGGGAGAAAAGTTAGGCAGTTTTAAAATATCAATATCTGTATTTGCAGAAAATAAAAAGCAGTACTCAGAAGACTTCAAAATACCCCTATTCCCTGCAACTGCAAAAACAGTTGAAACAAAAACCCTAACTGTTAACACAAACAAACAGAATATAAAACCATACTTTGAAAACTATGTTGGATTGGGCTATGAGGGAGAAATCTATGTTTCAACAATCCCAGGATTAAGCAAATTGTACATGACAAAAATGCTTTTAGGATATCCTTACGGCTGCATTGAGCAGGTGTCAACAAAAACATTTGCAATGATAAAACTGAAAAAACTTCTGCCGTTTATTGACGAAAAAATCACCCTTGAAAAGTACAGGGAGTATGTGCAAAACGGAATAGGACAAATCCTTTCAATGCAAACATTTTCAGGTGGATTCTCATACTGGCCAGGGGGTTCAGAACCTGAAAGATGGGCAACCGCTTACGCAACCCTTGTTTTACTTGAAGCAAAAAACTCTGGCTTTTCAGTGCCTCAATCCTCAATAGACGCTGCATTAAATTACATTCAAAGCCTTGATTCAATACCGCCGTTAGGCTATTATGTCCTTTCAAAAACCGGAAGGTTGCAGAAAAACCCGTCCTTACTCCAGCAATTAGAAAACATTGTAACAAACGAAAAATTAGATTTCCCAACCACAATGTGGTATGCGGCAACCTTTTACAATTGCGGCAACAGTGATTTTGCAAACCTCCTTTATCAAAAAGACTTATATTTACAGCCTGACCAAAAAGAGAGGCTATATGACGACTTTTACACCCCCCTTAAAGGAGAGGCAGTAAGAATCTATGTTGGGGAAGAGATTAATTACGACAAAAATGTAATTGCAAAGTTAATACAAAACCTTGCAGAAGACCTGTCAAAGAGGGAAATGCTTTACTATTACACAACACAGGAAATTGCCTGGTCAATGTTTGCAATTGGAAACTTTGTTGAGAAAAATGTTGAAAACATATCCTTTAACGCAGTGCTTAAAATAGACGGGAAGAGCATAAAGGGCAAATTTGAAAAGGGGATTTACAAATTCAGGGCATACAATCTGCCTGATAAAAATGATATCGTTGTTTCCTGCAACAAAACCCCATTCTATGTTGAAATTGTGCACAATGGATACAGGAAAAACATCAAGCAAAATGCTGTCTCAAACGGAGTTACAATAAGCGAAGAACTTTTAGATTACAAAACAGGGAATAAAATCAACAGTTTAAAACAGGGAGACCTTGGCATATTGAAAGTAACATTTACCAGCAGCAAATACTATCCAAACTGCGCAATTGAAATACCCCTTGCAGGTGGATTGGAGCCTGAAAACCCAAGGCTAACCTCAGCAAACCTTCCTGAATGGGCTTACTCAGAATTTAGCCCTGATTACATTGATATAAGGGACGAAAAGATTATTGTATTCTCTTCAATTGAAAAAAACTCACAAACCCTTTACCTTATAGTTAGAGCGGTAACACCGGGAGAATTTTACCTTGCCCCAGCGTCTGCAAGTGTAATGTACAAGCCTTTCGTTAACGGAAAGAGCAAACCTCAAAAGGTTATTGTAAAAAAGGCAAATGGCTTTTAAACTTAAAAAAGTTTTAAAATCAAGAATTTTAAGGGGATTTTTATATCCCCTTGTTCTTTTTTTTGCACTAATTTACCTTATTCCTCTGCCTGAAAAGATTACTGCGCCTCAATATTCAACAGTAATTAAAGACAGAAACGGCAAAGTGTTGAGAGTGTACCTCTCAAAAGACGGAATGAGAAGGATATTCGTCCCATTGGATAAAATTGACCCTCTTTTAATAAAAACAACAATAGTTTACGAAGACAGGTTTTACTATTACCACCCTGGATTTAACCCTGTATCAATTTTAAAAGCGGCATACATTGACTTAAAAAACAGGAAAATCATATCCGGTGCATCAACAATACCAATGCAACTTGCAAGGATTGCAGAACCAAAACCGAGGACAATACCTTCAAAACTAATTGAAATTTTCAGGGCAATTCAATTTACCTTAAGGCTTGGAAAGAAAAAAACACTTGAACTATACCTAAACCTTGCACCTTACGGGGGAAACATTGAGGGAGTGGGGGCAGCATCATTAAGTTACTTTGGCAAACTCCCTGAAAAACTTTTGCCTGGAGAAATTGCATTTTTAGTCAGCCTTCCCCAATCTCCCAGTTTAAGAATGCCGGGGAGAAAGCAGAGAAAAGACGCAAGGGACAAGGTATTAAAAAGAATGCTTAAACACAAACTGATAACCAAAAAAGAATACAAAAAGGCTTTTGAAATACCTGCCCCTGAAAAAAAGAGAAAATTCCCATTCTTTGCACCCCATATATGCGACTATGCAAAAAAACTCTATCCTGAAAAAAAAGAGATTGTTTTAAGCATAGACTTTAACATTCAAAAAAAGTGTGAAAGAATACTGAAAACCTATAAATACCACTTTCTTTTAAACGGTGCAACAAACTCAAGCGTAATTGTAATTGACAACAGAAACTCAAAAGTTGTTGCTGCAATCGGTTCATTAAACTACTTTGACAAAAAAAACTCCGGCCAGGTAATTGGATTTACAGCATACCGCTCCCCCGGTTCAGCACTAAAGCCATTTTTATACGCACTTGCACTGCAAAAGGGAGTAATTACCACTGAAAGTTTAATTGAAGACGCACCATACAACCTCAACGGCTTTTCCCCAAAAAACTTTTCAGGCAAATGGCACGGATTAATAAAGGCTGAAGATGCCCTTTCATTCTCTTTAAACATGCCGTTTGCAATTCTATTAAGGAGAACAGGTTACGAAGAATTCGTAAACCTTCTATATAAAGGTGGTGTAAAGGGGCTGTTAGACAAAGACCAATACGGCCTTGCCATAATAACAGGGGGAATGGAAACAAGGCTAATAGACCTTACAAACCTGTACTCAGCCCTTGCAAGGAGGGGAATATTTATACCCTGGAGCATACTAAAAGATGAAAAAGCTAAAAAAGGAAAACCACTTTTAAGGTATGGGGCATGCTATCTAACCTTAAAGGCTTTAAAAAAGAGGGGAAGGCCTGATGCACCTGAATTAAAAAACTTCGTATTCCCTGAAGGTGATATTTACTGGAAAACAGGCACATCATGGGGAAGAAGGGATGCCTGGAGTTTAGGCTTTAAAAACAGGTACACAGTTGGGGTATGGGTTGGAAACTTTGACGGAAAGGGGGCAAGCGGAATTGTTGGTTCAAACCTCGCATCCCCTGTAATGTTTGACATAATAAAAGCAATAGACAAAACAAATGAAAAACTTAACTGGGAATGGAAGGGAATTGCAGACACTGAAGAGGTTGAAGTATGCAAATTTTCAGGCTTCAGGCCAAACGGGAACTGCCCTGAAACAAAAAGAGTACTAACTGTAAAAGGAGTAAACCCATACTATCTTTGCAAATTTCACAAAAAAGTACTCCTTGAAAAGAAAACAGGAAAGCTTGCCTGCCCTGAAAAAAGTTACAAAGAAGGGGAGTTGGAAGAAAAAACAATACTCGTATTTCCCCCATTAGTCTCTCTCATAATGCACAGGGGATTTATGCCACAATATCCGAAAAATTGCGGGATTTCATCTCCAAAGGGAAGTGTTAGAATTGTATCCCCCACCCCTGACACAACCATAGTAATACCAAAGGGAGTAAACTTTTCAAAAACAATACCCCTCCAGGCAACAACCTCAACAAAAGACGGCACAATTTACTGGTTTGTTAACGACAAATTCATAGGCCAGACAAAATCAGAAGAAAAAATCTTCATAACCCCCAAAACCGACAGATTAAAAATAGTCGCCGTTGACTCCTCCTCTTCCCTCGCCAAAACAATCATAAAAATCAAAAGAGAGTAAAAATTTCTGTTTATACCAAAAATTTTTCTCTAAAAATAAGAAACTTGCCTCAACATTTTTACTTTCTTGACCTATCTCAAGTTTAATCTTTAAAAAAAAGTTATAATTAGAATGATTAAATTTAATTTAATCGATTATATTAAAAGGAAGTGATTTATGGAATACCCGGAATTTTTTGATAGAGTTGAGAAAATTACGCTTTACGACCCGCTTGCTGAATTTTTAGGAAGTTTTAAAGATGGCATCATTGAATACGGATTTACAGACATTGTGAAGGCAACAGGGCACGGCTGCGTAACAGTTGCCGGAGCATACCTTGCAACAGTTTACGGATTAAAGGCATTGTATAAGAATGGATTGCCTGAAAGGGGAAAGATTAAGGTTGAACTTCCTCAGGCAATTGATGAGGGAACTCAGGGGGTTATTGCGTCTGTCATTACCCACATTACAGGGGCAACCTCTAATCAGGGGTTTAAAGGGCTTAACGGCAAATTTTCAAGGACAAACCTAATGTTTTTCAATACAGGAATTCAATCTTTCGCAAGGTTTACAAGAATTGATAATAATAAATCTGTGGATGTTTTTTACTTTCCTCAAAAACTCGTATCCCCCGGAAATGTTTTGGGCAAAATGCTTTCAATCTCCCCTTCCGACAAAGAGTTTGAAAATTACCAGAATCAATGGCTTGAAATTGTTAAAACAGTGCTTGAAAACCCTGATAAGGTAATAGAGGTCAAAGAGGTTTAATTTTTCCGCAAAAAAACAGGCTATTTTTAGACTTTTCCCTGCCAAAAGGTGACAAAAAATTGATTATTTGCTATGTTTATACCGACGGGATTATTGTCCCTGAAATGGTTTTATAGAAAAATATTTCGGAGGAGATAAATGGCAAAAAAATTGGTTGAATGTGTCCCAAATTTTTCCGAAGGAAGAAACAAAAAGGTTATAAATGCAATAGTTGATGCAATTAAGTCTGCAGAGGGGGTTGAAGTTCTTGATGTTGACCCGGGATACGACACAAACAGAACTGTTGTAACCTTTATTGGAGAGCCTGATGCTGTGGTTGAAGGTGCTTTCAGGGGAATAAAGAAAGCCTCCGAATTGATTGATATGTCAAAACATCACGGAGAGCACCCGAGAATGGGGGCAACAGATGTTTGTCCTTTTGTCCCTGTTAACAATATAACTGTTGAAGAGTGTGTTGAACTTGCCCATAAACTTGCAAAGAGGGTTGGAGAGGAGTTAAAAATCCCTGTTTACCTTTACGAATACGCAGCCCAAAAGCCAGAGAGGAAAAACCTTGCAAACATAAGAAAGGGTGAATACGAAGGGCTTGCTGAAAAACTAAAAGACCCAGAGTGGAAACCAGATTACGGCCCTGCGGAATTTAACCCTAAATCAGGGGCAACAGTTATTGGCGTTAGAGAATTTTTAATTGCATATAACATAACCTTAAACACAAGGGAAAAACTCTATGCAACAGATATTGCACTTGAAATAAGGGAAAAGGGAAGGCCTAAGAGGACAGGTAATATTAAACCCTTTTATACCTATGGAAATATAGTTAAACACAAAGAGGGAGAATTCTATTGCGGAAACTGCGATTTTGTCGCAAAGACACAGGAAGAATTGTTTGAACACTGCGAAAAAGAGCACAATTACGATTTAAAGGCAATCTATAAAGAGCATGGAATAGATTATACAAACCTTGTTGGCAAGCCTTCAATTAAGGCTGGAAAATTTAAATTCTGCAAGGCAATCGGCTGGTATGTTGACGAATACAAAAGGGCGCAAATATCAATAAACCTGACAAATTACAAGGTAACCCCCCCTCACATTGTTCTTGAAGAGGTAAGAAAGCTTGCCGCAGAGAGGGGCTTAACCGTTACCGGAAGCGAGGTTGTTGGCCTTATTCCTTTTGAAGCACTGTATCAGGCTGGCGTTTACTATCTAAAAAAACAGGGTAAATCAGCAGGTGTTCCATTGGACGATGTTTTAAAAACAGCAGTTTACTCAATGGGGCTAAACGATGTTTCTAAATTTGATATTAAGGAAAAGGTTTTAGGCTATCCATCACTTGACGACAGAAAACTTATAAATATGAGTGTTAAAGATTTAATAGACGAGGTTTCAAGGGCAACCCCTGCCCCTGGAGGCGGTTCTGTTTCTGCCTTAGCATCTGCACTCGGAGCGGCATTATCCTCAATGGTTGCAGGGTTAACCATCTCAAAGAAAAAGTACTTAAAGGTAAAAGATTTAATGGCTGAAATAGGGGAAGAGGCACAGAAGATTAAAGATGAACTGGTTAGGGGAATAGACGACGATACCGACGCATTTAACGAATACTTTGTTGCATTAAAGATGCCTAAAAACACAGAGGAAGAGAAAAAAGCAAGGGAAAAGGCAATGCTTGAAGGGTTGAAGAAGGCAATCTCCGTTCCCTTAAAAACCGCAGAAAACTCATTAAAGGCAATTGAAGTTGCAATCAAGGTTGCAGAAAATGGAAACATAAACTCTGTAACTGACGCAGGGGTTGGAGGAGAGGTTGCCTATGCAGGGCTTAGAGGGGCTATATTAAATGTGCTTATAAACCTCCCTGGAATAGAAGACAAAGAATTTGTAAATGAAATGAAAAAGAAGTGCGATTCATTACTCAACAACGGACAGAATTTAGTTGAAAAATTGAGAAAGGTTGTTGAAGAAAAGATTAAGCAATTGGAAAAATAAGGTTTTATAAGGAGTTAAAATGAAAAAGCTTTCAAACCTGATAGAAAAGGCTAAAGGTGCGCAAAAAAAGAAGATAGTCGTTGTTGAAGGCCATGATCTCCCTGTACTTGAAGCAATAAAAGAGGCTTTGGGATTGGAAATAATAGAGCCTATTTTAGTTGGAGAGAAGGAAAAAATAGAAAAATCCCTTAAAGAATTAGATATTCCTGTTTCACAGGTGGAAATACTCAATACACATTCACCTGAAGAATCTGCAAAAAACGGGATTTCCCTTGTTTCCAAGAAAATGGCAGATGTGGTAATGAAGGGGCTTATTCCAACTGATACATTTTTAAAAGCAATTTTAAACAAAGAGTGGGGGTTGAGAACAGATTCAATCCTCTCCCATATTGCACTGTTTGAAATACCCACCTACCATAAACTTCTTCTTATAACAGATGCGGCAATGAACATAGCTCCTGATATAAACCAGAAGATTCACATAACAAAAAATGCTGTTAATTTTATGAAAAACATAGTGGAAGAAAAACCTAAAGTAGCTTTTTTAACTCATAACGAAAAGGTAAAACCAGGGGTTCAGGCTTCAGAAGACGCAGCAATGCTAACAATGATGGCAAAAAGGGGACAATTGGGAGATATAGTTGCAGACGGCCCACTTGCCCTTGACAACATAATCTCAAAAGAGGCTGCCGAACACAAAGGAATTAAATCAGAGGTTGCAGGGGATGCTGATATAATTATCTGCCCTGAAATTATGAGTGGAAATGCACTTTACAAATCATTAACCTACTTTGTAAAGGCAAAAGCAGCCGCATTGATTGCAGGGGCAAAGGCACCGGTTGTACTAACCTCAAGAGCGGATAGCGCTGAGACAAAGTTGTATTCAATAGTTTTTGCAGTGGTAAACTCATAGAGGAAAAAAATGACATACAAAATATTAACAATAAACCCTGGCTCAACCTCAACAAAGGTAGGATTGTTTGAAGGTTCAAACCCGATTAAGGTTGAAAACCTAAAACACGACAGCAATGAATTATTACAATTTAACTCTGTTTACGAGCAATTCCCATTCAGGAAAAAGGCAATAATGGATTTTTTAAACACAAACGGAATTGAATTAAAAGAGATTGATGCATTTGCAGGGAGGGGTGGGCTGTTAAAACCAATCCCCGGCGGGGTTTACAGGGTTAACACATTAATGAAAAGGCATTTAAAATACGCAAAATTTGGAGAGCATGCATCAAATTTAGGGGCAATTTTAGCAGATGAATTGGCAAAGGAAGCGGGGGATAAACCAGCATTTATTGTTGACCCGCCTGTTGTTGATGAAATGATAGAGGAAGCCCGTTACTCTGGAATGCCTGAAAATCCAAGAAAATCAGTGTTTCACGCATTAAACCAAAAGGCTGTTGCAAGGAGGTATGCAGATTCTATCGGCAAAAAATACAATGAATTAAACCTTGTTGTAGCCCATTTAGGAGGCGGGATTACTATTGGCGCCCATAGAAAGGGCAGGGTTATTGATGTTAACGACGGTTTATCTGGGGACGGTCCATTTTCCCCTGAGAGAAGCGGGGGAGTTCCAACCTTAAAACTTATTGAACTTTGCTACTCAGGTAAGTATGAGCCTGAAACAATGAAAAGAAAAGCAGTTGGAAAAGGGGGGCTTGTTGCATATTTAAAAACAAGCGACGCAATAAAAATAGAAGAAATGATAAAACAGGGGGATAAAAAAGCAGAAACAGTTTACAGGGCAATGGCCTATCAGGTTGCAAAAGAGATTGGTGCATACCATGTTGCTTTAAGTTGCGAAACAGATGCAATTATAATAACAGGGGGGCTTGCACACTCTGAAATGCTTGTCTCCTGGATAAAGGAAAGGGTTGAGTCCTTAGCAAAGATTGTTGTATTCCCTGGGGAAGACGAATTGTTAGCCCTTGCAGAGGGAAGTATAAAAGCATTAAATGGAGAAATTGAGATAATGGAGTACGAATAGCTTTAAAATTAAAAATATTCTGCTATATTAGTTATGAACAAATGTTCTTTATGAGGAGAGAATGGTCAGGCCAAGAAAATTAAGGGTTATAGGGAAAAAACCTGAAGTTAAGATATTCAAGCCTGTGGGAATGCCTTTTAGAATGATAGAAAATATAACCCTTACCCTTGACGAGTTTGAGGCAATAAGGCTATGCGATTACGAGGGGCTTGACCATGCAGAGGCTGCAGAGTTAATGAAAATATCAAGGCCTACCTTTACAAGGCTTATTGATAAAGCAAGAAACAAAATTGCAACAGCAATTGTTGAAGGAAAAGCCATAACTGTTGAAGGGGGAAATGTGGCCTTTGAGGAAAGACAGAGATGCAAAGATTGCAATAAAGAAATTCCAGCAACAAAAAAGCATAATTGCAAAAATAAAGGAGGAAACAATGGCAAATAGTTGTTCAACAGGTTCGTGCGGAGCAAACCAGAACCAGGATTTTGAAAGAATGATAAAGGATGCTCAAATACAGGAAACATTATCAAAGATAAAAAACAAGGTTGTTGTTTTGTCTGGAAAAGGCGGGGTTGGTAAATCCACCGTTGCAGCAGGCATTGCAGTATCCCTTGCAATGGAAGGATATCAGGTTGGATTAATGGATGTTGATGTACACGGCCCAACAATTCCAAACCTCTTTGGCTTAACAAATGCAAGGCCGGGGCTATCCCCTGCTGAAAAGCTTGTTCCTTTAAAGGTTTTGCCAAATTTAAAACTCATTTCAATCGGATTTTTACTTCAATCCCAGAAAGACGCTTTAATATGGAGAGGCCCTTTAAAAATAGGCTTGATTGAACAGTTTATTTACGATGTTGAATGGGAAAACCTTGATTATCTAATTGTTGACTGCCCTCCAGGAACAGGAGACGAGCCTTTGACAATTTTTCAATTAATGAAAGACGCTCAGGCAATTTTAGTTACCACTCCACAAAATGTATCAGTAATTGATGTGGAAAAATCAGTTACCTTCTGCGAAAAAATGGGAGTAAAAATTACCGGAATTATTGAGAATATGGCAAAGCTGAAATGCCCTGAATGTGGGAAAGAGATAAAGATATTCCCGGGAAGAGGCGGGGAAAAAATTGCAGAAGATTTTAACCTAAAATTGCTTGCCAGTCTGCCGTTATCCCATTCGTTAATAGAAAAGGCTGATAAGGGAGAACTCCACAAGGCTGTAAAAGAACTTGAAATGCTGAAACCGGTTATTGAAGGAATTATTGAAGAGACAAAGGCAAGAGATTTGAAATTAGATAAAAGAATAATTAAGATAGCAATACCCCTTGATGAAAACGACAAACCGTCCGCACACTTCGGGCATGCCCCAAAATTTGCATTTGTAACTGCCGACAGGGAGAAAAAGGTTGTTGTATCAAGGGAAGACAAAACCCCACCGCCACATGAGCCAAATGTAATCCCTCAATGGCTTGCTGACAACGAGGCAGATGTTTTACTTACAGGGGGAATTGGGCCCAAGGCTGAAACAATTTTAAACAACAACAAGGTTGTTGTAATTAAAGGTGTTACCGGAGACAACATTGAAAAAATAGTTACAGACTATCTAAATGGCAGCCTTCAAACACAGGAAAATATGTGTGACCATTAAAAATAGATTTAAGGAGTAGGTATGAAACACAAAATTGAAACAGAATGTATCCACATTACAATGGACAACAATGAGCATTTAGCGGTTAATGTACCAATCTATCAAACCTCAACATTTAAGTTTCACAATGCAGACCACGGTGCAGAACTGTTTGCAGGAAAAGGGCAAGGCTACATATACACAAGGATAGGAAATCCAACAATTGAAGCATTGGAAAAGGCTGTTGCAACACTTGAGCATGGTTACAAGGGGCTAATTACATCAAGCGGAATGGCAGCAGAAACCCTTATCTTTTCAACATTTTTAAAAAGCGGAGACCATGTAATCTCATCTGAATCTGTTTACGGGCCAACATCAACCTTGCTTAAAAATGTATTCTCAAACTTTGGCATTGAGACAACCTTTGTTGATACCTCAAGCATAGAGGAAATAAAAAAGGCAGTTAAACCAAATACAAAGATGATTTATGTTGAAACACCGGCAAACCCCACCCTTGTTGTAACAGACATTGAAGAGGTATCAAAGATAGCAAAAGAGATTGGAGCAAAGTTTGTTGTTGACAATACTTTCTCATCTCCAATTTTGCAACAGCCATTAACTTTAGGGGCAGACATTGTACTGCACTCAATGACGAAGTTTTTAAACGGGCATGCAGATGTTGTTGCAGGCTGCGTAATTCCAAAAACTGAAGAGGATTACAAGGCACTATACTCTACCCACAAGCATTTAGGGGGAATAATCTCACCAATTGAAGCATTTTTAATCTTAAGGGGAATAAAGACTTTAGCATTGAGAATGGAAAGGCATTGCCAGAATGCAATGAAAATTGCGAAATTCCTTGAAAATCACCCAAAGGTTGAAAGGGTATTTTACCCGGGGCTTGAATCCCACCCACAACATGAGGTCGCAAAAAAACAGATGAAGGGCTACTCTGCAATGATTTCATTTGAATTAAAGGGCGGATTAGAGGCAGGCAAAAAGATGATGAACTCTGTTAAGGTCTGCACACTTGCAGTGTCTTTAGGGGGAGTTGAAACACTAATCCAGCACCCAGCCTCAATGACGCACGCAGGAATGCCTAAAGAGTTGAGAGAACAGGCTGGAATTACAGACGGGCTTGTCAGGTTATCCGTTGGCATTGAAAATGTTGAAGATTTAATTGCCGATTTAGACCAGGCAATGAGTTAATTTTTTATACACTGTTAATCTATAGGGGCAATTTGCCCCCTTTTTTATTGCAAAAATACTTTCCTTTTTTTATAATAATTTTCGGTATGTTAACCAACACAACACAATAAAAAACTTTTCAGACAAATTTTAATTAAAAAACATACCTCAACTTGTTTAAAAAGGAGGTTTTTGGTGAAAAGGTTGTTGGCTATTGGATTGCTTTTTTTATTTTATTCTCTATCATATTCAAAAATAATAAGCGTAAACATACCATACATCCCAGACGGAAAAATAAAACTTGACGGCATTGTAAATGAAGATATTTATAAAAAAGCATTTCACTGGGATAAATTTGTCCAGACTCGTCCAGGGGATAATATAAAACCCTCTCAAAAAACAGAAATGTTTATGTTTCACAACGGTAAAGAGTTAATTATCGCTTTTATATGCTACGACACACATCCTGAAAATATAAAAAGGATTAGAAGAAGAAGGGACAATGTATGGGGCGATATTGATTCAATAGATATTTGTATTAACACTTTTGGAGACGGAAAACAGTATTATGACTTTGCAATTTCTGCTATGAACGACGTCAGTGATGATTTATCTGATTATGTCAACGGAGGAAGCCAGGACATAGACATTGTGTTTGAACACAAAACTCACTTTTTTGATAAAGGCTGGAGCGTTGAGGTTATAATACCCTTTTCAAGCATCAACTTAAAGGCTGATAAAAACGGCAATGCAAAATGGTACTTTGACGCTCAAAGGCATATTCCAAGGAAATTTCACGAAACAATAAGTACCCTTCCTTACAATAGGGATGCAAACGACATAACAGACGGGGAAATGATTTTGAATTTAGACCATATACAAGAAATCGGAGAAAAAAAGAAATTAAAACTTATCCCTGAAGTTGTGGCTTCTTATTCAAAAAATAAAAATATGTGGAACAAAAAAGAAACTCATTCCTTTGAAAAAATGACAATAGGACTAACAGGCGAGTACGATTTTTCGGAGAACACTGTTGCAAAATTCACAATCCACCCCGATTTCTCTCAAATTGAAGCGGACGATGTCTATCAGGAAATAAACAATAGGTATCCTGTTTACTTTAAAGAAAAAAGGCCTTTTTTCATGGACGGAATGGAATCTTTTTCATCGCCAATTAACCTTGTCTATACAAGAAACATTGTAAAACCTGAGTACGGCCTGAAATTTACAACCAAAAACAAACACACAAGCCTTGCCGTCCTTTCGGCAATGGAAAAGGATGTGCCTGCAGAAAGATTTGATTTAATCGGCAATTCAAAGGATGTTTACTGGAATGTATTAAGGGGTACATATAACTTTTCTCCAGGAAACTATATAGGCGGATTTTATATTTTAAGAAACTTCGGCTCTTACTTTAACCAGGCTATTTCAATAGACGGGGCAAATCAGATAAAAAAATGGAATCTGTCTTACCAGGCAGTTGCAACTTCTTTAAAGGAAGAAAGTTCTACAAAACACGGAGCAGCAGGTTCATTCAGTATTTCATACAAATGGAATAGGTATTTTCGTTCAAACATCAATTATAGTTTTTTGTCCCCTGATTATTTTAATGATATGGGATTTATAACAACAAATAACATTAGGTCTTTTGGAATGGGACAGAATTTTAACTATTCTCCGGAAACAGACAAAGGATTGATAAAAGGATTTTCATTAGGCGGATACTATGATATGCAATACTACTACAATAATTCAAAGTTTTACTCAAATTCAACATCGCTATGGTGTTTTATTCGCTTAACGGGGAGAATACAAATTTTTTCAAACGCTTACACAGAAAATGAAGAATACAAAGGGACAATCTATCCTGTAAACTTCAAAAACATCGGTATTTACTGGGGAGAACACGATAAATTCCAGCCATGGTTTAATATTGGCAGAGGGACATCCATTCTCTACGGAAACAATCCTCAACTTGCAGACCAAAAATCATACCATGTAGGTATTTCTTCGGATTTTTCATCATTCCAATTTAGACTATCATTATCCTTTTACACTTTCAACGACAAACAGACAGGAGCTTTTATAAGAAAACAGAGGGCATTACAGTTTAACGGTGAATACTTTTTCACAGACAGGCTAAGCCTAAAAACAATGTACCAGTCTGTGCTTCCTAAATACAGAGATTATCAATTCAAAATGCCTTACCACTACTTTTATCTTTTAATCACCTGGCAAAAAGACGCGTATAGAAAGATTTACGCAGGAATTACAAACTCAACCTTAACAATGAATACCATTGACAATGATTTTATAGGATACAACAACGATAAGGTGGCATTTGCAAAACTCAGCTGGCTGTTTTAAAGTTGCAAATAATTCAAAAAAATAACTATTGACAAACCCCATTTATACTTTTATACTACTAATAATAAGTGGTATAAAGGTAGCTTAATGCTAAACAGAGAAAAAATTGAAGATTTGTTTTTGCTATTAAACAATTTACTTGCTAAAAAAACAAAAAATTATCTTTAATAGTTTGCGGTGGTTCATCTTTAATAGTTACAGGACTAATAAAAAAGAGAACAGTTACACAAGATATCGATGTTTTAGGATGTATATCAGGAGAAGGTTCATCTTTAAAACTTAAACCATTGCCTGAATTTTTTACCGATTTAATTAATGAAGTTTCCCAAACATTAGGCCTTCCTGAAAACTGGATAAATGACCAGGCTTTCTCATTAAATTCAGGGATTCTTCCTGAAGGTATTGAAGACCGCTTAATTAAAAGAAGCTATGGAGAAAATTTAATCGTTTATTTTTTAGATAAAAAAGACCAGATATTCTTTAAATTGTATGCAACAATAGACCAGGGACCGGGGAAGCATTACCAGGATTTGATGGAGTTAAAACCTTCTGAAGAAGAACTATTTCAAGCATCCCTCTGGTGTATTAAACAGGACCCTTCACCAGAATTTAAAAACATACTAAAAGATTTTTTAAGGAAAATAGGATATGGAAAAATCGCTGATAGAATTTAGAAACAAATTTTTTGAAAAACTTTATATCCTCTTAACATCTCAATGGAAAATATTAGGTATTCCTTTTCAAAACATAAAATCAAAACCAAACTTTATAATTGACATTGAAGGATTGCTACTTCTCTCACTATCTTTCTTCAGGCTTTACCCCCGTGAATTTGATGAAGTTATTAACTGGTTGTATTATCAAGGAAATATTGTGAACATTCAAAGATTAAAAAACATCTCTCAAAAAAAAGCATTTTCGTCGTTATCTGTTTTAAGTGCAGTTGCTGATTTTTTATCAGAAAACCAAAAACAACCAAAATGGAAGGGTTTAACAAAATTTAAGAACAATAAAAGAGAGGTTTTATTTTGGGACAAAGATTTAAAACCATATCCACAATTTGGAGAAAATGAAGAAACATTTTTGAAACACAATTATTTAAGAGGGAAAATTTCTTTAAAAAATGACATAATTTTTGATTGTGGCACAAATAGTTATTTTTTAAACCTTAAACTAAGACACCTTTTAGGAGTAAATATCAGAAGCGAAATAATAAGTTATCTGCTTCTTTCAAACGAAGGGAACAGCAATTCAATTTCAAATGAAATCTTTTTCCTTCAAAAATCAGTTTACGAAATTCTTAAAGAGTTAGAAAAAGGGAACTTTATTTTTCCAACTAAAAAAGGGAGAGCAATTAATTATAAAATTGACAAAAAAAATTGGCTTAGATTTTTAAATATTACAGAGCCTCTGCCTGATTACCTCAACATTGCAAAAATCTTTTATGCATACGATATTATTTTAGACTTTTTGTTCAAAAGTAAAGAAAAAAGCGGTATAAGTCTTGAATATTCACTAAAAAAAGCATTTAATGAGTTTTTAAAAGAGATAGAAGAATCCAATTTAAGCCTTTACCTTCCTGAAAAAACACCCCATTTCACACAAAGAGAAATCTATAAAACAATCCTTAAATCAATTGATAAATTGTTAAATTAAATTCTTCAACATATCGGCTGATGAAAGTGGTTTGTCTGAATTTTTTGAAATTAAATCTAAACCAAAATTGAAGATAGTTTGAGGTTCTTTGCAATCAAGTTTATCAAGAGGCTTTGCAAGAATTTCATTTAAACATTGAATTTCTTCATTAAATTCACTCAATACACCTGATAGTTTCAACATCCAGATGGAAAAGTAAGAAATTGCTAACTTCAAATCCACCCCATCTTTAAGCGAATCAATTACATGCTTTATTAGCCTGAAAATCTTTGAATTTCTCTCTTTTTCGTATACAAACCTGTCCGTTACCTCGTTTAAAAAAGAGAGGGCAAAAAACTTTTTCATATCGCCTTTAATCCACTTTTGCAGATTTTCAAGCAATTCAACATTGTTTAAAGAATTTAGCCCCCCTTTTCCCCTGTCAAAATACTCAACTTTAACAAAAGAAAATGGCTCTAACTTTCCCTGAAACCTTGATTTAAGCCTGTTTCCCCCCTTTGCAACAAGGGAGATTTTCTCTCCCTTTTCGTTTAAAACAGAAATCACCCTGTCAGATTCGTTAATCACAAACGATTTCAGAATGTAAGCCTTTTCAATCTTTACCGACATTAATCCTTCTTGAATTTTTGTTGCAAATAGGGAATTAAACCCCCTGCATCAATTATATCCCTCACCTCAACAGGAATTGGGGGATAGGAGTATTCAACCCCGTCAACAATAAGTTTATTCTCTTCCCTATTTATCTCAATCTTTGAATCCTTTGTAATTTTATCAACAACATCAGGACACTCTATTGCAAGAAGGCCTGAATTTATGCAATTTCTATAAAAAATCCTTGAAAAAGACTTTGCAACAATAACATCAACCCCTGCGTATTTTATACAGGTTGCAGCCTGCTCCCTTGAAGAACCACAGCCAAAGTTTTTTCCTGCAACAATAATATCCCCTTTTTCAACAGTCTTGGCAAAATCAGGGTCTAAATCCTCTAAAGCATGCTTTGCCATTTCGTAAGGGTCTGTAATTGTATAGGTGTATTTTCCCGGAAAGATTACATCTGTATTTACATCATCGCCGTACTTAAAAATCTTCATTTTAAATCCTCCACTGTGCAGATTTCCCCTTTAATTGCCGAAGCGGCAACTGTTTCTGGTGAGGCAAGGTAAATAAAAGCCTCTTTGCAACCCATTCTTCCCTTAAAGTTTCTATTTGCAGTTGAAATGCAAACCTCTCCCGGTGCAAGCACCCCTTCGTGGGCACCTAAACAGGGGCCGCAGCCAGGGTTCATAACAATTCCGCCAGCCTCAATTATCTTTTCAAAAAGCCCCTCTTTCAAAGCCTGCATGTAAACTTCCATTGATGCAGGAAAAACAAGAAGCCTCACTTTTGGATTAACCCTTCTTCCCTCAAGCACTTTAACAGCAGCTCTTATATCCTCAATCCTTCCGTTTGTGCAGGTTCCTATTAAAGCCTGATGAATCTTTGTGCCTTTTACATCCTTTACTGGTGAGACATTGTCAACTGTGTGTGGCTTTGCAACCTGCGGTTCAACCTTAGATAAATCAATCTCAATTATCTCCTGGTATTCAGCGTCTTCATCTGGAAGTATTACCTCATAATCACTTTCTGAAATTCCCCTTGATTTTAGGTATTCATAGGTTTTTTCATCAGGGGCAAAATATCCGTTTTTTGCACCCATTTCAACAGACATATTTGAAAAAACAATCCTGTCTGCAATTGAAAACTCTTTCACTCCCTCTCCTGAAAATTCAACAGACTTGTACAAAGCACCGTCTGCCCCGATTTTGCCAATTAAGTAAAGCATCACATCCTTTGCTGTTGTGCCCTCTTTCAATTTTCCTTTAAAATCAACCTTTATTGTATAGGGTACTTTCAGCCATATCTCCCCGGTTGCCCAGATAGCAGCAGCCTCGCTTCTTCCAATTCCGCAGGAAAACGCACCTAATGCACCGTAAGAAACAGTGTGGGAGTCGCTTCCAACAATTAGCCTTCCAGGCCTTGCATACCCCTTTTCAATTACAACCTGGTGACAGACCCCTGTGTTAATGTCGTAAAAGTTTTTTACACCGTAAGTTTCAACAAATTCCCTTACAGTTTTGTGGTTTGTGGCATACTTTTCATTTGCAGCAGGAACGCAGTGGTCTAAAATAATCAAAACCTGGTCTGGATTAAACACCCTCTCTGCCCCGATTGATTTAAATTTGCCGTAAATTGCCGCAGAATTGTCGTGGCTCATAACATAATCAGGCTTTACAACAACAATTTCTCCAGGAACAACACTTTCTTTCCCTGCCTTTTTTGCAAGTATTTTTTCCGCAAAGGTTTTACCCATTTTATCCTCCAGATTTACAGATAATATGCTATTGTGCTCTGGTCTTTAAGGGTTTTTAAATACTCGTAAATTCTCTTTAACTCATCTGCCTCTTTCAAGAAAACCCTTACTGTGTATGAGTTATACTTTCCGCCGCTTGATTCCTTCAAAGAAATAAGGCTTCTGTTTATCTCTCTTTCAATAATCTTCTCCATCTCTTTTACAACCTCTTCAATTATCAAAATATCAGCCTTGCCCATTATTTTAAAAGTATAATCGCAGGGAAAGTCTATTAAATCGTCAAGGCTCTGTTTCTTGCCTGTTAAAATGCAGTAATTTTGTTGAAAGGCTTTATCCTTTCCGTTTCCTTTATTATCCATTCTTGCCTCCTATTTTCAAAACCTCGGTTAATTCAATTGATTTGTTTACCAAATCATCTATATCAAATGGCTGTTCAGCCTCTCTTACCTCATTTAATTTCCCGTAAATCTCAGGGAATTTTGGAACAAAGAGAGAGCAGCAATCCTCATAGGGCTCAATTGAGATGTTGTAAGTATCAATTCTCCTTGCAATGGAAATTATCTCCTGTTTATCAAACCCTAAAAGAGGCCTTAAAATAAGGTTGTTTGAAGCATCTGTTATGCACTGCAAATTGTCAAGGGTCTGGCTTGCAACCTGGCCTAAATTATCCCCTGTAACAATTGCTTTACAATTGTATTTTTCTGTCAATTTCTCAGCAACCCTTACCATAAACCTTCTCATTAAAATTATTATAAGTTTATCCGGCGACTTCTTCTTCAACTCCTTTAAAACAGGAGTAAAGTTTACAATTGAAAGCGTAATTTCTGGCTGAAAACGAGTTAGTTTTTCAGTTAACTTAATAATCTTCTCCTTCACCATATCAGAGGTAAAGGGAAATCCGTGAAAATAAACAGGGAAAATCTCACACCCTCTCTTTTGCATTAAAAATGAGGCAACAGGAGAATCAATCCCCCCCGAAAGCATTGTAACAACCTTGCCAGAAACACCAACAGGAAGGCCGCCTATACCTTTTTTAGTTATGCAAAAGACATAGGCTCCCTCTTTCCTTAACTCAATGCCTATTTTCAATTTCGGGTTGTGCACATCAACCGCTATCCCAATCCCGTTTTTCAAGACAAATTCAGCAACCCTTTTGCTAATATCAATTGATGTCATTGGATAGGATTTATCAACCCTCTTTGTCTCCACCTTGAAACTTTCAGGCTTTTTATCAAGAAGGGAAAAAAGTTCAAGCGCTGTTTTTCCAATCTCTTCAATATCAGTATTACATTTCTTTCCTGCTGAAACAGAGACAATTCCCGGAGTATTTTGCAAAATATCTAAAATCTCAAGACTCTCCCCCTCAACAAATATTCTGCCCCTCATTGTCTTCATTTTGTAAGGGATTTCTTTTCTATGCAAAGCCTTTTTTATATTTCCAATAAGCCTGTTTTCAAACAGCCTCTTATTCTTCCCTTTAATAAAAATCTCACCGTATCTCACAATAAACACATAGTTCATCTCAACCTTCCTTCTCTCCCCATTTTCCGTAAGATTATATCAAAATTACATGGTTTTAAAAATTAAAGCATTGCTAAATCTTTATTTTTTTGTAAAATATCAGAAAAGAAATGAGCGGGAGAGGAAATGCAAAAATACCATGTTTGTATAATTGGAAGCGGGCCATCGGGGGAAAGGTGCGCTATAGAATGCGGTACAAATGGCTTTAAAACACTTGTCGTTGACAAGAGGGAGAGGAAGGTTGGCGGGGTTTCCCTTCATGTTGGAACAATTCCAAGCAAGACTTTAAGAGAGGTTATACTTGATATTACAGGGTTTGGCCTTTCCTTTTACCTTCAAAAGAAAAAACCTGAACCTAAAGAATTAACATTAGAAAACCTTTACAAAAAGGTTGGGGCAATAATCAATTGCGAACAGGATGTTTTAGAGGCAAGGTTTAGAAGCAAGAATATAGATGTGCTTTACGGAGAAGCAAGATTTGTTGACAAAAATACTGTTGAGATTTTTAATTCAGAGAGAAATACAACATACACAATTAAGGCAGACAAATTTGTTGTTGCAACAGGCACAGAACCGAGAAGGCCTTTAGATGTCCCCTTTGACTGGGAATTTGTTTACGATTCTGACTTTATATTTTCCCCTAAAAACAAAAGAGAAAAGCTTCCTGAGTCAATGATTGTTGTTGGAGCAGGGGTTATTGGAATGGAGTACGCATTAATGTTTTCAGCATTGGGGGTTAATGTTTCCATAGTTGACAGGAAAAACACTATTTTCCCTTATATTGACAATGAAATTAACAGATACCTTTTAGACATTATGATGTCAATGAATATTAACCTTTACTTTAACAGGAATTACAAAGAGATTGGGGTTAAAGAGGGAAAGGCTTATGTTGTTACAACAAAGGAAGATAAAATTGAAGCAGACTGCGTACTTTTTGCGCAGGGGAGAGTTCCCTCAACCAAAAATTTAAACCTTGAAAAAACAGGGGTAAAGACAGACCAAAGGGGATATATTCTTACTAACGAACACTATCAAACAGATAATCCCAACATTTTTGCCTGCGGTGATGTAATAGGGTATCCATCTTTAGCCTCAACAAGTTACGAACAGGGAAGGGTTGCGGCAAGGGCTTTAATGGGATTGCCAATTCACTCGCACAATCCACACCTATTCCCATTTGCAATTTACACAATTCCTGAAATTGCAAGCGTGGGAAAAACAGAAGATGAATTAATAAAAGAAAACATACCTTATGAAAAGGGGATAGGTTACTATCACGATGTTTCAAAGGCAATAATAAAGGGCAGAAGAAACGGAATGCTAAAAATTCTTTTCAACAGGGAAACATGGGAAATTTTAGGGGTGCATGTAATAGGTGACCAAGCGGCAGAGATTGTTCACATCGGGCAGGTTGCACTTGAAATGGGGGCAAAGATAGATTATTTCTTAAACACAGTTTTCAACTACCCAACCTGGGCTGAGATTTACAGAATTGCAGCCTTTAACGGTATAAACAAGCTTACCTGCGATTTACCGGAGAATTAAATATTAAAAAATTCAAAGTTATGGTTTTTTTAAAGTAAAAAATCAGAAACAGAAAATTTAGTAACTTATAGATAAATATTACAGTTGAAAATAAAATTAAATTTACAAAATAAAAATCAATGTATAAAATAATAAAAAAAGTAAGGGGGTGAAGAATTGAAAAAATTTTTAAAATTCTTTTCAATTCTATTTCTCAGTGCGGTTATTATTCTCCCTTTGCAAGCACAAACAATTGAGAAGAATAATTACTTTATAATTAACTATAATTTTATATTTCCATACTATGATTTAAGAAGAGTGGTAAATGAAAGAATGGGGCAAGGAATTTCGATTGACTGGCAGAACTATCATTTTAAGAATTTTCCCCTTGATATTAGTTTTGAATACAATGAATGGGGAACAGGGAAAAGCAGATTTAAAGACTGGAACACTTCAAGGGTTGTATATTCAAAATTTTTTATAGGGTGGCTTTCCTTCATTCACGAAGAAAAAAGAAGAGGGTTATATAGTGTACTTGGCTTTTCTTTTAACAGGTGGAGAATTGAAAAAGACGGAAACTTTTATCTTTCAACAACGAAGTTTTGTCCAGATATTGAAGTAGGTTACATAACTAAAAACAACTGGATTTTTTCAGCAAGAGGAACAGGTATAGTGCACCTGTCAAAAGACATTAAACTAAACACAAGCATAATTTCAATTGGGAAAAGATTCTAAGGGGGTGAAGATTTGAAAAAATATTTAAAATTTATTTTAATTCTATTTCTCAGTGCGGTTATTATTTTTCCCCTGCAAGCACAAACAATTGAGAAGAATAATTACTTTACAATAAACTATAACTTTGTTTTACCAAACAGAGACTTAAGACAAATTGTTAACGATAGAACAGGGAAAGGAATTGCGGTAAATTGGCAAAACTATTATTTTGAAAATGCTCCACTTGACATTACTTTTGAGTATAATGAATGGGGAACAGGAAAAAGTAACTTTAAAGACTGGAAAACTTCAAGGGTTATACATTTAAAACTCATCATAGGCTGGCTTTTTTGCTTTAACAAGAAAGAAAGAAAAGGGATTCAAACTACCATTGGTTTTTCATTTTCAAGATGGAGGATTGAGAAAGAAGGAAATTTTTATCTTTCAACAACTAAGTTTGATCTGGACGGTGAAATTAAATATATTACAACAAACAACTGGGTTATTTCACTTAGAGGAACAGGAGATACTAATTTAACAAGAGATATTAAGGTAAACACACTTGAATTTTCAATCGGCAAAATGTTTTAAGGGGGAAAATTCCCCCCTTTTTATTTTATCTTTCTTATCTCAATATCCCCTGAGTTTGTGTCTATCTTTACTTTTGGCATTGAGTCATTTCCGAAATTAAATTCTTTGCCCTCTGGCTTGAAGTTTTCGGAATGCTTGAAATTAAAGATGTAATCCCCGAAGACTGTTTTTGCTTTAAAACTTGTTTTTTCTGGGTTGGTTAAACCTAAATTTATATCGCCTGAGGTTGTTTTAAAGTAAAGGTTTGCTAACTTATTTAAGTCAAGAACAATGTCTCCAAATGTGGTTGAAATTTCACCGCTTTTAAGGGAAATTTTCCCAAAGCTTTCAATATTCCCAGAAAGCAGGGTAACATAAACAGAACCAAAGTTTGTTTCTTTCAAATACACATTTCCAAAACCACCGTAAATAGCAAATTTGTCTGCTGATACATTGTTTAGAGAAATGTTTGCATTGTAAATTTTAATTGCAAGGTTATTTAATTTGCAGTCTGAAAGAATTACCTCTTTAAACTTTGATTTAACCTTAAACTTTTTAGCAACAACCCCATTTGCATTTAACTGAGTATTAAGGCCTTTAAATTCAATATTGTTTACGTTTTTTTGAGGCAGGGTTATATAAATTACAGACTTCCCCGTTTTATCGCAATATTTTAACCTCAACTCCTTTGGATACTCGTTTGTTTCAACAATTATATTGTCTCCCTTTTTTTTCACATCAACTGTAAAGTTGTTTATATTTGTCTTTAAACGAAGCCTTATATCAACCTTTACATCCATTGTTTTGTCTTTTGAAGGCTTTATCTCAACCCTGTCAATTAAATCTGAAACCCTTATATAGATGTTTGACGGTTTAACAATGTCAATTATATTCTCCTGGTCAATTCTAAACCTCTTTTTATCAAGCCCATCGCAGTTGTTTGTGTTTGACGATGCAGCGAAAACAACACCAGCAAATATTAAAATTAGAAAAGCAATTAAAAACCTTCTCATAATATCCCCTCCTTTTTTTATAGGTATATTTTACCGCAAAATAAAAAAGGGGGGATAAATTCCTATTTTTTGAAGAATTTTTAATAACAGCATCAGGTTTAATCCTATGATAGAATTTTATAGGGGGATAAGATGGAAGAGATTAAATTCAGGCCAATTGGAATAATTCACTCACCATTTAAAGAAATGAAGGGAACACCCATTCAGGGCAAAGCGGCAAGAGGTGTAAAGGGCACGGTTGAAGTGTTTGAAGATTATACAGAAGGATTGAAGGACATTGAAGGCTTCTCCCATATTATCTTAATTTTTTACTTTCACCTTTCAAAGGGATACTCTCTTCTGGTAAAACCTTATATGGACAATAATTTTCACGGAGTCTTTGCCACAAGGGCGCCCAAAAGGCCTAACGGGATAGGGCTATCTGTTGTTAAATTAAACAAGGTAAAGGGGAATATTTTAGAGATAGAGGATGTTGACATAATTGACGGCACCCCATTACTTGACATAAAACCTTTTGTTCCTGAATTTGATTTAAGAGAGGTTAAATCAATCGGCTGGCTTGAAAAAAATGTAAAAAAACTCCCTCACACAAAAGACGACGGCAGGTTTGAAAAAAATTAAAAAATTGTTTTAATTAAACAACTCTCGGTACTCTTTTTGTTAAATAAGCAATTATTTCTTGCCTTTTTTAAAATCTGAATACAGCCTTAAAAATTCATTTAGTTCAATCTGTAAATCCTCTCTTATAATTTTTCTTAGCAGTCCTTTAGGTAAAATTTTGTTTTTGTGAACAGGGACAGTGGTGTATTTTCCATCTTTTGATTTTAATCTCACATGAGAGCCTTTTGTTCTAATAATTTCAAAACCAATTTTTTGCAGGAATTTTACAAATTCATCACCCTCAATGGCTGGTAACTTAGGCATTAACCTCTATTTCTAACTCTCTGAAACCTACGAATTTGTTTACATTTTCCGTTTTTTCTTCTTCAATACACAATTCAATCGCTTCTTTAATGTTTTCAAGAGCCTCCTCAATCGTTTTTCCATAGGAATGACACCCACTAAAAACTGGGCAACTTACTATGTAATAACCGTCCTCATCAATTTCAACTATAATAGGAAAATGAAGCTTTTTCATACCTTACTCCTTCCTATAATTTAACGAAAAGGAAAAACAAAGTCAAAAAAAGTTACTATTGTTTTAAATATAACGAAAAATTAACTTATAAACAACTCTCTGTACTCTTTTATTGTGTCGGCTATTGTCTTTGCCCCTGTTTTTACATCCTCCTCAGAGTTTACAACAGGGTTTAGGGATATTCTTAAATACTCGTCAGGGTTTAAGCCTAAGGCAAGAATTGTCTTTGATTTTACCTTATCCTTTGCAGAGCATGCTGAACCTGCTGAAATAAATACTCCCTTTTCTGAAAGCATTCTTACAATAACTTCAGACTCTATCCCCTTTGCAAATAAGCCTAAAATATAGGGAGAAAAATCAACAGGTTCAAATATTTCAAAATCCTCTAAATTGTTTGCAAGGGTGTCTTTAAAAGCTTTTCTTAAATTCAGTGTTTTTTCAAAGTTTTCATCCACTTTATCCTTTAAAATTTCAACAGATTTTTTCAATCCTGCAATTCCCGCAACATTGTGGGTGCCTCCCCTTAAACCGTATTCCTGGCTTCCTGCAATCAAAGATGGAAGGTTTATCCCCTTTTTAACAAAAAGCGCACCAACACCTTTGGGGGCAAATATCTTGTGGGCTGAAATTGTTACAAAGTCAATGTGTTTTAAATCAGCCTTTATTTTCATAAATCCCTGAACAAAATCTGTATGGAAAAGGCAGGACGGGTTTTTCTCCTTAACCTTCTTTGCTATTTCCTCAATGTTGAATATTATTCCTGTTTCATTGTTTACCTTCATAATTGACACAAGTTTTGTGTCTTTGTCAATTAAATTCAAGAGTTTTTCTATGTCAATCTTTCCGTCTTTCTCAACTTCAATAGTTTTAATATTTTTCCCCTCTATAAGCAAATCTGTTGCAGCAGTTCTTATTGAATTGTGTTCAATACCGCCAATTACTATGCTTTTATCTGGAAAAAGCTTTGCAACTCCCTTTAAAACCTGGGTGTTTCCCTCTGAACCACCAGAAGTAAAGACACAAAGGTGGGTGTTTTCAAGTTTCAAGCTTTTAAGCAAAACCTCTCTTGCCTTTTCCACAAGCTTGTTTGCCTCTATCCCCAACTTATGTGAAGAGGATGGATTGCCGTAATCTTTTGTTAAATATTTATAAACCTCGTCTGCAACCTCTTTTAAAACAACTGTTGTTGCTGTTGAATCAAGGTAAATCATACATTCCTCCCCTCAATTACAAGGACAAAGGGTTTTCTGTTTTTCTCTTCCCCAACAATCTTTAAGATATTTCCCACAGTATCAATAATAACCTCTTCGTCTTGACAGGTTAAATTAAACAAAATGGAAATCCTTTTATCCTTTCCAAAGGTATTCTTTATAGCCTTTAGCAATTGCTGAAGCCTGTATGGGGTTTCCATAATAAAAATTGGCACTTTTAATTTTTTCAACTCTTCTAACTTTTTCTTTCTTTCTTCATTTTTCCGCGGAAGAAAGCCTGCAAAGTAAAACTCGTTCATATTAAACCCGCTTAAAGCAATTCCGCTCATTAAAGATGACGCACCTGGGATAAAGGTTACCGGCAAATTCCATTCCCTGAAAGCCTTTACAAGTTTTAAACCAGGGTCTGAAAAAACAGGGGCACCTGCATCTGAAAAGTATGCAACAGATTTTCCATCTATTACAGCCTTCTTTATTTCCTCAACCTTTTGCTCCTCATTATGCTCGTTTAAAAATTCAAGGTCGCTTCTTTTTATCCCTAGCGAACGGATAAGCCTGTAAGCCGCCTTTCTCTCTTCCCCATAGACAACATCTGCCTTTTTAAGAATTCTCAATCCCCTTAATGTAATGTCTTCAGGGTTGCCCATAGGGACTGAAACAAGGTAAAGTCCTGATTTTAATTTATTTAACACCTGTGCTTCCGAAACCACCGCTTCCCCTTTCAGTTGAATCAATGTCATCAACCTTAATTAAATTTGCCTGAAAAACAGGGCACAGCACTGCCTGTGCTATTCTCATTCCCCTTTCAATTACAAAATCTTCCTTCCCTAAATTTGCTAAAATTACCTTAACCTCTCCCCTGTAATCTGCGTCAATTGTGCCCGGGGTGTTTAAACAGGTAATACCGTGCTTTAAAGCAAGTCCGCTTCTTGGCCTTATCTGAATCTCAAAGCCTTCCGGAATTGCAAAGATTAGCCCTGTTTCAATTGCCTTAACCTCACCCTTTTTTAAAATAACCTGCTTTTCAACTGCAGCCCTTATGTCCATTCCTGAAGAATGAATTGTCTGATAGGCTGGAAGGTCTATCCCTTCAGCGTGTTTTAAAACCTTAACCTTAACATCTATCTTTTTAACCATTTTTCTCCTTTAACACTTTCTTCAACATAGTTTAACAGAAAAGTTAAAAAATCTTTATCATCATTAAAGAGAGGCACTCTTAAAAAGTTTTTAATCCCCTTCTCTTCTGCAAGATTTTTTAAGTAAATATCTAATTCATACAGTGTTTCAGAGTTGTCTATAACAAAACTCAAGGGAAAAACAACAACATTTTCAAAACTCTGTTTAGAAATCTCCTGAATAACATCTTCAATAAAAGGGGATACCCACTTAACAGGCCCAAGCCTTGATTGAAAGCCTAAAAACACAGGGATATCAAACCTTTGTTTTAATTTATCAACCTGCTCTTTTACCTGGTCAATGTATGGGTCTTTCTTTGTTAAGAACTCAGGGATTGAATGGGCTGTAAACATTATTGCCGTCTTTTCCTTCCCTGATTTTTGTATTGCCTTTTTTATTCTTTTTTCAATTAAGGATATAAACTCTTCATTGTTGTAATATGGTAACACAATCTTTTTGTCCTTCTGGTTTTTAACCCTATCAAGCACGCTTCCCCAGGTGGTTGTGGAAAAGTGTGGAAAGAGGGGGAATATAACCGCATCTTCCAAAAATGCTGATAAATCAGTAAGATACGGAGGCAGATACAAAAAAGAAAAGGAAAATGTAAAATTTTTTTGCTTTAAATTCAAGTTTTCCACAATTTTTTTCACAGTTTTTTTCAAAGGTGAATAACCTATTTTTTCGTAATTCTTTACCAATTCATCTTTTCTCTTTAATGCTATAAACTTAGCAACAAATGGCCTTATAAAAAAGGGGACAGGTAAGATTCTTTTATCAGAAAACATATTTTTTAGAAAAACAAAACTTTGCTCTTTATTTTCAACTCCCCCGTAATCAACCAATATTACCTGCACGGATTACCTCAAGCATTTTTTTAACAGAATCAACAGGGGTTTTTGGAAGAATGCCGTGTCCAAGGTTAAAGATATGCCCTTTTTCTAACTGTCTCCCTTCACTTAATACTCTTTTTGTTTCTCTTTCAATAATCTGGTAATCTGCAAATAGAATAACAGGGTCAAGGTTTCCCTGAAGGGTAAACTTTGAATCTAATTTTTTATCTGCATCTATCAATGAAATTGTCCAGTCAACAGAAACTCCATCAATTTTCAATTGTTTCAATAAATTGTAAAAGTTTGCTCCCCCTTTCGGAAAGTAAATAACAGGGGTTTCAGGGGTATTCTTTTTCATTTTCTCTACAAGTTTTTTAACAAATGGGAAAATATACCTCTCATAGTCAAACGGAGAGAAAATACCTGCAAAGGTGTCAAAAAGCATTAAAACCTCAGCACCGCTTTTAACCTGATTTTTATAGTAAATTTCAAGGGCATTAACAAGCTTATCCATCATAAGGTTGAAGCTTCTTGTGTCGTTGTACATTAGAGATTTAAGGTAAATGTAATTCCTTGAAGATGCCCCCTCAACCATGTAAGCGGCAAGGGTTATAGGTGCCCCTGCAAAGCCAATTAATGTTTTATCTTCGTTTAAAGACATTTTAATAAGTTTTAAAGCCTCAAAAACATAGGATAGTTTTTCTTCAATCCCATCTGTGCTTAATTTTTCAATATCCTCTCTTGTTCTTATTGGAGATTCAAAAACAGGGCCTTTGCCTTCAACAAACTCCAACTTCATTCCCATTGCTTCTGGAACGACAAGAATGTCTGAGAAAAGTATAGCCCCGTCCATATTAAATTCATCAACAGGCTGCAATGTTACCTCTGTGGCAACTTCAGGTGTCTTACACATTGTCATAAAGTCGAACTTTTCCCTTACCTTTCTGTATTGAGGAAGGTATCTTCCAGCCTGTCTCATCATCCAAACAGGGGGAATATCATATTTCTTCCCTTTAAGTGTATTTAAAAGCTTTTTCTCCTTATTCATAGCAACTCCTTATTTTTTTAATCAACAATAATAATAACATAAAAAGAAAACATTAACTTAAAGTAATAATTAGAGGGAGATGTTTTTTTGTGCTAAAATACCGTTGTTTAAAGCATAAAGTAAGGGGATGGAGGAGAGAATGATTGATTTAAAAGGGAAAAAAGCACTTATTTTTGGTGTTGCAAACAAGAGAAGTATAGCCTACGGAATTGCATCGCAATTGAAAAAAGCAGGTTGTGAGCTTGCTTTTACCTATGCAGGAGAGGCATTGAAAAAAAGAGTTATCCCAATTTCAGAGGAATTGGAAGGAAAATTTTGTGTTCAATGCGATGTAACAAAAGATGATGATATAAAAGCAGTGGCTGAAAAGGTAAGTAAAGAGTGGGGCAAATTTGATTACCTTGTGCATTCTGTTGCCTTTGCCCCTCAGGATGAATTAAAGAACAAGTTTATTGAAACAACAAGGGAAGGGTTTAAAACAGCATTGGATATAAGCGCCTACTCTTTGATTGCACTGGCAAGAGAATTTTCACCTCTAATGAACGAGGGTGGAAGCATTGTTACAATGACCTATCACGGCTCAACAAAGGTAATAAAAAATTACAATATAATGGGTGTTGCAAAGGCGGCTTTGGAGTGCTCAGTAAGGTACCTTGCCGTTGATTTAGGAGAGAGGGGAATAAGGATAAATGCAATTTCAGCAGGACCTATTAAAACCCTTGCAGCGGCAGGTGTTGCAGGATTCAGAGATATTCTCCATGTAATTGAGGAAAGGTCTCCCTTGCACAGAAATGTAACCATTGAAGATGTGGGAAACACAGCTGTTTTTCTACTTTCAGATGCAGCAAGGGGAATTACAGGGGAAATAGTTTATGTTGACAGTGGTTACAATATTTTAGGAATGTAATAAGTCTATAATTAGACACAAAAAAAGCGGGGAAAATTCCCCGCTTTTTTTTTACAAAAGTTTTACTTTATTTCTGAATTTGATGGATTATCTCCATACTTTTTAGCAGCATCTATTTTTGATTTGGGAAGGATAGGCTTTTGCATTCTTTTCTGTTTTAAAAGAAATCTATCTTCGTCAAAATCTTTAAACTGATGAACAAAAATCTCTTCTTCAGCCTCAACCCCTAAAGTCTCCATATTCAATACCCTTACAATAGCCCTGTTTGCTGCAAAAGCCTCAACAGGCCTTGGAAGAACAACATTTTTGCTATTGCCGTTTAACTCAACATCATCCCTGACATATGCAAGGGCTCTGTCTTCGTTGCCAAAAATAATTTCAACCCTGTATTTACCCTGAGCTGCAGCAAGGGGAACAACAATTGAACCACCCTGTTCTACTACTCCACCATCAATAAAAGTGGTAGGATTTGTTACCATAAAAGAAGCAGTTGCGTCTCTCATAAAGGGAGTGCCATCTTTTGTAACACCAATTGCTTCAACTTTTACCATTTCAGGCTTAAAAGGTTCATCTGTATCGGCAATTATGCTTGCAGTGAAAATTCCATCACCTTTAACCTCGTCAGGATATTCACCGTCATCTTTCAAATAAACAATTTCTCCACCTTTTATAACAGCCTTTACCATTGTTTTAATAGAGGAAACATTATCTCCCAAATCGGCTTTAATTGTAACAGTATCACCAACCCTTACAGAGAGAGGTTCGGCAACTACTTTCAATGCAATAGGACTATCTGGTTCACTGATAACAACATCCACAGCACTTCTCTTTGCACTTTTAACATTAAAAACAAAGGTATGATATCCAGTGGTTAGATTCTTTCCATCAACCCTTGTACCCATACCCGGAACTTCCATGTTTTCAAGTTCTGGGGTATGGAATCCCCTTGCCATTAATTTATAGACAGAATCCATATAAACTGAATCTGCCTTTTCGCCTAAAAGAACAATTATGGGGTTTTTAGATGAAATAGGCGCATTTACAACAACCTTGCCGTTGACAATATCACCGTGAACAACAAAATACTTTGTGGTATGAACTGGGGCTTTACCTTTAACCACAGGCATTTTGCCATTTAAAACACCTGATTCAAGAGAAAATCCCAGAAAACTGCAAAACAAAACAATTGCTAATATTTTCATAAATTTCATATCTTCCTCCGCAAATTAGAAATCGGTTGCAAGGGCATCGCCGATTTTTTTATAGTCGTTTCTTCTGTTGTGGTGATGGTTTGCCTCTGTCCTGAACCACTGGTAACCTACAGCTTCCGCAGAATACTCTGAAACCATACCGTCATCTTCGCCAGGCATACCAACAACACCTGACAGTGTGGCAAGACCAATATCCTGATAATGGAATTTAGTCCAATAATCATTCCATAAACCATACCCTGAAATCCAGTACCATGGTTTTGGAAGGGCAGGTCTACCTTCAGTGCCTTTAAGCCAATACTGATTATAATAAGCCATCCAGTCTGTTCTACAATTGTGGGTGGAATTTGTGTTTTCATTTAATAAATCAACAAGCCAGCCTGTTAACCATGAGCCTTCAAGGTCTCCTGCAAAATCTGCGGCTTCACTTCCCTTTTGAGGTGCAGCAATTGCATTAACCCACCTTGTGGCATTAATAATTGTAGGATATCTGGAATCCCAATCAGGGTTTGAAAAAATCCACCTAATAACAACTCCTCCAAAGGAGTGTGTCTCTATTACAAGGTCATCAATTCCATTCTGGGTAATAAAATCGTACAATTGCCCTGCCACCTGATCGGCAGCAACCCACATATAGTCCTCACCATTGTAATGGCAAACACACAGAGGAATTGAAAAGTCATGGCTTGCAGCCCTCAACATGTCGGTTGTCCAGTAATCCCAGGCAACAGAAGCATTGGCTAAATCAGCATCTCCTTTGCCATGTACAAAGGCAATTCCAGTTTTTGCTTGAAGGTTAATAACAAATAGACCAAAGACAAAGATAAGAAAAAGCAATCTTTTCGCACGCATAAATGCCCTCCCACTAAATTTTCAAAAAAACCTTCTTTGGTTGATAAGTTAAATTTTAAAATATGAAAACTTTTTTGACAAGAAAAAATTTGAGATATGTCACATTTTTTTAATTTTTTATTTACACCAAACAAAAGAGATATTTGTTTTTTAAAGAAATTTTATTAAATAAAATAAGAAAAACTTTTTTTGCTAATTTTACTTTTTTAGCCAAGAGAAATTAAAAAATTTTAGATTGTTTCAAAAGACAACTTTATTTTTTCCACTTTTCTTTGCCTGATATAGTTTTTGGTCTAATTTGTTGAGCAAATCGTTAATACTTTTTTCACCTGAATATTGAAAAACACCAGCGCTAATTGTTACCTTCTGAGGTATTGAAAAATCATAACATTCAATTTCTCTGCGAAGCTTTTCCGCTATCATCTTAGCCTGTTCTAATGTAGTTTCAGGACAAACAATTAAGAATTCTTCTCCTCCCCATCTTGCTGCAACATCAGTTTTCCTGATTGATTTTAAAACAATATTAGCAATTTCTCTTAAAACATCGTCCCCTTTAAGATGTCCATAGGTATCGTTTATCTTTTTAAAATCATCTATATCAAATAAAATTACTGAAAAATTTGTGTTATACCTTTTAGCACGGTTAAATTCGTCAATAAGCTTTTCATATAGTTTCCTTCTATTAAACAAACAGGTTAAAGAATCTGTTATTGACATTATCTCAAGTTCTTTGTTTACCGATTGTAATTCAACATTTTTTTTAAACAATTCATTTTCTGTTAACTTTTCTATTGATAATGCAATTTCCCCTATTTCATTTTCAGGATAATTATAATCTGAACAACAAATCTCACACCCTTTAACAATAGCATCTACCCTGCCTTTTAACATAAAAATTGGTTTTAGAAATTTCTTGGATAAAACATTTGCAAGCCACCAGCCAATTATTAATGAAATAAATATAGCAATTACAATAGCAATTAGAATCTTCTTTAAAATTAAAAAAAGAATTTCATTTTTGTCCATTATCGTTAAAACAATCCAGTTTAGATCTTCCAGTTTGCTGTAGTATGCAATTTTTTCTTTGCCCTGAATTTTGACAGAAAATGTTCCATTTGATTTTTTAAAAATTTCAGGTTTATTTACAACATTAATAATCTTTTGACCTATTAAATTTTTATTTCTGTTTATCAATATTTTGCCTTTTTTATTGATAATATAACTTTGAATAGTTTTAAATCCTTTTGTTTTTTTCTGTAAATTATAGGCAATGTTCTCTGCAGAGGAATCTATAGAAACCACCCCCGAAATTTCGCCATTATCATCAATTAATGCTTTACTTATTGATACAAGCCATTCCTTTGTTTTTATTTCTCTATAAGGAATACCACCTGATGTTTTAGGATATGATTTTACCGCAGTTATATACCATGGCCTTAGCCTTGGATCAAAGTTTTTGGGGGGAGTCCAGTTGTTAATTAAAATGCTTCCATCCTTATACCCTGAATAAATATAATTTATGTCTTTATCACTTTCTTTTAGTGCTTTATAAATCTCCAGCACCTGATTTTTTGCTTTTTTATCAAGGTAAATAGCATTTCTAATTGCATTTATTCTGCTTAAAGTTTCAACATAATTTTTTAATTTAATAAAGTGGCTTCTTACCAAATAGTTAATAGCTAAATTCTTTTGCTCAATAATAGATTTTGCCAGCTTTATATTGGTGTAATAAAGGGAAATAGTTAACAAAGCCCCGAATGATAAAAGAATAACAAAAGCTGTTAAAACTATTTTTCTAAAAATCTGATTTTTTAAACTACCTGTTTTAATTTTTTTTAATCCAGACATAATAAATATTAATTTGTGAAAATATTTTCATAAGTTAGTATACTAAAAAAATTTTTAAACAAAGTCAAGTTTAGGGGATTTAAAGCAAAAACGAGGCAAAATAAAATGGTCGGGGCGAGAGGATTTGAACCTCCGACCTTTCGGTCCCGAACCGAACGCGCTGCCAGACTGCGCTACGCCCCGACAAAATGCGGCAAACATGATTTTACTTTTTTAACCCCATTTTTTCAAGAATTTTGTCAACCTTATCAACCACCTCTGTTTCCATTACAATATCGTCTGGCCATTCCCTTACAAAGCCTTCTGAACTCCATTTTTTTGTGGCATCAATACCTATCTTTGTGCCTAATCTTTCAATGGGAGAGGCGTGGTCTAACACATCAAGAGGCCCGTCGGTAAAGAGAATATCCCTTTTAGGGTCAACATTGTTTCCAACTCTCCACATTACATCATTTAGATTGTGAACATCAACATCTTCATCAACAACAATTATTATCTTTGTAAACATCATCTGCCCCAATCCCCATACTGCATTCATAACCTTTTTTGCGTGCCCAGGATACTCTTTCTTAATAGAGAGTATTGCAAAGTTGTGAAAAACCCCAAAAATAGGAAGATTCATATCAACAACCTCTGGAAGCTGCACCTTTAATAATGGAAGGAATATTCTCTCTGTTGCCTTTCCCATATAACAGTCTTCCTGAGGCGGTTTCCCAACAACTGTGGCTGGGTAAATTGGGTCTTTTCTCATTGTTATACATTTTACATGAAATGTGGGATAGTAATCTGCAAGGGAGTAGTAACCGGTATGGTCTCCAAATGGGCCCTCTATCCTCATATCATCAAGGTCAACATAGCCCTCTAAAACAATCTCAGCATTGGCAGGTACAACTAAATCAACTGTTTTGCACTTAACAACAGGCAATCCTTTTTTTCTCAAAAAGCCTGCAAAAAACAATTCGCTAATCATTGGTGGAAGCGGTGCTGTTGCAGAATATGTCATTGCAGGGTCTCCCCCTAATGCAACTGCAACCTCAACCTTTCTCTCTCCCTTTTTACCAGCATCTCTTAAATTTTTAGCCCCATCGTGGTGTATGTGTATGTGCATTCCAGTGGTTGTTTTATCGTAAAGTTGCATCCTATACATTCCGCAATTTATCTTTCCGTCAGGGGACTTTGTAAATACAAGGGGCAATGTTATAAACCTACCGGCATCTTTAGGCCAGGTTTTTAATACAGGTAGCTTTTCAAGGTCAACATCTCCACCTTGAAGGACAATTTCCTGACAGGGTGCTTTTTTAACAATTTGAGGCTTGTAATTTGCTATTTCGTTTAACAAAGGCAACTTTTTCAGTGAATCAAAAAAACTTGATTCAAGGGGGGGGATTAACTCTTTTAATAGAGCATCTATCCTTTCCCCTATTTCGTCAAGGCTCTCAACCCCTAATGCAATAGCCATTCTCTCCATTGAGCCAAATAGGTTTGTAACAACAGGTATGTTGTGCCCTTCAACATTTTCAAAGAAGAGGCCAGGGCCGTGCATTTTTGATATTCTGTCTGTAAACTGAGAGATTTCAAGAATGGGAGAGAGTTTTTCTTTTACCCTCAACAAGTCTCCCTTTTTTTCAAGTTCTGAAATAAACCAGCGCAAATCCCTTTTCATATTTTTCCCTTAATTACTTTTTGTTGGCCTTTTCCCAATCTTCAAGAAATCTTTTAATTCCAATATCAGTTAAAGGGTGTTTTATAAGCTGGTAAACAACCTTTGGTGGAATTGTGGCAATGTCTGCTCCTGATAAAGCAGCATCCCTTACATGAAGTGGGTTTCTTATTGATGCAACAATTATCTCAGTCTGCAAACAGTAATTGTCAAATATCTGCCTAATTTCGGGAATTATTGAAATTCCGTCGTGCACAATGTCGTCAAGCCTTCCAACAAATGGTGAAACATAGGTTGCCCCTGATTTTGCAGCAAGAAAAGCCTGCATAGGGGTAAAAATAAGGGTGACATTTGTTTTGATATTGTTTTCAGCACACCATTTTACAGCCTTTAATCCTTCGGCGGTCATTGGGATTTTGATTACAATGTTTTCATGCCACTTTGCAATATCTTCAGCCTCTTTAATCATTCCCTCATAATCAAGGGATATTACCTCTGCTGAAACAGGACCGTTTACAATGTCGCAAATTTCAAGAACAACCTCTTTAAAATCCCTTCCTTCCCTTGCAACTAAAGAGGGGTTTGTAGTTACTCCATCGCATAAGCCTATGTCATTTATCTTTTTTATTTCTTCAACATTTGCAGTATCAATAAAAAATTTCATGCTAACCTCCAAAAATTTATATTTTAATCAAGTTCGTTTCTTGCAATCTTTGCCGCACCGGTTACAACATCGTTTCCGTTTAAAGCCAAAAGCCTTACCCCCTGGGTATTTCTCCCTATTCTACTGATTCCAGAAACCTTTACCCTTATTGCTTTACCTTCAATTGTCATTATTACTATCTCATCGTTGTCGTCAACTGTTAATACCTTGACAACCTTTCCTGTTTTTTCAGTTACCTTCATATTGATTATTCCAGTACCTCCCCTTGATTGGAGTCTGTAATCTTTGATTGAAGTTCTCTTTCCATAACCAAACTCAGATATTGTCAAAACATCGTTGTCGTCTGAGACAATGTCCATTGAAACAACAATATCTCCCTTTCTCAAATTTATTCCCTTGACTCCGCTTGCAGCCCTTCCCATTGGCCTTACATCTTTTTCATTGAATTTGATTGACATACCGTTTCTCGTTGCTATGAAGACTAAATCGTCTCCCCCTGAAACCTTTGCTGAAATAAGCGTGTCCCCTTCCCTTAAAGTAATTGCAATAATTCCACTCTTTCTCGGGTTTGAAAAAGCAGACACAGGTGTCTTCTTTACAAGCCCCTTTTCAGTTGCAAAGACTATGTATTTATCCTCAAGGTCTAATTCCTTTAATGAAACATAGGCTGCAACCTTTTCATCTGATTCAAGTTGAAGGAGGTTTGCAATTGACCTGCCCCTTGCCCCTGTTCCATACTCGGGGATATCGTAAACCTTCAACCAGTGGCATTTTCCCTTTGTTGTAAATATTAAAAGGGTTTGATGGGTTGAGGCAATAAAAACATGTTCAATAAAGTCTTCCTCTTTTGTCGAAGTTCCCCTTATCCCTTTGCCACCTCTCCTCTGTTTTCTGTAAGAGGTTATCGGGGTTCTTTTTATATAGCCCTCGCCACTTACGGTAATCACAACATCCTCTTCCTGAATAAAGTCTTCAATTGAAAACTCCTGCTCATCTGGAATAATCTGGGTTCTTCTTGGATCTCCGTACTCTTCTTTTATTGCAAGGAGTTCATCTTTAATTATTGAATAAACCCTTTTTTCACTTTTCAAAATATCCTCTAAATCGGCAATAAGCTTTAAAATGTTTCTGTATTCTTCAAGTATCTTCTCCCTTTCAAGCCCTGTTAATCTCTGGAGTTTCATATCAAGTATTGCCTGAGCCTGCTTTTCTGAGAAGTTAAACCTTTTTATTAAATTTTCCTTTGCAAGTGAAGGGTTTTTTGATTTTTTGATTATTGCAATTACCTCGTCAATGTTTTCAATTGCAATTTTCAAGCCCTCTAAAATGTGTGCCCTTTCCCTTGCCTTTCTTAACTCGTACCTTGTCCTGTTTATTACAACCTCTTTTCTGAAAGATACAAACTCTTCAAGCATACCTTTCAGGTTTAAAACCTTTGGCTGAAGGTTAACAAGGGATAGAAAGATTATTGAAAAGGAAGATTGTAGCTGGGTGTGTTTATAGAGGTGATTTAATACAACCTGTGGAATTACCCCTTTCTTTAACTCTATTACGACTCTTATTCCATCCCTGTCTGATTCGTCCCTTATATCGGCAATTCCTTCAATCTGTTTGTTTCTGACAAGGTCAGCTATTTTAGTAATCAGATTTGCCTTGTTTACCTGATAGGGGATTTCAGAGATTATTATTCTATCCCTATCACCCTTTACTTTTTCAATGTTTACCTTGCCTCTTATTACAACCCTTCCCCTTCCTTCTTCATATGCTTTTTTAATTCCTGACATTCCGTAAATTATTCCACCTGTCGGGAAGTCTGGGCCTTTTACATGTTGCATTAACTCTTTAACAGTTATGTTTGGGTTTTCAATTAAAGCAATTATTCCGTCAATAACCTCGTTTAAGTTGTGCGGAGGAATGCTTGTCGCCATACCTACCGCAATACCTGAGCTACCGTTTACGAGAAGGTTGGGAATCCTTGCAGGCAAAACAACAGGCTCGTTTAATGAACCGTCGTAGTTTGGCTGAAATGGTACAGTCTCTTTTTCAATATCTTTAAGCAATTCGTGGGCAATTTTAGCCATTCTTATCTCTGTATAACGCATTGCTGCGGCAGAATCTCCATCAACTGAACCAAAGTTGCCCTGACCGTCAACAAGAGGGTACCTCAGAGAAAAATCCTGAGCCATTCTTACAATTGCATCGTAAACAGCAGAATCACCGTGAGGGTGGTACTTACCTATAACATCACCGACAATCCTTGCAGACTTTTTATACGGCTTGTTGTAGTCATTTTTCATGTCGTACATTGAATAGAGTATCCTTCTATGGACAGGCTTTAACCCATCTCTAACATCTGGAATAGCCCTGCCCACAATGACACTCATTGCATAGTCAAGGTACGACTTTTTAACCTCTTCTTCTATTTCAATTTTTCTAATATCTTCTGGCATGGTTTACCTCTTATATATCAAGATTTTCAACATCTAACGAATACTCTTCAATAAATTTCCTTCTTGGCTCAACCTGGTCTCCCATCAATCTTGAGAAAACCTCGTCAGCCTCAACCGCATCGTCAATTGTTACCCTTAAAAGGGTTCTTGTATCAGGATTAAGGGTTGTTTCCCATAACTGCTCTGGATTCATTTCACCTAAACCTTTGTACCTCTGGATAGTAATTCCTTTTTTAGATAGGGAATCAACAGTGTCCACAAAATCAAAGAGATTGTTCACGCTATCGACTTCCTCATTATCCCTTATAATTCTTATCTCTTTGTTAAAATAGTTACTTAAATGCCTGTAAAGGTTTAAAAGCACAATATACTCTGGAAGAGAAACAAGTTTTTGGTCTATCCTGTTTCCTGAAAAAGCAACATTATCAATTGACACAACAACATAGTATGATTCACCATCTTCGTCAAAACCTACTTCACTTACATTAAAAAGGTTTTCTTCAAGCATTTCTTTTAATTTGTGGATATTTGCAGAGTCTTTAAAGTAATCCCCGTTTCTAACCTCATTTTCAAGTAAAAATAAAATCAGGTTTTCCCTGTAACCTCTCTTAAAGAGTTTTTGAAGGAAGTATCTCATTTTTTTCGCATTCTTAATAATATCTATCCACTTGGATTTTCTAACCCTCTCTTCCCCCTCAATCCTAATTGAATACTTGTCAAAAAAGTTTTCCACCAAAAATTCATTTAACTGGTCTTCGTCTTTTAAATAGGTCTCTTTTTTCCCGCTTTTAACCTTATACAAAGGTGGTTGTGCAATATAAAGGTATCCCTTTTCAACAACCTCTTTCATTTGCCTGAAAAAGAATGTCAATAGCAATGTTCTTATATGGGCACCGTCAACATCAGCATCAGTCATAATTATAATTTTGTGATACCTTATTTTGCTTATATCAAATTCTTCTTTTCCTATTCCAGTGCCAAGGGCAGAAATTATTAGTTTAATCTCTTCGGAGGAAAGGATTTTATCAAACCTTGCCTTTTCAACATTCAAAATTTTTCCCTTTAATGGAAGTATTGCCTGAGTTTTTCTATCCCTTCCCTGCTTTGCTGAACCGCCTGCTGAATCTCCCTCAACTAAAAACAACTCTGCCCTTGCAGGGTCTTTTTCCTGACAATCGGCAAGCTTTCCTGGAAGATTTGAAGAATCAAGGGCACCTTTTCTCCTTGTTAACTCCCTTGCCTTTCTTGCTGCTTCCCTTGCCCTTGCAGCATCTATAGCCTTTTGTATAACAGCCTTGGCAACAGATGGATTTTTATCAAAGTAATCCATCAGGTATTCGTAAACAACAGAATCTACAATGCTTTTCACTTCAGAAGATATAAGTTTATCCTTTGTCTGGGAAGAGAATTTTGGGTCAGGGTGTTTAACAGAAATAACAGCAGTTAAACCTTCCCTTACATCGTCTCCACTTAATCTAATATTTTTCGCTTTTGGAAAATTGTTCTGGTTTAAATATTTATTTATACACCTTGTCAAAGCAGTCCTGAAACCTTCAAGATGGGTTCCACCGTCTTTGTTTTTAATATTGTTGGTAAAACAGTATATATTTTCAGAGTAGCCATCATTCCATTGCATTGCAATCTCAACAATTGTCTGGTTTTTGGGAACCTCAAAATAGATAACCTTTTTGTTTATAACATTTTTAGTCCTATTTAAATGTTCAACAAAAGATCTTATACCGCCTGAGTAGTGGAAACTTTTACTTTGCCCGCTTCTTTCATCTTTAAGCTCAATTAACAACCCCTTGTTTAAAAATGATAATTCTCTAAGCCTCTGGGCAAGTATGTCAAACTCAAACTCTATATTTGTAAAAATATCAGGGTCTGGCCTGAATGTAATCTTTGTACCTGTCCCTTTGGCTTTACCAACAACTTCAAGGGAAGTAATAGGCTCTCCTCTTGAATACTCCTGTCTGTAAAGCTTTCCATCCCTTTTAATTTCAAGCTTCAAGTACTCAGATAAAGCATTTACAACAGAAACACCCACTCCATGGAGACCACCTGAAACCTTGTAGGAAGAGGCATCAAATTTACCTCCCGCGTGAAGCACAGTCATTATTATCTCTGCCGCAGGCTTCTTTTCCTCAGGGTGAATATCCACAGGAATTCCCCTTCCATTATCTTCAACTGTTACGCTATTATCTATATGAACTGTTACTTTTATTTTGTCACAGTACCCTGCTAAAGCCTCATCAACAGAGTTGTCAACAACCTCAAAAACCATATGGTGAAGGCCTGTCCCGTCATCAGTATCACCTATGTACATTCCTGGCCTTTTTCTTACACCCTCTAAACCTTTTAAAACTTTAATACTGGAAGCGTCATAGTTCCCGTTGTTTAAATTTTCCATACTATCTTTTTCCATATTTACCCCTATAAACTTATGAGATTATAATTAAAATCTGAATACCTATCTTTATCTGTTGTGGTGAGTATTATCTGAAAATTCTCCAATACATTGTTTAAACAATATTGAAGATTTTTAGAGTCAAACTCAGAATCGAAATCATCAAGAAGAAGAACAGGTTTTTTTCCACTTTTTTCAGCAAAAGCTTTTCCCACAGCAGTTAACACATCAAAAAATATGTTTTTCTGCTGGCCAGAAGAATAAAAAAATCTCATATCCCTATTTTCTTTAAGTATATAAAACCTGTCTCTATGACAGCCTGTAAGTATTTTTTTTTCTTTAAATTCTCTATCTAAAACACCACTGTTGTTTTCGTTTAGAGAGTTTTCTTTATATAAAATAAAATTATCTTCTCTTAATAAATTGTTAATTTTTTTTACAAATTTTTTTCTTTTTTCTCTAATAATCTTACTTCGCTCCAAAAGTATTGTATTCCAAGGTAATATGCTATCATTTTTCACATTTAAAGTCAATAAACGCCGCTTTTGTTTGAGAGCTTTTAAGTATTCATTATAGGCCTTTAAATACCCTTTATCGTACAAACTTAAAATTATGTTAAAAAATTTATACAAAGTAATCAAATCTGTTCTTACAAAATTCAACAATCTTCCATTAAAAACAAAAAGAGGGTAGGATAAATAAATTTTCGATAACTTTTCCTTTTTACCGTTAAATAAAATTTCTTTTTTATTTTCTAATTTTGAATAGGTTACTACTATTGAATTTCCTTCTATTTCAGTCTTTACTTTTAGAAATTCTTTTCCTTCCTTTACAAGATTATTTATTCTTCCTGTTAAAAATGATTTTCCCCGTAAACACAGTGATATTCCCTCTAAAACAGTAGTTTTTCCACTTCCGTTTTCACCTTCTATTAAAGTAAAATTGCTATCTAAATTTAATTTTTTCTCTTCAAAACACCTTAAATTAATACAACTAAAATTTTCAATCATTAATTGATTATCATTGGGTTAATCAAGAATGTATAATCAACCCCGTTTTTGTGAAATTGAAAAAATGTGAAACTTTCAGAATTTTTATCCATTAAAGCCTTAACCTCTTCAACATCAACAACACTAAAAAACTGATTTAAATGATTTATATTATAGCCTGTCTTAAAGGATTCCCCCTGGTACTCCACCTCTTTTTTAACAATAGCTACACTTCCCTCAACATCCTGTAAACTTGCCGTAAAAAATCCTTTTTCAAATTCAAAAACAACTTTATCAGAATACTGTCCATAAAGAGGCATTAATTCTTTTAAAGCATCTTTCATATGTTTAACTTTAATAACAATTTCAACAGCATCTGAAGATGGATTTAAAAATGTTTTGTAATTTATAAAATTATTTGCTAACAACCTTGAAAATAAAACTCTTGGCCCTATTTTAAAGAATATATTTGATCCATCCCTTCCCAGTAATAACTCATCATCAAGGGATGAAAGCTGAATCATTTTCTTTAATTCTAAAAAGGTTTTTTTAGAGACAACAAAATTTTCCTTTTCCTCAAAAAAAGGCTCCATTCCTGAATAACTTGCAACAAATAATGTATGCCTGTTTGAAGCGGCAAAGTTTAAAGTTTCATTCTCAAAATCAAAGAAAACACCGTTTAAAGATTTATCCTTTATAATCTCGTTGTTTATTGAAATTGAAATTGTTGAAATTACATCAACAAGTTGAGATTTAGGAAGAATAACGCTTTTTTCATCAAAATCATAATCAGGAATTACAGGGTAATTATCATCAACCTGTGCATTTACTGAATAAAATCTTCCATCTTTTTCTATTTTCAAAGAAGTATTGTCAATCCACATTGTTAATTCACCTTCAGGAAGTACCTTGACAATATCAAACATAACCTTTGCAGGAACTATTACTATCCCCTCCTCTTCTATATCGGCTTTTATACTTACTGTTAAACCTACTTCAAGGTCTGTTCCTTTCAGGTATAATCTATCGTTTTCCGCTTTTATGTACATATTTGAAAGAATAGCTATGGTTGATTTTTTTTCCACTATTCCATTTATTAAAGTTAACTCTTTTAAAAAATCGTTCCTGTCAATTGTTATTTTCATAGTATTACTCCTTTTAAAATATATTCTTAAGATATTTTAACAAATTATAATAAGTTTTGTGAATTTGTTGAAAATTTTATTTAAAGCTAAAAAAACTTTTTAATTTCAATCTTTTATAAAAATTTTTTGTTAATTTTTTATCTTAAAAAAGTGTTATTTATTTTATTATTTTTTTGTTTAAAACCTGTGGAAAACTTATTTAAATCCACAGGGTATTTTTTTAAACATTTTTTCCACAGATATTTCTCCTATTTATATTCACTTTTTTAGAGGATTTTCTTATTTTCTGATAAAATAACCTTGCTATGATATACGGGAAAGTTATAGGTTCTGTCTGGGCAACTCAGAAGGTTGAAGATTTAAAAGGTTTAAAATTTCTTATAGTTCAGCATTATTCTATAAAAGGTGATGCTTTGAACAGTTTTACTGTTGCGGTTGATGCTGTTGGGGCTGGGGCAGGTGAGATGGTTTTAATGGCACAGGGTTCTTCTGCAAGGCAGACTCCAATAACAAAAGGAAAGCCTGTTGATGCAGTTATAATGGCAATTGTTGATAAATTGGAATTTGAAATATGAGTATTGAAAAGATTGTAAAAGAGATTTTAAAAGAGATTGAAGGCAATTCAGGAAACTTAATTGTAATTGGTAGTGATCACGGGGGTTTTGAGTATAAGGAATTTTTGAAATCGTATCTTGAAGAATTAGGCTATTCTGTTTTTGATTGTGGTTGTTTTTCAAAGGAATCTGTAGATTACCCTGATTTTGCTTATAAAACAGGCATAGAATTTTTTGATAAAGGTGCAAAATTTGGAATTTTTATAGATGGTGCTGGAATAGGAAGTGCTATTGTTTTAAACAAAATAAAGGGAATAAGGGCTGCCCATTGCTCAAATACATTTGAGGCTTACAATGCAAGGGCACACAATAACGCTAATTTTTTAACTTTAGGTTCAAGGGTTATAGGAACTGAATTAATGAAATTAATTGTGGAAAAGTTTTTAACCACTGAATTTGAAGGTGGTAGGCATTTAAAGAGGGTGAATAAAATTATTGAGATAGACAATGCTAATAGGTAAGGTGATAGGCAGTATCTGGGCAACAAAGAAGCTTGATAGCTTTGAAGGAAAAAAATTGCTACTAGTCCAACCCTTTGATGAAAATTTAAAACCTGAAAATAGGTATATTGTTGCTGTCGATACTGTACAGGCTGGAAAAGGTGATATAATTTTTTATGCGACAAGCAAGGAAGCGGCAATACCTTTTAAAAACGACAATATGCCAGCTGATGCGGCAATTGTTGGAATTATTGACGGTTTTTCTCTATGATTTTGTGTAAGGTTTTAGGAAGTGTTTATTCAACAAAAAAGAACAGAAACTTTGAAGGTTATAAAATTATGCTTGTTAGGGAAATAACTCCAGATGGAAAATTTAAAGGAAAGCCTTTTCTGGCTATTGATGCTACTGACTCTGGTAAAAATGATACTGTTTTGGTAATAAAGGATGGGGGAAGTTTGCAGATAATAACCAAATCAAAAGAAATCCCGGAAAATGCTATAATTGCCGGGGTTGTAGATCAGTTAAATATTGAGGTGAGAAATGAATAAGGATATTTCTAAAATTGTTGAAGAGATACTTTCTTCATTTGATGAGGAAGAAAAATTAAATTTGAAAGAAGAGGATATTAATCTTGATTGGCTTGAGTTTGATAATTCTTCGCCAGATTTACTCTACTGTGATATTGAGGAAAATTTTTGTGTTATAAAACCTAAAGAGGCAATAGATAATTTTATAAAGGTAAAAACAGATAGAATCACCCCAGATGGACAATTTAATGTTAATATTTCTCACCTGATTGATCATACCCTTTTAAAACCGGACGCAACAGTCCAGGATGTTGTAAATCTCTGTATGGAGGCTAAAAAATATAATTTTGCTTCTGTCTGCATTAACCCATGTTTTGTAAAAACAGCTGCAGAAGTATTAAGTGGAACCAATGTTAAGGTTTGTACTGTTATAGGTTTTCCCTTAGGTGCAACAACAAAAGAGGCAAAGGCTTTTGAAGCAAAGCAGGCTATTGAGAACGGTGCGGAAGAAGTTGATATGGTCATAAATATAGGTTTTCTAAAGTCAAAAAAATATAATGATGTTTTAGAAGATATAAAGGCTGTGAGAGGTGTGTCTAAAGGAAAGGTTTTAAAGGTAATTATTGAAACTTGTTATTTAACTGAGGCTGAAAAAATTAAGGCTTGTGAGCTTTCTAAAGAGGCTGGGGCAGATTATGTAAAAACTTCCACAGGTTTTGGAAAAGGTGGGGCCACTGTTGAAGACATTCTGTTAATGAGAAAAGTTGTTGGAAGGGATTTAGGCGTTAAGGCTTCTGGTGGTATAAGAGACTTTGAAAAAGCGCTTGAGATGGTTAAGGCAGGTGCAACAAGGATTGGAGCAAGTGCCAGTGTGAAAATTGTAAATAAGGAAAAGTCTGATTCAAAAGGTTACTAATCCCTATCAAGGGTAAATATAAATTTTAGAGGAGGATTTGAATGGCGAAGTACAGGATTGCATGGCTTCCAGGTGATGGAGTAGGAAATGATGTAATGGAAGCAGCAAGGATTGTTTTAGATGCTTTAAAGTTTAACGCCGAGTATATCCATGGAGATATTGGCTGGGAATTCTGGAAAAAAGAGGGCAACCCCCTTCCTGATAGAACAATTGAGATGATGAAGACAACTGATTGTGCATTGTTTGGTGCTATTACCTCAAAACCTAAAGACGAGGCAAAGGAAGAATTGGCTCCTGAATTAAGGGATAAAGGTTATGAGTATTTTTCTCCAATTGTAAAGTTAAGGCAATTATTTGATTTAGGGATTAACATGAGGCCCTGTAAGGCTTATCCCGGCAATCCTCTAAATTACAAGGACAACATTGACCTTGTAATTTTCAGGGAAAACACAGAGGGAATGTATGCAGGGGTTGAATTTTATCCAGTAAAGGATGGTTTGAAAAAGTGTTTTCTTGAGCATAACAAGAAGATGGAAAGATTTATGGATGTTCCTGAAGAAGATATTGCAATTTCAACAAGAATTATGACAAAAAAAGGTTGTGAAAGAATTGTGAGAGCTGCTTTTGAGTATGCAAAGGAGACAGGAAGGCCTACAGTAACCCTTGTTGAGAAACCTAATGTATTAAGAGAAACAGGTGGCTTAATTACAAGGGTTGCTAGGGAAATAGCAAAAGAATATCCAGGTATTGAGTTGTGGGAAACAAATATAGATGCAATGTGTATGTGGCTTGTTAAAAACCCTGAAAATTACAGCGTACTTGTTGCTGAAAACCTTTTTGGAGATATAATTTCAGACCTTTCAGCCCAGCTTGTAGGAGGCTTAGGTTTTGCTTCCTCAGCAAATATAGGGAAAAACTATGCAGTTTTTGAGCCTACCCATGGATCTGCTCCAAAGTATGCTGGACAGTATAAGGTAAATCCAATGGCTATGCTTTTAACTTCAAAGTTAATGCTTGAATGGTTGGGTGAAAAGGAGCTTGCTTTAAAGCTGGAAAATGCAATTGCGGCAGTTATAAAAGAGGGTAAGGTAAGAACCTACGATATGGGTGGAAACAACACAACTTTAGAGGTTGCTGAAGAGGTAGCCAGAAAGTTATAATGGGGGGAAATTCCCTCCATTAATTTTTTATTTGACTTTTATTGCCTTATTGTTTTTAATATTAAAGACAATTTATCAATTGAGGAGGAAGTATGCAACCAACATACAGACCAAACAGAAGAAAAAGAAAGAAAACTCATGGTTTTTTAGTTAGAATGAGAACCAAAGCTGGAAGAAAAGTAATAAACGCAAGAAGAAAAAAAGGCAGAAAAAGATTAGCCGTATAAGTATTGTCTTTAAAGAAGGAATATAGGCTTAAAAAGAGAAGGCAATTTTTAGAGGTTTACTCAAAAGGTAAAAGTTTTAGTACTAAGTACTTAGTAATCTATTATTTGCCCGGGAAAGATAGTAAGCTTTTCGGCTTTACCGTATCTAAGAAAATTGGGAAAGCCGTTAAAAGAAATAAAATAAAGAGGCAATTGAGAGAAGTGGTAAGATTGTATTTAAATTCTTTCCCGGAAAACTGTTTTTATGTTATTAACACCAAGAAGAGTTCTAAAGAAGCTGACTTTCAAGGGTTTTTAGAAGATATAACCCTTTTTTTAAAGTGGATAAATGAAAAAGATTTTAATTCTAATCATTAGAGGTTATCAAAAATTTATTTCTCCACTTTTTCCACCGACTTGCAGGTTTACCCCGACCTGTTCTAATTATGCTTTACAGGCGGTTGAGAAATATGGTTTTTTTAAAGGGGGTTGGCTTGCATTAAAAAGAATATTAAAGTGTCATCCGTTTCATCCCGGCGGATATGACCCACTAAAATAGAAGGAGTTGAGGATGGAAAAACGAACGGTAATTGCAATTGTCCTTGCCATTGTGTTTATTATTGCATGGCAGAAGTTTGTTGTTGAAAAGTATATGCCAAAAAAACCTATTCAGGGTAAGAAGGTTGAACAAGTAGAGAAAAAGAATCTTAAGAATGATAATGTTATCACCGATGAGAAGATATCAGAGGGGAAATTAGGTAGCAAGGAGAATTTAATCAAAGATAACCTTAAAACGGAAGAAAAAGACTCTGATAGCTTGTTTTTTGATTCAAACCAATCTGTTGAAGAAAGAGATTTTGTACTTGAAAACGATTTAATAAAAGTTGTTTTCACCAATAAAGGTGGAGTAGCTAAGTCTATTATACTGAAAAAATACAAGGAGAAATCAGGGCAGAATTATGATTTAGTAAATAAAACTATTGATTTTGATAAACCTTTTGCCATTTATCAGGGGGATAATTCCCTTGAAAAAATTATCTTTCATGGTGAAAAAGATGGTAATACTTTAATTTTCACATACTCAAAAGATGGAAAAACCATTAAAAAGGTATTTAAATTAAATAATGACTACACAGTTGATTTTAGTTTAGAAGGATTAAAAAATGCTTATATTTCACTTGGAGCAGGCTTAAACTCTTCTGAAAAGGCAAAAAGCAGGTACTCAACAGAAGATGAGATAGCTTATTACTTTGATGGAGATGTTGAAAGAATTTCCAAGAAAAAAATAAAAAAAGAAAAAATACCAGTTGAGGCAAAGTGGGTTGCAATTGAAAACAGGTATTTTGCTAAAATTTTGACCCCTGAAAAAGGCTTTAAAGACTTAAAACCTGAGCTTTATTCTTATAAGGAAGGTGACAAAACATATTCTGTATGTTCTTTAAAGGCTTCTTTAAAGGGAAGTTTTAAAGGTAAGTTTTATTTAGGACCGAAAGAGTATGAAAGATTAGGTGCTCTTGGAAAGAGTTATAAAGAGCTTGTTAACTTCGGTTGGTTTGGTGCATTCGGCAAATGGCTTTTTATTCTTTTAAAGTGGATTAATAAGTTTGTGGGAAACTGGGGATGGTCTATAGTTATTTTCACTATCCTTGTTAGAATTGTTCTCTTTCCCCTTAACTCTGCTGGACTTAAATCAGCTCAGAAGATGAAGGATTTACAGCCTAAGGTAAAGGCTATTCAGGAAAAGTATAAAAAATATGGAAATGATATGACAATGAAGGCAAAGATGAACCAGGAGTTGCAGGAGTTGTACAAGAAGGAGGGGGTAAATCCGTTAGGTGGTTGTCTTCCAATGCTTATTCAAATTCCAATCTTTTTTGCAATTTACTCTTTGCTTTTAAATATAATTGATTTGAGAATGGCCCCCTGGATAGGCTGGATAAAAGACCTTTCTGCCCATGATCCATATTTTGTATTGCCAATTGCAATGGGTGTAACCCAGTTGATTGTTCAGTTGTTAACCCCTGCAACTGGAGACAAAAACCAGCAGAGAATGATGTTAATTATGCCTATTGTTATTACCTTTGTTTTGATTTATGCACCGTCTGGTTTGTTGCTGTACTGGACAACAAACAATATATTCCAGATTTTTCAGCAATTAATTTTAAATAAGCAAATGAAAATGGCTGCTTGAGAGGTGAATATGAATTTATCAAAGAAATTGTTTTCTGGAAAAGATGTGGAGGACGCCCTTGAAAAGGCTTCTCTTTATTACAATGTAAACCCTGAATTGATACATTATACTGTTATAACTACTGATAACTCCCTGTTCAGTCCCCTTGCTGGTGAGGTAACTATTAGAATAGATGCTATTGGCAAAAGTAGCAAAGGTAAAGTAAAACCAGAAGGCTCTGAAAAGGTTGAAAATCTTTTAAATAGCTGGTTTAAATTAGCTGGTTTTAATGTTTCCTCTTATTTTTCGAGGGTTAAAGATGGTATTGAATTTGAGATAAAAGGGGAAGATGAAGAGCTTTTTCTTGATGAAAATGGGGCATTACTTGATGCCTTCCAGCATCTTGTAAATAAAGCAGTAACAAAGGGCAGTGATTCAAAGCCAGTTGTACTTGAATGCAGAAGTTTTAGATTTAACAGGGTTAAAGAATTAAGAGAAATGGCAAAAAAGGCTGCTGAAAAGGTAAAGAGTTTAGGTAAGCCTTATATCTTTTCCCCAATGAATCCTGCTGAAAGAAGACAGATTCATATAACTTTAAAGGATGACAAATTTGTTGCAACTGAAAGCCTGGGCAATGGTTTTTTAAAAAAAGTTAAGGTTTATCTTAAGAAGAAAAAATGAAAAACACCATAGTAGCAATTGCTACCCCTCCTGGTAAAGGAGGGGTGGGGATTGTCAGGGTATCTGGAGAAAACTCTCTAAAAATTGCCAAACGATTTTTTTCCCCTGTTCCTGATAATTTGGAACATTCCAGAATGTATTTCGGAAAATTCAAAGGAGAGGTTGAAGACACAGGATACCTTGTATATTTTAAATCACCTAAATCATACACTGGGGAAGACACTGTTGAATTTCACCTTCATGGTTCTCCGTATATTCTTTACTCTGTTGTTTCAAGTATTATAAATTCAGGATTGGCTAGGCTTGCAGAACCTGGTGAGTTCACCAAGAGAGCACTGTTTAACGGAAAGATAAATTTAATAGATGCTGAGGCTATAAATACCATAATAAGTGCTGAAAACAGTTATCAGGCAAAGGTTTTATCCAATTTGTCTGGTAGGCTATCAGATTTTGTTTTAAATTTAAAAGATAATTTAATAAAATCAATTGCTTTTTTAGAAGCTTCGATTGAATATCCCGAAGAGGAAGAAACCGAAGATGCTGTGGAAAGAGCTGTACCAATTGTGAGAGAAGCACTTAAATCATTGGAGAATGTTTTACAGGTGTATGAAAAATCAAGGTTTATTTTTAAAGGTGCAAAGGTTGTCATTGCCGGAAAACCTAATGTTGGTAAGTCCTCCCTGTTAAATGCCATTGCAGGATTTGAAAGGGCAATAGTCACTGAAATTCCCGGCACAACAACAGATTCAATTGAGGTTGATATTGAATATAGAGGGATTAAATTTTCTTTTGTTGATACCGCTGGTATAAGAGAGGCAAGTGGATTAGTTGAAAATTTAGGAATTGAGAGAACCTTTAAAGAACTTGAAGAATCAGATTTGATTCTTTACCTTTTTGATTCATCAGATAAAGACTTTGTGTTACCAGATGGGTTTGAACGGTTCAACTCTAAGATAATAAAGGTCTTAAATAAAATAGACTTGTTTGATATTGTTGAATTTAACGGCTTGAAAATATCAGCTAAAAAGAAAACAGGGATTGATAAACTTCTTGATACTGTTTTTGATTTTTTTAACAAAATAGATTTTTCTGAAAACTTTGTTTTCTCTGAAAGGCAGTATTCTTCTTTGAAACAGGCTGAATCAGTGTTGTTAAAATTTCTTGATATTGCTGAGGATAAAGTATTGCCTGAGGTTGGCGTTGCCGTTATTGGAGAAGCTGTTGAAATACTTGAAAGCGTTATTGGAGAGGTAACAACTGATAATATTCTTGATAGTGTTTTTGGAAACTTCTGTCTTGGGAAATAGTATGATTTACTTTGATGTTGTTGTCATAGGTGCAGGGCATGCCGGATGCGAGGCAGGCTATGCTACTGCTAAAATGGGGTTTAAGACCTGTCTTTTAACCATTAACCTTGATGTGGTAGGCCAAATGTCCTGTAACCCTGCAATAGGAGGGCTTGCTAAGGGGCATATAGTGAGGGAGATTGATGCCTTAGGCGGGTTAATGGCAAAGATTATAGATAAGACAGGGATACAGTTTAGAATGCTGAATAAAAGCAGGGGCCCAGCAGTACAGGCACCTAGGGCTCAAGCCGACAAAGTTATGTACAGGCTTGAAATGAGAAAGGCGCTTGAAGAGACAGAAAACCTTTATTTAATACAGGATATTGCAGAGAGAATAGTTGTTAAAAATGGCGAGGTTTCTGAGGTTATACTTGAATCAGGCAATGTTATTTCCTGTAAAAAGTTAATTGTTTCAACAGGTACTTTTTTAGGTGGAAAGATTTTTATAGGGGATAAAACATACCCTGCGGGAAGAACAAATGAGATACCTTCCACAACACTTGCTGATTCTTTGAAAGATTTAGGTTTTGAATTAATCAGATTTAAAACTGGTACCCCTGCAAGGGTTCACAGGGATTCTATAGATTTTTCCAAAATGGAAAGACAGGATGGAGATGAACCACCTCCGTTTTTCTCTTTCAATCCACCAAAAAGAAAGGTAGAGCAGATTCCCTGCTATTTAACTTACACAAATGAGAAAACCCACGAGATAATTTTCAAAAATATTCATCGCTCTTCCCTTTTTTCAGGTTTAATTCAGGGGATAGGCCCAAGGTATTGCCCCTCAATTGAGGACAAACTTAAAAAATTCCCCGATAGAGAAAGGCATCAGGTTTTTTTAGAGCCTGAGTCAAGGTACACTGTTGAATACTATGTTAATGGAGTATCCACCTCACTTCCTGTTGAAGTACAGTATGAGTATTTAAGGACAATTAAGGGTCTTGAAAATGTTGAAATTTTAAGGCCAGGCTACGCGATTGAATATTTTTCAATAAATCCTTTAAGTTTGAAGGTTTCCCTTGAATCAAAAGAGATAAAAGGGCTTTACTTTGCAGGCCAGATAAACGGAACTTCTGGATATGAAGAAGCTGCAGGCCAGGGTTTGATTGCAGGGATTAACGCAGCCTTAGCCTTAAAGGACAGAGAGCCTGTTGTTTTAGGGAGAGACCAGGCTTACATCGGCGTTATGATAGATGACCTTGTTACAAAAGGGGTTGATGAGCCTTACAGAATGTTTACCTCAAGGAGTGAATACAGGCTTTTGCTTGACCATTATACTGCTGACAAAAGGCTTATGCCCATTGGCCATAGTGTTGGGCTAATTGATGATGAAACCTATAATAGGATGCTTGAAAAGTACGAAAAAATTGAAAAATACTTAAGGGAAGTTGTATCTTTGCCGGTAAAAAAAGCCTTAAATGGAGACTTTTTTACTCATTTTTCATCCATTGATAAATCAAAAGTTCATACCCTTGAAAAATTATTAAAAAGGCCTGAAATTAGTTTTGAGATGATAGCCCCCTATTTAAGAGAAGGTTATTTAACTGAATATGAGACTGAGGTGGAGACGGCAGTTAAATATAAGGGTTATATTGAAAGGGAAATGAGAAGGGTTGAAAAATCAAAAGACCTGGAAAAGGTTAAAATACCGGAAGATTTTAATTACAATATTTCAGGCTTGTCAAGAGAGGTAAGGGAAAAGCTTGAAAAGGTTCGCCCTGTTAATCTTGCCCAGGCTTCAAGAATCCCCGGGGTAACCCCTGCGTCAATATCAATTCTTTATTTAACTTTAACAAAAAAAAGAAAGTAAGCTTTTGTTCCACGTAGAACAATTCTGTTTCTTGCATAAGTTTTGTTCCACGTGGAACACTCTAACTTTTCTTTACTGAGTCTGTTTTTTGTGGTAAATTATGTGCTATGGGTAAAGTAATAGCTATAACAAATCAAAAAGGCGGAGTTGGGAAAACAACCACAGCGGTCAATCTGGCAGCTTCAGTTGCCGTAGCTGAAAGAAAAGTGTTGCTTGTTGATTTTGACCCCCAGTCTAACTCCACAAGCGGCGTAGGTGTTGATAAAGAGGTTGTTGAAAATAATATTTACAGGGTTTTGGCTGGTGATGTTGATATTGAGCATGCAATTTATGACACTTCTCTTGATTTTTTAAAGATTATCCCTTCAAGCAGAGAATTGGCCGGCGCTGAAATAGAATTGGTCTCCCAGATTGGAAGAGAATTTTTCTTAAAAAATGCACTTTCTAAAATTAAGGATGAATTTGATTATGTTTTTATTGATTGTCCTCCCTCTTTGGGTTTATTGACGGTTAATGCTCTTTGTGCCGCAGATTCTGTCATAATTCCTATTCAATGTGAGTATTTTGCTCTTGAAGGGGTTTCTGATCTCATGCGAACCATAGATTTGATTAAGAGCAGTGTAAACCCTTCCCTTGAGATAGAGGGGGTATTGCTCACTATGTTTGACGATAGAACAAACCTGTCAAAACAGGTTGTTGAGGAGATAAAAAGTTTTTTTAAGGAAAAGGTTTTTGAAACTATAATACCGAGAAATGTAAGATTAGGTGAAGCGCCAAGTTTTGGCTTGCCTGTTTTGCTTTACGAGGTAAAGTCAAAGGGTGCTCAATCTTATTTAAAATTAGCAAAGGAATTGTTGGAGTATGAAAAGAAAAGCGTTAGGTAAGGGTTTGCAATCTTTAATCCCTGCAGATGTTGGGGATAAGGATAAAGGAGATAAGGTCGTTGAGATTGATATTTCCTTTATTTCCCCTTCAAAGTACCAGCCGAGAAGAAAGTTTGATAAGGAAAAATTAGAAGAATTAGCTCAGTCTATAAAAAATTCAGGTCTTATACAGCCTATTGTTGTTGCTGAAGAGGGTAAAAATAAGTACTCAATAATTGCCGGAGAGAGAAGGTGGCGTGCTGCTCAACTTGCTGGATTTAAAAAGATTCCTGCCATTGTTAAAAAGATGGATGAGGTTAAAAAGGCTGAGTTTGCGATAATTGAAAATATTCAGAGGGAAAATCTAAACCCTGTTGAAGAGGCTTTTGCCTATAAAACTTTGCTTGAGAATTTTAAAATAACTCAGGAAGAACTTGCTAAAAGGCTTGGTAAGAAAAGGGCAACTATAGCAAATACGATTAGAATATTAAATCTTCCCCAGCAGGTGCTTGATTTAATAGAGGATGGGTTGCTTAGTTTAGGGCACGCCAAGGTGCTTTTAGGTTTAAAAGATGAAGACAAAATTTTAAAACTATCAAAAGAGGTTGTGGATAAAGGTTTAAGTGTTAGAAGCCTTGAAAAAAAGATTGCATCACTTCATGATGAGAAAAAGAAAGAAAAACAAGAAGATGTTTTTTTAAAGGATGCATCTGAAAAGCTTACAAAATCATTGGGAACAAAGGTTTCAATTAATGGTACTCAGCAAAAGGGTAGCATTGTTATAAAGTACCATTCTAAAGAGCAATTGGAGGCTCTTTTTGATTTTTTAAAAAGGGGTAGGAAATGAAGGAGAGAGAGTTAAACGGTTTTCTTGATAAGGGAACCTTTTTTAAAGGAGAGGTTACCTTTAAAAACCTATTGAGGGTTGATGGAAAATTAAACGGGGTAATTCGCTCAAATGAAACCCTTATAATTGGAGAGGATGCAGATGTTGAGGGAGAGGTTTTTGTTGGTACCTGTATTATAAATGGTAGATTTAAGGGCAAAATTGAAGCCAAAAATAAAATTGAAATTCATTCAAAAGCTATTGTTGAAGGTGAGATAAAAACTCCAGTGCTTGAAGTTAAAGAGGGTGGTATTTTTAATGGAAATTGTATAATGACAAAATCAACAAAAGAAGAAAAAATAAAAAAATAAAAAAAATCTGTAAAAGTAAGAGGAGATATGAGCTGGTTTAAAAGAAAGGATAAGAAAATTCAAACTCCAAGTGAGGAGAAGGCTAAGATACCAGAAGGGTTATGGCTTAAGTGTAATCAGTGTAAAGAGATTATTTACAGGAAAGAAATAGAAGCCAATCAGATGGTGTGCCCCAAGTGCAATTATCACTTCCCTATTTCTCCAGAGGAAAGGCTCAATCAGGTTTTTTCAAACGGTAAATACAACATTCTTTTCAGGGAAATAAGGCCTGAAGACCCTTTAAACTTTGAGGCGGCTAAGAAGTACAAAGACCAGCTTGCAAAGCTTGAAAAAGCAGGGAAAATTGATGAGGCAATTGTTATTGCCGAAGGTAAAATGGATAAATTCAACATTGTAGTTGGAATTATGGATTTTTCTTTTTTAGGCGGAAGTATGGGAAGTGTTGTAGGGGAAAAGCTTACGAGGGCAATTGAGTACTGTGTTGCAAAAAAGAGGCCTTTAATTGTTTTTTCCTGTTCAGGTGGGGCAAGGATGATGGAAGGAGCACTATCTTTAATGCAAATGGCAAAGGTTTCTGCAGCTTTAGGTTTACTGGACAAGGCTGGTGTGCCTTATATTTCTGTTTTAACCCATCCAACCACAGGAGGGGTTACCGCAAGCTTTGCTATGCTTGGTGATTTAAATATTGCTGAACCTGGTGCTTTAATAGGCTTTGCAGGCCCCAGGGTAATTCAGCAAACTATTAAGGCTGAGTTGCCTGAGGGGTTTCAACGCTCTGAATTTCTCCTTGAGCATGGAATGGTTGATATGGTTGTTGATAGAAAGGATTTAACAGATACTTTGATAAAGGTTTTGAAACTGCTTTATGCGTGAGCCTTTTTTTTATCATGAAGCCCTTGAGTATGTAAGGGGCTTTGAAAAATCAAAAATAAAATTAGGGCTTGAGAGAATAGAAAAGGCTTTGAAATCCTTTGATAACCCTCAAGACAAGTTTAAGTCAATTCACATTGCAGGAACCAATGGAAAGGGTTCGGTGGGGGCATACCTTGATTCTCTCCTTGCATCAAAGGATAACTTTGTCGGCAGGTTTTGTTCGCCACATTTGATTACCCCAAGAGAGAGAATTTTAATTGATGGTAAGCCAATAACCAGACAGTGGTTTGCTGCATCTGTTTCAATGTTGAGGGATAAAATAGAAGAGGAAAACCTTGAGCTTTCTTACTTTGAGTTTTTTACTCTCCTTTGTTACTATGTTTTTTCATTTTTAAAGGTTGATTATGGCATTGTTGAAACTGGATTAGGCGGCAGGCTTGATTCAACAAACACTTTAAAACACCCTGAAATTACCATAATTACTTCTCTTTCAAAAGACCATACTAAATTTTTAGGTGAAACAGTATCCTCAATAGCAGGGGAGAAGGCTGGAATTATAAAACCGGGGATTCCAGTGGTTACCTCGGCTGAAGGGGAAGCCTTGCTGGTTATAGACAGAGAGTGTAAGAAAAAGAGTGCCCCCCTGTATACATTAAAATCTCTCGGCTTTGAGTTTGACGGCTCAAAGGTTGTATTAAAAGAACTGGGAATATCGGCAAATTCTGTTTTAAAGGGTAATTTTCAGGCGGAAAACCTTTGTCTTGCACTTGCGGCTTTCTCTTTGTTAACAGGTGAAAAGGGAGACTTTTCAGAGGTAATTAAATCAACAAAATGGCCGGCAAGGATGGAAGAGTTTGATTTGTCTGAAAATAAAAAATTGATTGTTGACGGTGCCCACAATGTTGATGCAATAAAAAAGGTTATAGAAGACTTAAATCCTTCTGATAATTCGGTTTTAATTTTTGGGTGTATGAAGGATAAATCAGTAAATGAAATGTTTAATATTGTTAAATCAAAATTCAAAAACATTGTTCTTACAGCAGGGGATTACCACAGGTTTATGAAGGAAGAAGATTTTAAGGATTTAGGAATAATTAACCGCTTTGAAAAGCTTGAAAAATTGCCAGACTTTATTGAAAACTATGACGAAATATTTGTTTTAGGCTCCCTTCACCTTGCAGGGGATTTTTTAAAAACTCTATATGAAAACGGGAAGTATAAAAATGCTTTACTTGAAAAAGAGCCTTACTCTTATATTTTTGACGATTATCCTTATTAGTATTAATCAAGCATGCCTTAAATACAGGTATTCAAGGGATAATTATTTCTCCTCCTCTTATGTAATTCCTGAGCAAACTGAAAAAGAAGGGCTTATTCCTTATGAAGAGGGTATTGCTTCCTGGTATGGTGGGAAGTTTCATGGAAGGTTAACTGCCTCAGGAGAGGTTTACAATATGTATGATATGACTGCTGCTCATAAAACTCTTCCTTTAGGCTCAATTGTTGTTGTTGAAAACCTTGAAAACGGAAAGAAAGTAACAGTAAAAATCAATGATAGAGGCCCCTTTGTAAAAGGCAGGATTATAGATATGTCGTACGCCGCGGCAAAGAAGTTGGGTTTTGCAGAAAAGGGTATAACAAGGGTTAGAATTTACCTTGTAAACAAGAAAGAGGCTGAAGGAATTTGTTACTCTGTACAATTAGGTGCTTTTTCCAGAAAAGAAAATGCAGAAAGATTTGTTGGAATGCTTGCAAAAGAGGGGATAAAGGCAAGGGTTGAAAAGATTGGTGAATACTATAAGGTTTATTCAGGCCATTTCAAATCAAAAGAAAGGGCAAGGTCTTTTGGGCTTACCACAGGAAGGGAATTTTTTGTTGTAAACTGCCACTAAAATAGTCATTTAAAAATTTGAAAAAACCACTATTTTTCCTTACATTTTAATTAGAGTTTTCCATAAAAGGGGGTTGAAAATGCCTGTTTATATTCTTTTAACAAAAATGACGCCGGAGGTTTCCTCAGACTTAAAAAAGAGAGAAATTTTAGGCCGTGAATGGATGAAAAAGGTTAAGGAAAAGTGTCCTGATGTTGAGTGGCTTGCCCATTATGCTGTTTTAGGCAGGTATGATTTTATTGATATTTACAGGGCTGATGACGACGAAACAGCATTTAAGGTTTCAATGCTTTCAAGGGCAAACGGTGCTTTAGAGGCGGAATCCTGGCCTGCCGTTGAGTGGAAAGACTTTGTGAAGATTACAAAAAAACTTGAGGATTAAAAAAAGGCCTCTTTTTAGAGGCCTTTTTATTTATCTTTTAATTTTACAGGTTAACCTGTTCCCGTCAGCAAAAAATATAAACAGTTTATAGTGTGTTGCCCCTCTTTTTATACTGCCGTTATCTGGAAGGTAAAGGTAGAGGGTTTCATTGTTTGTTTTTAGAAGAATATTTACAGAACTGTCCCTTTTAGAAACAAGGCGTCCATTTTTTTCAACTGCAAGAGCCCAGTATCTATTGTTTGGTACGGTATCCCATACGCTGAATTTTCCGCTTGTGTTTTTTATCATTATCTCTTTAATTTTCTTTAACTTACAATTTTTTATTTCAACCTTTACCACATAGTCTCTCTTTCCATCAGGCTTTATTCTCTCGTAATTTCCCCCGTAATCCTTTTTGCTCAACCCTAAAAGTCTTGCAGAAAGCCTTTTCTTACCGCTATTAAGTCTTTTTAATACCTCTTTTGATTTTTTTGTACCGTCTGTAAAGTACAGGGTAATTTTGTAATTTGTGTTTCCTTTGAAAATACTCTTGTTGTCAGGAAGGTAAAGGGTGTATTTCCCTACCGCAGGGATAGGCTTTTTTAAAGCACTGTTTCTTTTCTGTAAAATCTCGCCGTACTCTGTAACAACAAGCGCCCACATGCCATTGTTTGGTATTGTATCCCATACAGATTTAATTCCGTTTATGTTTTTTACCACAATGTTTTTTATTTTTTTCCCGGGAAAGTTAACCTCTAAAACTAAAGGGTAATCAAATCCGCCATCAGGCTCTATTTTTTCGTACCTTCCCCCGTAATCCTTCCCATCAAGTTCTTTTAAAACTGCGTAAAATTTTCTGTAATGCTTTTGTTTTTGCCTTAATTGTGTTTGGTATTGTTTTTTAAGATAACTTAAAACTTCTAATTCTTTTTTTATAACCCTTATTCTTGCCCTGGATGAAAAGTACTGGTCTTTAGAATCGTCTCCAGTTATAAATCTTTTCGGGCAGTTAAAGCCGTACATTGCATAACCGTTTACATTTTTCTTCCCCTGTTTTAAAAGGATAAGTTCTTTTTTTAATTTTGAAATTAGATTATCAACGGCTTTTATTTTTTGCTCAACAGTTACTGAGTAAAGGTTTGTTGATAATATAAGTATTAGAAAAATCAATATTTTTTTCATTTGTTAGCCTCCTTGCAGGCCCTGTATTTGTAAATTAATCTTATCTGGTAACGAATTGAATTAATCTTATCTTTTGCTTCCTTAATAGCCCTCTTCCTTGCCTCTATAATGCTGTCCAATCTGTGTAATTTTACATTGTCGTCAAGTTCACCAAGAACTAAATTTGCATTTGTTCCTATTTGCCCAAGTTTTTTTGTTCTCTCAATGTCTTCTCCAATTGATTTATAAACTGAAGAGAAAGTCTTGCCTGTTATCACTTTATCCCTTTCTTTTTTTAGTTTTGATATAATCTTTTGTTCTTCTTTTATTTCCTCTTTAATTCTTACTATTTTCTCTTCAAGGCTATCTATGCTGTTTTCGTTGATTCCGTATTTTTTCATTTCATCAAGATATTTTTTACAGGGGTTTTCTTTTTTTGGTGGAATGGTTTTTGTTGAAGGGGTTATGTTTCCCTGATTATCATTGCTGGGGAGTGAACCACTTAATCCAATTGGTGATGAAAAACCACTATTGCCTGATACTGTTCCTGATGAAGGCAGTGTTATTTCAATTGCCTTGTTTGCATAGGTTATTCCCGGCCAATTTGCATAAGGCCCACCGACAACATGCTGTAATATTGCATGGATTCTAACTGTTTTTCCCGCATATTCAGAGGGAATGTATCCAGAAAAGTTTACAGTAACCTCTGGCGGAGCTTTCTTTTCCCAGTTTCCTAAACCGCCATAGTTATACCAGACATTAGGGGGTCTCAATACAGCTGAGAAAATACTGATTACTTTGACATTAATTCCCTTTACCTCTTCATCAGTTAACAGGCGTTTTCCAGCCCCCAACTTTCCATCTCTTATAGAGTACCATTCAGCAAATGCCGGATAGCTAAAGTTTGCACCTGTTGGGATTTCTGCATTGATTGTTACAGTGTCTTTTTCAGGTATTCCCCCTGAATTAAGGTCGCTTCCTGTAACTGTTCCTTTGATTAGAAATCCTTTGTCTGTTTTTTCTATCGTATCAATCTTGAAATCAACGGTTGCTGAAAAAGAAAATATGCTGGTAAAAAAAATAACCAGAAGGTAAAAAAGAATTTTTCTCATATTAACCCCCAAATCTTTGAAAAGATTTTAAAAATATTATAGCATTAAACCTGTCTTTTAAAAAAGGGGGGTTGGGTGGTTGTTCACATTATCGGGGCAGGGCTTGCAGGAAGTGAAGCCGCCTATTTTCTTGCAAATAGAGGAATTAAGGTTAAGCTTTACGATATTAAGCCTGAAAAGTTTACAGAGGGGCATAAAAGCCCAAACTTCGGGGAATTATTATGCTCAAACTCATTAAGGGGGGATTCTCTTACAAACGCAGTAGGTTTGTTAAAGGCTGAGATGAGGCTTTTAAACTCCCTTGTAATGAGATGCGCTGAAAAAACTAAGATTCCTGCAGGGGGAGCACTTGCCGTTGACAGACACAAATTTGAACAGTGCATTACTGAGAGTCTCAACTCAAAAAAAAATATAGAGGTTATTTGTAAAGAGGTTGAAAATCCAGACGAATTAGAGGGTATAAAGATTATTGCGGCAGGCCCTCTTGCAACAAAACCCTTAACTGAATGGATAATGAAAAAAACTGGAAGCCAAAATCTCTTTTTCTTTGACGCAATAGCACCAATTGTTGATGGGGAGACAATTGACTATACAAAAGCCTTTTTTGCTTCAAGGTATGGGAAAGGGGAAGGTGGTGATTACCTTAATTGCCCTATGAAAAAAGAAGAATATTTGAAATTCTGGAAAGAGTTGATAAACGCTGAAACAGTTAAATTAAGGGATTTTGAAAAGGATAAAAAGCTTTTTGAGGGATGTTTGCCTGTGGAAGAGATAGCAAAGAGGGGGGAAGATGCCCTTCGTTTTGGCCCTTTAAAGCCTGTTGGTTTGAAACACCCTGAGACAAATGAAGAGTTTTATGCTGTTGTTCAGTTAAGAAGGGAAGACAGTAATGGAAGGTTTTACAATATTGTTGGTTTTCAAACTCATTTAACCTATCCTGAACAAAAGAGGGTGTTTTCTCTTATTCCAGGCCTTGAAAATGCAAGGTTTGAAAGGTTTGGGAGAATGCACAGAAACACCTATATAAATTCACCTGAGATACTTGACAGGTTTTTTAGAATGAAGAAGGATAAAACAATTTTCTTTGCAGGCCAGATTTCAGGGGTCGAAGGCTATGTTGAATCAGCTGCAAGCGGTTTGATGGTTGGTTTTTTTGTATGGAACATTTTACAGGGAAAAGAACCAATTCCCTTTCCTGAGGAGACTGCTTTAAATGGTTTGTCACAACACATATCCACCTTTTCACACAATTTTCAGCCTACAAATATAACCTATTCCCTTATTCCAGATTTAAAAGTCAAGATAAGAAATAAAAAGGAAAGAAGGCTTAAAATTGCTGAAAGAAGTCTTGAATCTTTAAAAGTTTTTGCAATGAATTTTGATTTTTAAATTCTCCGTGATAAAATCAATTTATGAAAAAATCTAAAATTTTTGTGTTATTTGTTTTTTTTATATTAGTTTTCACTCTTTTTTCATTAGGAGATAGGATTGGTGTTGATTGTCTAAATGTAGGTTTTCAAAACTTCGGCTTTCAAAAGGACACAGACCAGAAGTTAATTGAACAGGCTAACAAACTAAAAAATTACGCTGACAAACTTGATAGTGAAAGAAAGAATAATGAAGCTATAAAGTATTATCAAATGTATGGAAATTTGTGCAAAAAACTTCAAGATAATAAAGGTATTTATTACGCTTATGTAAGTATGGGGATTTGCTATAAAAGAGAAAAAAACTTTGCAAAAGCATTTGAATACTATCAGAAAGCCCTCGTTGCAGTTGAAAAAATAAAGGACAGAAATTTAAGGTTTAAAAAGAAAGCAGCTATGTACACCAATTTAGGCTCACTTTTTGAGGTTTTAAGGTTTTATAAAAAGTCTATTGAGTTTTATAAAATGTCAAATAAGTATCGTGAAAAAGCAAAAGATTATGCAGAAAAGTATGTAAATTACTTAAATATAGGGCAAAGTTATTCGCAAATGGGGAAATTAGACCTTGCGGTTAAATACAGCCTTTTGGCATACAATTATTTTTTCACTCAGAAAGATTATTATAATCTTTGCTTTTCTGCAAATAACCTTGCCTATCAGTATTTAAAAGCGGGGAATTTAAATGAGTCCCAGAAGTTTCATAACATTGCTCTAAAACTTGCTCTTGAAAGGGGTTATAACGACATGCTTCCCTATATTTACAGCGGGTTAGGAGAACTTTACTTTGCAAAGGGAGATTTTAAAAATTCTCTTAAATACCAGAACCTTGCTGAAAAAATTGCTGAAGATGACTTTGAGGTTTTAAGAACAATTTATATGGCTTTTTACAAATTGTATTCTGCAACAGGAGATCTTGATAAGGCTGCAAAATATAGAAACAAATATGAAAAGTTGGCTGAGGAATTTTTTGATTACAAAAACTTTGAAAAAGTTGAAGACTTTATGTCATACCTTGTTAAAGAGAAAAACAGGCAAAAAATGCTTGTCCTTGAAAAGGAGAAAAAGATAAGGGAACTTGTTGCAGAGTTGTCTATATTGGCGCTTTTCCTTGCTTTGATAATTTTAGGTTTTCTCTACTATCGTTATAAAACAAAACAAAAAATAAATGCCTATCTTGACATGCTCTCCAAAAAAGACCCGTTGACCAACCTTTACAACAGAAGGGCTATACTTGAGATTATTGATATAGAAAAGGAGAGGTTTGAGAGAACCAAAAGGCCTTTTTGCATTTCAATATGCGATATAGACTATTTTAAAAAGGTAAATGATACATACGGACACTCTATAGGGGACATTGTTTTGAAAGGGATAGCCTCTATATTAAAAGAAAATTTAAGAAATACTGACTTTGTTGCAAGGTGGGGTGGAGAAGAATTTTTAATCTTTTTACCTGAAACAGATATAAAAGCTGCTGAAAAGGTTCTTGAAAAATTAAGAAAACTTGCCGAAAGCAAAAAGTTTTCAGCAGGCAAAATTGATTTCAATGTGACTTTAACGTTTGGAGTTTGCGAATTCCAGAAAAGTGTGGAACACACTATTGAGTTAGCCGATAAAGCACTTTACAAAGGTAAAAAGAGCGGGAAAAATAAAGTTGTTGTTTGCGAAATCTGATTTCCTTTAATTCTCCCATATTTTTGTTTTAAAACATTTTTTCTTTTTTCTAATGGGTTAGTATTTCTGATATTCTAAAACCCTCTTAAAATCCATGTATGAATTTTGATTTTTTTGTAAAATTTTAAATTTTTCACACAATTTTCTTCAATTTTTTCACAGGATTTTCACAGAATTGATTGTTTTTTCCCAAAAAAGGTATTATATTAATACCAAATAATTCTTCAAAGTTTGGTTAAATACTTTCCTGTTTAATCCTTTGGGGAAAATTTTAAAAACAAAAGGAGATTATTATGTACTTGAAAAGGTATTTTTTATTATTTTTTTCAGCATTCTTTTTCTGTATATTATCGAATGCTGCATTGCCGAGAGAGGAAGAAATTGTAAAAGAACCACCGGCATTGCTTGAAGGGGTTCATTATTCAAATATTAAAGGGGATTATTCTTTTTTCTGGGATAAAGACCATGAATGGAACCCTGTGAAGGATAGGGCATGGTACAGATTTCAGGGAATGGGAGAGAATATTTATGCAATTTCAGTGCAAAATTTCAGTCGAATGAGTCTTATGGTTTTTGATTATGAAAATGGAAAGTTTAAATTTGTAAAAACAATATGCCAGGAAATAAATGGTTTTGATTTTGAGGCAATTTCAGACCCTTTTATTTTTTATTACAATGAAAATTACTATGTTTACCTGGTTTTTAATAAATATTTGTACGATTTAGCTTCCGGGCAATTGATTTATCAAGGGAAAGCAGCGGCCTGGTTTTATGCAAAATCTCTTAAAAAAGAGGCAAAATGGCACCTTTTAAAGTATGTTAAATCTGATGAAGAAACACCTGTTTACAGGGATGCATGTGTGATAGGAGATAAAATTTATCTTGTTTACGATAGTAGATTTGATGATGACTATGATTTTCATTATTATTCACATGAAGTTCATGTAAAAAAAGCGTATTTTAACGAAGACAAAGAATTGAAAATTATTGACACATATACTCTGGATGTTGACAGAAAATCATCTCAGCACCCCTACCAGATTACCTGGTTTTCTCATCCAGATGGAAGCCCTCGTTTATTAATTGCTTATAGTGCTGAGAAAACCAAGGACAAAGAGAATAAGGGTGGAGGGGTTGTAATCTTTAACACTAAAACACACAAATACGGACACATTTACAAAAGCGATTATCCTTTTTCAGTAAGGGTTGCAAAAGGAACAATTAAAGGTGGAGATAGTAACCCCAGAGGAAATCCTGATATTATGGATAGAATTCAGGTTTTTTACAATCATTTTACAGACGGACACTGGGATGGTTTGCACTGGATTTCCGATAAAGGGCATTTTTATTACCACACATATGCAATAAAAGAAGGTTACCCTTTAATTGCCAAGGGAGAAATTCATCTTGAGAACAAAGACGCCTACCCGGATGAATGGGACAGAATGAATCTTAGTGTAAATTCTTTGTTGGTGCCATATAAAGACGATGACATAGAAAACTATAATGCAAGGGCATATTATAGACAGAGAATCTGGATGTTTTTTACAGATAAACACGGTTATGTGAGAGGAAGGGGATTTAAATCGGACTCATGGCATTGTATTAAGGATAGAATAGTTCACAGCGAAGACTTGAACAAGGTGGACAAATACGGTGAAAAAATTAAAAAAACCTGGTCTTTAATAGGTTTAATAGAAGGGGCACCTCCCTGCCCTGTTGATTGGGATATATGGCATGAACACAATGCTAATCTTGCTCCTACCTCTCTAAAGTATGTGGAACAGTCGGAAATTTCTACTACTTTTTCTGTTGAATCAGAAGAACAATGGTATATTGGGGTTAATTTGAATGTGGAAGCTTTTGATTATTCATTAAAATTTGCAAAAACCTTTATCCAAGAGAACGGGAGAACACATAAAACAACGTCCAATCAAACAATTACCTTTGAGTTAAAAGAAAACAACCAGAAAAATGGGATTCTTCTATACCTTGTACCTGTGGTTTACAGGTTTCCCTATGCTATTTTTCCCTGGTGGGAGAACGATTATAGTGATAAAAACAAAAGTAAAGCACCTGTTGTTTACAGGTTTGTAAGTGAAAAAGGCCAGATAAAAGAGATTGATGTACCTCTTGAAAAATTCGGAATAGACTCTGACAGGGTAAACGATGCGGATATGTCTGTCTGGACTACAGAGGGAAACCCCGATAGAAGTTTTCTTGTGAACGCAAGGGATTATGGTGCAAGTGTTTATTCATATTGGTTAAGTGATGGGGGACGAGAAGACGGTGGTTTTGAGGATTTAACAGAAACTGAAGTAAGTTCTTCTTCAAATAGTGAAGTGGAATTTGATATTGGTTACGATGTAGTTCCAGAGGTTTTCAAGGTTTCAACAGGGGGAAAATTTTCCTTTACTCAATCTATGAAGGTGACAGCAAGTCTTGCAAAGGGAATTGAAGTGTCATTAGATGATTTAACAGAGGATGATAAAGGTCCTAAAATTTCAGGATACTATTTTACAACTTTCTGGTTGTACAAGGATTTAAAAAATAGCGATTTGTGGTATTTGAAAAATAGAGACCTTGTTCCAGAAGGTTCTTACCCCTGGTATGTTGGCTATGTTGTCACTGATATTGAACCAAAGACTAACGAAAAAGGAACTGAAAGTAGTTCAAGGTTTTCTGTCATTGAAGGAAAACAGATAAAATAATATGTACAAACCTTGTTTCTTTTAATTAGTTTTAAAGCAGAAAAAACACAACAATGCTATAATTATTAAAAAGTGGTTTTTTTGGAAGTGTATGGAGAATTATGTTATCTCGTTGAAAAATATAGCCAAAAGTTACAATGGTTACTTTGCACTGAACAATATATCCCTTGATTTTGAATATGGGGTAATTGCAGGAATTGTTGGGCCTAACGGTGCAGGGAAGTCAACTTTAATGAAGATAATTTCTGGTTTAATTCCCCACTATTCAGGGGTTGTTGAAGTTGATGGCATTGAAAATCCTTCCTTTTTTGAAAGGGTTGAAAAAATCTCATTTTTACCGGAGGATTTAATACTCTATCCCTCTTTTAAAGTGAGGGAGTTTGTTAACTTTGTTGAGGAATCAGCAGGAAAAAGCTTTGATGAATTGAAGTTAGCCCTTGGGATTAACTCTGTTTTAGACAAGCACATATTTTCCCTTTCAAAGGGTTATAAACAGAGGTTAAAGTTGTTTTTCGCCCTTGCAAATGACAAAAGAATAATCCTTTTAGACGAACCATTTGACGGGTTTGACCCTATTCAACTTATTGAAATAATTGATTTTTTAAAGAATGAAAACAAGAGGGGAAGAACATTTGTAATTTCAATTCACGACTTAAATAATGCTGAAAAGGTGTGTAATTATTTTGTTCTTTTAAAGAATGGTAAAATTGTTGAAAAGGGTGATCTGAATTTTTTGTGTGAAAAATACAAAGTGCAAAATTGCAGCCTTGAAGAGGTTTTTATTGAGGCTTTGAAATGAAGAGAATGGGTTTTTTTACACTTTTGAAAAAGGATTTTGCTGTTTTAAAATACTCTGTTTCAATCTATCTCTTTTTTGTAATTCTCTCATTTTTTGCGGGAAACAGTTTTTTAACCGCTGTTGACTTGTATTCAAAGGGAAGTATGTCAGCATTAAACGACAATTTATATTCAGCGGCATTTGAGCCTGTTTACGGGGTTATTGTCCCTGCTTTTGGTTCCCTTTTTATTGCCTTTTCCCTTATTCTTCCCTTTGCTATTATCTCTCTTTTGTCAGGGGAGAGGGAGAATAATACCTTATACCTATCCTATCAATCAGGCTATACTTTTTCTCAAACCTTGTTTTCCAAATTTTTAACAGGCTTTTTTGCTGTTTTGCTTTCAATTGTTCTATACATTCCACTTTTTGTTTTCTGGCTTCTTCAGGGTGGCCACTTGCCTTTAAGCGAGGTTTTGTTGTTAATTTCAGGTTACACTCTTTACGGGCTTGCAATAGTTTCTATCTCTCTCTTTTCAGCCTCTGTTTTTAAAAGCATTTCTTCTGCCTCAATCTTTAGTTTCTTTTTTGTTGTTGGTTCGTGGGTTATTGATTTTCTTAAATCGCAGAGTTTTTCAAAAATTGTAATTAAACTTTCCTCTTTTACACTCTCTTCAAGATTGAAGGATTTTGAAAATGGGATATTTTCTTTATCTTCCCTTTTGTACTTTATTTTCCTGATTTTTCTTTTTGCTTTGCTTGGTTATTTGTTTTTAAGGTTTGATTTAAAATACAGGGCTGGTTTAATTGCGCTTGTTATTGTTGTTTCCCTTTTTGTTTTTATGTTTATTGGTTCAATCTCCTTTAAAAGGGATTTAACAGAAAGCAGGAGGAACTCGTTTCAACCGCAAATTGCAGATGCTGTTAAAAAATTGCCAGATGTTAAGATAAAACTCTATTTTAGAAAAACAGATTCAAGGTTTATTGACTATGACGAGAATTTCCTTGAAAGGTTTTTAATGGTAAAGCCAGACACAGAGGTGATTTTTGTAAAGGGAGAAGAACTGGAAAAAGATTACGGTAAATTTGTTTACTCTGTTAAAACAAAATCTGGCTGGAAGAGTGAATCAACATACTCAAACAGCAATGAAGAGGCTTTTATTATACTCTCTAAATTAAGCGGAGTTAAAATTGATTTTAATGCTGACAATTCTTACAAAGGCTATCCACTTGTTTTAAAAGGGAAAAATCTTAAAATAATCAGTGTGCTTTACTATTTTGTATTCCCTCTGGTTTTTCTTTTTATGCTTGTTTTTGTTAAATTTAAATACTTTTTAAGGAGATAGATATGAGAAAGGTTTTAAGTGTTTTTTTAATCGGTGTCCTTTTTTCTTTAAGTGTTTTAGCAGTGTCTTCGGTAATCAAGGTGGATTTTGACAGTGAAAAGGGTAATAAAACATCATCTTACTTTGCTTCAATTGTTGGATTGTGGCACCTTGACAGAGATGGAGACAATATTGTTTACGCAGTTGACGGGAGAAAGTGGGCAAGGGGAACAATGTCTTCAGGGGTGGCTGAAAAGGCAAAATTGTTATACGGGGAGAGGTACGCAGAGTTTTTAGACAATGTACAGGCTTACAAATACTTTCCGTTGACAGTTTTCAAAGGTATTGAGAATTTTACAGGTGGTGAAATCTCCGTAAGGTTTAAAGGGATAAGCGGAAGGATTGACCAGGGGGCAGGAATTGCCTTTGATATAAAGAAAAATGGCGATTACCTTGTAATAAGGGCAAATCCCCTTGAAAACAACCTTGTTTTGTTCAGGTTGAAAAACGGAAGGCGTTCTGTTGTAAAGTGGATAAGAAATGTTAAGACACCGTCAAAGGTATGGCATACCTTAAAGGTTGTAATTGACGGCAGGAAGGTTTACGGTTATTTGAATGGAAAACTCTATTTAACATACACAAACAAAACACCTATTTCAGGGAGAATAGGTCTTTGGTCAAAGGCTGATTCATATGTTTTTTTTGATGATTTTACAGTTAAGCCATTAAAAAAAGTTAAAACAGAAAGCAAAAAATAAATTTTAAAAGCATCAGATTTAAAGCTGTAAGCTGGTAAAATATAGCAGAGATTTTAAAAAAGGGGAGAGTATGAGTTTTGTCCATCTACACACTCACACAGAGTACAGTTTGCTTGATGGCTTAACAAAGATAAAGCCGATGATAAAAAGGGCTAAAGAGTTAGGTATGCCTGCTATTGCGGTCACAGACCACGGGGCTATGTTTGGAATTGCAGAGTTTTACCTTGCAGCAAAAGCGGAGGGGATAAAGCCTTTGTTGGGATGTGAGGTTTATGTTGCAAAGGGAAGCAGGTTTAACAAAGAAAAGGGCAAAACAGGTATGAATCACCTTGTTTTAATTGCAAAAAACAACAAAGGTTATCAAAATTTGTGTACCCTTGTCTCTAAAGGATATACAGAAGGTTTTTACTACAAACCAAGAATAGACCTTGAACTTCTTGAGGAATACAGCGAGGGATTGATAGGGCTTTCTGCATGCTTGAAAGGGGAGGTTTCAGAGGCAATATTAAATAAAGATTTAGAGCATGCTGAAAAGGCTGCTTTAAGGTTCAACAAAATTTTTGGCAAGGGCAACTTTTTTCTTGAAATTCAGGATCATGGGCTTGAAGATGAGAAATTTGTTGCCCCTCAGATGATAAAGCTTGCAAGAAAGCTTGATATCCCAATAGTTGCTACAAATGATGTGCACTACCTTGAAAAAGAGGACTCTTTTGTTCACGATGTGCTTTTGTGCATTCAGACAAACAAGCTTTTAACTGACAGAGATAGAATGAGGTATGAGCCTGAAAAGTTTTACTTTAAGTCAAGGGAAGAGATGGAAGAGTTGTTTGGCTTTGTTCCTGAAGCACTTGATAACACCTTAAAGATAGCGGAAATGTGCAATGTGGAGCTTCCTTCAAAGATGATGTTTCCAGATTTCAAGGTTCCTGAAGGTTTTACCCTTGACTCATACCTGAAAAAGCTTTCCTACGATGGGCTTTTTAAGTTGAGGGATTCAGGAAAATTATCATCTAATGTGCCATTTGAGAAGTATGAGGAAAGGCTTGAAACAGAATTAAAGGTAATTGTAGAGAAGGGTTTTGCTGGATATTTTTTAATTGTCTGGGATTTTATAAATTATGCAAAAAGCAACAATATTCCTGTTGGGCCGGGAAGGGGAAGTGCAGCAGGTTCTTTAATAGCCTTTACATTAGGGATAACAGATGTTGACCCAATAAGGTACAAATTGCTTTTTGAGAGGTTTTTAAACCCTGAAAGAAAATCAATGCCTGATATTGATATTGACTTCTGTAAACTAAAAAGGGAAGAGGTAATCAATTATGTTAAAGAAAAATATGGAGAAGAAAAGGTTTCCCAAATAGCAACAATTTCAAGAATGAAGGGAAAAAGTGCATTTAAAGATGTTGCAAGGGTTATGGGAATTGCTGCAAGTGAAGCAAACATGGTAACCACGAAACTCTTTCCCACAGGCATAAATGTAACTATCAGCAGGGCACTTGAGGAAAGTGACGAGTTTAAAAAATATATGGAATCTTCTCCAGAAAAAAAGAAGTTGGTAGAGACTGCCTTAAAGATAGAGGATACTGCAAGGCATGCAGGAATTCATGCTGCCGGTGTAATTATTGCTCCAAGGCCTATAACTGAACTTGCTCCTGTTTATATTGAAACAAAGTCTAAAGCCCCTGTTCCCATAGTGCAGTACGATAAAAAGTATGTTGAGAAAATCGGGCTTTTGAAAATGGACTTTTTAGGCTTAAAAACACTTTCGATTATTGATTATTGCGAAAAGCTTATATTTGAGAGGCACGGAATTACCAGAGAAGAGCTTGAAAGGGAGATGGAAAAATTAAACGACGATTCTGTTTTTGAAATATTTAGAAAAGGGGAGACACAGGCAATATTCCAGTTTGAAAGCCCGGGAATGAGGGGCTTACTCAGGAAATTAAAACCAACTGTTATTGAAGACTTAATAGCTGCAAACGCAATGTACAGGCCAGGGCCTATTCAATCCGGGTTGCTTGATTCTTTTATTAAAAGAAAGCATGGGCTTGAGGAGATAGACTACTTTATTGACGATTTAAAAGAGATTCTTGAAGAAACATACGGCACTATTATCTATCAGGAACAGATAATGCTAATTGCCCAGAAGCTTGCAGGCTACTCTTTAGGGGAAGCGGATATTTTGAGAAGAGCCATGGGCAAAAAGCAGATGGATGTAATGATGGAGCAACAGGAGAAGTTTATAAAGGGCGGGATTGAAAGAGGATATCCCAAAGAAAAGCTTGAAGAATTGTTCCAGATAATGGTTGGTTTCGCAGAGTATGGGTTTAACAAATCCCATTCAACCGCCTATGCAATCCTTGCCTATAAAACAGCCTATTTAAAGGTAAAGTATCCTATTGAGTTTGCAACAGCAGTTTTAACTCTTGAGCAGATGAGTACAACCAAGGTTGAGGATATTTTAAAGATTAAACCTATGCTTGAAAGTTTGAATATTAAGTTACTTCCCCCTGATATAAATAAATCAGGGGAGAGCTTTACAATTGTTGGGGACAATATCCTTTTTGGGCTTGGAGCAATTAAGGGAGTTGGAGGAGCCGCCCTTGAATCAATACTTGAAGAGAGAAAAAAGGGAGAGTACAAATCTTTTAATGATTTTCTGAAAAGAGTTGATTTGAGAAAGGTTAACAAAAAGGTTATAGAATCCCTTATAATGTCCGGTGCTTTTGATTCCTTGGGAGATAAAAGAAAATACCTTTTTGAGACACTTGAACTAAGTTTAAAGCAGGCTCAGAAAGAGCAGGAAGAGAGAAAAAGGGGATTAATTCCTCTTTTTGAGATAGAGGATAATGAAGAAGAAAACAGGGAAAACCAGCCTGAATGGGATAAAACAGAATTGCTTGAAAAAGAGTTTGAAGTTTTAGGTTTTTACGCATCAGGACATCCCCTTGACGATTATGCAAAAGAGTTAAGAAGGTTTTCCACAATGAGCGTCAGGGAGATTCTTGACCTTTACGAAAGAGATGAAGAGGAAAGTGATTATTTAGGTGAAGATTCTATAAATGTGGTAATTGGCGGGATTGTAAAAAAGGTAAGGTTTAGAAAAGATAGAAACGGAAATAAAATGGCCAATTTTGAGCTTGAGGATTTAACAGGAAAGGTTGAGGTTGTGGCATTTGCTTCCTGCTTTGAGGAGAATAAGGGAAGGAATGCAATAGAAAATCTTTCTGAAATGCTTAAAGCTGAGAATGGAATTTTCTTTGTTTATGGCACGGTAAACCTTAAAAATGACAGGCCGGGAATTATCCTTAACAACCTTGTCCCTTACGACAAAATGGTGAAAAATGAAGCAAAAATGCTTGTTGTTGAGGTTAAAGACGGAAGCCAGGTTGATGCATTGAAACAGGAATTTGAATTGTACAGAGGGGATGATTTAGCACTCTTTTTTGTAATCAGGTTTGAAGGTAAAAAGGTTGTAATAAGGGCAGCTGAAAAATTCAGGCTTTCATACAATATACTTGATTCAGATATATTTAAAACTCTCGGGATAACTTACAATTTAAGTTAATTCTTATTTTGAATTATAAGATACTGTGCTTCAATAAGCCCTAAAACCTTTTGCATAAAGTTTTTAACCATATTTTTGTAAAAAAATGTCATAATCAACGGCCATATAAATGCCCAGAAGAATATGCTTCCAAAAATAATTACATAATGGGAAGTTTCCATCTGTGGGTGATATTTGTTGTTAAAGAAAAAGTAAAATATCGCAAAGGATATTAGTAATGTAATAGACAGGAAAATTAGCCCTAAAAACCAGCGGAAAAAGTTTACCCTGTAATGAATTTTCAGTTTTCCATTTTCATCAACAATATTAAAAATAATTTCGCTTAAATTAATTTTTCGATATATAAACCTTTTTGATGTTACCTTAACTGTATCTGGAGAGGGGGTTTCAACCTTGTAATGGTTTCCCCCCTTTCCAAGATTTTTGAAAATCTCTTCTATCTTTCTTTTAAAAAATTCTTTTGTGCAGTTAATTGAAACAATCTCTTCAACTTCAGGTTTAATCATTTTTTGTTTTCTTCTGCCCACAGGTTTGCAATGGTTAATATTACCTCTGTTGCCTTTTCCATTGTGTTAACTGATGTAAACTCTTTTTTTGAATGGAAGTTTATTCCACCTGCAAATATATTTGGCGTTGGCACTCCCATAAAGGTTAGTCTTGAACCGTCAGTTCCCCCTCTTATAGGCTTTCTCTCAGGTTCAATCCCCAATTTTTCAAATGCTTTTAAAGCAATGTTTAATACTTCAGGGTGTTCGTCAAGAATGTACTTCATATTTCTGTACTGCTCAACAATTTTCAGGTCAATCTCACCTTTCGGGAATTTTTCTAAAACCTTTTCCTTTATTTTAAAGAGGTCATCTTCAAGAGCTTTTAACTCGTCCATATCAAAGCTTCTAATTATAATTTGAAGCCTTGTTTCATTTTCCATACCGTTAATAATTGTTGTGTGATAGTATCCTTCCCTTTTTTCTGTTGTTTCTGGAAGGGTGTTTTCGTTCATCAATGTTACAAACAAAGATGCCATTCTTATTGAATTAACCAATTTCCCCTTTGCATAACCAGGGTGAACATTTATCCCCTTGAAAATTATTTCAGCCTTATCTGCGTTAAAGTTTTCATCTTCCAATTCCCCCAATGGTCCACCGTCCATTGTGTAGGCAAACTTTGCTCCAAACTTTTTAACATCAAAATAATCAACACCTTTGCCTATTTCTTCGTCAGGGGTAAAGGCAATCTTTATTTCACCGTGCTTAAATTCTGGGTGTTTCATCATATATTCAACAGCAGTCATTATTTCAGCTATTCCCGCTTTGTCGTCTGCCCCTAAAAGCGTTGTGCCGTCTGTGGTTATTATGTCATCTCCTATGAGTTTGTTTAATATTGGGTTTTCTTCAGGGGTTAAAACAATGCCGCCGTTTGGAAGTTCAATATTTCCCCCCTGATAGTTTTTATGGATAATTGGATTTACATTTTCCCCGCTTTCTGCTGGAGATGTATCCATGTGGGCTATAAAACCAATTGGGGGCACATCCCAGTCAACATTTGAAGGAATTGTTGCGTAAACATATCCTGCTTTATCCAATTCAACATCTTTTACGCCTAATGCCTTTAACTCTTCAACCAACTTTTTCGCAAATTCTATCTGTTCCGGTGTTGATGGAAATGTGTTTGACTCTTCGTCTGATGTTGTTTTAACCTTTACATAGTTTAAAAACCTTTCAACCAATCTCTCTCTGTCAATCATACTTACTCCCTGTAAAAATTTTTCTCTTTAACAGTTTATCAGATTTTGTTTTTTGAAAAAAATTATTCTTTGTTTTCTGACTCTTCACATTGTTCCACATAAGGTTCTATCTGGCTGTTTTTTTCGTCTTCCACCATCTTTTTTATTCTTTTTTTATTTCTAAAGTATCGGATAAAGATAATAATGATTGAAAGGAAAAAGATAACACCGCCTAATCCTTTAAAGGAGATTATAAGGTTGAACATTGTGTACCTTGAGAGAAAGTCATCCCTGAACATTAAAAGAAAAAAGTTGAAATCAATTCCGAATGCGGCAAAAAAGGCTGTTTTAAAATCGTAACCTTTTTGAAGGTTTTTGAAAAACTTGCTCATTGTGTCAATTCCGTACGATTCCATATAGCTTACAAGCCCACAGGCAAGGGAATAGGATATTGGTGCATTTACAGGGTTGTGGAAGGATTGAGGTTTAAGGTATTGCCTGAATTTTTTTTTGTTTATTCCAAGCAATTCCCTTCCGTCCCATAGGGAGAAACCCCTGCTGTTGAATACTGCAAGCCCTTCGTTTAACCACAATGGAATTTTTAATCTGTTTAAGTCTATAATTGCGTGCATTACTTCGTGCTTAAATACAATAAATATATCGCTTGTAAAATCGCTGTCAAAGGGTTTTGTTGTTTTTAAGACAATTATTTTTTTATCAGGGAAGTATGCCCCTGCAATCTGCAAGTTAAATGGGAATGCCTCATTTTTAAATTTGTAATCTGGATTTATGTAAACATCTATTGGCTTTTCTGGCTTTTTTAAACCGTATTTGTTGCAAACCCTTGCTAAAAATCCGTCGCAGTCTATAACAAGCTGCTGAACCAACTTTAAATTCTGTTTTTTGTAGTAAATGTTAAAGTATTTATTTTTTGATACAAAAAAATCCCCCGCCTGCAAGTTTAAACTTAAAAATAAAATTGCAAGGCAGAGGAGAAGAATTTTCTTAATAAAACCCCCTTTTAACTATCAAGGAGTTTTTTCAAAATCTTATTTACAATCTGGGGATTGGCCTTTCCCCTTGTTTCTTTCATAACCTGGCCAACAAAGAATCCGAAAAGCCCCTGTTTACCGTTTCTATACTTTTCAACCTGTGCAGGGTTTGCATCCACAACCTTTTTGCAAATTTCTTCAATTGCGCTTTCATCTGTAATCTGCACAAGCCCCTTTTCCTTAACAATAATTTCAGGGTCTTTGTTTGTTTTATAAATTTCAGGGAATATATCCTTTGCTATCTTCATTGAAATTGTTTTGTTGTCTATAAGTTTAATTAATTTTACAAGTGTTTCTGGTTGTAACTTGCACTCTTCAATAGATTTTTTCTCTGCATTTAATTCTCTTAACAACTCTGTTTGAATAAGTGCTGAGGCTGTTTTTGGGTTTCCGCTTTGTTTTGCCACCTTTTCAAAGTAATCTGCAAGCTCTTTTTCTAATGTTAAAAAGTATGCGTCTTCCTTTTTTATTCCAAATTCTCTCTCAAATCTTAAAGCCTTTTCAAGGGGAAGCTCAGGCATTGTTTCTCTAATTTTTTCAATTTCTTCTTCAGTAATTACAAGGGGTTTTAAATCAGGTTCAGGGAAATACCTGTAATCGTGAGCCTCTTCCTTTGAGCGCATTGGCCTTGTTTCATTTTTTCTGTCGTCGTAAAGCCTTGTCTCCTGAACTATCCTTCCGCCGTTTTTAATTACCTCAATCTGCCTTTTTATTTCATAGTCAATTGCTTTTTGAACAAACCTGAATGAGTTTAAGTTTTTCAACTCTGTTTTTGTCCCCAACTCCTTTTGCCCCTTAGGCCTTACTGAAATATTTGCATCGCAGCGAAGGGACCCCTCTTCCATATTTCCGTCACATATTCCTAAATACCTGAGGATTGCCCTTAACTGAACAAGGTATTTGTATGCGTCTTCCCCGCTTCTCATATCAGGCTTTGAAACAATCTCTATCAGAGGAATACCGCTTCTGTTAAAGTCAACAAGGGTTCTATCCCCCTTGTGCATTGACTTTGCCGCATCTTCTTCAAGGTGAATCCTCTCAAGCCTGAATGATTTTCCTTCATCAACTTTAACCTCTCCCCCTTCACATATTGGGATTTCATACTGGGTTATCTGATAGCCTTTTGGCAAATCAGGGTAAAAGTAATTCTTTCTTGAAAAAACAGATGTTAGGTTTATCTTGCAGTTAAAGGCAAGCCCTGCTTTAATTGCAAATTCCACAGCCTTTTTGTTAATTACAGGAAGCGCACCGGGAAGCCCGTAACATACAGGGCAGGTGTTTGTGTTTGGTTCATCTTTAAAGTCTGTTTTGCAGGAGCAAAACATTTTTGTGTCTGTTTTTAATTGAGCGTGAACCTCCAAGCCTATTACAGCCTCAAATTCCATAATCACCTCTTACTGTTGATTTTTTCTCATTTCGTCAAAAATATTTTTTAAATTGTTTATCTCTTTTTTCAATTTATCGTTTTTTTCGCAGATTTCTTTCTGATACTCTCCGTAAAGGTCAATGTTGTGCTCGGAAAACATGTTAAGCGGGTTTGTCATATTTGTTATTTTTTTCATATCCACAATGCTTAGCTGCTCCATTTTCTTTGCCGCTTCCGGGTTTGTCTTTTTTAACTCTTCTATCTTTTCCTTTAACTGATCAAGGTCTTTTTGCGCCTGCTCTGCCTGTTCTTTGTTTTTCTTTTTAAACTCGTCAACGGGGGTGTCTTTTATGTAGGTGTAAAGCTTTACAATTTCCCTGAAAGCCTGTTCGTAATGCTCTTTTCCCTCTTCTGTTTTTGCCACCTTTTCAAGGTATGCATCAGGGTTGAAAACATCTGCAAAAGCACTCATTGAGAAGGAAAGGATATCCATTGCGCTTAAACTTCCGTCTTTTAGTTTTTCTTCAATCTTTTTATTCTGTTCTTTTAATTTTTCAACTGCAAAATCCATAGATTTTAAATAAGCCTCAAAATCTTTGTCTGTAAGTTCAATAGCTTTTGCCTCTTTTTCCCCTTCTTTTCCTTCTTTTTCCTCTGAAACATTATTTTCCCCTAAAGCTTTTATCTTTTCTTTTTTGAGGATTTTCAAACTTTCTTTTGCCTTTTTTGCAAATTCAACAGCCATTGAAGTTTGTGTTTGCGGTTTTTTCTCCTCTTTTTTTCCGAAAAAAGAGCAAGAGGTTATAGTTAATAACAAAATTATCCCAAGAGTAAACGCAAATACCTTTTTCATTTTTCCCCCTATTTTTTCTCAACAACAAGTTGAGAAAAGTCTGCTATTTTTAAAAACACCTTTTTTAACTCTGAAAGAAGAGAAAGCCTGTTTTGCTTTAAATTTTCTTCCTTTGCCATTACCATAACTTTGTCAAAGAATGTATCAACTGTGGTTGAGAGTCTGGCTATTTCCTTTAAGCCTGACAGATAGTCTTTCTCTCCTGCAAACTCTTCAACCTTTGTTTTTAAATCTTTGAATCTCTCAAACAATTCTTTTTCCTCGTTTTCAACTAATAGGCTTTCGTCAATACTTGATTTTTCAAATCCCTTTGCTGAATTTAAAATGTTGTTTATCCTCTTAAAGCTTGTTGCCACCTTGAGAAAATCCTCGTCTCTTCTCATCTCTTTTAAAGCTTTAATCCTGTTGAATGAGTCAATAAAATTCCCGTGTGGAATTGCAAGGATAGAGTTTATCTCGTCGTAATTAAATCCCTGTTTTTCAAGGAAAAAAGAGACTCTTGCGTCAAAAATTGAAAATATAGACTCTTCCCACTCTGATTTTTCTATTTTCAAATATTTTTCATAGGTTTTAAGGCTTTCTTTAACGAAATTGTAAAAGTCAAAATCAAGCCTTTTTTTAAAGATTATGTTTACAATTCCCTGAGATGCCCTTCTCAAACCAAATGGGTCTTTTGAGCCTGTTGGTTTAATCCCAACTGCAAGGCAGCCTAAAAATGTGTCAAGTTTATCTGCTATTGAAGTGATTACCCCCTCTTCTGTTTCAGGGATTTCATCGTCAAAAGATTCAGGCTTGTAATGGTCGTAAATCCCTTTCCACACTCCATAGGGCTTTCCTTCCTCTTTTGCGTAAAGCCCGCCCATAATCCCCTGTAACTCAGGGAATTCGTAAACCATATCGGTTGCAAGGTCACACTTGCAAAGCTCAATTGTTTCTTTTGAAGTGTAAAAGTCAAAATCAATAAAATTCTTCAAAACTTCTGCAAGGCTTATCATTCTTACAATCTTGTCTGCGTAAGTGCCAAGGTCAGATTGAAATGTCATTCTCTCTAACTTTTCCATTCTTGAAAATAAAGGTTTTTTCCTGTCTTCATCCCAGAAGAATTTTGCATCGTAAAGCCTTGCTGCAAGCACCCTCTCGTTTCCGTTTTTTACATATCCCTTAACATCTTCCTTTATTGATGCAATAGCAAGAAACCTGTTTGCAAGCTTCCCGTCTTTGTCTCTAACAGCAAAGTATTTTTGATGCTCTTTCATAGAGGTAATTAAAACCTCTTCAGGGATATCAAGAAACTTTTTGTCAAACTCCCCTTCAACCACATAGGGGTATTCAACAAGGTGGGTTACCTCGTCAAGCAAGTCTTCATCTTCAATTGCTTTAAAGCCTGTCCTTCCCTCAAAGTCCTTTATTTTGTTTGAGATGATTTCTTTTCTCTTTCTAAAATCAACAACAACAAGGTTTTCTTCAAGTTTTTTTACATAGTCTTCAAAAGACTTAACCTCAATATCTCTCTTCCCTAAAATCCTGTGGCCGTTTGTTTTATTTGATGATTTTACATTTGCGTACTCAAACTCAACAACCTTTCCGTTGAAAATTGCTAAAAGCCACCTGATAGGCCTTACAAACCTGACATTCAGGCTTCCCCACTTCATATTCTTTCTAAAAGGAATTTTCTTTAACAACTCTGGCAAAACACTTTGCAAAATCTCAGAAGTCTCTTTCCCTTTAACAAATTTTTCCGCAACAGCAATTTCCCCTGTTTTTCCCTGCTCAAATTTCACATCTTCAACTTTAATCCCGTTCTTTCTTGCAAATCCCTCTAATGCCTTTGTTGGATTGCCATTTTCATCAAGGCAAATCCTTTTTGGTGGCCCCTGCACCTTAACTGTCTGGTCTTCTTCCCTCTCGTCCATATTCTCAATCCTGAAAACAAGCCTTGTTGGGGAAGCGTAAGTTTCAATTTCAGAAAAGTTTATTCTATACTCAGATAAAAGTTTTTTTAGGATATTCTTCCCTTCCTTTAGAGACTCTTCTATAAACCTTGCAGGTATCTCTTCACAACCTATTTCAAATAAAAACTCAGCCATTTATTGCCTCCAGATAAACTTTAGCGCAATTTACCGCAAGGTTTCTAACCCTTGCAATGTATCCTGCCCTTTCGGTAACAGAAATTGCATTCTTTGCGTCAAGCATGTTGAATGTATGTGAGCACTTTAATGCCCAGTCAAAGGCAACCATTGGAAGTTTAGCCTCAAGCATCTTCTTGCACTCTGTTTCGTATAAATCAAACAATTTAAAGTGTAAATCAACATCAGCCTTTTCAAAGGAATAGAGGGAAAACTCGTACTCCTCTCTCTTTCTAATATCACCGTACTTAACCCCGTGTGCCCATTCAAGGTCAAAGATATTGTCTATCCCATTGATAAACATGCAGATTCTCTCAATCCCATAGGTAATTTCAACAGAAATTGGATTTAAATCAATTCCCCCTGCCTGCTGAAAGTATGTAAACTGGGTAATCTCCATTCCGTCCAACAAAACCTGCCAGCCAACTCCCCACGCACCTAATGTGGGGGATTCCCAGTTATCCTCTTCAAACCTTATGTCATGCTCTTCCGGTTTAATCCCAAAAGCCCTTAAAGAATCAATGTAAAGGTCAATAATGTTATCAGGGGAAGGCTTCATAATTACCTGAAACTGGTAATGCTTGTAAACCCTGAACGGGTTTTCCCCATACCTTCCGTCCGTCGGCCTTCTTGAAGGCTCAACATAGGCAACATTCCAGGGTTTTTCCCCTAAAACCTTTAAAAAAGTGTGTGGATTCATTGTCCCCGCACCTGTTTCAATGTCATAGGGCTGGGAAATAATACACCCTTTATCCGACCAGTAATTCTGCAATGCTAAAATCAATTCCTGAAAAGTCAATGCACCTCTCCTATACGAATTTTTTTACTCAATGGATTATACCGTATTTTTCACTCTAATACCAACCACCAAACCACAACCTTCCGTTAATTTGCTTTAATTTTTTTGATTTTTCTCCCCACTTATTTTAAAATTTTTAATTGAAATTATAATCTCTGCAAAACAAACCCAACAAGGTATATAGACGAAGATAAAAAAGGAGAAAAATAGAATGAAAATATTAATTGTAATCAGAAGAGGTATTCTTGTGTTGATAGTTTTTCTCATCTTTTTGACAGTATTTCACACGCAAATCTCCTATCCTTTATCAGTTTGTGCAAGGAAACAGGCTAATAATATAGAGAAAGATTTTGTTTGTAATTTGATTTATTACTACTCTTTAAACAATAAATTTGCCAATGGCACAGTCTTTAAACAAATGAAATTAAAAGGCAAAAATTATGTAAGTAATTTTATTTCTAAATTTAATATTAAAAAAAGTAAAGGTGAATTGTTATATTTCGGTGATTTTGCTGAACATATTGGTGGGATAAGAATTTATGATATTAATCGCAATTTAATTTGGGATTTCTATTTCTCAAATGCAATTTTTTCCTGTAACTTAGATTCTTTCCCCCAACAAATAACAGACACTCTTGTAAGCAACTTCATTAAAAATAAAAAGATATGTGGCTTTTCTGTTTTCTCTGAAAATGAATTTAATGAATTAATCCTTGATGATTTTTCCGGAAATACAGGTGCAAACTTCAAGTTTTTTCAGTACAAACACTTTAAAAGGTATGAAATGGCAAGTTCATACCTTTTCACACAATGGCCTTTTAAAGGTTTCCCAAAGTTAGAAAAATTTTCACTTGTCTTTGATTACAAAAAGCTTAACAAAAAAAATCACTTTTCTTTTCCTATTTTAAATTTTTTATTTTTTTATTTCTGGAAATCCCTTTGTGATATTTTTGATTTCCCAGAGACTTACTTGATTTATTTGATTGTAATAGAAATCTTATTATTCCTGTTTCCTAAACTTAATTCAGTTTTAAAAGAGATTAAAACTTTGAAACAATAACTCAATTTTTCTATTTTTAGCATTAGCATAAAACTTTTTAGCAAATTTAAGAGATTTTTTCTTTTGTGCGGATTTTACTGAATTGATAAAATAAACTCAGACCACTTCACAGGGAAAACATTCAGCTCAAAAGACGCAAAAAACAAAGTAAGAAGATGGATAGAAATAATGAAAGGAAATCAAACAGTATTAACCAAAACAGAAATCACAACAACCTATGATGAAAACAACCAGAAAATAACTGAAGTAAAAGAAGACTACGAAAACAACAAAATAACAATCACCATCCCCGAATACTACCTCTTTGGCTACACAGAAAAGCCAGGGGAAATGCCCCAAAACCTCACGCAAAACACAAGTTACACAATAAAAGTCTATACAACACACTATGCATCAATAGAAACAACACACAAACAAGTTAAACTAATCAACATGCCATTTAACCTAACCTTCTACCACCAAGACCACTTAGGCACAACAAGATACATAACAAACGATTCAGGGGAAATCCTGCACACTACAGACACATTGGCTTATGGAGAAGAACTCACCGCACCTTATGAAAACAACAAAGACGAAGTACTAAACACCATAACCTACACCGGCCACGAAAAAGACTACGAAACTGATTTAACTTATATGCTTGCAAGATACTACTCATCCCAAACAGGCCGCTTCCTCTCCCCCGACCCCGGCTACGACTACGACCAATTAGACCCCATGTCCTGGAACCTGTACACCTATGTGAGGGGGAATCCGATAACCCACCTTGACCCAACAGGGATGGAATTATCAACCGAAGAAAAGAAAAGGTTAGAAGAATTATATAAACAAGGCGAGTTTAAAGAACTTGACAAGGAAATTCGTTCAATTCTTCAGGACAGAATGGACAAATACAATGAATGGAACGCAGAATATAGTGGACAGGAGGATTTTAATTCAACGGTAATAGATTTAAAGGTAAATGGTTATTTAAAACATGTTGATTGGAGCAAAGTAGATACCTCAATAAAAAAATTAATGATAGGACCTTTAGCGAAGAAAACAATAAATCCACCTGCTAATTATGGTAAAACTAGAGAAGGATCTGAAACAGGTGAACGAGTATGTAACAATATGCAGACCTATGTTGCTACACCATTGATTTTTATTCCAGGCATGTCATATGTGGGAGCAGGCGTGAATTTTGTAGCGGGATATGCAAAGATTAACTTTGCAGAAACAAAAGTGAAATTAGACCCAACAGAAAAAAATAAGAAGAATTTAGAAATGACAAGAGTTCAGATGAAGCTAAGTGTATTCGTGTTTGTTGGTGCACAAACTTCTGCATTGTCATTACCACCAGAAGGAGCAAATTTATATAAAAAAATAATTGATGTTCTGTATTCCGGGATAGATTCTGTATTTGGGATTGCGCAGCAACAAACTCAAGAAAAGTAAATTATAAAAGGATAGTAGTTATGATTAAAGGAGATCCAACTTTAAAAATTCTTTTTTTACTGGTAATTTGTTGGTATTTTTTTGATTTATTTTATCTTGATATTTATTTAAAAAAGACAAAGGAGTTTTCTGTCCCTGGCAAAGGTGCAGGTTCAGGGAAAATAGAAAATAATTTTATTAGACGAAGTTTAAAACTACTTATGATTATTATTTTCATCTTGTTAGTCATTTATATGTAATTTCTCCGTTCCGCAGGCCTTCATAGGCCTGCTTTTTTGTTTAAATCCCCTCAACTGAAATCGCAACTCCAGAAGCCATACTCAGGATGAAAGTAACCCCTGAAACAAACTTCAAACTCCACCCACAAAACCTGTACAAAGCAACCTACCTCCCATCATCATCAACACATACAACACTCTCAATCACACTTCCAAAACTAAACTATCTAATCAAAACCCAGGATGATACAAACATCTTAAAATACCAGAATTTAAAACTCCTCTTAATCCCTGAAAATGCAGACATATCAAAAGACGATGACCCACAAACAATTAGTCCTAGCAAAATACAAGATTGTCTTGAATCTCAAAACCCTAACCAAAATCCAATATGCTACCTATCAACCACAAGCTTCACACCAGAACTCTTTGACCCCCAGGAATTAGAATGCCATCTGATAACTTTCAATCAAAACATACCAACAGGCACATACAAGGCAGTAATCCTACAACCAGAAGATAACACCTACAAACTCTTTGAAATGCTACCAGACAGAGCAGATCTACTTCCAAAAATTACAATCACAAGCCATTACACAACCCCCCAAACCACAATCACCCCCTCAACAATCAACACAGCAACCATGAAACTTGACACATTGCAAAAAGGCAAAATAACCATTACAATAAACTCAGACCACTTCACGGGGAAAACATTCAGTTTAGCAGACGGAAAAAACAAACTAAGAAGATGGATAGAAATAATGAAAGGAAATGAAATAATACTTCCTAAAACAGAAATTACAACAACCTATGACGAAAACAACCAGAAAATAACCGAAGTAAAAGAAGACTACGAAAACAACAAAATAACAATAACCATCCCTGAATACTACCTGTTTGGCTACACAGAAAAACCACAACAGATGCCACAGAACCTCACACAAAACACAAGTTATACAATACAAGTCTATACAACACACTATGCATCAACAGACACAACACACAAACAAATAAATCTAATCAACATGCCATTTAATCTAACCTTCTATCACCAGGACCACCTTAGCACAACAAGATACATAACAAACGATTCAGGAGAAATCCTGCACACAACAGACACCCTTGCCTACGGAGAAGAACTCACAGCACCTTACGAAAACAACAAAGACGAAGTGTTAAACACAATAACCTACACAGGCCACGAAAAAGACTACGAAACAGATTTAACATATATGCTCGCAAGGTATTACTCATCCGAGACAGGCCGCTTCCTCTCCCCCGACCCCGGCTACGACTACGACCAATTAGACCCCATGAGTTGGAACCTGTACGCGTATGTCCGCGGGAATCCGGTAAAAAAAATAGACCCCACAGGAAAAAATGAATGGAACTATGCTATGCATTTCTTCTATAGCTCATGTAAAAATGAAAAAGAAATGATTAAAGCACACGAAGCCATTCATAAAGGACTTGGGAAAGGACTCAAATATACGGCAATGACAGCAACAATAGTAGCTGCTCCTGAGGCCATTCCCGAAATAACAGCAGGAACTTCTTTTGCAACTTCTGCAACAACAGTAATAATAAGTGAAGCTACATCTGCAGCAAGTGCAGCGTTAGATGCCGCAAGTGAAGGGAAATCGGGAGTTGAAGTAGCCAAAGCTGCAGTAGAAGGAGCAGCATTGGGAGCCGTAACTTCAGTTATTGATACCTCAAATCCACTAAAAGCAGCAGCTTTTGGAGCTGCTGTTGAAGGAGGTAAAACTTTTAAAAATACTAAAGATATTAATCAAGCAGCAGAATCTGCAATTGAAGGAGGATTTACATACGGAGTTGCAGGATTGTACACTTTGCCTGCAGCCGGTTTAGCACTTCCAGCTGGAGAAAAAGCTGCTGAAGCGACAGCACAAAATGGGACAAATATTATGCTTGGTATATTTGGTGCTATAAACTATGATATCGCAAAAAAAGAGAAAGAATCTGCAAGCTCTGAGGTAGAAAGAAAAAAAGAACAAGAGGAAAAAAATGAACAAAAACCATAATAAAGAAAAGCAATATCCAAAAGTTTACAAAATTAGCAAATTAAAATCTCTCCTATGCTATATAGTAAGGTTTCAGTTTTACCTAACAATGATGATGATAGCTATGGAATTACTGAAAACAAAAAACCATACTTGGGAAAGCTTGAAATGGACATTAACAGTAATTCTTTTTGTAAATCCTTTTTTAGCACTTTTTTTGGCACTTGTATCTTATTGGAGGGTATTTCTTTTACCTCAAGAGGTAATAGTTTACTCAGACAGAGTGGTATTTAAATGGAAGCATAAAGAAAAATTTTACATGTACCACGAAATAAAAGAGGTTTTGTCATCAGGAGGTGTAAATATTAATGCATATTTCCCTGTTATTTTGGCATTTTATCTTAAAAACGGCAAAGTATTTGAGCTATCAAGATGTAACTGGAATTACGAGGAGTTACTGGATGACCTTGAAAAAAACGGAGTAAAGGTAACAAGAGTAAGACGAAGACAATTAACGAAAGAGGAAAGAAAAAAATACTGGATAAACACGAAAGATAGGGATAAATACTAACTCCCCGCAGGCCTTCATAGGCCTGCTTTTTTGTTTGTTGAGATTTTGCTGAATTGATACAATAAACTCAGACCACTTCACAGGGAAAACATTCAGTTCAGCGGACGGAAAAAACAAACTAAGAAGATGGATAGAAATAATGAAAGGAAATGAAATAATACTTCCTAAAACAGAAATTACAACAACCTATGACGAAAACAACCAGAAAATAACCGAAGTAAAAGAAGACTACGAAAACAACAAAATCAGCATAACCATACCTGAATACTACCTCTTTGGCTACACAGAAAAGCCAGGGGAAATACTCCAAATTATATATACATTTTATATAGAACAGAGGTTGGTGATTTAAATAAAGTGGATACCAAAATACGCTCTAATTTAAATAAATTAATATGGTAGGATGGTTTAATATGAACAAAGAAAAGATTATTTTAAAAGTTCATGAAAACACAAAATGTTCTTTGATAGATGATTGGATAAAAATCTCAATTTTTATTGTGTTGTTTTTTCTTGTTAATTATGGTTTGTTTAAACTTTATGTTAACTTACAACACTCATGGTTTGGAAATTCTTTCCCCGGGGTAAAAGGATTGTTAATTTTTAGTTTTTTCCCGATAATTTTTAACATACTCATTTTCTTTATTTATTTTGCTTTCCCCTCAAATATGATTTTTTATGAGACATTTTTTGAAATTTGTTATTTATTCAGAAAAAAAAGGATAGATTTTAAAGAAATTAAAGAGGTAAAAATTAAAAATTCAATCTCTGGCAGTGATTTTGAATTTTATTACTATACTTATTCAGGCAAAAAAGGGTTTGGGGCTTATTATTTTTCTATTGATGAAGATCTAAAAGGAAAAGGGGCTAATTATGTAATTCAAAAACTTAAAAAGATTTTTGAGGAAAAAGGAATACCTGTTGTTGAAAAATAACAATTATCAGCAAATTATACACCCTGCCTTTTTTGTGCGGTCTGATTTGATAAAATCTTTAGGGAAAAGTAAGAGATATCTTAAGAAAGAAAACTGGTAAAAAAGAAGAGGATCTCTAATGTATCTGGTGATAATATTAATTTTGTTTTTCTTTTTATTTTTAAGAATTACTATTCCAATAAAAGAAGAAAAACTCAATAAAGTTGAGTATGTTGAACTAGCCGGGGGTTGGATTGGCTTTTGGTGTCTTTCAATTCCCCTTGTAAAACTTGTTTTTTTAGAGGATAGATTGGTTATTATTGCTATAAAAAAATATGTATTAGATTATAAAGAAATTGATACTTTAAAAGATTTTATGTTTAAGGGAATTAAAATAAAACATCACAATAACAATTTGCCTTCAAGAATAATTATATGGCCTAATGAAAAAGAAAAAATTTACAAAATCTTAAAAACAAAAATCAATGTTTAAAAATTTGTTTCTTAAAAATCCCCCAGGCTACACAATCTGCTTTTTTTTGTTTGTTGAGATTTCGCTGAATTGGTACAATTAAAAGCCAGATACATCACAGGAAAAGCAATGGATTGGCAGATAAAAAGAAAATAACAAGAAATGGATAACAATAATAAAGGAATAGTAAATGATATATTTAAAGAAAAACCTAATAAATCATTAGATAAACCAAAAATAAAGGAATGGTGGGATAATCTATGAGGAAGGTAATTATAATCTTTCTTCTGCTAATAAGTGTCTTAGCATATTCAAAGACAAACCAAATCCATAAAAGTAACCAAATACAAATGACATTTGATTTTAAAGGCAGTGGAAACACAATCCCAATGGATATATTTAATCAGACTTTGTTAATAAAGGTTAAAAACATTAGCAATAAATCAATTTTAATTTTAGGTGCGTACTTTTACTTTTATGATACCTGTGGGGAAAACGATCCGAACGAAACTCTCTATCTTTATTTAAAAAAAGGAGATGATAGGTTTTTTAAACTTGACCATTTTGTACATTTTGACTACTTAAGCACCACAAGAACGAGGCTTAGACCGGATGCATGGAATATTTACCAACTAAGTATGAAGTACATTTCATTCCCCCAAAAATATGTTTATGAAGGCTGGATTGAGAACCTGTGTTTTTCTAAAAGTTTGCCAATAAATTTTTACTATCTTTTAAAACCGGGCAAATACATTTTAAAGGTTGTACTTGATACTCCAGATGTAAAAGGGGAAGGTTATTTTTCTTTTATTGTCAAAGACCCTGGCTTTTGGCAAAAGATTTTCATCTTCGTTAAATACAATAAATATTGCCTGCTTGTGCTGTTAATTGAACTCATTGGCATAATAATAGTGCTTTTTATTTTGAAAAAATTGCTAAAACCTATTTTCAAGGCAATAAGGAAGATAAGAGAGGTTTCATGAAAAGGTTAAGTTTAGTTATTTTGCTTCTTCTTAGTTTATTAAATCAATCATTCACCTATATTGAAATATCCCCGATAAGCAAAACAAAGGGATATTATGCAGGAGTGCTTGAATTGACTTATTGGGGAGGATTTTTCCCCATAGAAGCAATTTGTTATTTTAAAAACAGACAGTTTAATGCCTTTTTTTCAAGGGCAAATCCTTTTGTATTAGATTACTCCTTCTCCAATCCTAAAGAAGAAGTCAGATTAAGAAAAAGCGGAGATACCCTTTGTTTTTTTGTTATTGTTAAGGGAGAATTAATTAAACCTTACTCTAAATTATCTTTTAAAGAATTAGTGATTGATAAAGTACTATATTCTAAATCGTTAAGTTATGACACATTTAAATGTTTAATGGAACAGCAATTTCCAGATGAAAAAGTAAATTTTTTCAGACAGCATCCATTAGAGATTTTAAAGATATGCCATAACAAAACAAATCCACATTTGAATTCAGAGCCTTCAAAGAAAACAATGCTAATAGACTATAAAGGGATTATTAACAAAATTGCAGATTTGAATCAAAAAGCATCAGAAACAAAAGTATTATGCGGTATATTGGTAAAAAATAACCACTTGTTTTTGCCTTTTGAGGAATTGTTCTCAAAAAGATATGACACAAAATGCGTGGAAGATTTAAAGAATTGTGGATTTAAATATGTTTGGACAAGTAGAAACCACCAAAAATTAATTAAACTTTTAGAAAAGACTTCTGCAAAATACTATTTTATAATAGTTAGAGCAAACTCAATAAAAAATGGTAAGACAAATTCAATAAAAATTGACATAAGACACTTTATTTACTTTTCCCAGATTGACTCATATACCTTAAAAGAATTTCTCAAAACAAAACTATCTGCCAAAGAAATTAATTTTATGTTAAAAAACTCTGAACAATTGGTTAGGTTTATAGAAAAAATAAGAGAAAAGAATAAGTTAAAATGACTTTTTTTAAAACTATTTATTAGTGTTAAACTTCCGCAGGCCATTCAGCCTGCTTTTTTATTTTGTATGGATTTTTTTAAATTGATACAATAAACTCAGACCACTTCACAGGGAAAACATTCAGCTCAAAAGACGCAAAAAACAAAGTAAGAAGATGGATAGAAATAATGAAAGGAAATCAAACAGTATTAACCAAAACAGAAATCACAACAACCTATGATGAAAACAACCAGAAAATAACTGAAGTAAAAGAAGACTACGAAAACAACAAAATAACAATCACCATCCCCGAATACTACCTCTTTGGCTACACAGAAAAGCCAGGGGAAATGCCCCAAAACCTCACGCAAAACACAAGTTACACAATAAAAGTCTATACAACACACTATGCATCAATAGAAACAACACACAAACAAGTTAAACTAATCAACATGCCATTTAACCTAACCTTCTACCACCAAGACCACTTAGGCACAACAAGATACATAACAAACGATTCAGGGGAAATCCTGCACACTACAGACACATTGGCTTATGGAGAAGAACTCACAGCACCCTTTGAAAACGACAAAGACGAAGTACTAAATACCATAACCTACACGGGCCACGAAAAAAACTACGAAACCGATTTAACTTATATGCTTGCAAGGTATTACTCCGGTCAGCAGGGGATATTCTTAAGCCCTGATAAGTTTGACCTATTGGGAAAAATAAATTCACTTTCTGCAAACACAAATGACCCTGAAAAACTCAAACAACTTGAAAATTTACTCGCAAATCCACTTTACTGGAACAAATATACATACTGCCTTGACAATCCTGTAAACAGAGTAGATAAGGATGGAAAGTTTAGTGTGGTTTTTATAGTAGCAGTAGCAGTAGGTGCAGGGGTGGGAATATATTATCTTGAAAAATGGATGGATTCAACGTTAACTCAAGCTAAAAAAGAAAGATACAAGCAAAAATATTTAATGGATTCTGGTCATCTAAGAGCAGCAATAAAAAACTACTATTCGTTTAATAAATCTGTTTATAGATCTTTACCTGATGTAGTAAAAAAGGTTGTACCAATGATTTTTTCAGCAATTCCTCAACTTCCTTCAGGAGATTGGGAAGTGATAAAGATAATGAACAAAATAGGTAAGAATAAAATAAAAAATATCGCAATTAAGACTGCGTTAGAAGAGGCTATAGATCATGATTTAAAAAAAATAGAAAGACAATTACAAGATCCAAATTTGTCTCAAAAAGAAAAAGAAAAGTTAATTCACATTCAAAAGCGTTTAAAATTAATCAAAGAAAGTCTTTAAGGAGATTTTATGGGAAACAAAACAAAAAAAGAAAAAACTTACAAACAAGAATATAGAATATGCATGATAGTATTGTATTTTCTTATTCTATTGTTTTTCTCATTACCTATTCTGAAAGTGTTTCAGCCGAAAAAAATTATTCTAACAGGCAAGGGAAATAAAAAATATGTGTTTTCAATTCCGTCCTCTTGGTGTTATTGGAAATTAACAGATGATTATTTTATGTTATTTGATATATGGTCTAAAGAGAATGTATTAAACATTTCTCCTCAAAATTCAAAGCAAAACATAAAAGAAAAATTGATTGATAGCTGTATACAGAAAAGAGCTTGTATTATTTTAAGAAATATTAATCATTTCAATGTAATGGAGATAAAGTTCAACGGAGAATACTTTGATGATAGTGAAATTATGTATTATGTAGAAGAGTTAAACTGCATTTTACATTATTCAGGTGATCTTTCAAAAAAAGAAGAGAGACTACACAAATTTTTTTCTTGCGTTAAGTTAAAATAAACCCTCGCAGGCCTTATGGCCTGCTTTTTTTGTGCAGTGGGATTTGATAGAATTTTTGAAAAAAAGAACAAGGATTTAGAAATTGAATAAAAAACAAAGTTCAGGTTTAGAAATGGAAAGCTTTAATACAAACTCACAGTTTTTTTCTGTTTTATCCAACAATTTCTTTTTATTCAAATCTAACACACTGAATTTAAACCACAACACATTAACCCTTACCCCAAACCTCCCCAAAACCCAGAACCTTTTAACCCAAAACCCGTTATTTTACACCTTAACCTACGGCGAAGAACTAACTGCACCATACGAAAACAACAAAAACGAAGTCTTAAACACCATAACCTACACCGGCCACGAAAAAGACTACGAAACAGACCTTACATATATGCTTGCACGCTACTACTCATCCCAAACAGGTCGCTTCCTCTCCCCTGACCCCGGCTACGACTACGACCAATTAGACCCAATGTCCTGGAACCTGTACGCATATGTGAGGGGGAATCCGATTAACCACTTTGACCCAACAGGTTTAGAATTATCAACCGAAGAAAAGAAAAGGTTAGAAGAATTATATAAACAAGGCGAGTTTAAAGAACTTGACAAGGAAATTCGTTCAATTCTTCAGGACAGAATGGACAAATACAATGAATGGAACGCAGAATATAGTGGACAGGAGGATTTTAATTCAACGGTAATAGATTTAAAGGTAAATGGTTATTTAAAACATGTTGATTGGAGCAAAGTAGATACCTCAATAAAAAAATTAATGATAGGACCTTTAGCGAAGAAAACAATAAATCCACCTGCTAATTATGGTAAAACTAGAGAAGGATCTGAAACAGGTGAACGAGTATGTAACAATATGCAGACCTATGTTGCTACACCATTGATTTTTATTCCAGGCATGTCATATGTGGGAGCAGGCGTGAATTTTGTAGCGGGATATGCAAAGATTAACTTTGCAGAAACAAAAGTGAAATTAGACCCAACAGAAAAAAATAAGAAGAATTTAGAAATGACAAGAGTTCAGTTAGGGGTGGGTATTTTCTTGTTTGCTGGAACACATGCTTCTGCTCTATCTTTGCCCCCGAGTGGTGCAAAAATTTACACAAAAACTGTAGATGTTTTAACTACTATATTGGATACAGCTTTTGGTATTGGAGAAGAACAAACTCAAGATAATGGGAAATAACAGGAGATTTTATGGACGTTGGAATGTTTGTTTTAAGGACTGCTTTTTTGGTAGCGGCACTATATTATTGTTATGATCTATTTTTCAGAGATATTTATTTAAAAAAGACAAAAGAATTTTTTATTTTTACCAGAGGTGGATTGGGATTAGAAATAAAAAATAATTTTCTCAGATGGCTATTGAAATTTTTAATATTACTCATGTTTATCTGGTTAACAATTAATACACCTTAATCCGCAGGCCATTTGGCCTGCTTTTTTTGTGTAGTGTAATTTGATAGAATTTTGTAAAAAAGAATAAGGATTAGGGATTGAACAGAGATAAAAAATTAAAATCAAAATTAAACGACTCTGGAGAAATCTTACACACCACAGACACCCTTGCTTATGGAGAAGAACTAACAGCCCCTTACGAAAACAACAAAGACGAAGTACTAAACGCCATAACCTACACCGGCCACGAAAAAGACTACGAAACAGATTTAACCTACATGCTTGCAAGATACTACTCATCCCAAACAGGCCGTTTCCTCTCCCCCGACCCCGGCTATGACTACGACCAATTAGACCCAATGAGTTGGAATCTGTACTCCTATGTAAGGGGGAATCCCATAACCCACCTTGATCCGACAGGAAAATGGGATGAAAAGAAAAGAGAAGAAATGAGAAGGAAATATATGGCAAATCCTGAAAAATATAAATCATTGATTGAAAAATTAAAAAAAGAAGCAGAAAAAATTGATTCATCAGGGGATGAAAAAAAAGCAAAAGAATTTGTAAAAAAATTGGATAAAAATGGATTGGAGGTTTTTTTCGAGGATAAAAATGAAATTGTACGCTTAGGGAAAGTAACTAATAATGGCGAAAGTGCTTTATTTTCAGTAACCAAGCGATATAATGTTGCCCAAAGTATGCAAACTCATTATAAAGCAATGAATTCTTTGTCTAAATTTTTTGGTTTTTTTAGCCGTGTTCCAATAGCAGGTTCTGTTTTTAATTTCCTATCTAACTGGTTTGGACTAAATGGGCTAAAAAAATCGGACAGTAATGTTGGAGCAAAATCAATGATGTATATTATAGAAATGGGAATGACATTTGCACCAAGTCCTGGTGAAAAAATGACCGATAGTTGCGAAGGATGGGGAACAGGCACACTTGGAGCGCTGGAAAGAAAGATAACATCTGAAAAAATAGATAATGCAATAACTACTCCTATAGAATTGATAATAAATGACAAGTTGTCTAAAGGAAGTGATAATTAAAAAAATACAAAGGAGTTGTTTATGAAAAAAAGATTTTTTAAAAGATTTTTCCAGGTATTATTGATTTTAATTTTAACATTTACAATGGGATGTCATCTCCCAAACAACAAAGAAACAGCAAAAGAATTTATAAATGCATGCAAAGCCAATAACATATCAGAAATAAAACTAATGCTTGCAATGGGAGTTGACCCTGATATAACAGATGATGGATTAACAGGTCTAATGGTTGCTGCGTATAATGGTTACATTGAATTAACCCAATTGCTTTTAAAGAAAGGGGCAAATGTAAATAAAAAATATTATGGGACAATGTTAGCTGGATTGGAAGGACAAACAGCCTTATACTTTGCAATAAGTGGTTACGCTTATTATAAAAAACATGACAAACAGAAGGCAAAACGAATAGAAAAAATTGCTCTCCTTTTAGTAGATAAAGGTATAGATATAAACTCTAAAACAGAGGATAGGAGTAATTATTTAATGCAAGCAAGCTGGGCAGGAATGGAATCTTTGATTAAGAAACTTATTGAAAAAGGAATTGATGTGAATTATACATCACCAGATGGATTTACTGCATTGATGACAGCATCTCTTTTTGGAAGATATAATGTTGTAAAACTCTTACTTGAACATGGAGCAAACCCGAACTTGAAGGTTAAAAAGGGAGAATATAAAGGTTACACAGCCTTGAAATTAGCAGAAAAGAAAGGTTACAAAGACATAGTAAAACTCCTTAAGCAATACGGAGCAAAAGAGGAATAATCTCCCCGCAGACCTTCATAGGCCTGCTTTTTTTCTTTAACTTCCGCAACTGAAATCGCAACTCCAGAAGCCATACTCAGGATGAAAGTAACCCCTGAAACAAACTTCAAACTCCACCCACAAAACCTATACAAAGCAACCTACCTCCCATCATCACTAAACACAAGAACAACACTCTCAATCACCCTTCCAAAACTAAACTATTTAATCAAACAACAAGACGGCACAAACACCTTAAAATACAAAAACCTGAAACTCCTCTTAATCCCCGAAAATAAAAACATATCAAAAGACGACGACCCTCAAACAATCAATCCTGACAAAATACAAAACTGCCTTAACTCAGATAACTGCTACCTATCAACCACAACCTTCACGCCTGACCTCTTTGACCCTCAAAAATTAGAATGCCATCTGATAACCTTCAATCAAAACATACCAACAGGCACATACAAAGCAGTAATCTTACAACCAGAAAATAACACCTACAAACTCTTTGAAATGCTACCAGACAAAACAAACCTCCTTCCAACACTAACAATCACATCCACCTACACAACCCCACAAACCACAATCACCCCCTCAACAATCAACACAGCAACCATGAAACTTGACACATTGCAAAAAGGCAAAATAACCATTACAATAAACTCAGACCACTTCACAGGGAAAACATTAGAAAGCGGAGACAACCAACCGAAACTAAGAAGATGGATTGAAATAATGAAAGGAAACGAAATAATACTTCCTAAAACAGAAATCACAACAACCTATGACGAAAACAACCAAATCATTACAAAAGTAAAAGAAGACTACGAAAACAACAAAATAACGATCACCATCCCAGAATACTACCTATTTGGCTACACGGAAAAACCACAACAGATGCCAGAAAACCTCACACAAAACACAAGTTACACAATAAAAGTCTACACAACACACTATGCATCAACAGACACAACACACAAACAAGTTAAATTAATCAACATGCCATTTAACCTAACCTTCTACCATCAAGACCACCTTGGCACAACAAGATACATAACAAACGATTCAGGGGAAATCCTGCATACCACAGACACCCTTGCCTACGGCGAAGAACTCACAGCACCCTACGAAAACAACAAAGACGAAGTACTAAACACCATAACCTACACCGGCCACGAAAAAGACTACGAAACTGATTTAACTTATATGCTTGCAAGATACTACTCATCCCAGACAGGCCGTTTCCTCTCCCCTGATCCCGGCTACGACTACGACCAATTAGACCCAATGAGTTGGAACCTGTACGCATATGTCAGAGGGAATCCGATGAATTTTGATGACCCCAGCGGAATGGTTGTAAATATAAAAGGATTAACTGACGAAGAACAACAAAAGTTAATCTCTGAATTAAAAAAAATAACAGGTTACAAAGAAATCAATGTGGATAAGAACGGCAATTTACAAATAGGTAAAGACGGAGATTACGATGGAGGCAGTGCAAAAGCAAGGAAAGACTTGAAAACATTTATTGATGATAAAACACAATATGAAGTTGTCGATTCTTCACGAATGCCCAAAATTAGTTTAGATTCCGGTGAAAAGGTAATGCTTGGCAGAGCGTCAAAGCAACTAAACAGAATTGCAATTGATTTTAGTGATTTCCCCAAGCTCCACTATGGCGGAATGAGTGAAAGAGATAAATTAACCAATAGCATTGGAATGGTTTTTTTTCATGAAATGTATCATAAAGTATTTGGAACCATTGATGAACCAGCTTTGAAAAAATTTCCTAATAGAGCAACTTCAATGCAAATGTGCAATGAAATAAGAAAACAATTAAACATTCCCCGAAGAGTAATTTATCAAGCATTACCTGTAGAGAAAGGAAGTCCATATCGTGTATTAGTTTTTGATAGAGGGGTTATTTATTTTAATGAAAAAGAGTTAAAAAATTGATTTTTGTTTTTTAGATTGGAGATGTATATGAAAGTAATCAAAAATCTTTTATTTGTGTTCCTAACAATATTTTTTCAATATAACCTATACTCTGCAGTTAATCCCAATTACCACTCTGAATTTGTTCGCTCTTATGATTTGTGTATTGCATATTTTCTAAAAATAAAGGATGTTAAGAGAGTTTACTTTGAAAAAAAAGTAATGATGGAGTTTAAGTATTACACTCTAAAAGATTTTTTAGATTTTCTCTCAAAAAAGCAATCTCCAAATTTTCAAGAAATAAACTTTTACAATTTTTTTAACAAATTTTTTTATGTTGACAGGCAGTATAACAAAGATGTTTCTTTGATGAGAAATCAATTATTAAATTTTGATTATGAACAATTAGAAAAATCCCATTCTCCCAAATTGGTTTTTTGCGTTAATGCTGAAAAATTTTTGAATGCAATTGAAAGAAAACAAAGTAAATTTCCTGTATTTGTTCCAGGGATTTTAAGTTATTTAGTAGTTAAACCCTTAACCCCTATTCAACTAAAAAAAGATTGTTTTTTGCTCTCATTTGTGGTTGTTGACATTCCAGTGCACAAAACAAGAAATGGAAGTTTTTATTTAGAGTATTCTGAAGTATCTCATTCAAATGCATACAAAAGCATTTATATATTTAAAATAACCTTTGCTAAAGGAGATGGAGAAATAGTACAAATCTGGAAATTTACAGATGCTGTTTACGATTAGGAGGTAAAATGAAAAAGTTAATTCTATTTTTTGTAATAACAGGTTCCTTAAACCTATTTGCACAAAATTATTTTTTTAATAAAGCATTAAAACAATGTTTGTTGAGATTAGCAAAGCAAACAAATTCAGATTATTTAATAATAAAAAAAGAGGTTAATAAATCAATCCCTTATTATAAAATGCCAGCATTTTTAAAAAGTGTAAGAAGCAACGATAAAAAGAAGATTTACTGGCATGGACTCTTAACAAATTATGAAAAAGGAGAAATAAATTTATGTAAAAAATGCTTTATTGATTTAAAAGATAAAGGATTGAAGATTAGCATAATTAAAGATAGCTTTGATAGTTTTGAAGAGAAATTCAATTCAGAATATTGTTTAAACCCTAACTTGACAGTAAAAAAAGGGGATACAGTATTAGAAATTGAATTTATTAGACCTGTTGAAATAGAACGAGGTGTTTTCTTGATAATACTTCATGTAAATAGAACACACCTTTTCAGGCAAAACAACAATATAGTTGGGATAAATCTATTAAAATCCAGTAAAAACAATTTCTACTTTGTGTGTGTTTCCCAAAGTAGAAACATTTTGTCATCAAAAATAATTGAATAAGAGTTAATGATGGATAATCCGATAAATAAATGTATTGCATATTTTTTATTAAGTATTTTTTTATTTTTTTTAGGGTTAATATTTTACAAAAGTGATAAAAGTGAAAAAAAACTTTCCTTGAATGACAAACTAATAACTTTTAATGTGTTTGTAGCAGCAATAATATCATTTTTAATTTTTATAAGATATTTAATAATTTTATTAGGTAAATAGGTTTATCCCGCAGGCTATTTGGCCTGCTTTTTTTGTGTAGTGTGATTTGATAGAATTTTGTAAAAAGGAATAAGGATTAGGGATTGAATAGTGGTAAAAAATTAAAATCAAAATTAAACGACTTTGGGGAAATCCTACACACAACAGACACCCTTGCTTATGGCGAAGAACTAACCGCACCTTACGAAAACAACAAAGACGAAGTACTAAACACCATAACCTACACAGGCCACGAAAAAGATTACGAAACAGACCTAACATATATGCTTGCAAGATACTACTCTTCTCAAACCGGCCGCTTCCTCTCCCCCGACCCCGGCTACGACTACGACCAATTAGACCCCATGTCCTGGAACCTGTATTCCTATGTCAGAGGGAATCCGGTAATGAGAATTGACCCTTATGGCAGGCAGGCTGCAACTACGCTTGACGCTGAAGCTGAAAGGAAACTATTAGAAGAAAAAGCAAAGATAAAAGCACGGCTTCAATATGAAACAAATGCAGGTAAAATGCACCCTAAAAGCTGGGCTGGAATTCAACCTAACGGTAAGCCTGTCCCTGAATTGAAAAGCGCAAAAACTGTTGAAAGAGAAAAAAAAGAACAGGAAGCCTGGAAAAAAGCAGGAGAGGAGGCAGAGAAAAAAACCAAAGTAGAACGATTGAATACAGTAATCCAAACATCTGACAATCTTGTAAAAGACGCATCAGTAATAGCAACAGCCTCTTTAACTACTCCTCAGACAATCTCTGTTACGCCTATTGCTTTAGCAACTGCCACTTATGCATCAGCAGTGTCAGTAATTGCAAGTGGATGGAAAGCTAATATAACAGGTTCTAAAAATGATTGGAATGAATTTAAAGCAAAAACATTTTCCTTTGGAATATCAACAATTGCTACAAAATTTATAGAAAATTTATCATTACCTAAACCTTTAGAATTATATTTACAAACTGTCGTAAATGACGCATCAGTTGTTGTTGATTCAAATAGTTCGAATAAATAAAATTTAGGAGTCTCTATGTTTTATTTTTCTAATTTAATTTTAGTTTTTCAACTTGCACTTTTCCTTTTGTTTGGTGCAAGTTTTGCCAAACCTAAAAATATAAACAAGTGGTCAAAGTTATCAACTCATTACTATTTTGCTTGTTTGTTTGTAGCGTTTTTTTGCACTATTTTTGGAGTTGTTGAACTAAATAAAATGTTAGATGTAATCAAGAAGAAAGGTGCCTTTAAATTAGTTATTGAACTTTCTACTTTAAATTTTTTCTGTTTTCTATGTATATGTTACACCACTTACGGATTGTTCTGGCAATGGTTTGAAGAAAATCAGATAAGAAAGAAAGAGAATAAAGCAAAAATCTCTTACCTTGAATATATAAAGCAAAAAAAATTGTCTATCCTAAACTTTTATGTTTTTGTAGGGTTAATTTTGTGGGGAGTGTGTTATTACTTATATCACATTGGAGCAATCCAGAATTTCTAAATTCTTCCGCAGGCCTTATGGCCTGCTTTTTTTAAGGTTATTTTACTTTTTGTGTAAAAAAGGGTAGAATTGGATAACTTTTTATATGAAAAATTTTTTAAGGCGGGAAACTCCCTGAGAATCGGAGGAAATGTGTTGTATTTTGTAAAAAAAATCTCAGCAGTTTTAGGCTTTTTATTATGTTTTTCTGTTTTTTCCGTTAATTTTTCAGGGAGTTACACAATGAGTTCAAATAATGCAAAACTGTACCTTTATATTAAGCAGAGTGGAATAAATATTTCAGGTGGATTAACAGGGACGACAGGGGCTGATTTTAAATTAACCGGCAAGGTTGAAGGAGAGGCTGCAGTTGGCAAATGTTATGGAAACAATATTGCGGTTTTTTTCAATATGTATTTTGAAGATAGCTCACTTTATGTTCAATTGATTGAGCCTAAAGCAGACGGTACTCCCGATTGGAGTAAGGTTAGAGAGCTTGTTTTTGTAAAAAGTGGTGGGGGTGGTGTGGTTTCTCAGAGGCAAGGGCAGTCTTCAGCAAATCCCCTTTCAAAAGGGAATAGTACAAATTTTGGAGGAAATTTTGCTGGCGACGGCCTGAAAGTTTCTTTAAGCCAGTCGGGAAGTATAATCAAAGGGACTTTAATGTTTAACGGAAGTAATTTTAAGATTAAAGGCAAGGTTTCTGGCAATAAGGCGGCAGGTGTTTTTTCAACAGGCAACGGAAATTTTAATTTTACCGCTGGGTTTAAAGGCAATACCCTTTTGTTTGAAACAGGCGGTACGGTTTACAGGTTAAAAAGAATAGGTGGTTCTTCAAATCCTCTTGCAAGAAGGAAGGCTAATCACCTTGCAAAGAAGCCTTCAGAGAATAGTAAGTATCCACAAAAAACCACTTCAAGAAAGGGAAAAAGGATTACGGTTGATTCTTTAGGTTTAAGTTTTGTTCCGCCTAAAGGGTGGATTGCAAAGCAGGACCCGAAAACGGGAAATTATTATATGGGTTCAAATTCAATACCCGGGTATATTTTAATGCTTCCTCATAACTATGCTACTTTTGACCAATTGGTTGCGGCGGCTGCCGAGGGATTTGTTGACCAGAGTACAAATATGCACGCTTCAAGCGATATTGAAAAAGTGGGGGAATATGCTGTTGGGGGAGAGTTTTCAGGCACTTTTCAAAATGTGCCTGCAAGGGCTTATGTGGTTGGCGTTGTTTCTCCTAACGGAAGTGGGGGATTTATGGCAATGTGTGTTACAACCACGCAAAAGTATTCAAATACTCATAAAAAAAGTGCTATTGAGCTTGCAAACAGTGTCAGGTTTTTTCAGGCTAAGGTTAATTCAGGTTTAATGAACTGGCTGGCAGGGGAGTATTACTCTTATGTAGGCTCCACAGAAAGAAAACTAATGCTTTGCCCAAATGGAAGGTATAGTTATTACTCTGAGAGTTCTTATGGCGGGGGATTTTCAGACCAGTACGGAAATAGTACAGGCTCATGGGGGGCGGCGGATAACGGTGGTTCTTCAGGAAGCTGGAAGGCTGTGGGGAATAAAAGTAGAGGAACTTTAATTTTTACAACAAACAAGGGTGAGGTTGACGAAAGGGGTTTTCAGGTTGTGGGAAAAGGTGTTATTTTAATTGATGGGACAAAATTCGCATATAAAGGGAGAGCAAACTGTAATTAGGAGGGTGTATGAAAAAAGTTGGGATTATCTTTCTGATGGTTGGGGTTTTGCTTTTTGTTGTTGGGTATATTTTTATTAAACAGGCTAAAAAGGTTGAGAAGTGGCCTTCTGTTAAAGGGGTTGTGGTTGAGTCAAAGGTTGTAAGCCATCTTGATTCTGAAAGCAATCAAACAATGTATGCCCCTGCAATTACTTACAGGTATAAGGTGGATGGCAAGGAGTACACATGCTCTGATTATGGTGCTTTGAATATTAGTTATAGTTTCGCTTCAGAGGCAGAGAGGATTGTTAATAATTATCCAGAGGGCAAAGAGGTTATTGTTTACTATAATCCTGAAAATCCTTACAAAGCGGTTTTAGTAAAGAATAAAAGTTTTCTAATATACATTCCTCAGGTGTTAGGCGGTATTTTTACAATTATCGGCGCTGGTTTGCTGTTTTTTGGTTAATTTACTTTTTATACTTTTCTGCAAAATTTAAGAGAAATTGCTCGTCAACGGTTTTAACGCCTAATTGAACTGCTTTTCTGAACTTTGAACCGGGGTTTTTGCCGACAATTACATAGTTTGTTTTCTTTGATACTGATGATGAAACCTTTGCGCCAAGGCTTTCTAAGAATTCAGTTGCCTGTTTTCTGGTAAAGTTTTCAAGCTCCCCGGTTAAAACAAAGGTTAAGCCTTTAAGCGGTTGTTCTCTTTCTTCTGTTTCTTCTGTTTCAAATTTTAAGCCGTGTTTTTTCAGTTTTTCTATTAGTTCAAGGTTGTGTTTTAAAGAAAAGTATTTTTTTAGGGATTCCGCAATCTTTTCCCCAATACCTTCAATTTCTGCAATCTCTTCACCACTTGCGTTTATAATGTTGTCAATTGATTTAAAGTGTCTGGCAAGGAGTTTTGCTGCCTTTTGTCCAACATACCTTATTCCAAGTGCGTATAAAACATTGTGAAACGGTTTTTGCTTTGATTTTTCAATCTCTCTCAATAAATTTTCGGCAGACTTTTCTCCCATTCTCTCTAAGTTTGCTATTTTTTCTTTTTCTAACTCGTAAATGCTTGAGAAGTCTTTTAATAATCCCTTTTCTAAAAGTTTGTCAACGAGGGATTCCCCCATTCCCCTTATATCCATTGCGTCCCTTGATACAAAGTGGAGTATTGAATTTTTTAAAATTGCGGGGCAGGAGGGGTTTATGCACCTTATTGCAACCTCGTCTCCGAATTTAACTGTTTTTTCTCCGCATACAGGGCATTTTTCAGGGGGGATAATCTCTTTTTCATTTCCTGTTCTCTTTGAGGTTACAACCTTTACAACTTTCGGGATAATCTCTCCAGCCTTTTCAACAAAAACAGTGTCTCCAATCCTGATATCAAGCCTTTTAATTTCGTCAAAATTGTGCAGTGTTGCCCTTTTTACAGTTGTTCCTGCCAATCTTACAGGCTCAAGCTCTGCAACAGGGGTGATTACTCCTGTTCTTCCAACCTGAAAGGTTACATCTAATATTTTTGTTGTTGCCTGTTCCGGTTTAAATTTAAACGCTATTGCATACCTTGGAAACTTTGCTGTTGTGCCTAGCACTTCCCATAATTTAACATTGTCAACCTTGATAACCATACCGTCAACAGGGAAGTTTAAAGTTGGTTTAATTGTTTCTTCAAACTTTTTGCAGTATTCTATAACCTCTTTTATTTTTTTAAGTTTTAATACATGGGGCGGTGTTGAAAAGCCTAAGGAATTTAAGAGTTTTAGCCTTTCAAAGTGGGATTCTGGGAGAAAGTTTTCCTCTGTTATAACCTGATAGCAGTACATTTTCATCTTTCTCTTTGCCGCAATCTTTGAGTCTTTTAGCCTGATTGTGCCTGCAACTGCGTTTCTGGGGTTTGCAAAGACATCCTCGCCGCTTTCCTCTTTTTCTTTGTTTATCTCTCTGAATATGTCAAAGGAAAGGAATACCTCTCCCCTTACCTCAAAGTATTCAGGCACTTTTTCAAAGATTTTTAGGGGTATGTTCGTAATTGTTTTTGCGTTTTCTATTACATTGTCTCCCTGAATGCCGTCTCCCCTTGTAATTGCTCTTGTTAGAATGCCGTTTTGATAGATTAAGGCAAGGCCTATTCCGTCTATTTTAGGCTCAACAGTGTATTCAACCGAATTGCCAAGGATTTTTTCAACCCTCTCGTTGAAGTTTAATAGCTCTCCCTCATTGTATGCATTGTCAAGGGAAATCATTGGTACTGAATGCTTTACAGTTTCAAACCCCTCTATTGGTTCTCCGCCGACTCTTGATGTGGGGGAATATGGGAGTTTAAACTCTGGGAATTGCTCTTCTAATTTCTGGAGTTTTTTGAGAAGCATGTCGTATTCATAATCGGATATTTCAGGCTCATTTTTTACATAGTAAAGATAATTGTGCCTCAATAACTCCTCGGTAAGCTTTTCTATTTCTTTTTTTGCTTCTTCCCTTTTCATACTTACTCCCTGATATTTATTTTAAGTAAATTTTACACTAATAATGTTTTTAGTGTTATTTTCTTTTTCCAAGCTTTTTGTAAATGTCGTCTCTATGGGCAATTATTAAAACAGTTACGCTTTTTTCTGTGTCGTCAACATAGTAAGCAAGGCGGTAACTTTTTTGTTTTAATTTAATTTTGTAAACATTTTCAAAGCCTTTCAGTTTGTTTCTCTTGTTGTGGGGGTTTTTAAGGATTGATTTTAACTTCTTTTTGAAAAATTCTCTGGTTTCACCGTCAAGTTTTTCCCATTCCTTTAAGGCTTTTTTGACAAATTTGAGTTTATAGCTCATCAATACTTATTTCAACAGCTTTATCTTTTTCTTTTAGTCTTTCCTTTACCATTTCCGAAAATGTTTTTTCCTCTAATTTTTCCAAAAGGTTTTCGTATTGTTCGGGGGAGAGAATGTATGCACAGGGTTTATTGTGGTTTAATACAACCACTGAAGTTTTTTTTGCATTTTCGATAATTTTTTTCGGGCTTTTTTTTAATTCGCTAATGCTTACGCTGAAAGGTGAAAGTATCTTTTCCATTTTGACCTCTTTTTAGTATTGTTTTCGGTATATAATTTAGTATATTTTTGAAAAAAATCAAGAGTATCTTTAGAAATTACGGGATTATTTTCATTTCTTTTAACTGGTTTTTGTAAATGTTTCGTAAATTTAGAAAGTATTTGTCGTATATGCCTGATTTAAAGTCCGGGAATGTCCAGACAAAGGGGGTAATTTTGTTTTTCCCTAAAAGCAGTACCATGTCGGCACAGATTCCTTCCCTTAGATAAATTTTGTGCCCCATATACTTTTCTGAAACAAGCACCAATTTGTAAAGGTCAATGTATCCGGGGTCAATGTTTAGTCTTCTTTTCCCTTCTTCTGAGTATTTTTCTTCGTATTCAAGGCATTTCTTTTTTATCTCTACAATAAAATCCCCTTCGGTTAAATTTTTAAATGAAAAAAATTGCCTGTATAGGTTTTCTCCCATTTCAGGTTTGTAATAGTCTGTAAAGTCAAAGGGGAATGGTTCAGATTCGGTGTCTATTTCCCCAAAATCTTTTGAGATTTTTTCTTTAAAGTCTTCAAATAGCCCATCTTTGGAGTGGATAACAGATATAAAATTTTTTACAGGCGGAAATTTTCCCTTGCCTAAATACATATTTACCCCCTTAGCTTCAAATATTAGCACAATTTGATTTTTTTTGTTCTATACCCTTTTGTTTTTATGTTGTAAAATACTTAATGAATTATGATAAATGATAGACTGAATGACTTAAAATTAAACAGAGAAATTTTTAATATATTTGCCAGGCTGATAAGAGAGAAGTGTGGTCTTTTCTTTGACTTATCCAAAATGTATTTTCTTGAGACAAAGTTGAAAAAGAGAATGGCTGAAAGAGGGATAACTGATTTTATAACTTATTATAATTTGTTGAAGAATGATTATACAGACAGAGAGTTTAAAGAGTTGTTGAACGAAATTACTATCCATGAAACAGCTTTTTTTAGAATTAACTCTCATTTTAAAACATTTTCCGACTATGTCCTTCCCGGTCTTGTTGCAAGAAAAAACGATTCAGGGTCATTATACCTCTCATTTTTAAGTGCCGGCTGTTCAACAGGGGAGGAGGCTTATTCGATTGCGCTCTCTGTTTTTGAGAAAATGAAGGAGTTTCCACAAAAAATAGACTTTTCTGTTGTGGGAATTGACATAAGTATTTCAGCAATAGAGAGGGCAAGGAATGGAATTTATTCGGAAAACGATTTAAATTCCGTTCCTGAAAATATCATAGAAAAATACTTTGAAAAAGTTGACAATGGCTTTAAAGTAAAGGATTTTGTAAAAGAGAAGGTTGTGTTCAGGTATGCAAATCTCTATAAAAAAGAGGATATTGAATTAATTGGCAGGTTTGATGCTGTTTTTTGCCGCTATGTTTTGATTTACTTTGATGAATTGGCAAAAACCAAATTGCTTGACAATATTTACTCTGTTTTAAATCCAGGAGGGATGCTTTTTGTTGCTCCCTCTGAAAGTTATAATGTTCCAGAAAACTTTGCCAGAATTAATTATAAAAATTCTATAGTTTTTGAGAAGCCTTTATAAAAATTTTGATATTATAAAAGTATGAAATTACGATTTTTATTTTTATTTTTTTTATGTTTCAGCCTCTTTGCACAAATTCTTCCTTTAAAAGGGAATAGATACGATTACCTTGTTGATTTTGATAAAAAAAAGGTTTTTTGCGGGGTAGAGGAGTTTGATTTTGATTCTGATAAAAAATGCGGTTATTTCTTTGTGTGGGATAAATCCCTGTTTTTGTTTGAAAAGGGCAAAGTAATAAATTTAAATGAAAAAAAAGAATCAGGCGAGATAAAAAACTCATTGTTGCCTGATGCGGATTATTTGCCATATTCAATTCAGGATTTGGTAAAAGGTAACCTGCTTTTTATTCCCATAAAAACAGGTTTTGCTGTTTTTGATTTAAAAAAGGGAGAGATTAAGGGAAGTTTAAGCTGTGTTTTTGATAAAACCGAAAGGGATATTGTTCTTCCTGAAGTAAAGACTGGTAATGACAGGATTTTTCTTGTTTTTAACAAAAGGGTTGAGGTTTTTAACGATTTTGAAAAGGAAAAAACTTTACATATTGACAATGCTTTATTCTTCACAGTTTCAGCGGGAAAGGATTTTTTTTCAATTTTAAGTGTTGAAAAGCCAGGGGGGTTATTTTCAATAAAAACTGTTTTAAAAAGTTATGATTACAAATTCAACCTGTTGAATAAAAAGGAAATAGATGTCTTTCCGAAAAACATCTATGAGATTAACGGCAATTTTGTTTTTGAAAAAAAAGAAATAAGTGTGTTTTCCCTTTTCGGGAGTAAAAAAATTCACATTGTCAGGACTGACTTGAAAAACGGGAAGATTAAAGAGTACTCATTTTCCCTTTCCCACAAGAGAAGGCATGTGTTTCCCCTATATTACGGCAAAAAGATTTTTCTAATAGCACAGTGCAAGGACGGAAAGGTTTATCTGCTTGATTTATACAGGGATAAGAAAAGGAAAACAGATAAAAAGGTTTATTACGATTATGATTTTTTAAAAGGAAAAAAAGGCGGTGTTTTTTATGAGGAAAATGGGAATAATTATTTTCCTGTTAAGTTTGAGCTTTCTCTCATCAGCAGAATCTTTTAAAGGGGCATTTTTTTTTCAGGGAAATGTCTATTATATTGGAAAATCAGGGGATAGATATTCTGTTGTTTTGAAGGGGAAAGAATTAGCCTCATTTAAAGGTTTGAAGGCATACTATTCAAATGGGTATGACAAGGCTGTTTTTCTAACTGAGAAAAAAGAGATAATCTGGTTTAAAGATAAGGTTTTTGAGGTTGATGTAAACTTAAATCCTGTGCTTGATTTTGATGGTCTAAAATTTTACAGGTTGCTGTTAAAAAATGAAAACTTTGTTTTTATAGGGGATTTAAATCCTTCTGTCTTTGATTTGAGAAATGGAAAGTTGTACAAACTCCCCTTTCTTTACTCAAAAGCAGGGAGAATGCTTTTTCTTGTATCCCCTGAAGATATACTTTTTACCGAAAATTGTTTTATCTTTTTCTCAAAGCCATACCTTATTGCCTATTCAATTGAAAGCAAAAAGCCTGTTTTTATGAAAAAAGTAAATTTTGAGTTTGTTTCTTTTTCAGGCTTTAAAAATGGTATGCCGTACTTTGAGTTTGATTATAAAACGCCTTTGTATGTTGACTTGAAAGATAAAAAGGTTGAATTGCAAAAGAAATTAGAGAATGACAATATGATTTTTTACGGCCAGATAGGTGAGTTAAAGGGGTTAAAGATTTTTCTTGATATTTCTGGAAAGGGATTTTCCACAGAGTTAAATGCAACTTTCAAGGTTTATAAAAATGGCAAATTGGTTTTTGAAAAAGAGATAGAGGGATTAAAGGTTGACCTTAACAATCTTTTAAATTTCAGGCCATTTGTTTTTAGCCAGATTGAAAAGGCTGTTATGGTAAATTTTCCAGATAGAAAGATTTTTTTGTGTAAAGGTAAACAAAATAAAATAAAGATAAAGGTTGTAATAGATAAAACAAATTTTTCAGTGGTTAACGGTGAGGTATTAACCTTTTAAAGAAGCCACTCGTCAAGTTTTTGAGATGTTGTTTCTGGAAGATAACTTAAAAATTGCCTGATTATTCCTTCCCTATCCTTTTTTGTTTTTATGTTTTGAGGTTTAATTTTAAAATCTCTAACATAGGAGAAAACCTCTTTAAAGCCTTCAATTGAGTTTAAGTTTAGGTTTTCATTCTTTCCCCTTCGTATAACCCTTTCAAATATTGGGGATAAGGCAACCTGAATTGATGCTGAGTTTATGGGAAGTTCAAATGTTTCAAAAAATGCGTTTAAATAGTTTTCTATAGCCTTTTCAGGGTGTTTGCTTCTCTCTAAAATTCCGCCAATATCCACAAATGGAAGAATAAGTTTTACAAGTTGCTCTAAAGAGATAACCCCCTTTTCCCCCTTTGAGACCTTAATCTTTTTGTAAAGGGGAGAGGTTTTGCTTTGAGAAAGCTTTAATGCAGTGTCTGTTGCAATTTTTTCAGCCTGCTTTGTGTCTCCAATGTAATGCCTTATATCAAGGAGAAGGGATTTGCTTAAAGGCTTCTGGGTTGTGTTTATTACGGTGAAAAGGTGTGCCGCAGTTTTTAAATCAAGGTTTAAAAAACCAACAACAGGTATTTCAAAATCAACTTCGTTTGAGAATTCAAAAGCCATAAGCCTGTGCTGGCCGTCAAGAATATATGCACACTTTTCGTCAGGAATTTCAAGGTATCCGCACTCAATTCCGTTGATATTTTGCGGTATAAACCTTGTTTTTTCGTTAAAGTTTACAATAATGTTGTTTGGAATTGCCGCATCGTTGTTTAAAAGGTAAATGGCAATCTCTTTAAGCCTTTTTTTGTCTAAAATCCTCTGTAATGCAGTTTTATTTTCGCTTGTGCGAGGCTCTATAATTGTAAGTTTCAGTAAGTCTGAAGCCTTCATTTTAAACAAATAAAGAGGTAACCCCTTTTGCTTTAAGGAAATGGCAAAAACCCTCATCTTTCAATCCCCTCTCTTGCCTGAATCCCCCTTTGAAAATAGTGTTTAATCTCCTTCATTTCAGTTACTAAGTCTGCAATTTCAATCAACTCTTCAGGTGCATACCTTCCTGTGAGAACAATCTCAACCCCTTCAGGCTTATTTTTAATTAATTCTATCACCTCTTTTGTTTCAATAAGTTTAAAATATATGGCAACATTTATCTCGTCAAGAATAACAATCTGGTACTCTCCTGAAAAAATGGCCTTTTTGCACTCTTCAAATCCCTTTTTTGCAAGTTTTATGTCTTCTTCCGTTATTTCGTGAACAAAGTCAGGTTTTCCAAACTGCTTTACTTTAACAAGCCCGTTTGTAAATTTCTCTATCTCAAGCTCTCCGTATTTTACTCCCTTTAAAAACTGGCCGATAAAGGTTTTGTAACCGTTCCCCGCAGCCCTTAAAGCAAGCCCGAATGCTGCCGTTGTTTTTCCCTTCCCGTTTCCTGTGTAAACATGTACAAAACCGAAATTCATTCAACCTCCTTTTTAGTTAATTTTACAATAGAAAAGAAATTAAAACTATTTTTTGGTGTAGAATTTAAATATGGATGGAGTGAAAATTAAAACAAGAGAGGTTATTGATTTATCAGATTACGGGAGGCAGGTTGCGATTTTTATTGCAAAACCCCTTGCAAAGGTTGGGTTAAAGGCATGGCAGGTAACTATTTTTCATTTTTTATTAATGTGCCTTGTTGGTTATCTTGTTTACCTTGATACAGATTCTTCCCTTGCCCTCGCTTCTATACTTTTGCTTTTTAAAAATATCTTTGACGCTGTTGACGGTTCAATTGCAAGGATTCAAAAAAGGCCAAGCAAAATTGGAAGGTTTTTAGACAGCAACCTTGATTTTTTAGGGCATGCAATACTCTTTTTTGCAATTAGAGATGCCTCTTTTTTAGTTAAACTTTTTGGTTTTCTTTCCTTTGTTTTTCAGGGAAGTGTTTTTAACTATTACTTTGTGCTTTTCAGGCATAGAAATGGGGGAGACAAAACAAGCAAGATTAAAGAAAATGGTGAAAATGAGTTTCCTTACGATAACCCCTTTGTTGTTAAAGCGCTTTACCTTTTTTACCTCGTTTTTTACAAATGGCAGGATGAACTTGTTGATTTTATTGAGGTTAAGGTTTTGAAGTGTAAGAGAAAAACTCCAAATAAAACTTTGCTTCAACTTGTTTCTGTATTTGGGCCTGGCTTTCAATACCTCTTTGTTATGCTTTTTTTCACTTTGGGAAAAACCTCATTAATTCCATTGTTTTTCCTTTTGCCGTATAATGGATTGTTGGTGTATGCTTTTTTTGTTAGACGGAAGTGCAGGGAGAGTGATGAGTAAGGTAATTTTAACAAGGCGTTTTTACTTTTGTGCAGCCCACTATTACAGGGTTAAGGATTGGAGTGAAGAAAAAAACAGAGAGGTTTTCGGTATTCACTCAAATTCTTCAGGGCACGGGCATAACTTTGTGCTTGATGTGTCTGTTAAAGGTGAGATTAACCCGGTAACAGGTATGATTGTAAATCTAACTGATTTAAAGAAAATTGTGACACCTATTGTTGAGGAGTTTGACCATAAATTTTTGAACAAGGATTTGCCATACTTTGAAACAATGCAGCCGACGGTGGAAAACCTTGCAATGCTTTTCTGGGATTTGATTGAGGAGAAACTGCCGGATGGTGTTTTTCTCCACAGAATAAAATTAAAGGCAACGGATAAGGTTTTTGCAGAGTATTACGGGGATAATTTAGGGGTATTTTGCAAAAAATACAGGTTTTCAGCAGGACACAGGCTTTTTTCTCAAAAGTTAAGCGATGAAAAAAATAAAGAGATATACGGCAAGTGCAACAATTTTTATGGCCACGGCCACAATTACTATTTGAAGGTGTACTATAGAGAAAAGCCTGACGAAAAAACGGGAATGACAATACCTTTAAGCGAACTTGATAAAAGGGTTAAATCTTTTTTAAAGACAATTTCTGGTAAGAGGCTTGACAGGGACATTGATTTTTTTAAGGATAAGCCTGCAACAAGCGAGAATTTGATTTTGTACATTAAACAGGAATTAAATAAGGTTTTGGGAGACAATATTTTTAAACTTGAATTAAGCGAAACGAGAAACAACTTTTTTGAATATCTGGAGGATTAAAATGGATGAGAAAAAGAAACAGATAGAAAACCATATAAGGGAAATTCTAAAATTAATCGGGGAAGATCCTGAAAGGGAAGGGCTTGTTGATACCCCTCACAGGGTGGCAAAGATGTATTTAAATGAGATTTTTCAGGGATACTCTCAGGATCCTATAAAGATTTTGAATAATGCAGTTTTTCATTCAGACTATGAAGAGATGGTTGTTGTAAAGGATATTGACTTTTATTCAATGTGCGAACACCATTTAATCCCCTTTTTCGGGGTTGTCCATGTTGGCTATATTCCCGACGGCAAATTGATAGGGCTTTCAAAGATACCTCGCATTGTTGATATGTTTGCAAGAAGGCTTCAGATTCAGGAACAGATGACTGTGCAGATTGCAAAAACGCTTGAAGAGTTGCTTGAACCTAAGGGGGTGGCTGTCGTTGTTGAGGGTATTCACCTTTGCTCTGTTATGAGGGGGGTTAAAAAACCAAGGAATAAAATGATAACATCAGAGGTAAGGGGTGCATTCAGGAAAAACCAGAAAACAAGGGAAGAGTTTTTCTCCCACATTGACAGAAGGTTTAATTTGATAGATTGATGAAAAGGGTTTTAATTACCGGTGTTTCAAAGGGGATAGGAAGGGCTTTAGCAGAGGTTTTTTTAAAGAATAATTTTTTTGTAATTGGCGTTGGAAAGACAAAGCCTGAATTTGATTATAAAAATTTTCATTTTATATATAATGATTTTGAGAATTTTAAGGATTTTAGTATTGATTTTCCTTTAAATATTGTTGTTTTAAATTCTGGAATTGCAATTTACAAAAAATTGAAAGATGCCTCTCTTAACGATTTTGAAAAGATTTTTAAGATAAACATGTGCGGCAACCTTTTAACTTTAAAATCAGTTTTAGGTAATTTAGAAAAAGACGGGCTTGTTTCCTTTGTCTCTTCAATAGCAACACTTAATGAAAATAATTTTGAAAACTGGGGGCTTTACTCTTCTTCAAAAATTGCATCTGAAAAAGCACTAAAGGTTTTTGCGGCAGAAGAGGATTTAAAACTTTTGATTTTTAATATAGGCAGAGTTGATACTGATATATGGAAGTCTGTTAAAGGGAAAGAGGCGAATCTCCCTAAAATGAATAGGTTAGCTGTTGCAAAGCAGATGTTCAACGAAATAATGTCAGCATTAAATAATAATGATTTTTCATTTAAACAGGTAATTATTGACTAAATCTTCTTTCAACAAGGTAAACATCCATCTGTTGATAAAACCTTCCTTTATAAAAATCAAAGATTGATTTTATAACCTTTTCTATTTCTCTATTCCACACTGTTTTCTCATTTTCAGCAATTGTTTCCTGAAAAAAGTGTTCAAAATTGTCAAAAACCTTTTCCTTTCCATAGGTTTTAACCTTTGAAACCTTAAAGTTGCTTCTAATTTTGTGCAGTGTTTCCAGAACAGAAAGCCTCATCTCCCTTTCAGGAAAGACAATTGATTTAATCTTTTCGTAAGTGCCTTCCCCTATTGATGCCTCTATAATAAAAATTCTTTGATACTCTTTTTCAGTTAATTTTTCAATCAATTCTTGCTGATAATCTTTATCAATATGGTGCATTGATTGCTTAAAAACAAAGGTGTCAAATTTGAAAGGTTTAAAAGCAATCTCCTTTGCAGATGCTATAAAGAGTTTGTCTGTTACAGGCTTTTCTATCTTTATGTCAAAACCAAATGCCCTGAATTTGTTTTTGTTTAAATAGCGCACCAATTCTCCGCTTCCGCAACCTATATCGCACAAATTTTTTGATTTGTATTGCTTAAAAATGTTTTTCAGTAATTCTAACTCTCTTTCTCCCTTTACTATCTCCATATTTCCTCCCGAAATATTTTTACCATATTTTTTAAAGTTTAGAGGGATTGTTTTTCTACCTTTGCCTTTGAAAAGAAGGCAGCGGTTAGATTTTTAAAGTATTCTCCTGTTACATCAAGAAGATAGTAAAAGGTTGGGACGACAAATAAGGTCAGAAATGTTGAGGTTGTAAGTCCTCCAATTACTGTAATTGCAAGGGGGGAGTAGGGGATACCAACAAGGTTAGCCCTGCCTATTGCCAGGGGGATAAGCCCTATAATTGTTGTTAAAGCAGTCATTAAAACAGGCCTCAGTCTGTCTGTGCTTCCCTGAATAATAGCCTCTTTTCTATCCATTCCCTGTTTTCTCAGCCTGTTTATATGGTCTATAAGCACAATTCCGTTGTTTACAACAATTCCGACGAGTATTAGAATTCCTGTTGCAGCCATAGGGTTGAATATTGTGCCTGTTATGTAAATAAGCCAGTATGAGCCTATAAAGGCAAGGGGCACAGAGATTATAATTGAAAACGGCAGAATGTAAGACTCAAAAAGCACTCCCATTAAAAGAAGCACAAAGGTTGCAGCAAGGATAGCGGCATACATTGTGGAGTTGTCGGTTTCTTCAACCTCTTTGAATCTTCTCCCCTTATCCCATGAGTATCCCGGTGGAAGGTGCATTGAAGATGCTATCTTGCTTACCTTTCTTGATAATTCCATGAAGTTTGTGTCTGCATAGGTTATTTTTACCCCTAAGGTTGTATTTTTATTTCTTCTTCTAATTTGTGGCCATGCCTTTTCCTTTTTAAATTTAGTGAAAGCTTCAACAGGAAGCTGTTTTTTACCAGCATGAATTGTTATTGATTTTAATTTATTCTCAGAGTTTTTGTCTTTTTCCATAAACGCCAACTTAACATCAACCTCTCTATCCTTTGAAATGTACTTTGGAAGTGGGATTTCCCTTAAAAACCAGCTTATTGAGGATTCAACTTCAATAGGCAATACTCCCTTTTTCTGCGCTGTTTCCCTTTTTACTGTTGCAACAATTTGCTGGTTTCTCTCATCAACATCTATGTCAACATTGACTACACCTTTCAGGTGCTCAACCCTGGTTTTAAACTCTTCTGCAATTTGCATTAATGTGTTCTGGTCTTTGCCATAAAAGAATATATTTACCGTTCCGCCTTTAGAGGAAGAGTAATCCCCTCTGAATCTAAACCTTATCCCGGGGACTTTTGGAAGCATCTTCTTTACCTCTTTCATTACATCTGCAACATCTTTTTTGGCATCTTTTGAGTCTTTTAGCCAGATTGAAAACTGACACCAGGTAAGGCTTATGTAGGTTGTAATCGCTTTTATTTCAAGTTCTTTTTTCTTTTTCATAAACTTTTCTGAAAGTTTGTTAAAGAATTGGTCTCTCTGCTCTAATGTGTAGTATTCAGGAAACCTTACTCTCATTCTAACTGAACGGGGGCCCCCTTCCATATTTCCTGTTTTCTTCATATGAGTTGCAGGATAGATTGAAGACAGTATTAGCAAAGTAACAATTAAAAATAAATTTCTTTTATGGGATAGAGAGTAACTAATTGCTGTTTTGTATTTTTCTTTAATTTTTTCAATAAATTTAGAGGTTTTCTTTTTACCGTTTTGCTTTAAAACTCTTGCAGATGTGAAAGGGATTAAAATTAGAGCAACAAAGAGTGAGGAAATTAAAGCGTAAATTATTGTTGTTCCAACATTTTTCATAAACATTTTCATCATCTGGTCATTTCCCATAAGCATAGCTGGAAGGAAGACAACAATTGTGGTTAGTGTTGCAAGGGTTATGGCAAGCCCCACTTCGTTTGCCCCTTTGATAGAAGCCTCAACAGTACCTAACCCCATTCCCTTAAGTCTGTCTATGTTTTCTGAAACGACAATTGAGTTGTCAACAAGCATTCCCACCGCAAGCATTAGCCCCATCAAAGATAATAAATTTAATGAGCCTCCTGAAAAGTAAAGCCAGACAATTGCCATAAACAGGGAGAATGGAATTGAAAGGGATACAACAGTGGTCAGTCTAAACCTCCTTATAAAGAAGAATACAATTAACATTGCAAGCAATCCGCCAATTAAGCCTGAGTTTTTTAAATCATTCAGAGAGTTTTCAATTGTTTTTCCCTGGTCCCACAGAGAAAAGTATTTAAAGCCTTTAAAACGCTTGTCTGTTGAAAATATTTTTGCAATTGCTTTATTTACTTTTCTGCATACATCAACAGTATTTGCCCCTGATTCTTTAAAGATATTTATTGTAATTCCCTCTTTGCCGTTAATTCTAAATATAGAGGTTTTTTTGGGTTCTTTGTAAGAAACCTTTGCTATGTCTTTGATTTTCAGGTTCTTAATCCCAATGGGCAGGTTTTTTATCTCATCAAGGTTTGTAAACCTTGCATTAACAATAAGGTTGTTTTTCTTTCCTCCTTCAATTACATAACCACAGGACATTAAGAAATTGTCTTTCCTTAACTTTGAAACAAATTGATAGAGGTTTAGATTGTGTTTTTTCAATTTCTCAGCATCTATTTCTATGTAAATCAATTTTTCAGTTAAGCCGTTAAAATCTATTTTAGCAACCCCGTCAATTCTTTGAAGGTAAGGTTGCAGAACATCGTTTATGAGAAAGTATGTGTCTTTTGAGTTTTCAGGCGGTTGAATGGCGAAGGCTAATATTTCCATATCGTTGGGGTTCCATCTTCTTATAAAAATCCTGTCAACTTCATCTGGAAGCTGCGGCCTTACTCTCTCAATTCTGTCTGAAACTTCCTGATATGCCGTTGCCATATCAATTCCCTGATTAAATTCAATCCAGAAAAAAACGCCGTTTGTTGAGCTGTTTGAGTTTAGTGTTTTTATTCCCTGGATGGTGGATAATTCGTCTTCAACAGGTATTGCAATCTGGTTGAGCACCTCATTGGGGTTTGAGGAAGAGTATGGGATATTTATCCAGAGAAAGTACCCTGAAAAATCGTCGGGGAGCATTTTTAATGGTATTTTAATATAGGCAATAACACCGAAAATTATTATGACAATTAAGAGCATCAGTACTGTAATTGGTTTTTTAACGCTAAATTCAGGTAAACTCATTCTTCCTCCCTCTTGTTTAAAACGGATAAATGTTATTTTTGTTTAATAATAATTAGATTTTTTTGTTTTTTTTATTAAAATTTTATAAACAGGTTAATTACTGGAAAGGTGGTTTATGGTTTCTTTTAATTATCAGGCCAAAGAGGTTGCTATTAAAATTGTTTATTATGGCCCTGGTTTATGTGGGAAGACCACTACTTTGCAGTACATCTATAACACCCTTCCTGATAATAGTAGAGGCAAAATGATATCACTTGCCACAGAAACAGACAGGACTTTATTTTTTGATTTTCTCCCTATTCAATTAGGGAAATTAAAAGGGCTTGAAACAAAGATTCAATTGTACACTGTTCCAGGGCAGGTTTTTTACAACCAAACAAGGAAGCTTGTTTTAAAAGGGGTTGATGGGATTGTTTTTGTGGCAGATTCACAAGCAGGAATGCTTGAGGCAAACAAAGAGAGTTTGCAGAATTTAATTCAAAACCTTGAATCTCTGGGAATGGATTTGAAGGATATCCCCCATGTAATGCAATATAACAAAAGGGATTTACCGAATTTAATAGATGTTGAAACATTAAATAAAGAGTTAAATATTTACAATGTCCCCTATTTTGAAACTTCAGCAATAACAGGGGAAGGGGTAATTGAGACTTTAAGGGAAATTGTAAGATTAACTTTGAAAAAAATTACTGAAAAATACAATGTTGAGATTGAATATATGGTTGAAGACGAAAGTAAAGAAGGTGAAATAGTTAAAGAAAAAGATGAGCCAAAAGAGAAAGAAATTGAAAAGCATGAGAAAGAAGAGAATGAGGTTAAGCTTGAGCCGGAAGAAATTTCTGCCGAAGATTTAGCAGAAATGGATACAGATATAGATTTTTCTGTTGATATTGATGATAGGATAATCGGAGAAGACAACACTGAGGCAATTGAATCTGTTGATGAACTTGATGAAATAGACGAGGTAGAAGAGGTTATTGATGATGAAAGCATTGAGGAATTAGAAGATGTTGAGAAAGAAGAATTAACAGAAATTGAAGAAAGTGAATTTAACACTCAAAAGATAGACAGCGAGGTAATTGAGGATAGGCTTGAAACCCAGGAATATGATTATAGTGAGATTGAGGTTGAGGCTCCACGGGTGGTTAAAGCTGATAACGGCTATTTTGTTCCCATAAATATTAAAATTCCCGAAGGTATGGAAGACGAAGTAAGAATAAACCTTGATTTAAAGATAGAAATAAAGAGAAAGAAGAGGGGTTGATGGATTTTAAAAAGGCATTTATTTCAGTTTCAGTAGCTTTTTTTACTGTAATAATTGATATACTTTTCAACACAATGTATGTTTTCCCCATTGCGGTAATTATTCTTCTTTCCTATTACCTTATGAAATATTTTGAAGAAGCAAAGGAATTGAAAAAAGAGTGTGAAACAAAAGAGGAAGTATCTTTAGATGATATTCCCTATTGCAATGTTAATTTTTTTAAATCTATTTTAAAGAAAAAGATAAGGGATTTTGAAAACAACAGGTTTCTTGTTAATTTTCTCAATAAAAAGGTTAAAGAATTAAAAAACAAGGTTGTAGACTATGTTGAAATATCCCTTGAAAATCTCAGCAAGCATTATAACCTTACAGAGGCTTTATCAGGTAAAATTTTTGCAAAAAAGGGATTTTTTGAGGACAGGTTAAAAGAGTTTTTTGATTATCTGGATAAAGAGGGGATAAAATACTCTTATAAAATAGAGTTTGAAAAGGATTTTTTCTGTAAAGGGGTGATGCCTGTTTTGATTGAAGTTAATTTTCCTGATTTGAATTTGTCTGAAAGACAGATTGAAATTATACTTGTTGGAGAAAAATATAAAGGCAAGATAAAAATTGTTGAAAAACTTTTTGAACTTAGAACAGTTGTTGAGAATGCAGGTGGTTTTTTTGCAGTTATAAAAGAAGATGGCATTAAGGTTTTCTTTGGGTTTGCTGGTTCTATTGATTGATGAATAAAGGAATTTATTTAATAATTGCTTTTCTTTCTGAAAATATTAACCTTAAAACTAAATCAAAGGTTTTTCCCCTTAAAAAAGGGTATTACTACTATTGCGGTTCTGCAATAAATGGTTTAGCTGCAAGAATAAAGAGGCATTTGAAAAAAAATAAAGAAAAAAAGCACTGGCATATTGATTTTTTACTTGAAAAGGCAGAGATTATTCTCATCAATCCATACATTGTTGGTGATAACTCTCTTGAACATATACTTGCAGATATTTTAAAAGAGGATTTAGTTTCAATTAAAGGTTTTGGATGCGGAGATTGTAAATGTGAAAGCCATCTTTTTTATTCAAAAAAACTTGTTGCAAAGCCATATTTAAAGATTTTGTTTCAAAAGCATATTGAAAAAGTTGTTGAAATTTTACTTGATTTGTACAGGGGGAAAGAAACACCTGTTGAAAAGTTTAAAACTCCATGGGAATTGCTCGTTTCCTGTATTATTTCTTTAAGGACAAAGGACGAGGTAACTGCAGTGTCTGCTGAAAGGTTGTTTAAAGAGGCTCCAACACCTTATCATTTAATGAAGTTATCCCCTGAAAAAATAGGGGAGTTGATATATCCTGCTGGTTTTTATAAGACAAAGGGTAAGAATTTACAAAAGGTGGCAGAAATAATCGTTAAAGAGTACGACGGAAAGGTGCCTGACAACAAGGAGGATTTGTTAAAACTGCCAAATGTTGGGATAAAAACGGCAAACCTCGTGCTTGCAAACGGTTTCGGTCATTACGAAGTCTGTGTTGACACTCATGTGCATAGAATTTCAAACAGGCTTGGCTTTATTAAAACAAAAACCCCGGAAGAAAGTGAAAAGGTTTTAAAAAATATTCTTCCTAAAAAGTATATAAGAGAGTACAACGGTTTACTTGTAAAGCACGGCCAGAATATTTGCAAACCGATAAGGCCTTTATGTGATAGGTGCCCTTTAACAAAACTCTGCATGTTTTATCTGAAAAATGAAGATAGTAAAACTAAAAAAAGTTGATTCCACAAATAAAGAGGCATTCAGGTTTCTTGAAAAATACCCTTTTGTGGTTGTAACTTCAGACATTCAAACAGCAGGCTATGGAAGAAACAACTCTAACTGGCTTTCAGTTTCTGGAAATATTCACCTCTCAATAGGAAAAATTACAGATATAGAATCTTTAAAATACCTTTCTGTAAAGGTTGTCTGTGAAGTTTTTGATTTGTTTTCACGCTATGTATCAGGAGAATTAAAAATTAAATGGCCTAACGATATTTTATTAAATGGGAAAAAGATAGCAGGAATTTTGATTGAATCAAGGGTAAAAGGGAATATTGCAAAGGTTGTTATTGGAATTGGTATTAATTTTAACTATGCACCAATTGAGGGTAGTGAATCGTTAAAGGGTAAGATTTCTATTTCTAAAGATAAACTTGAAAGCCTTATTATTAAAAAACTTTCTTCTGTGTTTGATAGCAAACCTAATAATGAAATTCTCTTTTCAACAGTTGAACAGAATTCATACTTTAAAAAAGGTGATTTAATAAGTTTAAATTCTGGAGAGAAAACATTAAAAGGAGTTTTTAAAGGATTTACACCTGATTTTGCAATTGTAATTGAGCATGAAGGTAAAGAAGCTATTTTTTACTCTGGAGAGGTTAAAAAAGTCAGGAAAAATTGATATAATCCAATCATTAGAGTTAAAAAATTAAAAAGGGGGGGTAATGAAATTTTTTGCAATTTTAATAATTTTGTTGTTTTTATTTTCAGGGGTTTCCTGTGGAAAAAAGCTTGACCCCATTCCTTCCTCAAAAACTTCCGTTAATGAGGTTCTAAAATGAAGGTTTCAGAAATTTACGGCATTCTTACTTTTAATGAAAAGGTGATGAAAAATAAGCTCTCCTATGAGGTTTACAAGCGTTTTAAAAAGACTATTAAAGAAGGGGAACCTATTACAAAGGATGTTGCTGAATGTATTGCTCATGCACTAAAAGAGTGGGCAATTGAAAACAATTGCACCCATTATACCCACTGGTTTCACCCCCTAACAGGGCTTACTGCTGAAAAGCATGATGCTTTTTTAACATTTGACGAAAATTTAATGCCTATTGAAAGGTTTTTGGCTGATGAGTTAATTCAGGGAGAGCCTGATGCTTCCTCTTTTCCAAGCGGTGGTACAAGGTCTACCTTTGAAGCAAGGGGATATACAGCCTGGGACCCTCAAAGCCCTTGCTTTATTATTGAAGGGAAGAAAACAAATACACTGTGTATCCCTTCTGTTTTTCTTTCATATAACGGAGACTCCCTTGACAAGAAATCAATTCTTTTAAAGTCTATAAAAGTTCTTGAAGAATCAACAAAAAAACTACTTGAGGTATCTGAATTCCCTGTACCTGAAAAGATTTCTATAACAACAGGCCCTGAGCAGGAGTATTATCTGCTTGATAAAGAGGTTTACAGAAAGAGGGAAGATTTAATTATTACCGGCAGGACTTTAATAGGTGCTAATTCTGTAAAAGGCCAGAAGCTTGAAGACCATTACTTTGGTAGCATTCCAGATAGGGTTAAGTATTTTATGGAAGATTTAGAGCTTGCATTGTACAAATTAGGGGTTCCTGCAAAAACAAGGCACAATGAGGTGGCCCCCTGCCAGTTTGAGCTTGCTCCAATATTTGAGGAGTTAAATATTGCGGCAGACCACAATCACCTTGTTATGATTATGCTAAAAAAGAAAGCGGAAGAGCACGGATTTTCCCTGCTTCTTCACGAAAAACCTTTTAAGGGGTTAAATGGTAGTGGAAAGCACAACAACTGGTCAATTGCCGATAACAGAGGGGTGAATTACCTTTCCCCTGGCAAGAACAAAGAGGAGTTTTTAAGATTTCTTGTATTCTTTGTTGGGGTGATAAACGGGGTATACAACCATCAGAAATTTATAAGGGCTTCTGTTGCTTCAGCTGCGAATGACCATAGATTGGGAGGAAATGAGGCGCCACCTTCAATTATCTCTGTTTTTGTTGGTTCTGCATTAGGGGAGGTGCTCGAAAATTTAAAGGAAGGAAACTTTGTTGAGCCTAAACATTCAAAGACACTGGAGATTGGTTTATCATATCTTCCACAAATAACAAGGCATAATACGGATAGAAACAGGACATCACCTATTGCATTTACAGGAAATAAGTTTGAATTCAGGGCAGTAGGCTCTTCCCAGCCTCTTGGTTTGCCAAATACAATTTTAAATGCGTCAGTGGCAGATAGCTTCAATGAGATAAGTGAGTTGATAAAAGAAGAGAAGGCAAAAGGCAAAAACAGGGAAGAAGCTATACTTATTGCATTGTCTAAAGTTTTAAAAAAGTGCAGCAAAGTAATCTTCAATGGCAATGGGTACAGTAAAGAGTGGCAGATTGAGGCTGAAAAAAGAGGGCTTGCTAATTTAAAAAACACTCCAGAATCTTTGAAAAACTCCTTTGCAGATGCTGAGGAAAGAAAATTCCTTATTGACTTGGGGATAATGTCGGAAAGGGAGTTAAACGCAAGGTTAAATATTAAGTATGATCAGTATTCAAAGATTATTGATATTGAGTCAAGGATGCTTGTAAAATTAATAAAAAAGTATGTGAGAACTGCTGCTTTGAAGCAGATTGATATGTTTTCTAAATTTGATTTCTTAAATTACTCTGAGTACATTAAAGCAGTAAAAACAATGGAAGAAAAAACAGGGCTTTTAATTAATGAAACCCAAAACTTTGAGCCAATGGAAGGGGAGAGAAAGGCATTTTTTGCAGCAAACACAATTTTACCTCTAATGAACGAATTAAGAGAAATTGTTGATTTTTTAGAAACTGAGACAGACAAGTCTATATGGCCTCTCCCTGACTATGACTCTATGCTGATACTGTAAAATGATTGACTATCTGTTTTTTGATTCAAACAGATTATTAGAGGGCAAAAGGTTAGAGAAAGGCAAAAGGCTTAAGTTTGAAACAGCGGTTTTCTTTGCCAAGCAGCTTGTAAATGCCGGTTTTTATTACAAGCAAATAGGGTTAATGCCTGATTCTTTACTTCCTGAAAATCTTTTTGTAACAGAAGACAACTTTCTCTTTGTGAATGAAAAAACAATAGATTACAAAGACTTTGAAGAGTCAAAGTACTTGTCTAAAATAAAAGAGTTTTTTTACTCTTTGATATTTGGGGATGAGAATTTTGAAGGAAAGTCCCTTCAACCTTATTTAAAAAACTATTCACAGAAATTTACAAACAGTATTGACAATATAGCTCAACAGGGGAATTCGCTTGTAAATTTGCTATTTGTTATTGATGAGATTCAACCTGTTAAAGTTGATAAAGTTGATAGGTTTGCGCATTTCAGGATTGGAACCTCTTTCTTTGAAAATGTTTTTAAATCAACTCAAAATACTGTTTTCTGGATTTTCCCTTTTAGCCATATTGTTTCACCCTTTCTTTATTTTTTAGGGGGAGATTATTCAGGGTTAGAGATAAGGGAAAGTGTTCCATTTGGAAGCTATAATAGATTTGCGGAAAAGTTTTTTTATTTAAACCTTCCTCAATACTCTCCTGAAAAACTTGCCGATGTTGATTTAATGTGGAAAAGGGTAAAACCTTTGCTCAAAAACATTGGAGAAGATATTGCCTATTTTGAATTGGGAGAAAATATTGACAGTTTTTCTTTAGAGATTTTTGAGAAAATTTCAGAAGAAATAAAAAATTTTAAAGTTATTGTTTTTGAGAAAAAACCTTTTGCTAAAGCCTATAATAAGCTTCTGAAAAAAGGGAAGGCAGCTATATTTAACCCTCCCCTTTCTGGAGAAATAGGAATTATTAATTATATTTATCCTGAGTACTCTTTTCAGCAATTTTTAAGCAGGCTAAACAGAGAATCAGAAAAGCTTTTTATCCCATTTCTTTATTTGCTTGAAAAAGGTTATTTTTCAAAGAGGGAAGAAGTCCTTGATTCACTGGGATTAGACAAAAAAGAACTGGAGAATTTAAGAAAACTGAAGCCTGATCTGATTTTGCAAAAAAAAGGTTTTTTTGAAAAAAATGTTTGTAAATTCCCTTTAGAGAGAAAGCCTGTAACTGATAAAGAAATTGAAAATATTATCTTGAAAGCAGAAAAAGGGAATTTAAAGTCTTTGATTGAAAGTAAAGATTTTTTGAAAAAAAACAAATCAAAAATAGACCTTGCTGAATATGTTGAGAATAGAAAAAACTTTTCCAATTCGGTAAAGGGCTTTTTCTGGTATTGTGCCGATAATTTTAAAAAAGCTTTAAGCTTCTGGGATAAAGAAAGAGAAAAGATTTTATATCCATATATAGTTGAGTCTCTATTTTTTCTCAATAAATTTGACGCTCTTATTGATTTTTGTGAGCAAAATAATTTTTTCTCTTCATTTTACAATCTGGTTGTGGCATTAAAGGGGAAAGATGTAAAAGGAGTTAAGGTTGACGGCTATTGTGCTTTGGAATTTGCTTACAGAAAAAGGGATTTTGAGTCTTTAAAAAGGATTTTACAGCAGATAAAAAAGAAGGATGCAACATATTACAGATTCAAGGCTATAGTAGCATATTTTGAAGCTCAAAAAGACTTTAAAACCCACTTTGATAAAGCAATCGAGTTTGCACAAAGTGAAAATAACTTTCTGGAACTTGCATTAATTTACAAACATTACGGTAATGCAATGTACTATACAGAGGATTTTTTTAGGGCAAGGGATTATTACCTGAAAGCTTTAAAAATTGCTGTGGATATTGATAATGAAGGAATATTTGAAGATGTTGAATACAACCTTGCGCACATAGATGTTTCAATGTGCGAGCTTGACAGAAGTTACAGGTATTTTTTAAAACTTTATTTGAGAGAAAAAAATACTGACCATTATAGAGAGCAAATTTACCTATTAAAGGCTCTTGCTAAAATAAATGCCTTTGCTTCAAGGGGAAAAGAGGCGGAAAAATATTTGTTAAAAGCTCTGGAAATTGCTGAGATACACGGATTAAAATCAGAATTACCTCAAATTCATTTTGTGCTTACAACTGTTTATCAGGATTTGAGAGATTTTGAAAAGAGTGAGTACTACCTCTCTTTGTTTGAAAAAGAGAGTAATATTGAACTTTACAAAAGAGAAATCACTTATAAAAAAATAGAACTTTGTTATTACAAAGGTGATTATGAAAAAGCAAGGAAATACTTTAAAATCTGGGAATTAAAGGGAGAGGACAAACTCCAGCCATATCTTTACAGGTGGTTTGAAATACTTCTTTTCAAAAAAAACCTTGCTGAAGTTTATGATTTTTACAGAGAGGTTGAAAATTGTCCTTTAAGGCACACTGTTTACCTGATTAAATCCGAGTTAATAAAAAGGTTTTCCAGATTGATTTTTGTGCTTGACGAGGAAACTGTTGAAAGAGATTATTCAATTGTAAGGCATTTTAATGATGAGTTTGCTTCAACTTTTAGAGAAGCAATTGTAAGAAAAAAGAAAGCAAGGTTTGATTCAAACCTTTTTGCAATTCTAAATCAGGTTTTTGAACATTCTGTAAAAGGTGAAGTTTTTACCCTGAGAAAAGTACTGGAAGAATTGGCTAAGTGGCTGGGTTTAAACAGAATTGAAATTATTCCTTACCAGGAAGATCTGGAAAAAGAGTGGTTATTTGTTTTGGCAGACAGGGGAAAACAGGTATGCCTTATTTCAGACACTGAAGTTGATGACGAGTTTTTTCCTTTGTTAAAGTTTGTTTTAGAGATAATTGCAACGCATGTAAAGTTTATATATACAGGACAGGACACATCATCCTATTCTTATAGGTGTGATTTTCTAAATGAAATTATAGGTAAAAGTGATGTTATAAAGAAGCTAAAAGAGAGTATTTTAAAAGTTGCAGATTTTAATGTACCAGTCTTAATAGTAGGAGAAAGTGGGACTGGGAAGGAGCTTGTTGCAAGGGCTTTACATTATTGTTCAAAGAGAAGGAGAAATAGATTTATCCCTATAAATTGTGCTGCAATTCCTGCAAATTTACTTGAAAGCGAGTTGTTTGGGTACGAAAAGGGGGCTTTCTCAGGTGCTGTTAGTTCGAAAAAAGGTTTGTTAGAGGTTGCTGGAGATGGCACTGTATTCCTTGATGAGATAGGGGAAATGTCTCCCCTTTTGCAGGCAAAGCTTTTGAGGGTTTTGCAGGAAAGAGAGTTTACTCCTATAGGAAGCACAAGGGTAAAAAAGGTTAATGCAAGGTTTGTTTTTGCCACGAACAGAGATTTGAAAAAGCTTGTCAAGCAGGGAGAATTCAGGGAAGATTTATACTTCAGAATTGCAGCTTACAATATTCAAACCCCCACTTTAAATGATAGACGAGAGGATATTCCTCTTCTTGCTGAATACTTCCTCAGAACAAATGAAGCGGGAAGAGATAAATCATTTTCTTACAATGTGTTGCAGGTTTTAAAGAATTATCAATACAAAGGAAATGTCAGGGAATTACAGAATATTATTACTGGGGCTTTAATTTTATCAGGTGATAACCCTGTTATTGATGTTGAGCATTTGCCTGAGTATGTAAGGCCTTCCGAAATCTCTTTTAAGGGTAAATTGAAGGAGGCTGAGGAGGAATTTAGAAGGAAATTTATAAAAAGCACCATAGAAAGATGTAATGGAAACCTTACAAAAGCAGCAAGAGAATTGGGTATTACAAGACAAAGGCTTCACCAGCTTTTAAAAAAATTAGGTATTGAAAATGATTGAATATGCAATAAAAAGAATAATTTTTTCAATTCCAACAGTTTTGGCTGTGGTTTTGATTGTTTTTATGTTAATCCACCTTGCCCCAGGAAATCCTGTAGACATTTTAGTTGGGGAAAACGCTTCAAGCGTAATGAAAACAAGGATTGTGAAAGAGTATGCCCTTGATAAACCAATTATTACTCAGGCAGCTTTTTTCCTTAAAAATGTTTTTGTTAACGGTGGAGGTAATTCTATTTACTACAATAAACCATGTTTTTCAGTTATTAAATCAAAGTTTAAAAATACACTTTTTTTGGGGATTGTAGCATTTTTGATAGCTATACTTTTATCTTTTTCCCTGTCTTTTCTATCGGTTAGATTTCATAAGGGGATTATTGACAAAGTTATTGTGTTTTTTGCAACAATAGGGATGTCTATCCCCTCTTTCTGGTTAGGGATACTTCTGCTGTTAGCGTTTTCAGTGAAATTAAAAATTTTTCCAGTTTCAGGAACGGGAGGTTTTTACCATGTGTTTCTCCCTGCGTTAACCCTTTCCTTTCCTATGGGAAGCTATTTAATACATATATTTAGAAATGAACTTTTAAACCAAATAGACAAAAGGTTCACTGTGGCACTTAAAACAAGGGGAATAAGAGAATATCTTATTTTTTTCAAGCACATTGTTAAAAATGCATTAATCCCTGTTGTTACTGTGTTATTTCTTCAATTAGGTTTTCTCTTAACAGGGGCGATAATTACAGAAACAATTTTTTCCTGGGATGGGATAGGGCTTCTTTTAATAAAGGCGATAAATATCAGGGATTACCCACTTGTACAATCACTGGCGATTTTTATTGCTATTGTTTATATTTATTCAAATCTTATAGGTGATTTCCTAATAGGAGTTCTTGACAGGAGAGTGAGTTTTGAAAAGAGGGATTTATAGGTTTCTATTCTTTTCAATTTTAGCTTTTTGCGTAGTTGGTTTTCTTTTAAAGCCAGATTACTATTCTGTTGACCTTTCTTCAAGGTTGTTTTCTCCTTCATTCAGCCACCCTTTTGGCACCGATTATTTAGGAAGGGATTTACTCTCAAGGGTCTGTTTGGGAGGGTTAATTTCATTTTCAATATCCTTTATTGCCGTTTTAATCTCTCTTGTTGTTGGATTTACAGTAGCCTTCTTTGCCTCGGTTAAAGGCGGGTTTATAGATAAAATGCTTGTTTCATTGATCGATATTTTTCAATCTTTCCCGGGAATGCTTCTTGCTATAGTTTTTGCTGCATTTTTTAAGGGGGGTATTTGGGGAGTAATAATTGCTTTAAGTGTTTCTGGATGGGTAGGGTTTGCAAGGTTATCCAGAGGGTTGATAGTCTCAAAACTGAATGAAGATTACTTTATCTATTCAATAGCATCAGGAGAAAGGGTATTAAAAGCTGTTATCAAACATATAATACCCAATATCAAAACTCCGTTGCTTGTACAAATTCTCCTATCTTTTGCTGGGGCTATAATTGTTGAGGCTTCATTAAGTTTTCTGGGGATAGGAATTAAGCCCCCTCTGCCTTCGTGGGGGAATATAATTGCTGATGGGAAAGAGTTTATTCTTGTGGCGCCTTATATATCTGTTATCCCTGGTGTTTTTCTGACACTTTCTGTTCTTTGTATAAAAAATTTTCTAAAAATAGATTGATTTAGTATTAAAAAAGTTAAATAATATGAATATGAACGGAATTGTTATCGCATTTTTAATAAGTTTGTTTTTAAATGCTGTGTTGATAATTGTTTATTTCAGAACAAAGAATCTCATTTTATCTGAAAAGGAAAAAACCGAGAACCAAAAAAAATACCTTGAAATGTTTGTCCACGACATGAAAAATCCTCTATCTGCAGTTAAAAGTGCCCTTGAAATTGCAAGAGATGAGGAGATTAATGAGAGGGAAAGGAAAAAATACTTAAACATAGCCCTTGATTCAGTAAACAGGGTTTTCACAATGATTTTGAACGCCCTGGATATTGCAAAGTATTCAGGGAAAACCTTTAAAATTAACAAACAACCTGTAGATTTGCCCAATCTTGTAGAGGAGGCAAGGGAGACTTTTCAGATAGCACTTGAGCTTGAAAAAAAGGAAATAGTATTTTACCCTCCACAGTCCTTTGACACTGTTTACATTGATAGGGAAATAATAAAAAGAGTGCTGGAGAATCTGATTGCAAACTCTCTTAAATACACTGAAAAGGGAAAGGGCAGAATTGAAATATCCGTTTCTATGAACAAAGATAAAAAGTTTTTTGAAATAAAACTTATAGACAATGGGCAGGGGATGGAAGAAGTAGACCTTGAAAAAATCTTTGAAGAGTTTGTTCAATTAAACCCTGTTTCTTCAAGAAATGAATTAAACAAAGGAATTGGGCTTGCTTTCTGTAAGCTTGCTGTTGAGGCTCATGGTGGTGAGATAATTGTTAATAGTAAAAAGGGAGTAGGCACTGTTTTTATTGTCAGGTTGCCGGTGAAATAAAATGTTTAATTTTCCAGAAAGTGATAAAAATATAAAAAAATGTGCAATATGTGGGATAACTGAAAAAGAAACAATTACATTAAAAAAGTGTCCCATCTGTTTTAAATATTTTTGCAGAAACTGTGCGTACAATATGGGTGGAAGAGAGTTTTGCTCTAAAGAATGTGCCCATTATTTCTTCTTTGGAGAGGAAGAATAATTTTTTTAGTATTAGGTTGACTGATAATAAATAAGGAGGAGTTATGACACCTGTTATTTATTATCTTGTGTTAACTGTTTTGATTATACTTTTAGCCATATTGAATTACTTCTTTTCTAAAGATAATGACAGTCCCTTTAGAATGCCTTCAAAATCCTGGGCTATAATTTTTATTTTAATAGTGATTGTAGGCTTTAACTCATTTCAATCAGGCAGGCTTTTACATTTTGTAATATTCTTATTGATAACATTAATTGTAGCTTTTTTTACATCCTATTTAGGCTACAAATCAAAAGGAGATGTTTAAGGTTTACTCCCTCTTATAATCGTCCTCAATTCTTACAATGTCATCTTCAGTTAAAGGGAATCCTACCTGAATTTCAATAATTTCTAAGTCCTTATCAGTCGGGTTTTCAAGCCTGTGTTTTTCTCCAATTGGAACATAGACACTTTCGTTTTCTTTTATAAGCATTACAGCATTGCCTATTGTTACCTTTGCCTGGCCTGTAACAACAACCCAGTGCTCGCTTCTGTGTTTGTGTAATTGAAGAGATAACCTTCTGTGCGGTTTTACATAGATTTTCTTAACTTTGTATCTTTTGTTTGACGCAAGAACGGTAAAACTTCCCCATGGCCTGAAAGTGGTAATGTGGCTTTCAACAATTTCACTGTTTTTTTCTTTAAGGATTTTTACCGCTTCTTTTACTTTTGAGGAGCTGCCTTTATTTGAGATAAGCACTGCGTCTTTTGTGTCCACCACAATTAAATCGTTAATATCTATTGTTACCATTGATCTGCCTTTTGAAGTAATTATTAAGTTGTTTTTTGAATCTATATTTATTAGATTTTCTGGTTTATAGACAGTGTTATTGTTCTGGTCTTTTTCGTGAATTGTATAAAGTGAGTCAAAGCTTCCCACATCGGACCAGTCAAAGGAAGCAAGTCTTGTAATTCCCCTGTCTGTTTTTTCCATAACCGCATAATCTATACTATTTGCCGGGATTTTTTCCATCAATTCCCTTTTGAACCTTATAAGGTTGCCGTTCATTTTGCTGTCAAGGAATGTTTCTTCGCATGCCTTATACATTTCTGGCTCAAATTTTTCAAGTTCATTTAGATAACTTTTGATTTTAAAAGCGAATATCCCGCTGTTCCACAAAAAGTTTCCCTTTTTTAAGTATGCTAAAGCAGTTTCTTTCTCCGGTTTTTCGTGAAATTTAACTGTCTGGTAAATGTTTTTTTCCAGTGTTTCTCCTGTTTCAATATAACCGTAATCGGTATTTGGAGAGTCTGGCTTAATACCAAAGGTTAAAATTTTATTGTCGCTTAGATACTTAATTGAAGCTTCAAAATCTTTTTTATAGTTTTCATTGTCCGTTATTAAGTGGTCTGATGGGGTTACAATTGCAATGTCTTCTCCCCTTAAAAGCATTGATGCAAGGCATATTGCCGGAGCTGTATTCCTTCCAACAGATTCAATAACAAACAAAACCTTGTCTTCCATGTTGATTTCTTCTAATTGTTCAAGGGCAAGAAAGTACTGGCTGTCATTTACAACAACTATGGTTTTGTCTGTAAATTCCTTGTGCCTTAAAATTGTTTGCTGGAAAAAGGAATAATGCCCGTTTAGTTTAAGGAATTGCTTTGGAAGTAAGGTTCTGCTTATTGGCCATAGCCTTGTTCCACTTCCCCCTGCAAGCACAATATTTACAATTTCCCTCATTCTATCTCCTCTAAGTATTTTTTTAAGTCCTTGTCCCATTGTGGAATATCAATCCCAAGGCTTTTGCTTATAAAACTATTGTCCATTGCTGAAAATTCAGGCCTTTTTGCCTTTAAATTGAATATGCTTGAATTAACCGGTTCTATATTATTGCTTAAGTTTAAATATTCTTTTATTTTTAAAGCCCATTGATACCTGGAAGCATAGCCTGAATTTGTTAAATGAAATAAGCCTGTTAATCCCTCTTCTATTGCTTTAAGAGATTTTTTTGCAATTGTTTTTGCATAGGTAGGGATTGACACTTCGTTTTCTGAAACTTTCAAATTCTTGTTTTTTTTAGCCCAGTTTAGAAATTTAGCAACAAAGTTGTTACCTCCTTCTCCGTAAACCCAGCTAACTCTGAAAATTAAAAAATTCTCGCAAATTTCTTTAATTTTTTTCTCTCCCTCTAACTTTGTTTTTCCATAATAGTTTAACGGATTAGGGATGTCTTTTTCAATGTATAAAGCCTTTTTATTGCCGTCAAAAACATAATCTGTGCTATAGTGCACAATTTTACATTTAATTCCCCTGCATACTTTTGCAAGGTTTTCAACGCCAATTGTATTTACTGAATAGGCTTTTTTCCTCTCCTCTTCCGCTTTATCAACAAAGTTGTATGCGGCACAGTTAATAACAAAATCAGGGTTTATCTCTTTTAATACTGTGTTCACCTTATTAAAATCTGAAATATCAAGTTGTTTTTTATCAAAAGCAAAAAAATTAATGTTTTTTAAGGAAAGCAGTTTTATAAACTCTTTTGCAAGTTGACCATTTTTCCCGGTAATGATTATTTTTGCTTTTTGTAAACCTTTTCCCATAGCCTTTCTAAATCTTTCTTTTTATCCATAAGCCAGTTGATATTTTCAAGGTTCCACTTAACTGTTTTTTCTATCCCCTCTTCAAATTTGATCTTTGCTTCCCATCCAATTTCTTTCCTTATTTTTGAAAAATCAAGGGCATACCTGAAATCATGGCCTGGCCTGTCTTTTACAAACTCAATTAAAGAGTGGGGTTTGCCCATTAAGTCAAGTATTGATTTTACCACTTCAATGTTTTTCTTTTCCTCTCCGCTTCCAATGTTGTATATTTCCCCGTCTCTTCCTCTTTCTGCAAGTGATAAAATTCCTTCTGCACAATCTGTTACAAACAGCCATTCTCTAACATTTTCTCCCCTTCCGAAAACCGGGATTTTCTCATTGTTATATGCTTTTAAAATTACAACAGGGATAAGTTTTTCAGGGTATTGCCAGTAACCGTAGTTGTTTGAAGCCCTTACTGTAATAACAGGAAGTTTGTAAGTTCTGAAGTATGCTCTTCCAAGCATATCCTGTGATGCTTTTGAAACAGAGTAAGGGGAGTTTGGGTTTAAAGGGGTTGTTTCAAAAAATTTCCCATCTTTCCCCAATTCACCGTAAACTTCATCTGTTGACATATTTACAAATTTTTCAACTCCATATTCTTTTGATGCATCAAGCATATTTTGAGTGCCTATTATATTTGTTTTTAGAAAAAGGGATGGGTCTAAAATGCTTCTATCCACATGGCTTTCTGCCGCTAAGTGTAAAACAATGTCCGGTTTTTCAGTTTTGAAAATATCAAAAACCGCTTTCCTTTCAGTTGTGTCTGCTTTGTAAAATTTGATTTTATCCTTTATTTCCTGAAGCCTTGTAAAGTCTCCAGCATAGGTTAGAGCATCAATTACAATTGTTTTATATCCCTTTGAAACGGTTATCTTTGCAAGTTCAGCGCCTATAAAACCTGCTCCGCCGGAGATTAAGACCTTTTTCATATATCACCTCTTTAGGGGATTTGATAACTCTTTTAAATCCCGCAATTTTAAAAGGATACAGGTTTATTTTATTGTTGTTTTGTTAAAAGTCAATAAATAATAGGTGGTGCTGGGGGATGAGAGTTCAGTGTTTTTGGTTCCAGGTGGTTTTAGGTGGGTGGTTGGAATGGTTTGGAGTTTTAGGGGAAAAATTATGAATTATAAATTCTGGATTTTGGATTGATGAAGGATTTTTCTTTTAAAATTAAATAATTATTATCTTCAATTCAATCTTTTAAATTCATAATTCCTGTTTACCATCCACCATTTTGGAAAATTGTGGGGTATGAGGATTTAGTGAATTAATTGTATGTTTTATTCAGGGAGAAAGGTTGCTGTTTTACTGTTAGCGGTTTTTCTTTACTTTGTTGTAGGAATTTCTTATTATTAAAAATCATGTTGGGAGGCTGAATGCTAAACAGCGTAAGAAGAAATTTCAGTAAGTTTTTACTCTTAATTCACGATGTTTTAATAAGCATAATTCTTTTAAAAATTTCAATAATAGCGAAAGGTTTTTTAGGGGATTACGGTTTATTCTATATAAAACCTAACCTTGCCAATTATTTTAAATCAATATGGTGGGTTTCGCTTTTTTTAATTTTTATTTTTATTGTAAAAGGGATTTATTCAAAAAGGCTATCGTTCTGGGATGAGGCAAGGGAGATTTTTGTTAGTGCATTTTTTACTATAATATTGGGTTTTTCTTTGATTTATCTTACCAAAAAGCCTGAATTTCCAAGGTCAATTTTATTCTTTTATTTTGTTTTTACCATTATAATTTTCCCTTTATCACGGCACTTTTTTAAGATTTTTCTCTCTAAAATTGGGCTTTACACAAGCAATATTCTAATTATTGGGGCAAATGAAACAGGAAAGCTTGTTGCAAAGGCTTTGCTTGACGATAGTGAATTGGGTTTCAGCATTGTTGGGTTTCTTGATGATGAGATTAAGGGAGAGGTTAAAATAAACGGAGAGAGGTACAATGTTTTGGGCAAGATTGAAGAATACTCAACTATTATTCCTCAAAAAAATATAGATGCTGTTGTAATTGCACAGCCTGATTTAGGTGAGGAAAAGCTTGAAAAATTGGCTGCCGATGTACAAAGCTATGTAAGAAAACTCTATCTTGTGCCTAAAATGAAAAAGGTTTCAACCTCAAATGCAGAATTGTATCATCTTTTTGATGAACAGATGTTTTTGTTGAAAATTCACAACAACTTGCAGTATGGGAGAAATAAGTTTTTTAAAACAATTTTTGACATTATTCTTGCTATTCTCTTAATCCCTTTCTTAATTCCCCTTATTTTTATAATTGGGCTAATTATTAAACTTGATTCAAAAGGGCCGGTTTTTTTCAGGCATGAGAGAGTTGGAAAAGGCGGAAAAAAGATTAAAGTCTTTAAATTCAGGACAATGTATAAAGATGCAGAGGAGAGGCTGAAAGAGATTCTTGAAAAAGATGAAGAGGCAAGGAAGGAGTGGGAAAAGTATTTTAAACTGAAAAATGACCCGAGGATAACAAAGGTTGGAAAATTTTTGAGAAAAACCTCTCTTGATGAATTGCCACAACTATTTAATGTGTTAAAGGGTGAGATGAGTTTTGTTGGGCCAAGGCCTGTTGTTGAGGATGAAATAAAAATGTATTACAAGGAGTATGCTAAATTTTACTATTCCGTAAAGCCAGGTATTACGGGCTTGTGGCAGATTAGTGGAAGAAACGATGTTGATTATGACAACAGGGTTAAACTTGACACCTGGTATGTATTAAACTGGTCAATGTGGCTTGATATAATGATTCTATTTAAAACAGTTTTTGTGGTTTTAAACAAAAAAGGCGCTTATTAATTTTTGATAATTAGTGGAAAAGTATGAAAAAAAAGATAACGATTATTAGTATAAACTTTTACCCTGAAGATACATCAACAGGGCTTTACACTTCACAGATGGCAGAATTTCTTTCTGAAAATGGCTTTGAGGTAAGTGTTATAACAGGTTTTCCTTACTATCCTCAGTGGGAGATCTGGGAAGATTACAAAAGTAAGGGAAGTTATCTGGAAGAAGATCACAAAACGATAAAGATTTACAGATTTAAGCAATACACTCCCTCTAACCCTTCTTTTTTAAAAAGGATAAGGCAAATTTTAAGTTTTACATTTGGAAGTTTTAAAAATTTAAGAAAAATAAAAGAGACAGACCTTGTAATTGCAATTGTGCCTTTTACCTCAAACATTTACCTTGCACAAAAACTTGCAAAAAGAAAAAAGGCAAAGGTATGGACTCACATTCAGGACTTTGAATTTGATGCGGCATTTGAATCAGGGGTTATTAAAGGCAAGTTTGTTCAAAAAATAATGAGCAAGGTTTTGTATTTTGTTGAATCCAGTTTATTAAATAAATCAAACATTGTAAGCACAATAAGTTTTTCTATGATTGAAAAGGCTAAAAGAAAAACAAAAAGCGAAATTTACTATTTTCCCAACTGGATTGATGAAAACTTTGTAAATCCTGAAGAATCAAAGCCTCATAGGTATTTAAATGGAGATAAATTTAAACTTCTCTATTCAGGAAATATTGGTGCCAAACAGGATTGGGAGAGCTTTTTAAGGTTTGTTGAACTTATAAAAGATAGGGAAGATATGGAAGTTGTTGTTGTTGGTGACGGGGCGAGAAAGGATTGGCTGGTCTCAAAATTAGAAAATTACTCAAATGTTAAGTATTACCCACCTGTCCCCTATGAAGAATTGCCCGATCTTCTATGCAGCGCAGATTTACACCTGCTTTTTCAAAAGGATTCAGTTGTTGACACTGTAATGCCTTCCAAATTATTGGGAATGATGGCAAGCGCAAGGCCTTCCCTTGTTACAGGGAATAAAAATTCTGAAGTTGCAAAAATATTAAATGAGTCTCAAGGAGGAGCTTTCTTCTCCCCTCAAGATTTTGATGAAATTTTAAATTTTGTTGAAAAAATGAAAAACGATAAATCTTTGAGAACGCAATACGGTTTGAATGCAAGGAAGTATATTATTGAAAATTTTTCAAAAACCAAGGTGCTTAACGGATTGAAAGAAAAGATAAATTCTATTCTGTCAGATTAGTGTTTTTCTTTAATTCTCCCTATCTTGTTTGTGTTTTTTTGATTTTATGGTATTTTTTAAACTGTACTTTTAAAGAAAAAGGATATGGTTATGGAGAGATTGTCCCACCTAAAACAGTTGGAGGCAGAAAGTATTTACATAATTCGTGAAGTTGCCGCTAACTTTAACAACCCTGTTATGATGTACAGCGTCGGCAAGGATAGTTCTGTTATGCTTCACCTTGCAATGAAGGCATTTTATCCGTCTAAACCTAACTTCCCTATCCTTCATATTGACACAAAGTGGAAATTCAAGGAAATGATAGAATTCAGGGATAAAAGGGCAAAGGAATTAGGGCTTGATTTGATTGTGTACACCAACCCTGAAGGGATTGAAATGAATATTAACCCCTTTATTCACGGGAGTAAAATACACACCGACATTATGAAAACCCAGGCTTTAAAAAAGGCTTTAAAAGAAGGTGGATACGATGCTGTTATAGGCGGTGCAAGAAGGGACGAAGAAAAATCAAGGGCTAAGGAGAGGATTTTCTCTTTCAGGGATAAAAACCACAGGTGGAATCCAAAAAAGCAGAGGCCTGAATTGTGGAATCTTTACAATACCCACATTGACAGAGGGGAGAGTGTAAGGGTTTTCCCTTTAAGCAACTGGACAGAGTTAGATATATGGCTTTATATTTACCTTGAAAACATACCTGTTGTGCCCCTTTACTTTGCAAAAGAGAGATTGGTTACAGAATACAACGGTACACTTATCCTTGTTGATGATGACAGGGTGCCGGAAGAGTTAAGGAAAAAGGCATTTAAAATGTGGGTAAGGTTTAGAACATTGGGCTGCTATCCATTAACGGGGGCTATTGAATCAAAGGCACAGACTTTACCTGAAGTAATTCAGGAAATGCTTTTAACTGAGTATTCTGAGCGACAGGGCAGGCTTATTGATTTTGACGAGGTGGGAAGTATGGAAAAGAAAAAGATAGAGGGATATTTTTGAGGAATTTTAGATTATAGATTTTGAATTTTGAATTGGGAAAGTTTGATTAATTAGTCTTAGATTTTGGATTCTGGATTGATGATTAGAGGTTAAAGGGTGAAAGAAGAAAATTTAATTAAAGAGAAAACATATAGTTTTGCGTTAGAAATTATAAGATTATATAAATATTTAAAACTTGAGAAAAAGGAGTTTGTGTTATCAAAGCAGATTCTAAGGAGCGGGACATCAATTGGAGCAAATGTTGAGGATGCACAGGCTGCTCAATCAAAAAAAGATTTTTTGTATAAGTTAGCTATTGCAAGTAAAGAAGCAAGGGAAACATTGTATTGGTTAAAACTATTAAGAGATTCCGGTTATATTGCAAACTATTTAGAAAAGGATTTATTGTTTGAAGAGATAAATTCAATTATCAATATTTTTACCAAAATAAATAAAACATTAATGGAGAACCAAAATGGATAGTTCTTCATCTTTCTCAAATAATTCAAAATCCAATATTCAGAATCCAAAATTTTTAATAAAGAATGATATTTTATCTTATCTTAAACAGCATGAAGAAAAAGAGATGCTGAGGTTTATAACCTGTGGGAGTGTTGACGACGGGAAAAGCACTCTCATAGGAAGGCTTCTCTATGAAACAAAAATGGTTTTTAAAGATCATATAATGGCTTTAAAGGCTGAAAAAAAGTATAAAAGAACTGATGAAGAGATTGATTTTTCTTTACTTGTAGATGGCTTGCAGGCTGAAAGGGAGCAGGGAATAACAATTGATGTTGCATACAGGTATTTTTCATCTGAGAAGAGGAAATTTATTATTGCCGATACTCCGGGACACGAGCAATATACAAGAAATATGGTAACCGGGGCAAGCACAGCAGATTTAGGAGTTATTTTAATTGATGCAAGAAATGGAGTGTTAACCCAGACGAGAAGGCATTCTTTTTTGCTCTGTCTTTTAGGAATCAGGAATTTGCTTGTTGTTGTAAATAAGATGGATTTAGTTGGTTATTCTAAAGATATTTTTGAAAAGATTGTGCACGATTACAATTTGATGTTTAAGCAGTTGAAATTCTCTCTTCCGTTTAAGCACTTTGATGTTGAGATTGATTTTATTCCTATAAGCGCTTTAAAGGGAGATAATATTGTAAAGCTTTCAGAAAATACCCCATGGTATAAAGGCAAGGCTTTTTTAGAATACTTGAATACTGTTAAGATTTTAAATTCAAGTTTTAAAAGGGATGCTGAATTCAGATTCCCTGTCCAGTATATAAACAGGCCAAATGAGGAGTTTAGAGGATACTGTGGAAATATTGCAAGTGGGGTAATAAGAGAAAATGATGAAATAATAGTTTATCCATCAAAGATGAAAACAAAGGTAAAATCAATAATTCCCCCTTTAAATTTTGAAAATTTAGGAAAAACTCATAAATATAAAACACTTAAAAAGGCATTTGTTCCAATGTCAATTACCCTTGTTCTTGAAAAGGATATTGATGTAAGCAGGGGAGATTTAATTGTAAAAGAGGGGGAAAAAGAGCCGAAATTCAATGATTCCTTTGAAGCCATGCTTGTGTGGATGGATGAAGAGTCTTTGAAAAACAGGGAGTATATTATAAAACTTTACACCAAGGAAACAAATGCCATAATTAGCAGAATTTTGTTTAAAAAAGATGTAAATACCTGGGAAAAGGTAGAAACAAAGGTTCTTGAATTAAACGACATAGCCAGGGTTCAAATTGATTTAGCGGAAGAAGTTGCATTTGATTTATACGAAGAGAATAAAACAACAGGCTCTTTTATTCTCATTGATAGGTTAACAAATAACACAGTTGCCGCAGGAATAATTGTTGGTGAATCCACAAAGAGAAAAAAGAAGAGAATTTACACTGAAAGTGAAATAGCTCTTAATAAGTTTATCAGAGAGCATTACCCTGAATGGGGATGCAAATCTATAGATGAAATAGAGTAAGAGAAATATGGATTATTTAATCTGGCACGCACACAAGGTTTCAAGAAGAGACAGGGAGAGAATAAAAAACCAGAAAGGTTGTGTTCTCTGGTTTACAGGGTTAAGCGGAAGTGGGAAAAGCACAATTGCCAATGAGGTTGAATATAAGTTAAATAAATCAGGCTATCACACATATTTGCTTGATGGCGATAACCTTCGCCATGGATTAAATAAGGATTTAGGCTTTGATTACAAAGACAGGGTTGAAAATATAAGAAGGGTTGCTGAGGTTGCAAAACTCTTTGTTGATGCAGGGGTCATTGTGCTTGTTGCATTTATTTCCCCTTTTAAAAAAGAAAGGGAGAAGGCAAGGGAAACAATTGGCAGGGAGAATTTTATTGAAATATTTGTGGATACCCCACTTGAAGTTTGTATTAAAAGAGACCCCAAAGGGCTTTATAAAAAGGCCTTAAATGGTGAAATAAGTGATTTTACCGGGATTGATTCCCCTTATGAAAAACCAGACAACCCTGAAATACACATAAAAACAGTTGATACTGAAATTTCAGAGGCTGTAAAAATAATTTATAATTTTCTTGAACAAAAAGGATTTTTAGCCAATGAGCAAAAATAGAAAAAAAGTCCCTGATTTTTTTATAGTTGGTGCACCAAAATGTGGTACAACATCACTTCAATATTACCTTTCCCAGCACCCGGAGATTTATTTTTCACCTATAAAAGAACCTGTTTATTTTGCAAAAGATATTGTTGAAAATGCAAAAAGGTGTAAATCAGGAAGGGCTTATTTCCTTGATAAAAAGTATTTTTTGAGAAAACATCCTTTGCAGATGCACATAGCATACATTGAGGATTTTAATTTATACTTGCAACTTTTTTCTTATATGAAAGAGGAAAAGGTTGCAGGTGAGGCAAGCGCATATTATTTGTTTTCCTCTGTTGCAGCGGAGGAGATTTATAAATTCAATAAAGATGCAAAAATTATTATTATTTTAAGGAATCCTGTTGAAAGGGCATTTTCCCATTTTTTAATGAATTTAAGAGACGGGATTATTAACAATAATGATTTTCTTGATGAGGTTTTCTCCGATTACGAGAAAGGAAAAAATGAATGCAGGCAAAACTGTTTAGAGATTGGGTTGTATTTTAATCAATTGCAGAGATATTTTAATCTTTTTCCTGAAAATAATATCAGGGTGTTAATTTTTGAAAAATATACAAAAAACCTTCCTGAAACCTGTAGGGATTTATTTGCTTTTTTTGGTGTAAAAAAAGATTTTGAGGTGGATTTTTCAAAAAAGTTGAATAAGGCCTTAAATCCTAAACTTCCCTGGATAAATAACAAAATTAAAGATTTAAGAAGAAAGATTAATTTAATTTTCCCATTTAAAACACCTGAATTAATAAAAAAAACTTATAATTACTTATTTATGGAAAATGAAAAGCCTTTATTAACTAAAAGGGAAAAAGAGAAGTTGTTATCTCTTTTCAAGGAAGATATTTTAAAAACACAATCATTACTTAAAATAGATTTTTCTTTCTGGTTTGATATTTAAATAGGGGGCAATGTGCCTTTACCAGAGTTTTTCTGTGTTGGCGCTGCAAAATCAGGTACGACAACACTTCATAATATACTTATCCAGCACCCTGATATTTTTCTCCCAGATGTAAAGGAGACTCATTGATGTTAAGTCAAATCCTGCAGGAAAAAGCAGATTTAAAATACTTTCGTATAAGTTATACAGTGAGCGTAATAGTTTACCGAAGAGGATGGGGAGGGTGATTTTCCCCAATTTTAAGATTAGACGGAGAGTTTTTGAAAAATTAAATAGGTTTAATAATGTACCTATTAAATATAATAAACTTGATAAAGATTTTAAAAAGCATTTGATTAATACATATTTTAAGGAAGATATTTTAAGGCTCCAGGATTTAATAAACAGGGATTTAAAAATCTGGCTTGATTAAGCTATTTTTTGTGCTTTTGTGATAAAAAACCAAAAAGTAAAAAAATAGATTATAATGTTTCCATGATTTTTTTTGACTCTCTTAAAAAGAAGATTAAAGAAGACAAACATTTCAATGAGCTTTTTTCTGGTTTTTCTACCGCATTAATTTTAAGGATTACAGGCTTATTTTTTTCTTATCTATTTATTGCTCTTGTTTCAAGAAAATTTGGGGCAAAAGCTGTGGGAGTTTTTGCCCTTTCACTGACTTTTTTAAATATTTATTCCACATTAGGAACAATTGGTACAGGGACTCTATTTTTAAGATTTTGTGCTGAATTTAAATCTGAGAGAAACAGAAAGGCTTTAAAAAATCTTTTTAAAAAAGTTGCCTTAATTGTGTTAACAGCATCTTTGATAGTTTCTGTAGTAGCATTTTATAATGCTGATTTCTTTTCAACGAGTTTATTAAAAAAAACTTTTATGAAAATTCCTCTAATAATAGTAGCATTTTCAACTCTTCCTTTTAGTTTTTTTATTATTGTTTCGGAAGGAATAAGAGGATTTAAGATGGTAAAAGAGTATATGCTTTTTAGATTTGTGGGTCTAAATTTCCTTTCTATTTTATTTTTGTTTTTGCTTCCCTTTATTCTAAATATGCATTACAAAACTCCATTTTTTGAAAAAACAGTTTTTCCAATCTTGGCCTTTGTTTTATCTGTTTTTGTTCTTTTGTTTTTTGTATTTTATGTCTGGATTAAAGAGTACAGAAATATTCCAGAGCTTAAAGAAAGGGGAAGGGAAAATCAGGGATTTTTATTGTTGCTTTCAATCTCGATACCAATGCTTTTTTCAAATTCATTAAGTTTGATAATCAATTGGGCAGATACAATAATGCTGGGGATGTTTAAGTCTGCCGAAACAGTTGGATATTATAATGTAGCATCAAGGATTTCAAAGATTATTGTAATAATTTTAATGGCTATAAACACAATTGCTGCGCCTAAATTTGCAGAATTCTGGGGTAAGAAAGACATTGCCGGGCTTGTAAAAATTGCCAGACAATCAACAAAACTAATATTCTGGACTACTTTTCCTGTTTTTCTATTCTTTATTCTCTCTTCTAATTTTTTATTAGGTATTTTTGGTAAAGAGTTTCAGGTTGCAACTGTTTGCCTTATTATTTTATTAATAGGCTTTTTTTACAATGCAGTTTGTGGAAGTGTTGGCCTTATTCTTTTAATGACCGGCCATCAGGTTTTTCATCAAAATGTTATGTTTATAGGGGCACTGGCAAATATTATTTTAAACTATTTATTGATTCCTAAATACGGTATAAACGGTGCTGCTTTTGCAAGTGCAATTACAATGATTTTCTGGAATACATTGTATAGTTTTAAGGTAAGAAAAATAACAGGAAAATGGATTTTTTATCCAAGGATTTATTAGAAAAATGGTTAAGAAAATAAAAGTATTGCAGATTAACAATTATCATTATTTAAAGGGTGGGTCAGAAACAGTCTATCTTAAAACTGGTGAATTGTTGCAGCGAAAAGGGCATGATGTTATTTTTTTTAGTGTTAGAGATAAAGAAATATTAGATACCAAGCATTCCAGTTATTTTATTAATCCAGTTGATTTTAAAAATCTTCCATTTTTTAAAAAAGTTTTAATGGTAAAACGATTTTTTTATTCAAAAGACGCTGCAAATTCTCTGGAAAAACTTATTTTAGATACAAAGCCTGATATTGCCCATTTACACATTTTTTATGGAAGGTTGAGTTTATCAATACTCCCTGTATTAAAAAAGCACAAAATTCCTGTTGTAATGACAGTACATGAATATAGAATGCTCTGTCCAATGTATCTTATGCTTGACAGGAAAGGAAAAATTTGTGAGAAATGTGCAAAAGGAAATTATTTTCACTGTGTTTTCAAAAGGTGCAATAGAGGGAAATTGCTTGATAGCATGGGTGTTTCTTTTGAATGCTTTTTCAGAGATTTGTTTTTTCCTTATGAAAAACATATAGATAAGTTTATTATGGTAAGCAAATTTATTATGAAAAAACATATTAAATACAAACCTGAATTAGAAGAAAAATCGGTTCAAATTTATAATTTTATTAATTTTGATAAATTAACTCCCTATCATTCTCATGAAAATTATTACCTTTACTTTGGAAGGCTTTCAAAAGAAAAAGGAATTTTTACTCTTCTTAAGGCATGGAAAAATTTTCCTGAATTAAAATTAAAAATAGCTGGAAGTGGAAATGAAGAGGCTAATTTAAAAAGAATGATAAAAGAAAATAATCTAAAAAAAATTAAACTAATAGGACTTAAAAAGGACAAAGAACTTGAAGAAATTGGAAGGAAAGCAAAATTTGTCATAGTGCCTTCTGAATGGTATGAGAATAATCCTATGAGCGTAATAGAATCTCTTGCATTAGGCACTCCGATTATAGGTGCTAATATTGGTGGTATTCCAGAATTAATCTCTGATGGATTAACAGGTTTTTTGTTTGAAAGCAAGAACACCTCTTCTTTGATTAGAGCTATAGAAAAAGCAGAAATTTTAGATGAGCATAAATACAAAGAATTTTCAAAATCTGCTCATAGTTTTGCAAAAGAAAATTTTAATAGCGAAATTTATTACAATAAACTTTTAGAAGTTTACAATAATGTGAATTCAGCGAAAAGTTAACTCTTATAAATACGAAGAAGTTAGTTAAGAAAACATTTCCAAAGGTGTGTTATGAATAAATTTGTATGTTTAATTTCTCCCAGAAACTATTTAATTATTTTTGGTATAATTTTTTTGGATAATTTTGTAATTAGTTAGGAGAAAAAATTAATTATTTAAAAGAAGAAATATGCCTTTACCTAATTTTTTAATAGTAGGAGCAGCTAAATCTGGAACGACAGCTCTGTATCATTATTTAAAAGAGCATCCTGACATTTTTATGTCTCCTATAAAAGAGCCAAAGTTTATTACATCAAATTTTTTAAAATTTCCATCTAAAGGGGTTGGGGATGAAAAAGAGGATAGGAGAATAATAAGAGATTGGCAATCATATAAAAATCTTTTTTATGATGTAAAAAATGAAAAGGCAATTGGTGAAGCAAGTGTTGATAATTTATATTTTTATGAAAAATCCATTTTTTATATAAAAAAATATTTGGGAGACCCCAAAATAATAATTGGTTTAAGAAACCCTATAGAAAGGGCTTTTTCAGCATATTTGCATTTAATTAGAGATGAAAGAGAATATTTAACTTTTGAAGAGGCTTTAGAGCAAGAGGAGCAAAGAATATCCAATAATTGGAGGCTTATTTGGCATTATAAAAATGTAGGATTTTATTATAAGCAAGTAAAAGCATATCTTGATAATTTCTCAAATGTAAAGATATACTTATATGATGATTTTAAAGAAACACCACTTGCGGTTGTTCAAGATATCTTTAGATTTTTAGAAGTTGATGATTCTTTTATCCCGAAGACTATTAAAATGAGATTTAATGTTTCAGGTATTCCCAACAACAAATTTTTACACAATTTTTTAATGAAACCTAACACATTAAAGAGTATTGTTAGGCCTTTTGTGAAAGCATTAATTCCAAAAGATATGAGAATGAAAATAAAGATTAAGCTTTTGCAAAAAAATCTTAAAAAACCACAAATGAATCCTGAAACAAAAGAATACCTAAAAAATCTTTATAAAGAAGATATGTTGAAATTACAAGAATTAATTAAAAGAGATTTATCTCATTGGTTGGAGTAAAAATTGTTTGATTATGTAATTATAGGAGCAGGATTTGCTGGTAGTGTTATTGCTGAAAGGATTGCAACACAAGTTAATAAAAAAGTATTAATTATTGAAAAGCGAAATCATATTGGTGGAAATTGCTATGATTATAAAGATGAAAATAATATCATTATCCACAAATATGGTCCCCATTTATTTCATACTAATAACAAAGAAGTTTTTGATTATTTGTCAAATTTTACAGATTGGCGGTTTTATCAACATAGGGTATTAGCTTTTATAGATGGCAAAAATGTTTCAATCCCTTTTAATTTAAATACTCTTTATGAGGTATTTCCAAAAACAATAGCAGAAAAGTTAGAAAACAAATTACTTGGGAAATATAAATACAACTCCAAAATTTCGATTTTATCTCTATTAAAAGAAAAAGATGACGATTTAAAATTTATAGCAAACTATGTTTATGAAAAAGTATTTAAAAATTACACTGCTAAGCAGTGGGGTTTAAAGCCAGAAGAAATAGATGCTCAAGTAACTGCAAGAGTTCCATTTTACATTAGTCGGGACAACAGATATTTTACAGACAAATACCAGGCAATACCTAAAAAAGGTTACACAAAAATATTTGAGAAAATGCTTAATCACCCAAATATTAAGATAATGCTCAACACTGATTTTAAGGAAGTATGTCAATTAAAGGACGATGAATTCTATTTGTTTGGACAAAAGTTTGAAGGGAAAGTAATATTTACTGGAATGATAGATGAATTATTTAATTATAAATTTGGAGAACTTCCTTATCGTTCACTTGATTTAAAGCTTGAAACAGTAGACAAAGAGTGGTTTCAAAAAGTTGCTACTGTTAATTATCCAAATGACTATGATTTTACAAGAATAACTGAGTTTAAACATATTCACCCTGCAAATTCTAAAAGAACAGTAATTTTAAAAGAGTTTCCCAAACCATATGAGATAGGAAAAAATATTCCATACTATCCAGTTTTTACAAAAGAAAATAGAGAACTTTATAATAAATACAAAAAAATGGCAGAAAAAACTAAATCCCTTATTTTGGTTGGAAGACTTGCCGAGTATAGATATTATGATATGGACGATGTTATTAAAATGGCATTAAAGGTTTTTGAGGAAAAAGTAAAATGAAAGAAAATATTAAGGAAAGAGTTTGTGCTGTTGTTGTTACATATAATAGAAAACAACTATTAATAGAATGTTTGGAAGCTTTAAAAAAACAAACAAGGCCATTAGATGGAATTCATATAATTGATAATGCTTCTACAGATGAAACCCCTGAATTTCTATTGAGTAATGGATACATAAAAGAATTACCTCCTGAAAATTTAGTTGAACCCTGGGAAAAAGAATTTGAAGTAAAAAGTTTAACGGATGGACAATTGATAAAAATTAACTATGTCCGTATGCACGAAAACACAGGGGGTGCAGGTGGATTTTATGAAGGAGTTAGGAGGGCTTATGTAAAGGGATATGATTGGTTGTGGTTAATGGATGATGATGCTGAACCTAAAGAGGATGCATTAGAAAAACTATCAAATTGTTTTGATATAAAAGAGATTTCAGCATTGGCGTGTAAAGTTGTGTTTCCAAACGGCAAAATATGCTTTTACCATAGGGGATTTATAAATTTTAAAAATATCTACCCTTTACTTCAGAAACCATTGCAGAAGGATAAATATAGAAACCAAATTGAAAAAATAGATATAGCTTCATTTGTTGGAATTTTAATTAGAAGAACAGCAATAGAAAAAATAGGTTTTCCTAAAAAAGAGTTTTTTATTCATCATGATGATGTTGAATATTGTTTAAGGTTGCGTAAGGTTGGAGAAATTCTTTTAATTTCTGATAGTGTTATAATCCATAAAGAGGCACGGAAAAAAGGAATAAGAAAGAAATTTTTTTGGAAGGAAAGTATTCGCATTCCATATAGAAAATTCTGGTTAACATATTATGGTAGAAGGAATTTGGTTTGGTTAGGGAAAAAATATTCTACAAAAAAATTTAATTTTTGGAAAGGTTTTGTTATTAGCCTTCTAAAGTCTATGATAGGAATATTATTTTTTGATAACCATAAATTTAGAAGAATTAATTTTATTTTAAATGCGTATTTTGACGGTTTAAAAGAAAACTTTGATAACGAAAAACCAAAAAGAATTTTGTATAAAAAGAAAAATGAGATTTCCTAAAATTTACATTATTATTCTTAACTACAATTGCTGGAAAGATACTGTTGAATGTGTTGAAAGTGTTTTAAAAAGTAGATACAAAAATATTCAGGTGATTGTTATAGATAATAATTCTCCTGATAATTCAATGGATTATATTAAAAAATTCTTTGATGGGATACTGGAGACAAGTTATTTAAAAGAATTGAAGCTTCCCGAAGTTTCTTTTACCTATAAACCGAAACAATATGTTTATGTTGAAAAAGAAGATTTAAATTCAGATTATTTAAAAAAAGTGCCTATAACTAAAAATAAAAATTATCCTATAATTTTAATTCAAACAGGTGAAAATAGAGGTTTTGGGGCAGGTGTAAATGTTGCGCTAAGGTTTTTGTTAGACAAAGAAGAAAACGCATTTGTGTTTTTGCTTAATCCAGATATGGTTTTGAATGAGGATACAATAGAAAAACTGGTAAATTGTTCGAAAAATAATATAGGTGTTTGGGGAATTAACATATACGATTATTACAATAGAAGAAGAGAGTTATTTAAAGGGGGATTTAAAGTTACGGGATACGGAACTGTAAAACCTGTTCTGGAATTTGGACAAAGGCCTGATTTTATTTCAGGCTCTGCTTTGTTTTGCCATTTAGATGTGTTTAGAAAAGTAGGTTTGTTTGACGAAAGATATTTTTTATACTGGGAAGATGCCGATTGGTGTTTTGCTGCAAGGAATAAAGGTTTTGAATTGTTTTTTTGTAAAGATGCAGTTGGTTTTGATAAAGGCGGGAAAAGCACTGGCAGAGGGGAACTTACAGAGTATTTTTATACGGTAAATTTATTCAAATTTTATTCTAAATACTTTCCTGGAAGAAAAAATTTGATGTATTTCTTTGTGCTTTTGAGGATGATTAAAAAATTTTTTAAAGGAAATTTTAGAATTTCATTTGCTATAGGAAAAGGTTTTTGGGATAGTTTAAGGTTGAAAGATGAAAAACATACTTAAATTTGATGTTAATTTAAAAAAGATTATTGTTTACTTCTTCTTGTTGTTAATTGCTCCGCCAGTTCCAAAATTATTAACGAGTAAAATTTTTAAAATTGAGGCAGCAGTGTTGATAGTTGGTTTATTTTTGTTGCTGTTTATTCAAAAAAGAAAAAAAATAAAATTCCAAAAATCTTTTTTAAAAATTTTTTATTTTTATTTTGCCCTTTTATTATATGGAGTGTTTCTTGGTGTTTTATATAATAATGATTTTTATGTTATTTTAAAAGATTTCTTTTTTTTCTCAGTGCCTTTTTTTACTTTTTTTTGTTAATACAAAATAAAGATTATATTGATTCACCTTTACTTGAGTGTTTTTTTGATTATGGAATGATTATTTCTATAATACAAATAGCAATGAGTGTTTTTGGGGTAATTTTAGAAGTAGACAGACCTGTTTATAGGCATGTTTTTTTAATGTTTTCAACCGGCTTGCTTCCTTTTGTTTTAATTTTGAGAATTTCTGTTGCTCGTAAATTTTTTGATAAATATGTTTTTTTGTATTTGTTTGCTTTATTATTGGTGAGAAGCAGGACAAATCTTTTGTTTGTCATTTGTTTGTTGTTTTATTATTTTCTGGAATTACTGAGGGAAAAAACTAAAATTAATTTACAAAAATTTTATTTGTTTGCAATTGGAATTGGTTTTTCCCTTGTTTGGTTATTGCCAATTCTTTATCCTGAGATTCAAAATTTTTTTGCTTCTTCTCTACAATGGAGATACCATGAGTGGAATACATATATAGCTTTTGTTAAAAATAATCCTGATAATGTGCTTTTATTTGGGAAAGGTTTTGGTGCTGTTTTGTTTTCTGAAAAACCAATACAAGTTTTTTTAGCTTCAAAAGTGTTTTATCTTGAAAGATTTCATAATATATTTCTTTTTTTATTGTTTAAAATTGGGATAATAGGTGTTTTTCTTTATTTATCAATTTTGTATTTTGTTTTTAAAATTATTGGTAAAAATGTTCCTTCAAATAATTTTTATGTAATTTTCTACTTGGTTTTCCTTTTTTTTATTGGATTCCCTGCAAATGGGGGATTTACTATGAGTGTTTTTATTGGGATGGTATTAGGTGTTTGTTTATTTTTTTGTTGTAATTCTCAAATCTTAATTTTAAAAAATGAGTAAGTTAAATTTTAGGGTTTTAATCCAATCAAGGTCTAATTTGTTTAAAATTCCTGGTGGAGATACAAATCAAATTGTTGAAACTGCAAAATTTTTAAAAGAATATGGAGTCGATGTTGATATTTCCACAGAGTTAAAACCTGATTTAAAAGGTTATGATTTGGTTCATTTATATAATTTAACATCTGTTCCTGATGTATATATCCAGGCATTGAATGCCAGAAAACAGGGAAAGCCTGTGATTATTACTCCTATTTACATTAACTGGAGAGAGGTTGAAAGATTTGGCAGTTATGGAATTAGAAGAATACTGGCGAATATACTTCCTTACAGTGCTTTTCAAGAATTAAAAATAGGGGTAAAGGCTATAAAAAATAGAGAATTTAATAAAAAACTATTACTCCTATTTATTAAAGGATATATAGGTTTGATAAAAAAAACATTAAATCTTGCTGATTTTATTGTTCCAAATTCCCATATGGAGATGGATGCTATTAAAAAGGATTTAAAAATATCAAAAATCCCTTATTCTATTGTCTATAACGGGATTGATACTGAGGTTTTTGACTATGAAAAAACAAAGATTGATAATGATATCGCTGTTAAGTTAAAGGATAGCATTATATCTGTATCAAGGGTTGCAATGATGAAAAACCAGATAAATTTGGTCAAAGCAGTTAATGGATTGCCTTTTAAATTGTTTATTATAGGGAGTTCTTCTCCCAATCAAAGGTTTTACTATGAAAAATTAAAAAAAATAGCAGGGGAAAATGTTTTTTTTCTTGGCTTTGTAGATAGAAATGAGTTGCCTCAATACTTTAAAGCTGCAAAAGTCCATGTTTTGCCAAGCTGGTTTGAGACGACAGGGCTGGTTAGCCTTGAAGCGGCGGCTATGAAGTGTAATGTGGTTATAACGAAAAAAGGGTATCAGTATGAATATTTTAAAGATTATGCTTTTTACTGTGAGCCTGACGATGTGAATTCAATAAGAAATGCTATTTTGAAAGCCTTTAATTCTCCTTTTAATGAAGAATTTTGTAATTTTGTTGTTAATAATTATTCAAGAAAAGAAAATACTTTAAAACTATTAAAAATCTATGAAAATTTTATTGAAAGGGAAAAAGAAAGTGGAAGATAAATTCATTTTTGTTGTAGGGAATAGCAGAAGCGGTACAACAATGACAGCAAGGATTTTAGGTAAAAATAAAGAAGTTTTTACTTTCAATGAGATACATTTCTGGGGAGAAATCTGGAGTAAAAGTGACGAAAATAAAGTGATAACAGAAAAAGAAGCAATTAAACTTGCATCATATCTTCTGTTTATACAGAGGGTTGGCTATTATTTTAAGAAAAACTTTGATAATCGCTTTGAGAATGATGCAAAAATGATAGTAGATTCTATTTCAAATAAAGATTTAACAATGATTGATGTTTACAGAGCATTTTTGTTTTTTGAAACTAAAAAGAATGGGAAGAGAATACCATGCGAGCAGACACCAAGAAACCTTTTTTATATAGAAGAAATTCTAAAATTTTTTCCCAATGCAAAAATCGTGAACTTAGTTAGAGACCCAAGGGATGTTCTTCTTTCACAAAAGAATAAGTGGAAAAGGAAGTTTTACGGTGAAGAATATATGCCTTTAAAAGAAATGATAAGGGTAAGAGCAAATTATCATCCTGTGGTAATTAGCAGGTTGTGGAATTCATCTGTCAGAATCGCTAAGGCAAATGATAGTAAAGATTTTTTTAAAACATTTAAGTTTGAGTGTATTTTAAATAATCCAGAATCATTTCTTAAAGATTTGTGCAATTTCACAGGAATAGGATATTCAAAAGACATGCTTAATGTTCCAAAAATAGGTTCATCTTTAAAAAAAGACAATGAGCAAGAGTTGGGCATTGACAAAAATAGTGCTTCCAATTGGAAAAAGGGGGGGCTGAATTCAACAGAAGTTTTTCTATGCCAGAAAATCTGTGGAAAATTAATGCAAGATTATGGCTATAAAATTGATTTTTCAATTAAACCGAATTTTCTTTTGCTTTTTTACTATTATGTTAGTTTGCCGGTAAAACTTGGCTTTTCATTTTTGTTAAATCTGGACAGGATGAAAAGCATTGCTGAAAACATAAGAAAAAGGCTTTAAAAACTAATTGCTGAAAGGATTGATTGGATGAAAATTGCCATTTTAGGGACAAGGGGGATACCTAATGCGTATGGTGGTTTTGAGCAGTGTGCTGAGAAGTTGTCGATTTGCTGGGTAAAAAAGGGGCATAAAGTTGTTGTCTATAATACAGACGAGCATCCTTATAAAAAAAGCGAGTTTAACGATGTTGAAATAAGGCATATTTTTGCTAAAGAGAGTAAGTTAAAAATATTTGGGACATTTATTTACGATTACCTTTGCCTTAAAAACGCTGTTAAAGATGATTTTGACATAATTTTAAATTTAGGGTATGTCCCCTCTGCATTGTTTTTTTACCTGAAAAAAAAGACAGGGGCAAAATTTTTAACCAATATGGATGGGCTTGAATGGAAGAGAGAGAAATGGAGTTCTCTTTTAAAGAAATTCATAAAACTTTGCGAAAGAAGGGCGGTTGCTTTTAGTGATTTTCTTATATTTGACAATGAGGGGATAAGGGATTACTATCTTGAAAATTTCAAGGTTGATGGGGAGGTTATTCCATACGGTGCAGGAATTTTTGATAATCCTGATTTAAGCGTTCTTGAAAAGTATGGTGTTAAAAAATATTCTTATTTTCTTACTATTGCCCGTTTTGAGCCTGAAAATAATCTTGAAACAATTATTAAAGGGTATTTGAAATCAAATTCTAAATTTCCTCTTTTACTGGTAGGCAATCCTCAAACAAAACATGGGAAATACCTTGTAAGAAAGTATGGCGATAACTCAAATATAAGGTTTTTAGGTGCAATTTATAATCAGAAAGAGCTTAACACCTTGAGGTTGTTTTCAAAACTATACTTTCATGGTCATTCGGTAGGCGGGACAAATCCCTCTCTTCTTGAGGCAATGGCGGCAGGGGCTTATATTGTTGCCCATAGAAATAGATTTAATCGGAGTGTACTGAAGGAAAATGGTTTATTCTTTGAAACGGATAACGAAATTGCTGGTTTAATTAACTCTTTTGATGAAGGTAAAAGAATTGTTTTTCAGGAAAAAAATGTTATTAAAATTAAAAATTATTATAATTGGGAATCTGTTGCTGAGAAGTATTTGCGGGTATTTGAAAAAGTCTTAAATAGCAATTAATTTATAAAATAAGAGACAGAAGAAATAAAACAAAAATTAAGCTTTGCAAAAGCGAAAATTTAACAGTTGTTTCCAAATTGCCAATTGAAATTATCTTTTTGTATGTGTAAAAAATGGCGGTGTAGAAAATAATAGGAAAGATATCAGGATTGTACTTTTTAAGTATAAGTATTGTCAGAATTGAAAAAAATAGGAGAATGTCTGTTGGTGTGGGAATTAGAATGATAAACTTTTTTCTTGAGATTAATTTATAGAGGAAAAAGGGGAAGATTACAATTAAAATAATCTGAACCATTTTCTCATAACCATTTATTACAAGCACATAAATAAGTAAAAAGTCTATCCAGAAATTAATAAAGAGAAGCATTTTACCTTGTTCTTTTAACAGTGCAGAGATTATTGCAAGAATAATGTATGAGATAAATAGCAAGACCAAAATAATATTATAATATTCTTTAAAAGAGCTTATTGCATATAGAGCCAGAACATATAACGAAGAGTTTAAAATAATGAAAATTTTCAGGCTATTATTTTGTTCGTTTGAACCTGACAGCAATTTTTGTTTTAGTTTGTCTGTGAAGTGGTTAAATTTCTCAATCTTTTCATCAACTTTATTTTTTTCAAGCATGTAAATCGCAAGAAATAACAAAAAAATCAAAGATAAGCTAAATATTATTCCGTAAAGTATGTTTTTAGATTTTAAGCTAATTGCAATTGTTGTAAAAATCCCAGAAAAGAAATAAAAAATTATCAAAGCCTGGTTTCTGGAAAACTTTAACAATAACAATTTGTGGTGTAAGTGTTCTCTGTCAGGTGTTGTAAGGGGGTTCTTTCCTTTTATAATTCTTCTGAAAAATGCGTAAATAGTATCAATTACAGGAATTAAAACAAAGAGAGATGGGAAAATAACGGATAGCAATGTACCTGTTTTATATGATACAGAAAGGGATAAAATTGCAATGTTAAACCCAAGCAAAAGGCTTCCGGAATCACCTAAAAAGAGTTTTGCCATAGGGAGATTGAAATTTAAAAAAGATATTATACTTCCTAAAAAAACCCCGGCAATTATTCCCTGTAAAGCAAATCCTTTTGTTATTGCAATTGTTATAATGGCACAGAATGATAGAAAAGAAATTCCACCTGCAAGACCATCCATTCCGTCAATTAAGTTTATGGCATTTGTAACCCCTATTATCCACATATAACTTAGCAGAATAGAAACAAGGTTTGAATTTAAAAACCCTGTGTAGTTGCCACCTATTTTAAATCGTATACTCCCCCAAAAAATTATTAAAGTTGCTACAATAAATTCTCCAGCAAGTTTTTTATAGGCTGAGAGGTTATATTTATCGTCAATTATTCCGATTAAGAAAATTAAAGTGTTTGCAATTATGAGCATTGTTAAGAAAGGGGTTAATTTTTGCGTAACTAATATTGTCAAAAGAAATGTTAAAAATATGGCAATCCCACCGCTTCGAGGAGTGGGTTCTATGTGAATTTTCCTTTTATCTGGATAGTCTACAATATTTATTTTCTTTGCTAAAAACAGGCTTAAAGGTATTAATAAGGTGTTTATTATAAAAGAAAAAGTTGTAAGTTTGAGAAAATAATCAAGCATAAATTATTTCCCGTATAGCATAAAACCCAAGCATAATAATATAATACTATGGCGTTGAGCTATGTCAAACCTTAACCTTTTTATTATTTAATGTTAAAATTCTTTTGTTCATTAAAAATCAAAGGGCTGGTGTATGAAGAACAATTCTCTTTATAGCAAAAAAAAATATGTTCTATTCTTGTTTTTTTTGGTTGGCATTCTTATATATTCTCCTTCACTTGGAGGGAGTTTTCTTTTTGACGACCTTCGCTTAATTAATACTGCTAAGGAATTTAAATCTATATCAGGTTATTTTAAGATTATTCATAATACAAAGAGATTTTATCCCAATAGGGATAGTTATGCATTCTGGGTTCTGTTTTTGGCAGAATACAATATTTTTAAAGACAATCCCTCTGGATACAAGGTGGTAAATTTAATCTTTCATATATTGGCTTCTTTTTTGTTTTTTCTCTTTTTGAGAAAATTGCTTATCTCAAAGTTTTTAAAGGGGAAAGAAAAATTAAAGAAAAAAGAAGAACAGAGAAAAGAAAGCTTTGTTGAATTATTCTCTTTTTTAGGTGGCTTGCTTTTTCTGGTTCATCCAGTTAACACAGAAGCTGTTTCTTATGTGGCTGGAAGTAATAACGGAATAGGTGGATTTTTCTTCATACTTGGTGTATACCTTTTCTTGATTTTTCTTGAGAGTAAGGATTTAAAAAATGAGATTTTGTATTTTATTTCATCAATGTTTGTTTTTGTTGTTTCCTTTTTCTTTAAAGAGGTTTACCTTGTATTTCCTTTGTTTTGTGTTTTTCTTTACCTTGCAGTAAAACCATTTTCTAAAAAAAGGCTTATTATAGGAATTTTTGCTGTTTTGTTATTTCTTATAGCGATAGGTTTGGGCACTGCTTTTCTCAACATATCACCTTTCCCTCAAGTAAGAAGAACTTTTTCAAAATACTCTGGAAAGGTTGAGCAAAAGACAATAGCAACAAACCTTTATGCAAATGCCTATGCAATTTACTTAAATGTTTTTCCTAAAAATATAAATTTAGACCACGATTTGCCATTAATTGAAAAGATTTATGATTATAGAGCAGTTCTTTCTTTTTTGTTTTTATTATTTCTTGCCATAATTTTCTATAAATTAAGGGATAAATTTCCTTTATCCCTATTTGCGTATTTTTCTTATTTGCTTTTAATGGCTCCTTCAAATTCCTTTATTTTAAGGGGATTAAAGTGGACAGGTTACGATATTTTAAGTGAAAGAAACCTCTATGGCCCGGCTTTTTTCTTTACAATCATTATTCTTGAAATTTTATGGGTGTTGTCTGGCAGAGATTTAAAAAAATTTAAACTTTTAGCAACAATTGTTATTGTGATTTTTGGTATAAGAACCTTTGCAAGAAACTTTGATTATAAAGATGATTTAACTATATGGAAAGCTTCTCTGAAATATTCTCCAAATAGGGCAAGACCAAATTTTAACTATGCTGTTGCTTTGAAAAATAGAGAAAGGTTTGATGAAGCAATCCCATATGCAAAGAAGGCTTTTAAGCTTGCCCCTGCTGAAAATTCAATAGGATTGCTTGCAAATTTGTATAAACAAACGGGAAAGATAGAAAGTTATAAACTATTACTTGAAAGCGCCCTCTCTAATAGAAAATATCAAACTGCAGGGTTGTACCATCAATTAGGGGAATTCTATTATGAGAATGGTGAGTTTGATAAGGCTGAAGGTTATTTCTTAAAAGCGATAAAAAGGAAAAAGGTTTTTGTTTTGCCAAGGTTGTCATTGGTTTACCTTTATTTAAACGAAGGAAGGTATGATAAAGCAAATCGCCATTTAAAGGTATTAAATAGGTTAATTAAAAAGAACGATGGAAAACTTTTAGCAGGTGTTTTTATCGATAATGTAGTGAAGTCAAGGGTTGAATTTGCAAATGCACTCTACAACTTTGGAACAGGGGAAATAAATACGGCAATTGAAGAATGTAATAAAGCGATTAAATTAAATCCTCTTTTTACCGAGCCTTATTTGAAGTTAGGGGAGTATTATTTTGTAAACAATCAGGACGATAAAGCCCTGTTTTATTTTGAAAAAGCAAAATCAACACCGGATTATCCAAAATATAGAAATCAGATTGAGGATATGATAAATAAAATTCTTCAGAGTAAAAACAAATAATTTTATTAAAAATTTTTCATAAAATTCCCCAAGAATGAATAGCTATTCAAAAAAAAGGTTAGACTATATTGTCTTAATTGAGTTATCATTATTAACTGAATGAGTGTAGAGGGAGTAGTTTAAAAAAATATAGGGAGGGGCAGTGAAAATATCAAGATTAATTTTTACAATTATTTTCCTGTTTGCGATTTGGGTTTTGCTTACTGGATCCCTACATGAAGATGAACTAATTGTAGGGTTGTTTGTGGCAATTGTAATTTCTTTGTTTACAGGGCCTCTTTTTACAAGAAGGGGAATTTATCATTTGCACCCGAAAAGGATTTGGGGAAAGATTGTTTATCTTTTTGTTTTTTTTGTTGAACTGGTAAAGGCCAATGTTGATGTTGCAAAAAGGGTTCTTTCTCCATCTTTGCCGATTAATCCAGGGATTGTAAGGGTTAAAACAAAGTTGACTGAAGATATGGATAAGCTCTGGCTTGCCAACTCTATTACCCTGACTCCGGGAACCATGACTCTTGACATTAAGGGAGATGAACTCTTTATTCACTGGATTGATGTTCAGGAAACAGAACCTCATGCAGCCGGAAAGATTATCAAGGGCGCTTTTGAAAGGCATCTTGGAGGTGTTGAATGACTTTTATCAATGTTATTGTTATTTTAATCGGAATTAGCCTTTTTACTGCGTTTATCCGTTTTTTGAAAGGCCCCACTGCAAGTGATAGAGTTATGGCACTGGATTTTATGACAGTTGTTGCTGTTGCGTTAATGGTGGTATTATCTTTTGTTTTTGACAGATATATCTATTTAGATGTGGCAATGGTTTATGCCCTTATCGGTTTTGTGGGTACCGTTGTAGTTGCCCGTTACTTTGAAGGGGGGCTATAATGTTGCATACAGCATTCACTTATATAGGGAACATTTTACTTGTTATAGGTTGCTTTTTTATGTTTGTGTCGGCTATTGGCATTGTTAGAATGCCTGATTTATATAACAGGCTTCAGGCTGGTACCAAAGCGAGTACTTTAGGTGCTATGTGCACAATAATGGGAGTTGGTTTTTTGCATCCTGATTGGTGGATAAAATGCTTTTTACTCACTCTTTTCATTTTAATGACCAACCCTCTTTCTTCTTCTGTACTTGCAAGGGCTTCTTTAAGAAGTGGAGTTAAGCCTTACAAACTGGTGATTGACGAGTGTGAACAGTACTATAAAAACGAAGAGGAGAATTAAAATGAATATTGTGTTGATTGTAACTGTTTTCTGTGTGGTGGTAATGATTGTGGCAGCGTATTTTGCCATAATCACACATGACCTTGTCTCCTCTGTTTTAGGGTCTTCTGTTGTCTCCCTGATGGCAAGTATTCTATTTTTAATTCTTCATGCGCCTGATGTGGCAATGACTGAAGCAGCTATTGGTGCAGGTTTATCAACCTTTGTTTTCCTCATAGCCATAAGGAAAACAGATAGATTTGAAAAGCACGAGGAGCAATAGTATGAATAAGGTTGGGTTAAAGAGAAGATTTAGAGTTAAAAATATATTTGTGTTTTTTGTTGTTTTATACTTTGCTTTTCAGTTTTTTTCAGTTGTAAGTTTGCTGGATTTAAATAATGTTAAAGGCGTGGCTAAATATTACCTTGAGAATGATATTAAAGATACCGAATCAGCAAATGTGGTTACCTCAATTGTTGTGAATTACAGAGGATTTGATACATTGGGCGAGGTTACTGTTTTATTCCTTGCAGCAACTGGATTGGCGGCAATTTTGTCTGGAGAAAGAAAGGTGAAAAAACAAAAAACCCCGGCAAATGCTATGTTGCAGTACGGGGTTAAGCCTTTATTGCCGATTACCATACTTTTTGGTGCATACATTTTTATCCATGGGCATTTATCTCCAGGTGGTGGCTTCCAGGGAGGAACGGTTATTGCCACAAGCTTTCTGTTTATGATGTTAGCCATTGAAGGGTACGAGATTAAACACGGATACATTAAATGGACAGAAAGCCTTGCAGGTTTAACCTTTGTAACAGTTGGCCTGTTTGGTTTGTTTTTGCTTGGAAGTTTTCTTGCAAATTTTCTACCCCTTGGAAAAGTTGGAGAACTTTTCAGTTCAGGAGTAATCCCAATAATCTATGTTGCAGTTGGTTTTAAGGTGGGTTCAGAGCTAACCGGATTGCTTGATAATATGATGGGGGTAGTGGGATGAAGGCGTTGTTAATGAATACACATTATATTGTTCTTTTTGGAGTTCTATTGTTGTTTATTATAGGTCTTTTTGGTGCTTTAACTAAAAGGAATTTGATAAAAATTATGATTGCGCTGGGAATTGTGGATACAGGGGTTAACCTGTTTTTTATAACAATAGGTTATATTTCAGGGAAAACTGCACCAATATTTTCAAAACAGGGGTTAACTCCAGGTCAAATGGTTGACCCTGTCCCCCAGGCACTTGTTCTTACTGCTATTGTTATTGGTGTTGCTGTTTTAGCACTGGGGTTATCAATTGTTATCAGGGTTTATGAACATTACGGAACTCTCAATGTTTCAAAGATTAAGAAGATGAGGGGGTAGTTGTGAGCTGGTTTAGTCCTATTTTGATGGTTGGCGTTCCGCTATTTGTTGCGTTTTTAATACCCCTGTTAGGGTATATCCATAAAAAGGCTGGTTTGTATGCAATGAGTTTAACCTTGCTGTTTAATACAGTGGCAGGTTTTTACTTTCTTCCAAAGGTTTTTGTTAAGCCAATCAGGGTAATTGTTGCAGGTTATAAGCCTCCTTTTGGCATTAACCTTGCGATAACTCCCTTTTCTATTTTTATGGCTTGCCTTATCTCTCTAATGGGTTTTCTTGTATCACTTTACCTGTTAAAGGACAATACCACAGAAACTCAGGAAAAGTTTTCGATGCTTATCCTTCTTGTGGTAATGGGTTCCACAGGTATTGTGCTTACAGGTGATATATTCAATATGTTTGTATTTTTGGAGATAACAAGTATTTCATCATACGCGTTAACTGCTATAAAAAAGGATAGAAAGGGAAGTGAAGCTGGTATCAAATTTTTGCTTGTTGGCTCAATATCTTCCACATTACTCCTTTTAGGGATTGCCTTAATTTACAATCAATTGGGTACTTTAAACATTGCTGATATTGCAAACAGGTTTTCTCAAATGAATCCCAAAGTTGCATTTCTTGCAGTGTCTTTCCTGTTTTTAGGTTTTGGGATTGAATCTGAGATGTTTCCTTTAAATGCATGGGCTCCCGATGTTTATCAGGGAGCACCGGCGCCTGTTGCTGCTTTGTTCTCTGCAGTAACTGTTAAAGCAGGCCTTTACGCAATGGTAAGGTTTTTATTCACAGTGGTAAATATGCCAGTTTTTGTTAAAGCCCTTTTAGTGTTCGGAGTTCTCACTGTGATTGTTTCAGAACTCTCTGCCCTGAGGCAAAAGGATGTTAGAAGGATGTTAGGTTACTCCTCTCTTGGGCAGATAGGGCTTATCCTTTTTGCTATAGGCATTGGAACGACAGGGGCTTTAAAGGGCGCAATTTTCCACTTTATAAACCATGCAATATTAAAGGCAACCTTGTTTTTAACCATAGGCTTGCTTGCAAAGGCAGCTGGTGGAAGCACCTTTGAGGATTTAAAGGGTATTGGTAAAAAATATCCCTTTTTGGCAGGTATTTTTGCTATAGCTGCTTTGGGTGTTATGGGCTTCCCACCTCTTAACGGTTTTATGAGTAAGTTGATGATTCTAACTGCTGCGGTTAAGGCAGAGCATATTTTACTTGTAATGCTTATTTTAGCTGCAAGTGTAATTGAAGGGGTTTACTATTTCAGGGTTCTTCAAATTATGTTTAAAGAGCCGGAGCCAACAAGGATTGAAAAGAAAGCAATTCCTTTGTTTTCTGTAATTCCTCTTGTGATTTTGGTTGTTGCTATTGTGGGAATTGGTCTTTTCCCTGGAGTTTTAACACCTTATTTGAAGGGAGTGACAATGGACATTATGAACCGTTCTAACTATATAGCCGCAATGTTAGGCTCTGTTGGAGGTGGCTTATGATAGGGCCTAACAATGTTGTTTTAATCCCGATTTTAGCGGGTATTCTCGCTTACTTTTTAGGCAAGATAGTTAAGCCTGCAAGAGAGGGGTTAACATTAGCGTCTGCTCTAACAGTCTGTTATTTTGTTTTTAAAACACCTTTTGATAAAGTTATTTTCTTTAATTACAATTTCAATCTCCCGGCCTATTTTGAAGGCTTAAAATTCGGGACAAATGCTTTAAGCGCATTCTTTGCAATATTGATTGTCTTTTCCTACCTCTTTATTGCTTTTACTGCATTTGCCCTTGTTAAGGATAAGGACTATCACGGAACTTTTTACCTGTTTTTCAATATAGTTGCTGGCTCACTTTTAGGAATTGTATATGCAAGAGATTTAATCTCATTCTTTATTTTCTGGGAAATGATGACCTGGTCTTCCTATTTCCTTGTTATTATGAATGGAAAAAATCCAAGAAAGACAGGCTTAACTTACATTGTTTTCAATGTTGCAGGTGCTTACTTTATGCTGGTAGCCATGCTTATGGTTTACGCTTCAGCAGGCTCTTTCCACTTTGATAAGATTGGCACAGCATTAGCATTAATGCCTGATTCAAAGGTTATTTTAATTTCAATATTCTTTGCAATTGGATTTTTAGTAAAAATGGCAACCATGCCTTTGCATGTTTGGGCACCTGATGCATACACAGAGAGTGAAAACTCATTTACAGGGTTTTTCTCCGGCACTCTTTCAAAAATGGGTGTTTACGGATTTTTGTTGTTCTTTGGTGCTCTTATCGGTTTTGCTAATTTGAAGGGAATATCTTCAATTAAAGGCACTTCAACCTTAGGTTATGCAATTGCCTGGCTTGGAGTTATAACATCTGTTTTTGCAACCTTTAGGGCAATTGTTCAGGATGAGGTTAAAAAACTCCTTGCTTACTCTTCTGTTGCCCAGGTGGGTTACATTGTTACGGCAATGAGTATTGGCACAGCCTTAGGTGTTGCAGGTGGGTTATACCACGCAGTAATGCATACAATAATGAAGCTTTTACTCTTCATAACCGTTGCAGGCGTTATATACAGGACAGGTAAAGATAAATTTTCTGAATTAGGGGCTTTGATAACAAGAATGCCTCTTTCATTTCTTGCTGTTCTCTTTGGGATTATAGGATTGGCTGGTATGCCTCCTTTCGGTGGTTTTGCTTCAAAGTGGGTAATCTATATGTCTCTTTTAAAGTCTCAACACTACTTCCTGCTTATTGCAATGATTGTTTCCTCAACCACCGCTTTCCTTTACTGCTATAAACTGATTTACGGTATATTTTTAGGACATCCATCTTCACCTGAATTGTTAGAGGCAAAAGAGGTGCCTGTGTTTTTGTGGTTTGCTCAGGTGCCATTAATGCTTGCCCTTGCAATTTTCGGTGTTTTTCCAGGGCTTATTGTTCCCTATATAAACAAAGCGGTTGCTTCACTTGGATTTAAAGCCGCATTTACTTCAACAACACCATATACCCTTTCAGCTGCATTAGGTGGGTTTAATGGATTTGTTGTTATAAATGTTCTTGGAGTAATTTTTGTAATAGTTTTAATATGGTACACTCTGTTTTTTCCGAAATCAAAGAAACTTCACAGGCTGGATATATACTGGGCTGCTGAAACTCCTACCGAAGAGACCCCATTGCACTATGGCTATGGGATAGGTGTAGAATTGCATAGAATCCCCTGGGTAGGGGCAAGTTTAAGCAGGCATATTACAAATTTTTACAACAAGGTTGCCGAGCAGGTAAATGGAATTGCATCTGTTGTTAAAGACATTGTGTTTAACGGAGATGGGCAAATCTATATGCTTTATTCGGTTTTAACTCTTGTTGTTATTATTATGTTTTTAGGGAGATAAGAGATGAGCATGGGAATGAAAATATTAAACATTGTCGCATATCCGTTTATTGCGTTTATTGTGGGTATGCTTTACATGGGGATTGCGAGAAATATTATAGGTAGAATTCACAGAAGGTGGGGACCTCCAGTTTTTCAAAATCTTATTGACGTTTTTAAGCTTTACAGGAAGAGAGAGGCAGGTTCTCACGGAGTAATGTTTCACCTTGGGCCTATTATAATGGTTACAGGTATTGTATCATGCCTTTACTTTGTGCCTCTCCTGAACAATGGAGTATGGCTTAAAGGCTTTTCATTTGAAGGCGATTTAATACTTGTGACCTATTTGATGGTTCTTGGTTCACTTGGTATGGCATTAGGTGTCGGCCAGGGTGGAGTTCCTTTTGGAGTAATGGGAGTTACAAGGGGATTGACGAGGCTGATAGGCCTTGAAATACCTTACTTTATTGCAATTATTGTTCTTATGGCTCATTACAACACTGCATCAATAAATAAAATAATGGAATTGCAGGCAGGTGGAATTACACACTGGGGAATGTTTAAACTCCCGCTTGCATTTATTGCTTCCCTGTTTTCTTTCTGGGGAATGATGGGGGCAAGCCCTTTTGATATCCCTGGGGCTCCTCAGGAGGTGGCAAGTGGTCCTGCAACTGAATTTGGTGGAAAATACCTTGCTTTAATGATGACATCAAGGGGTATTTTTGGATTTTTAAAGCTTACCTTATGGGTTGACCTTTTTATGGGTGGTGCTGCAACCATATTGATTTTAATCGGGAAAACCTTTTTGTTGTTTTTAACTGTTCTTTTTGTTAGTGCAGTTTATTCCCGTTTCAAGGTTGAGCAGGCTGTTGATTTTATGTGGAGATACCCGACTTTAATCGGGCTAATTGCCCTTGTAATAGAGATGGTGAGGTGAAATATGTGTACTGATAATCCAGGAGTTTGGGAATACATAGCAAATTGGGCGAGAAAGCATTCTATCTGGGTTCTTGCTTACGGCACAGGTTGTGGGGCAATTGAGCTTCCCCCAACAATGACTTCAAGGTACGATGCTGAAAGGTTTGGTTTAAGGGGAGCAGCTACCCCGAGACAGGCTGATTTACTAATTATTTCAGGTTACCTTGCTACAAAGAGTTTAAAGAGGGTAATAAGAACTTACGAACAAATGTACGACCCTAAATACGTTATGGCTTTAGGTTCCTGCACAATTAACGGGGGGATGTACTGGGATTCTTACAATACAATTAAAAAGTTAGACCTTTATATCCCTGTTGATGTTTATGTGGCAGGTTGTATGCCAAGGCCTGAAGCTATCATTCAGGGAATAATATCTTTACAGAAAAGGATTGAAGAGGGGAAAGCAGAAGGGGCGAAAAAGTACAGAGAAAATATTGAGTGGTACAAAAAGAATCAAAGAGAGGTTTTGGGAGATGATTTTCTTCCAGATTATACTTGGAACTTTGAGGGGGGAATATGAATTACATTGAAGAGTTAAAACAGAGACTTGATGGTATGTTCTCCCCTGAAAAAAGTTATTTTCCGAAAGATAACCTTCTTTCTATAACTGTTTCAAACAGCAATGTCAGGGGAGCGCTTGCCCACTTAAAAGATGTGGAAGGGTTTAAGCATTTTGTTATGCTTTCCTGTGTCGATTGGCTTGAAGATGGAAAGTTTGAGCTTGTCTATATAGTCTGGCACCCTGAAAAAAAGGTAAATGTGGCTGTTAAAACCTTAATTGACAGGGAAAATCCAGAATTTCACTCTCTTCACGATATGTGGAGACAGCTTTGCACTTATGAAAGGGAAATCTGGGAAATGTACGGTGTTAACTTTATAGGGCATCCAAGATTAGAGGAGTTTATCCTTGAAAACTGGAAGGGAATGCCTCCTATGAGAAGGGATTTTGATACCCTTCACTATGTAAATGAACACTATGAGTGGCGTGAGGGAAGGGAAGAAAATTACAAACCAAGAGATTATATAGGCGAAGCATTTGACGAATGGAGAAGGAAATGAGCAAGTTAGTAAAGATATTTCACGGGCCTCAGCACCCTGGTATTACAGGGAATATGAGTGTTGAACTTGACTTGATAGGTGAAACTATACAAAAAGCTAAAACACATGTTGGATACCTTCACAGGGCTTTTGAAAAGCTTGTTGAAAGAAGAACAGCAATGCAGGCTTTTACAATTGTCTGCAGAATTTGTGTTCCAGAGCCAGACCCTAACGAAGAAAACTTTGCAAGGGCTATTGAGGAGATTACAGGGCTTGAAGTTCCTGAAAGGGCAAAGTGGATAAGGGTAATGGTTCTTGAAATGTCAAGGCTTGCAGCCTATCACCTATGGATGGGGGGGCAGGCAGGCTCAACAGGTTTGTACACTGTTCCTCAATGGGCTGTTGGATACAGGGATTACATCCTTGACCTGTTTGAAGAGCTAACAGGCGGCAGAGTTTACCACATGTACATAATCCCCGGTGGAGTTAGAAGGGATTTACCAGATGGCTTCCTTGACAAGCTTTCAGATGTGCTTGATTTAATTGAATCAAAATTACCTGAATTTGACAGGCTTTTCTTTGACAATGCTGTTTTCAAAAAGAGGGCAATAGGTACTGCGGTAATTGACCCTGAAACTGCTATTGAAAGAGGAGTTGTTGGGCCTCCTTTAAGGGCTTGTGGCATTCCTTCCGATGTTAGAAAAGATGACCCTTATGAGATTTACGATAAACTTGATTTTGATGTAATTACTGAAACAGGTGGGGATGTTTACGCAAGGGCTTTAGTTAGAAGAAGAGAAATGGAGCAGTCAATTAAAATTTTGAGGCAGATTATAAAGTATATTCCTGACGGGCCTTACAGAACTAAAATACCTTACCCAATGAACTGGAAGTTAAAAGCAGGTGAAACCTATGTGAAGACAGAGTCTGCAAGGGGTGAATTTGGTTATTACATGGTAACCGATGGCAGCGAGTACATTAGAAGGATGAATGTAAGGGGACCTGCTTATGTGCACGGGATAAGCCTTCTTGAAGATATGCTTGTAGGCGAGCAACTTGCTGATGTTGCAATGATTATGAACTCACTGGGCACATGCCCGCCTGAGATTGAAAGATAAGGGGTTAAGCTATGGGATGGGGAATTGATTTAAAAGGAATTGTGTCACCGTTTACCGCTTTGAAGTATCTCGGTAAACACCCTCATACTGTCAGGTATCCGTATGAAAAGAAGAAAACTGCAAAGAGGTATAGAGGTTTTCACATAAACGACCTTGAAAAGTGTGTCGGTTGTGGAAACTGTGCAAAGATATGCATGAATGAAACAATAGATATGGTTAAAGTTGAGGGGATTGAACCTAAAAAGGGAGATTCAGGGTTAAGGCCGAAGGTTGATTACGGAAGATGCTGCTGGTGTGCACTCTGTGTTGATGTTTGCCCGACAGGCTCTTTGAAACTATCAACAGAGTATGTTTATGTTGATGAAGACCCGGATACCTTCCTGTACATTCCTGGACTTGAGAGAAAAGAGTATGAAAAAGAGGTTGGCTGGACATGTGAAACAGAGCTTGATTCACTCCTTGACCTTGAAAGAGTTCCAATGAGGGTTATGCCACCTGAGGAAAGGGTTAAAACCTTTGCTGAGGCTGTTTACGGCTATACAGTTGAAGAGGCTAAGAGAGAGGCTGAAAGGTGCACTGGTTGTGGATTATGTATCTCTGCATGTCCTGACAGGATGCATATCCCGGATTATATTAAGGCAATCAGGGACGGACAGTTTGACGAATCTGTCAGGATTATTTACGATAACAACCCGCTTCCTGAAATGTGTGGTAAGGTTTGTACAAGAAGGTGTGAGTTTAACTGCATAATGACCCACAGGGCAGGGAAGGACAATGCAATTGCAATCAGGTGGCTGAAAAGATTTGCCTGCGAGCAGTTTGAAAGCTATGAAGAAATACTTAATTTAGAGCCTAAGCCATTAAACGGCAAAAGGGTTGCAATTGTTGGTGGTGGCCCTTCCGGTTTAACAGTTGCTTACTATTTAAGGCTTAAAGGCTATGAAACTGTTATTTTTGAAGAGATGCCTAAGGCAGGTGGTATGACAATGGCGGGAATTCCCAAGTATAGGTTCCCGATACCTTCACTTGACAAGCAGTTGAACCACATTAAATCTGTTGGTGTTGAAATCAGAGAAAACACAAAGGTTGTAAAAGGTGAGCCTAAATCAGAAAATGAAGTTTCATTTGAAAAACTGAAAGAAGAGTTTGACGCTGTTTACCTTGGCATAGGATTGACCCAACCAATGAAGTTAGGTGTTGAAGGGGAAGACTTAGAAGGCTCAATTCAGGCATTGCCATTATTAAGGGCAGTTAATTTTGGTGAAAAGATAAATGTAGGCCAAAAGGCAGTTGTTATAGGCGGTGGAAATGTTGCTATGGACTGCGTAAGGGTACTCAGGAGATTTGGTGTTGATGTTACACTCTCATATAGAAGAAGAGAACAGGATATGCCAGCTGACTTTGAGGAAATCCACGAAGCCCATGAAGAGGGAGTTGTATTCAGAACTCAGACAATTCCTGTTGAGATTATTGGGGAAAACGGGAAGGTTAAAGCTATTAAAATCCAGAGGGCTGAAATGCAACCAGACCCGAAAGGCGGAAGGCCAAGACCTGTGCCTATTGAAGGTGCTTACGAAGTATGGGAATGCGATAATGTTATTGCTGCAATCGGGCAAAAGGCTGATTATTCCTTCCTTCCAGATGAAGTTGTGGAAAAGCTTGACTTACAGTGGGGTAAAATTCCAGTTAACGAGCGTGGTATGACAAAGATTGAGGGAATATTTGCAGGCGGCGACGCAGTAAACTGGACTGCTGACGCTATCTCTGCTATTGCAGATGGTTTAAAGGCTGTAAAAGGTATTGACGAGTATTTAAGCAATAAATAGAGATTTCATTCTTAAAAAAATTACGGGGGCTTTAGCCCCCTTTTTTTATTAAATAAAAAATTTAAGGTTGAATGTAAATTTGAATGGCTAAAAAACAATAAAATTTCTTCGTTTTCTGGTATAGTTTCTTATATGAGAAGGATTTTTGTTGTTGACGATGAGGTTGATATTCTAACCTTGCTTGAAATCAACCTGAAGAAAGAGGGATTTTTTGTAAAATCCTTTGAAGATGGAAATTCTCTTTCTTCTGAGCTTGAAAGCCATATTCCAGACCTTATTATCCTTGATGTTATGCTTCCTGAGATTGATGGATTTTCTATATTGAAAATGTTAAGAGAAGATGAAAACTTTAAGGATATTCCTGTAATTATGCTTACTGCAAGGGATAAGGAAGACGATAAGGTAGCAGGGTTTGAAAAGGGGGCTGATGATTATATTACAAAGCCTTTTTCCATAAGGGAGTTGATGGCAAGGGTTAAGGCTGTTTTAAAGAGGGCTGGCAAAGGGTTAAATGAGATAAATTACAAAAACAGGATTTTGATAAACCTTGAAACTCACGAAGCTTTTTTAGACGGTAAAAAGCTTGATTTAACATTGACAGAGTTTAATCTTTTAAAACTCTTTATAGAAAATCCTGACAAGGTATTTTCAAGAACGAAGATTATTAACCTTGCCTGGAAGGAAAAGTATGTTTCAGAGAGGACTGTTGATGTTCATTTGAAGCACTTAAGGGATAAGTTAGGGGATTTAGGCAGGCAGATAGAAAACATCAGGGGGGTTGGCTATAAGTTTAAAGGGTAACAAAATCTTTAAAAAAATATTGTTTTTTGTTGCAATCCTTCTCTTTGTTTTCTCCCTCTTTTCAATTGCTGTAAATTACACTGTTTTTAAAAGCATCTATATAAAGGTATTAATCAATGATTTGAAAAACGATGCCTTAATTTATTCAAAAGAGGTTGTTTCTTATCTAAAAAATAAAGATTTTAAAGGCCTTGATAGAGAGGTAAAAAGAATTGGCAAAAAAACAGGGTTAAGGATTACTGTTATTCTTTTAGATGGTAAGGTTGTTGCTGATTCAAATTACAATCCATTGAAGATGGAAAACCACAAAAACAGGCCTGAAGTGATTGACAGTTTAAAGGGTGGATTTGGCTATTCAATAAGGTTTAGCCATACATTAAAGAAAAAACTCCTCTATGTTGCAATGCCTCTAAAAAGCAATGGCGAAAGTTTAGGTTTTATCAGGATTAGCACCTTTTTAACAGGAATTGAAAAAACACTTACTCTATTCTCTAAAACAATAATTTTTATTACTCTGGTATTGTTTTTAATATCCTCTCTAATCCTGTTTTTTTACTTTAAATCGCTTTTTAAACCTTTAGACAGAATGCTTGAAGCAATAAACAATGTTAAAGATGGGAATCTTGATGTTGAGGTTTATGTGAAGTCTGATGATGAGTTTGCAGTAATTGCAAACGGCTTTAACAATATGGTAAATGCTTTAAAGAGAGATGTTTCAATAATTGAACAGGAAAAAAATAGGTTGAAGGTATTGACAAATAGTCTTAACGAAGCGGTTGTTTTGCTTGATAGAGAAGGCAGGATTTTGTTTTCTAACAATAGATTTTCAAAGGTTTTTAATGTAAATGAGATTTCAGGCAAATTTATCTGGGAGGTAATAAGGGACAATGATTTTGTAAGTTTTGTTAAAAATTTAGAACATTCAGGTAAAAAGTCTTTTAAGTTAAAAATTAACAACTATTATTTTGATGTTTCAGCCTCTTTTCTTGAAGAAAGTGGAGAGATTCTCTTAACTTTTTACGATTTAACTGAAAAGGTTAAATTGCAGAAGATGAAGAAGGATTTTGTGGCAAATGCAACTCACGAATTAAAAACGCCTATTACAATTCTTAAAGGTTTTGTTGAAACTATGAAAAACGACGGGGTTGATTCCCCATATCTTCCCTTAATTGAAAGCAATATTGAAAGAATGGCAAGGCTTATCAATGATTTACTTATTCTCTCAAGGCTTGAAGACAGTAAGGTGAAAAAAATTGAGAGAGAAGAGACTGACATTTGTCAGTTGGTAAATTCTATTGCTTTGCTTTTTAAAAAGAAGGCTGAGAGCAAGAATTTAGAGTTGAAGGTTATGTGTCAGGAGAATTTGTTTTTTCACATTGACAGGTTTACCTTTGAGCAATTGCTTATAAACCTTGTTGACAATGCGGTAAGGTACACTGAAAAAGGCTATGTTGAAGTTTTGTGCAAAATTGAAAACAGCAGGCTTTTGGTTTCTGTAAAAGATACAGGGATTGGAATATCAGAGGATAAATTAGGGAGAATATTTGAAAGATTCTATGTTGTTGATAAATCTCGCTCAAAAAAGAGTGGTGGTACAGGTTTGGGGCTTTCAATAGTGAAGCACATTGTGGAACTTTATTCAGGTGAAATTATTGTTGAAAGCAGGTTAAATAAGGGCTCTGTTTTCAAGGTTTACATTTCTTAAACTCTTAACCGTTTCTTAACAAAAACATAATCTTTTCTTAACAATTTGTTGAAACAATACCATTGAAGAATTTTTCAGGAGGTTAATGTGAAGAAAAAGTTTCTTTTGATTGCAATGCTAATTATGGCAACCGGTGTCTTTGCACAGTCTTTGCCTTCATGGATAACAAACACAAAATTAAACGGAAAATTCAGGTTGAGAGAGGAGTTTATTGACCAGACTGACAAGGTTGACAGGGACAGGACGAGGATTCAGTTTAAGTTGGGGATTACAACAAAGATTAACGCCAAAATTGATTTAGGTATTGGCATTGCAACTGGAAGCGGTGACCCAAGGTCTCAAAATGTGACTTTAGGGGATTCAGATTCTTCAAAAGAGTTAAACCTTTACTATGCCTTTATTCAGTACAAAGCAACAGATAATTTAAAAATATGGGGCGGAAAATTTAAAGGGATTAAGAAGGCAATTTTTATTCCTTCAAACTTTTTGTGGGATTACGATATAGCACCAGAGGGAGTCGGTTTGATTTTTAATAAAAAACTAACAGAAAACTTGAGGCTCTTTTTCAACGCTTCCTATATTGTTGTTGATGAGTACAAGGATTCAGGAGCAGACCCTTTTGTTTACATTGTCCAGCCTGGTTTAATTTATAAAAAAGGGGATTTTCAGGCAAAGTTAGGCATTGCCTATATGTCGGCGGTGCACGAAACAGGCAATTTATTTGAATATTCTTCACATTCAAATACCTATGAAAACGGTGTTTTAAAGTATGGATACAGTGTATTAAATCCTAATATTGAGTTAAAGTGGAAGATAGACGGAAGGTATATTAGCTTTTTCAAACTTTTTGGGGAATATGCTTCCAATTCGGACGCAGATAATGAAGATTCAGCTTACACGCTTGGTCTGGCTTTTGGTAAAAAGATAAAATCATACGGAGATTTTTCCTTCAGTGCAAATTACAGATATCTTGAAAAAGATGTATGGCTTGATATCTTCCCTGATTCAGATGCCTTCAGCGGAAAAACAGACGCAAAGGGACTTGAGTTAGAGTTTAAATACGGCTTAATGAAGAATGTTTACCTCTCAATTGATTACTACGATATGAAGAGGATAATTGATAACTCACAAAGTCAAAAGCGTTTTCAGTTTGATATAAACCTTAAATTCTAAAATTAATAAGAAAGGGGAAAAATTTAATAATTTCAGTATTAATTATAATTTTTTTATGAGAAAACGGATTATGTTGTGGTTAACAATAGCAATATTTTCTTTTTGGTTTTCTTGATATTTAGTAATCCCCTTTTTTCTTTTTCTGGATTTTGATAATATTTAAAGAAAAAGGGGGACAAAATGGGAAATTATAAGTCTGGAATTATTAGCACAATAGTAATATTGGTGTTGCTGGCAGGTTTTTGGGGATATCAGAGTAATGTTAAAACAAAGGTAAAAAACAAAGCCGAGTCCTATCTTACAGAGCAGTTGGACAGATGGAAGTCTGGGAAATTGAACAATAAAGTCTGGCGAATAATGCCCTCTGATTTTAAGGGTGATTTAAGGGAGTGGAAGGAATACAAACTTTCAGATTACTTTATTGACAAAATTGAAGCAAGAAGCAGGTATGTTAGAAGAAGGACTTTGGGGAGAAAGCGCGGTATCTGGTACTATTTAGACAAGCTTTCTTCCTCTAATGTTTATATTTACGCAGATGTTGAACTTGATATGGAAAACCCTGATGGTTATCCTGAAACTTTTAACATAAGATACAGGCTTGAGCCTGTTGGTAATGGGGATTTCAGGATTTTTCAAAGCAAAAAATTTAAACTATTTTAATTGATATCCACTTTCACCTTTTAAAGGAACAATGCAAATAAATTCAAGTTTTTCTCCTCTGTCTGCCCTGTATTGATGAAGTGCATTTTCCGGGACTAACGCAACGCTTCCCCTTTCAACTTCATACTCTTTCCCCTCTAAAAACAGGGTGCCTTTACCTTCTAAAATTATATTTACATGAATCCAGGGGTGGGAATGCTTTGGGGTATATCCCCCCTCTTTCAATGAAAAAAGCCTCATAACATGGTCTTCCCATCCCTCTTTAGGGCCTATTAAAACCTTTTTTACCGCATCTTTTAGATTATCTCCCTTTAACTTAATTCCCTCTATTTTATCTATGTGTGAAACAAACATATAACACCTCCCATTTAATTTTTATCAGGATTAACATTTATGGTAAAGTTTTTTATAGAAAAAAGGGGGCAAAACTATGCATAAACCAATAACCAAAGATGATTTGATGAACCTTGCGAGGAAGTGGCAGGAGAGCAGGGTGTTTTTGGCAGCCTGTGAACTGGATATTTTTTCACATTTAAGTGAGTTTAAGTCATCAGGTGAACTTGCTGAGGAATTGAAGGTTAAAGAGAGATACCTTGACAGGCTTTTAAATACACTTGTTGTTTTAGGTTTGCTTGAAAAAAGAGACGGAAGGTTTAAAAATACTGATGCAGCAAACACCTATCTTGATAAAAAAAGCAGAGATTACCTTTTGGGCTTAACTCACCAATGCCATGTTTTTTACGGCTGGTCGCTTTTAACTGATGTTGTAAAAAATGGGATTCCTTCAAGGGAGTTAGGGTTTGGTAAGCCTATTGAAAACTGGCTTGAGCCATTTATTACAGCAATGCAGCAGTATGCTTCTGAAAGGGCACCTAAATTGATTGACTTGATTGATTTTTCAAACTGCAAAAAATTCCTTGATTTAGGGGGAGGAAGCGGGGCAAACTCTGTTGAGGTTGCAAGAAGGTATCCAGATATTGATGTTTTTATCTTTGATTTAACTGATGTTATTCCAATAACAAAAAAGTTTGTGTCAAAGGCAGGGGATTTTAAAAATATTCATTATATTGAAGGGGATTATCTTAAAGATTCTATTGGTGAAGGTTACGATGTTATACTTCTTTCTAACATTATTCACGCACACGGCAAAGACGAGGTTATAAAGATTTTTAAAAGGTGCAATAATGCGCTGAAAGATAAGGGAAGGATAATTATTCACGACTTTTTAGTCAATGAAGACAGGGTTTCTCCCCCGTGGTCTGTGTTTTTTGCAATTAATATGCTTGTTCACACCAAAAATGGAGATACCTATACTGAAAGAGAGATAAGAGAGTTTTTTAAAGAAGCAAATTTTTCTTTTGTTTCAAATACCCCAACAGGATTTAATTCTGATGTAATTGTCGGGGTAAAGAATTAGTCTATTTTAAAGTTTAATTTATCAAGCAGAATTCCTGCCTGTTTTTCAAGGTCAAGAATAGCTTTTTTGTACTTTACAAGAGCATTTAGTTCATTTACCTTTGCCTTTGCCAATTCGTCTTCTTTCTGGGAAACAAGGAAGTTTGTTGACATCCCGTTAACGAATTTTTTCTTTTCAGCCTCTAAATCCTTTTCCCTTAAAATCCTTGTTTTTTGAGCTGCGAAGTATGCCCTTTCAGCAGCTTTTACATTTCTTATTGCGTTTTTCACATTTACTGTAATTGTATAAATTGTGTTTTTAAGGGATAATTCTGAACTCTTTTCCCCTAAAATTGCATTTTTGTACGCAGCCTTTGCTGCCCTGTTCTGGAATTTGTAAGAGATGTTTATTCCAACAATCCATGTCTGGTTGTCAAAGTCTAAAGCCATGTCAATTGCATCTCCTAATGAGCCTGGAATAACAATAGGTTTCCCTTCATTGTCATAGGTATGTATTGCATTGTTACCGGCATAGGCAACGGAAGCGTAAAAATTAACGCTTGGGAGTTTCTGGTTTTTCTTAAATAAAACATCTAATTTTGATATCTGGTTTTCAATCTTTTTAATCTTAATCTGGGGGTTTTTTTTAAGTGCTGTTTTTATGTACTCTTCAGGGTTTATTTTTTGAGGGGTAAATTCAAGCTTGTAATCAGGTTCAAAAACAATGTCCCACTGATTTTCTTTTATGTTTAGCAATTTTTTCAGGTTGTCTTCAGTCTGCTGAACAAGGTTTTGTGCCTCAATTAACTGTTGCTCTGCTGATGCAAGGTTTGCCTCAGCTTGATATATTTCCACTTCTGCCATTGTGCCGACCTCAATTTTCTGCTTTGTAATGTTGTATTGCTCTTTTGCAAGCTTGAGAGAATCTTTTGCAACCTGAAGGTTTTTGTATGCATAAACGAGGTCAAGGTATGAGCTTGATGTTTCTTCAATTAAATTCATTACCTGCTGTCTGAACTGTTCCTTTGCCTTTTCTTCCATGTGCCTGTTTACCTTTATCTGGTATTCAACATTTTTCTTGCCAAAGCCGTTTAAAAGAGGCTGGTCAACTCTCAATTTAAATGTTGTTCCGTAAACAGGGTTTAAAAATGAAAACGCATAGTTTGCTGTTTTGTATTTGTAAGAGGTTGTGGTAAATGTTACTGTTGCACCTGTTGAAACCTTCTGGGTTAAGGAGAAGTTTAAGAAATCCTGTACAGAGCGGGACGCATCAAGCAATGTTCTTGGTGGCTGGGTTGAGTCCTGGTGCTCTGCCGTTAAGTCAAACTTTAAATCGTAAATCCCCAATGCGGAGTAAACATTGTTTTTTGCCTGTTTGTATGAGATTTCTGAAATTTGAATGTCAAGGTTATTTTTTAATGCCAACCGGATTGCCTTTTCAAGTGTGAGTTTTTCCCCCTGTGCAAAAATGCTTGTGCTAAAAAAAATTAATAAAGATAAAACCAGAAATTTCCTCATATCTCTTCTCCTGATTTTTTTTGTCTTTAATATATACGATAACTTTTTATAATTGTTTACAATCCCAATCTATATTTGAATAACTCACCAATGCTTCTAAGTACAAGGGATACTGTAAATTGATTTGTGGTGGTTGTTGAGTAAGAGTTGTTCTGATAGGTTACGTTTACACCTATGCACTTTCTAAAGTAAGCAAAGGTTATCCTTTTATACCTGAAATCATCAAGGGAAAAGTCGTAATCAAACTGCACTATTGCTTTCCAGTTTCTGCTTAATTCCCTATCGTATCTTCCGATTAATGAATTTCTTGTTTTGTCTTCACCGTAAATGTATCCCTTTAAATAAGTCAGGTATAGATTGTTGAATTTTGTGTTTAAGGTAAGGGTGTCAACATTGTTTGTTTTAGGGTTGTACCTGATTAATGAAGAGAAGATAAGGTTTTTTGTTACCGGGATTGAGAGGTATCCGTTTATACTTGAAAACTCTGATTTTTTTTGCGGGTCGTTTGGGTCTATATAGTTGTTTGAATTTAAATTCTTTTCTCCGTAAATGGAGAAAAAGCCTGTTCTATCGGAAAATATAAAGTTAGAGGTAACACCTGCCTTTAAATATACTCCAGATGGGTTGATGTAATCTTCTAAATCGTGGTATAGAATGTTGAATTTCCCAGAGTTGTCTCTATAACCTATTTTTACAAAAGGAATTATATCGTTTCTAAAATTAGAATAATCTTTTGATAGATATGGCAATTGAAAGGTATATGAAAAATCAAAAACAGAATTATTGTTTAAATCTGAATCAGAGTAATTTAAAGTTTTTAATGAGAGATTTTCTTTAATAATAAAAAAGCCTTTGTTAAAATACTTTGAGGATTCAAACTTAAAGTATTCCCTTGAAAAGGTGTTGTTTGATATTCTATCGTCAGACAAAATGCTTATATCCCCTATTAATCTTAAATCTCTTCCCCAAAATTTAAAGTTTTCCCCGTAAATTGATATTGATGGCAGGGTAGATGAGTAAATTATCTGGTCGTTAAAAATAGGTTTATCAAGATAAGCTGATGCTGAAATTGTAAAGTGTTCAGATAGTTTTTTGTAAAAGCTTCCGTATCCGTAAAAGTCTCTCATTGCAAGGTCGTATCTGTTAAAGGTATAATCAGTTATCAAGTTGTAATCATCTCCCAAAAATGCTTTAAACTGATAAGTGTTTTCAGGACTTTTGGTGTATGTGTAATTTAATTCCCCCATTGTTCTTCTCTGGTCAATAATTCTGTCTTTTATAGAGTAAATTTTGAATTTTGCAAATTCTCCCTTTCTAAAACTTTCCCTGTATTCAAAGGTTGTCCCTGTGCCTGCCTTTGAGTAATAGTCAATTCCTAATGTTATGTCCTGAGATTGTCCTATTGGGATAAATAACTCCTGCCTGTAATTAAATCCGTGCTTTGAGGAATTTCCAAATTCAGGGACTAAAAGCCCGAAAGCCCTTTGTGTTTTTGCAGGATAAATGAAAAATGGTAGATAAAAGACAGATTTTTTCTTTATTTGAAATTTTAAAGATTTGAAAGATGCGTATCCTTCTTTTTTTACATTAACTTTGTTTGCATGAAACCCCCAGTAATCACATCCTTTTGGACAGGTGGTAAATGTACAGTTTTTCAATCTATACTTATCCCCTGAAAGATAGGTTATCTCCTCGGCGTAAAATGCATAATCTGATTCTAAAATCAATTCTCCTTTAAATATAGTTGCCTGCTCTGAATCAGTGTAATATACAAGTTTTTTCCCTGTCCCCTTAACCTGGTTTTTATCAAATTCAACGTTGCCGGATGCTATTATTACACCTTTATTTTTATCTATTTTTATTTTGTCTGCTTTCAATCTTATGCTTTTCCCTTTAATAAGGCAGTTGCCGTAAAGGTAAACAATCTTGTTTTTTGTGTCTGTTTTAATTTTGTCTGCCTTTACAGTAAATTGGTCTGCTTTTGCTGTAAAAACACTTAGAAAAAGAATTAAGGCTAATTTAAAAATCTTTTTTCTTTTTGTAAAACTGTTCAGCATTGAATCTCTCACCTTTCACAGAATAGATTATTAAAAACTTTGTCTGTTCTGTTCCTATTGTAACCGGGTCAAATTTTAGCATTGCGTTTTTTACCTTTTCTCTGAAGTTTCTCATTACAAGGTACCTCACAGTCCTCGTGCCTGGTGAAATTGGATTTACAAAGTCTAAAATGTATTGAGAAAGCACTTTATTTATCTTTTCCTGCGGGTACTTCTGTGCCAGAGCCCTGTACATATCGTTATAGAGAAGAGGTTTTCTATACTCTTTTTTATTTGAAACAAGGGCTATAAAATTCGGGTCAAGGTACACTTTTTTGCCAGAAAAGTTGGTGATTTTGATTTTAAAATAAATAAAAAAAACATTTGGTTTAACTTTGAAAACTTCAAAATCCTTCCCAAATGGTACCTCATCAACCTGTTCAACTGAAATTGTAAGTCCCATTGAGGAGATTACCGCTCTTCTGTTTTTTATATAAAGGTTTGGTTTTGGCAGAGGATAAAATGTGTATTTATACCTGTACTCTTTTGCAAAACCTGAAATTGAAAAAAACAAGATTAGAAAAAAGGTTATTTTTTTCATAGTGCAAGCTCTTCTGCTCTTTTGGTAATTATATTGTTAATATCTTCGTCTTTTCCTACCACAGTTAGTATATGGTTATGCTGGATTTTCGTGTCACCGTAAGGGAGAATGATTATATCTTCCGGGTTGTGTTTGTCTTTTAAGGCAATGACATAGATTTTGTACCTATTTCTCAAATCAAGTTCTATAAGGCTTTTGCCTATAAATTCGTTTAATGGTTCTATGTCTTTTATTGAGTATTCTTCTGTTAGTGTCAGCAAGTCTGCCATATTTCTTTCAATTAAATTTTTAGCTGTTTTTTCAGCCATATCTCTTTCCGGGAAAACAACTTCATGGGCGCCTATTGCTTTAAGGATAGAGGCATGGTCGTCGCTTATAGCCTTTACTATTATTCTTTTAATACCGATGTTGGTAAGGTGGAGTGCACAGAGAATACTTGGTTCAATCTGCTCTCCTAAACTCACAACACAGGCATCAACATCTTTAGGTATCAGTGTTTCAAGCACCTCTTTATCTTTTGCATCTGCAACATAGGCGTGAGCCACATTATCTGCAATTTTGTTAACCTTTTCCTGGTCATTGTCTATTGCTATTACATGTGCCCCGTGCTTTGAAAGGGATATGGCTAAATGTTCTCCAAATTGCCCTAATCCTATGATACAAACAGTTTTCATTTTATTCTCCTTAGCCTATCATTATTTTTTGTTCAGGATAATCTATCTTTTTCTTCTTTCTCCTTCCGAAAAGAAGGGAAGTTACTATTGCTAAAGGCCCCACCCTTCCAAAAAACATATCAATTATTATAACAAGTTTTCCTACATTGCTTAAGTTGGAGGTTATTCCGGTTGATAGTCCTACTGTACCAAAAGCAGAGACTACTTCGAACAAAAGGTTTCTGAAAGCCTCTCTGTAAGTTGTTATTATTGCTTGTTCGCTAAAAAGAAGTATTGTGAAAGAAACAACAACTGTAGAAAAGGCCAGTGTTATTACAGATTTTATTTTATCTTTTGTTTCCTGAGTGAGTTTTCTTTCAAATAACCTTTTTCTGTGCTCTCCAAAAAACCAATCTTTTACAAGTATTAAATATCCGCTAAATGTTGTTGTTTTAATTCCCCCTGCGCAAGAGCCCGGAGAGCCTCCAATAAACATAAGCATAATCATAATAAAAAGAGAAGAGGATGGAAGTTTACCAATATCAACAGAATTAAATCCTGCAGTTCTTGTTGTTACTGATTGAAAGAGGGAATCAAGTATTGTTAAAGAGTGGTCTCCTAACCAGATAAAAAAAGCTCCTCCAAAAATAAGGCTTAATGTTGTGGCTAAAACAAGCTTTGTATGAAAACTTGTTTTTTTTCTTTTTCCTAAAATTTTTTCTCTAAGTTCAAAGAGGACAGGGTACCCCAATCCTCCAAAAATAATTAGCAACATTATTGTGGTTAAGGTAATCCATGATTGTCTAAATTGAATAAGGCTGTCTGAATAAATTGAAAATCCAGCATTACAGAATGCTGATATAGAGTGAAAAATTGCGGAATAGAGTGCCTTCCCTGTCGGGTAAATTTCTTTAAGTTTGAAGAATAATATTGCAGCGCCAAGCCCTTCAATTGTAAAGGTTGCACTAACAATAAATTTTAATAAATTTTCAATGGAAAGTTTTTCAATATCCCCGCCGAATGTGTCCTGAATTGTATAGTGAGTTTGAACTGAATATGCTTTTTTACTTAGCCAGACAAATATTGCAGTAAAGGTCATTATGCCAAGTCCCCCTAATTGAATAAGGGTAAGAATAACCACCTGGCCAAATATTGAAAAATGCGTTCCTGTATCAAATACTATTAAGCCTGTTACACATGTTGCAGAGGTTGAGGTGAATAATGCATCTAAAAATGATGTGCTGTTTCCAGGAGTGCTTGATATTGGTAAGGTTAAAAGTATTGCTCCCGCAAGAATAACTATGGCAAAGGATATTACAAGAGCTGATTCAGGTTTAGTTACCCAAAGTTTATACTTTAATAAAAACTCTTTTATCATAGCGAACTAATTATAGCATAACGACTTTTTTATTTTTTTATATCATAGTTTGAAATATAATATGTTTTGTGGTTTAATAATGAATGAGAGTTCATTCATTAAAGGTTGGTGCCCAATGAAGTTAAAAAAAGAAGAAAAAAAGAGAAAAATAATTGATGCCGCAATCAAAATTTTTGCAAGAAATGGTTATTTTAACTCAAGGGTCTCTGAAATTGCAAAAGAAGCAGGGGTTGCAGACGGGACAATATATATCTATTTTTCAAGCAAAGAAGAACTGCTCTCAGCAATTTTTGATGAAGCATTGCAGGTTTTTGTAGAAGAGTCTAAAAAGTTGCTTGAGGATATTCATGATCCAATTGAAAAACTTAAAAAGATTGTATTTTTGCATTTAAAGCATTTAGGGGCAAATAGGGACCTTGCTATGGTTTTTCAAATAGAATTCAGGCATAACATCGTTTTTATGGAACGATTGTCTAAAACAAGGCTTGCTGATTATTTTAAAATTATAGAAGGAGTTATCCTTGAAGGGCAGGAAAAAGGCCTTTTCAAGGAATTAAACCCCCGTTTTTGTGCAAAGATCCTTTTTGGAATTATAGATGAAATGGTTACCTCCTGGTTAATTGCAAATAAAAATTACAAACTTGAAAAAGATGCTGACATTCTCGTAAATACCTTTGTTTACGGTATTGCAAAAAAATAAGGTTATAGTAAAATAAAACCAAGTTAACAAAAATTGTCGGGGGGGATAATGGAAATTAAGACTATATGTCATTTGTTTTTTGACCTTGTGGACAATCATCCTGAACATGTTATGTTTAAGTACAAAAAAGATGGGGTGTATGTCGGGTTAAAGTGTAAGGAAGTTAGGGAGAAAGTAGAGAACCTTGCTAATGGGTTGATTTCATTAGGGGTAAAACCTGATTCCAAGGTGGCAATAATATCTCATAATAGGCTTGAATGGGTGTTAGCCGACCTTGGAATTGTTACTTCTGGCGGGGTTACCGCATCAATATATCCTACACTTTTAGGGCATCAGGCGGCATACATTATAAACGACTCTGACGCAGAGTGGATATTTGTTGAAAATATGCTTCAGTATGAAAAAATTGAAAGCGTATGGAAAGATTGCCCAAACTTAAAGTACATAATTGTAATGGATAACACAAAGGTTGATAAAGAAAATGTGATGACTTTTGACGAGCTTATTGAAAAGGGGAAAGAGTATAAAGCAAAAAATTCAGAAGAGTATAAAAAGAGATGGCAATCAAGAAAACCGGAAGACTTGCTCACTTTGATTTATACATCAGGGACAACGGGAGACCCGAAGGGGGTTATGTTAACCCACAACAACCTTGTTAGCAATGTGGTTGATTCAACCAAACACGTATTAGGGGAAAGGATAAAACCAGGGAAACTTACAGCTCTTTCTTTTCTGCCTTTGAGCCATTCTCTCGAAAGGATGGCTGGCTACTATCTGATGTTGTACAATGGTGCAACCATAGCTTTTGCTGAAAGTATTGATACTGTTGCCCAGAATATGCTTGAAGTTAAGCCCACCTGTATGGTTTCAGTCCCAAGGCTTTATGAAAAGATTTATGCCAAGGTGCTGGATTCGGCATTGTCAGGTGGAGGCTTGAAGAAGAAAATATTCTTATGGGCAAAAAATGTAGGTTCCCAGATCGTTGATTTAAGGGTTAGAGGCAAGAAACCCTCTGGTATGCTCAAGTTTAAGTATAACCTTGCAAAAAAGCTTGTTTTCAGTAAGTTGAAAGAGAAAACTGGCGGAAGGCTCTGGTTTTTTATATCAGGTGGTGCTCCTTTAGGCAAAGAGATAGCAGAGTTTTTCCTTGCTGCCGATTTAATTATTCTTGAAGGATATGGTTTAACTGAAACCTCACCAGTTATTTCTGTTAACACTTTTGACAAAATAAAACCAGGTACAGTTGGCCTTCCTATCCCCAATGTTCAGGTTAAGATTGCAGAAGACGGAGAAATCCTTTGCAAAGGCCCAAATGTTATGAAGGGATATTATAAAAGGCCTGAAGATACAAAAGAGGCTATTGATGAGGACGGCTGGTTCCACACAGGGGATATAGGAATGATTGATGAAGACGGATTCCTCGTTATTACAGACAGGAAAAAGGAAATTATTGTTACCTCAGGCGGTAAAAATGTTGCTCCTCAGCCTATTGAAAACGCTTTGAAGGCAAGTAAATACATAACTCAGGCTGTTTTAATAGGGGATAAGAGAAAGTATATCTCTGCTTTAATAGTGCCTGATTTTGATGTGCTTGAAAAATGGGCTAAACAAAATGCAGTTGATTTCACTTCCCGTGAGGATTTAATAGAAAAACAGCTTGTAAAAGATTTAATTCAGAAAGAAGTTGATAAGGTTAACCAGGACCTTGCAAGGTATGAGCAGATTAAAAAGTTTGCGCTTCTACCTCAGGAATTAACCCAGGACGGAGGAGAATTAACACCTACTTTGAAGGTAAAAAGAAGGGTAATAAACGAAAAATACAAAGATATTATTGACAGTTTGTATGCTGAATAACGAGTTTTTAACTCAATTTATACAAAATGAGTATGTCAGGAAGGGCTTAATAGCCCTTCTTGTTTTATTTTTAGCTTTTTTTCTGAAAAGGGTTGTTGTTGGCAGGTTCTTTTCTCTTTTAGGAAAGATTGCAGGAAAAACGAAAACCAAAAGTGATGATTTTCTTACTGAAAATATTCCCCCTGTTATTAACTCTTTTATTCTGGTAATTGCAATTTATATAATTGCATCTCTGTTTAAAACAGATATAAGCCACCCTCTTTTTAAAAAAATTGTTGATAATGTGTTTCTCTTTCTAATTGTTTTTGTTGTAATTCGTTTAAGTTTTGTTCTTATTGATGCTTTTGTCATTCTTCTTTCAGAGTGGACGGCAAAAACCAAATCTTCATTAGACGACCAGATTGCAGTTGTTGCAAGAAAGTCTTTAAAGGTTGTCTCTGTTATTTTAGGAATACTCTTTCTTATTCAGAATATGGGCTATTCTGTTTCTGGATTGATTGCCTCTTTAGGTTTAGGCGGTTTAACCGTTGCCCTTGCTGCAAAGGACGCTGTATCCAACTTTTTTGGTTCAATTGTAATTCTTGTTGATTCTCCTTTTAAAATAGGGGATTGGGTAAAAATGGGAAGTGTTGAGGGTGTTGTTGAAGAGATAGGTTTTAGAAGCACAAAGATAAGAACATTTGAAAAATCCCTTATAACTGTTCCAAACTTTAAAATAGCAAACGAGTCAATTGAGAATTTCTCAAACAGGGACAGAAGAAGGATAAAGTTTACAATTGGTGTGGAATACTCAACCCCTCCTGAAAAGGTTGAAACAGTGATTTCAGGAATAAAGGCCTTAATTGAAGCGCATAGTGAGATAGCACACGATTTTTACCTTGTTAATTTCACCACATTTGCAGACAGCTGGCTTGAAATATTTGTCTATTGCTTTACCACAACAACAAACTGGAAGAGATACCTTGAAATTAAGGAAGAGTTCAACCTCTCAATTATGAAATTGCTTCAAAAAGAGGGCGTAAACTTCGCCTTTCCATCTCAAAGCATTTACATTGAAAAAACACCAGAGAAGAATTGATAAACCCTTTATCCCTGCCTTTATTATTTTCCTCTAATGCAGTAAAATAAAGTGATTGTATCTTTGAAAAGGGGGATAAAATGAACTCAATTGCAATAGTTGCCCTCACATTTATTCTTTATATTATTGCGTACAACCTTTACGGAAAGTTCTTAGGGAAAAAGCTTTTTAAGTTGAATAATGAAAATACAACCCCAGCGCACTATTTAAGAGATGATATAGACTATATCCCCACCAAAAAAGAAATACTTTTTGGCCACCACTTTACCTCAATTGCAGGACTTGGTCCTATTGTCGGGCCAACAATAGCAGTAATCTGGGGCTTTATCCCTGCTATGCTCTGGGTTATATTGGGTTCTATCTTTATGGGTGCAATACACGATTTAGGCTCTGTTGTTGTTTCAATGAGAAATAAGGGAAACTCAATAGGGGAAATTACCACAAGGCTTATCAATAGAAGGACAAGGCTTTTGTTTCTCCTTATAATTTTCTTTGAACTGTGGATGGTGATTGCGGTTTTTGCCCTGATTATTGCAATACTTTTTACCATGTATCCCGGCTCTGTTTGGCCTGTTTGGCTTCAGATTCCAATTTCAATGGGTGTTGGCTTTTATGTTTACAAAAAAAATGGAAACATTTACATAGCCTCTCTAATAGCAATTATCCTTATGTACATTACAATTTACTTTGGAACTTATTACCCTGTAAAAATGCCGTCGATGTTTGGTTTAAGCGGCACAGAGGTATGGATGATAATCCTCTTTATATATTGCTTTATTGCGTCTGTTTTGCCAGTGTGGGTATTGTTGCAGCCAAGAGACTTTATAAACGCTTTGCAATTGATTTTGATTTTGGTTTTAATGGCCCTTGCTGTTTTTGTTGCTCATCCTAAAATTGTTGCCCCTGCTTTAAGGCTTCACCCCCAGGGCGCTCCCCCAATGTTTCCATTTCTATTTATAATTATTGCCTGCGGGGCAATTTCAGGCTTCCACTCCCTTGTTGCTTCAGGGACAACCTCAAAGCAGATTGAAAAGGAAAGCGATGCAGTTTTTATAGGTTACGGGGGAATGCTTGCCGAGGGTTTTCTTGCAATGCTTGTTATTGTTGCCTGCATTGCAGGTATAGGGCTTGGCACCCACGGAGCAAACGGGATTGTTTTAACCGGGAAAGAAGCCTATATGCACCATTATCTTTCCTGGACTGCAATTAAAGGGTTGGGGGCAAAGCTTGCCGCCTTTGTTACAGGAGCAGTAAATATGATTGAAAAATTAGGAATTCCTAAAAATCTTTCTGCTACTATTTTAGGTGTGTTTTTAGTTTCTTTTGCAAATACAACGCTTGATACAGCGTCAAGGATTCAACGGTATGTTATTTCAGAGTTAGCCCTTGATTACAAGGTTAAGGCACTCTCTAACAAGTACATTGCAACATTTATTGCGGTTGCAACCGCTGCTTTACTTGCTTTTTCAAATAAAGGGGGTAAAGGTGCCCTTATTTTATGGCCTCTCTTTGGCTCAGTAAACCAGCTGTTAGCAGGGCTTGCCCTTCTGGTAATAACTGTTTACCTTAAAAAGAAAAAAGCACCTTTGATTTATGTTGCAACCCCGATGGTGTTTATGATTTTGATGACAGGCTTTGCCATGGTTTACAATATCCTTGATTTTTTTAAAAAGCATAATATACTTTTACTTTTGATAGGCATATCAGTATTTATCCTTGAAATATGGATGGTTATTGAGGCATTGTTTGTGTTGAAAAAGAAAGAAATTACGGGGTGATAGAATGGGAAAAATATTAATTGACAAGGCTTACAATCACAAAGAGGCGGAAAAGAAATGGTATGAAATGTGGGAGAAAAAGGGTTACTTTGTTGCTGATGCAAAAAGCGACAAGCCACCCTTTTCTGTTGTAATCCCCCCACCAAATATTACAGGAAATCTTCACATGGGGCATGCACTTGTATACACCCTTCACGATGTTGTGGTCAGGTATAAAAGAATGAAGGGGTTTAATACCCTCTGGCTTCCCGGCGTTGACCACGCTGGAATTGCAACCCAGAATGTTGTTGAAAAACAGCTTGCAAAAGAGGGAAAAACAAGGAAAGATTTAGGAAGGGAAGAGTTTGAGAAAAGAGTGTGGCAGTGGAAAGAGGAAAACGAAGACGCAATAAAAAACCAGTTGAGGAAGTTAGGTTGTTCAGTTGATTGGACAAGGTTTCGCTTCACCCTTGACCCTGGCCTTTCGAGGGCGGTGAGAAAGGTATTTGTTACCCTTTACAAAGAGGGTTTAATATACAAAGACTCAATGATTGTAAACTGGTGTCCAAGGTGTGAAACAGCAATATCTGATTTAGAGGTTAAACATAAGGATAGAGATGGCCACATGTGGCACTTTAAATACCCCATAAAAGACAGGGAAGGGGAGTATGTTATTGTTGCAACCACAAGGCCTGAAACAATGTTAGGGGATACTGCTGTTGCCGTTCACCCTGAGGATGAAAGGTATAAAGATTTAGTTGGCAAAACTGTAATTATTCCAATTGTAAATAGAGAAGTGCCTGTTATTGCAGACGATTTTGTTGATAAAGAATTTGGGACAGGTTGCGTAAAGGTAACCCCTGCTCACGACCCGAACGACTATGAATGCGGATTAAGGCATAATCTTGACATAATTGAGGTAATAGACAAGCACGGCAAGATGACTGCTGCGGCAGGCAAAGAGTTTGAAGGGATGGACAGGTTTGAGGCAAGGAAGAAGGTTGTTGAAAAGATGAAGGAGTTAGGCCTTCTTTTAAAGATTGAGCCTCACAAACACGCTGTTGGAGAGTGTGACAGGTGTTCAACAATAATTGAGCCTGCTGTTTCAACCCAGTGGTTTGTTAAGATTAAACCCCTTGCAGAGCCTGCATTAAAGGTTGTTGAAGAGGATAAGATTAAATTTGTTCCTGAAAAGTGGAAAAAAACCTATTACGAATGGATGAGAAACATACACGACTGGTGTATTTCCAGACAGTTGTGGTGGGGACACAGAATCCCCGCGTGGTACTGCAAAGATTGCGGCCATGTTACTGTTGCTGAAGTTAATCCTGATGCGTGCGAAAAATGCGGTTCAAAAAATATAGAGCAGGAAACAGATGTTTTAGATACCTGGTTTTCTTCAGCTTTGTGGCCTTTCTCAACATTAGGCTGGCCGGATGAAACAGATGATTTAAAAACATTCTACCCAACAAGCGTTCTCTTAACAGGCTTTGACATTCTCTTCTTCTGGGTTGCCAGAATGATAATGATGGGGTTGAAATTTATGGGAGATGTTCCCTTTTACACTGTTTACTTTAACGCACTTGTAAGGGATGCCCACGGCCAGAAGATGTCAAAATCAAAGGGGAATGTAATTGACCCATTGGAAGTAATGGAAAAGTTTGGAACAGACGCTTTAAGGTTTACCCTTTCAATTATGGCTGTTCCGGGGACAGACATCTCACTGTCAGAGGAAAGGCTTGACGGTTACAGGGCTTTTTGCAATAAAATATGGAACGCAACAAGGTTTGTTTTAATGAACATTGATGAAAGCGTTGATGCCTCAACAGTTGATTACTCCAATTTAACCCTTGCAGACAAATGGATACTTTCAAAACTCTCAAAAGCCACCAAAAATGTTGACGAAAACATAGACAAATTCAGGTTTCACGAAGCGGCAAACACCCTTTACCATTTCTTGTGGCACGACTTCTGCGACTGGTACATAGAAAGCACAAAGAAAAGGCTATTAAAGGGTGAGGAAAATGTTAAAAAACTCCTTGTGCTTGTACTTTCAAGGGTTTTGAAACTCTTGCACCCCTTTATGCCATACATTACCGAAGAGTTGTACCAGAAACTTCCAGGGCACAAAGAAAGCATAGCGATTGAGCAATTCCCTGTTTTCAGGCAGGATTGGATTGATGAAAAGGCTGAAAATGAATTTGAAACATTACAGGAGTTAATCTCAAAAATCAGGGGAATTAGAACTGAGAAAAAAATCCCACCGTCAAGAAAGATTGAGATTGAGTTAATTCCGTTAAACGATGAGGTTAAATCTCTTATTGAAAGGGAAAAAGACTTAATTTCACTTTTAACCAATGCTGAAAAGTTGGAGTGTGTTGAAAAATTTGATGAAAACAAAATGTACTCAAAGGCTGCGGCAAAGGGTACAGAAATCGGGGTCTCTCTTGAGGGCATACTTGATAAAGACGCTGAAAGGGAGAGGATTAAAAGAGAGATTGCAAAGATAGAAAAGGAAATGGAAAAGGTTGAAAAGAAACTTAATAATGAAAACTTCCTTGCAAGAGCGCCAAAAGATGTTGTTGAAAAGAATAGAAACATTTTCAGGGAGTTAAAAGAAAAACACGAGGTTCTATTGCAGAATTTGAATGCTTTGAAATAAGGGGGTTTATGAATATTGCAATTACAGGGGCTTCAAGTGGAATAGGCTATGGCCTTGCAAAAAGATACATAAAAAAAGGCCACACCCTTTTTCTATTTGCAAGGAGAAAGGAAAAGCTTGAAGAGTTGAAAGAATTAGCCCCTGATAGGGTGAATATTTACCCTGTTGACATTACTGATTTTGAGAAGTTTCAGGAAATTCTAAACGATATTTTGAAAGAAAATTTCATTGACATTGCAATAGCAAATGCAGGCACCTCAACAGGGCATGGCCTTGAGGTGCCTGATTTTCAATCCTTTAAAAAAACCTACCACTTAAATGTTTTAGGGGTACACGCCTTTTTAGAGCCAATTGTTAAAAAAATGATTGAAAACAAAAAGGGCAAGGCTGTTGTAATCTCTTCCCTTGCCTCAATCATTGCCTCCCCCTCTTCAACTGCATACTCATCAACGAAAAGGGCGTTAAACTCATACTGCGAATCATTGAGAAACTTAGGGCATTTTCACAATGTTAAAGTGATAAACATAATGCCCGGTTTTATAAAAACCCCGTTAACTGCAAAAAATAAATTCAAAATGCCATTTTTAATGGAGTTAGACTATGCCCTTAACAAAATTGAGTATGCAATTGAAAAAAACAAAAAAGAGTATGCTTTCCCGAAATTCTTTTATTTTGTGCTAAGGTTTTTATCCTGTATGCCTGCATTTGTCAGGGATTTTATCCTTAAAAAAACAGCGAAAAAAGTCTTTTAACCCCTAAAATCCCCTCTTATCACTTGATTTAAAAGAAAAAAATAGTTAATCTAAAAAGAAACAAGCCTTATTGGAGATTTTATGGAAGGAAATTACATTTTAATTGTCACGGCTGGGGGAATAGGGAGAAGGTTTTGCAAGCCATATCCCAAGCAGTTTGAAAAAATAGGGGACAAAAGGCTTATTGAGTTAACATTAGGCTTTTTCTCTAAAATAAAACCTCAGTACTGTGTCTTAACATATCCAGGTGATTTTAAAAAAGAATGCGAATACTTAACCAATTATTTTTCTTTTCCTGTTTATCTGGTTAAAGGGGGAAATGAGAGATTCCATTCTGTTAAAAATGCCATTGACTTTATCTACGAAAAAGAAGAAGACAAATCAAAGGTTGTAATTGTTCACGACGGAGTAAGGCCTTTTTTGAATTTGGAAGTTGTAAAAAAAATAATTGAAAAAACTGCTGAAACAGGTTGTGCCGTGCCCTTTATCCCCATAAGCGGGACGGTAAGAAGGCTAAATGATGACGGATTTTATGAAACACTAATAAGAAAAGACCTTGTAACTGTAACAACCCCGCAGGGTGCAAGGCTTGGGATATTGAAAGACTGTTTTGACAAATCAAATATCTTTTACACAGATGAATCCACAATGCTAACCGAATTCGGCTATAACCCCTACCCTATAAAAGACTGGCACTTCAACATCAAAATCACCGAACCTGAAGACAAAGAAACTGCCGAAATGCTGGTAAAGTTATTACAGACTGAATAATAATTTCATTTATAATCCAGCCTATCTAATTTTTAAAAAAACCGTTTGCTTTTTTATTAGTTAAGTATTAGAATTCTTTATATAAAAACAAATCGAATTAGGTGCAGAAAGATGTTTGATTTTTTTACGAAAAGTAAAATTTATCACTTGCTAATAAATAAAAGAATAGCAAATGGTGCATATCTAAAAAATTCTTATTTTAAATAAAGTTTAGTTTATCTAACAGGAGGGAAAATATGAGTTATATTGAAAAAAATCTTTTGGCAGGAGAGAAACTTGTATATCAGGCAAAATTGCATTGGATTATTTTTATCTGGTCAGTGCTATTTTTGCTTATAGCCATTATTTTTTTTATGAATAAGTTAGCACCGTTTGGCTGGTTTTTTATACTGCTTGCTATTTTTCAAGGGCTTTTTTCTTTTATAACATATTCCACTTCGGAGTTTGCTGTGACAAACAAAAGAATTATTGTAAAGGTAGGGTTTATTCGAAGACATTCCCTTGAAATACTTTTAACTAAAGTGGAAGCAATAAGTGTTAATCAAGGGATTTGGGGGAGGATATTAAATTTTGGAACCATAATTATAACTGGTTCCGGGGGGACAAAAGAGCCTTTTCATAAAATAGCAGCACCGCTTGAATTTAGAAAGAGAGCCCAGGAACAGATTGCAGCTATTCAAGAGTCAAAGCAATGAAATGTGAGGATTTTAATTTTTAAAGGATATTTGACATAATTTGTGCTAATTCAATTTTATATGAGTTGTTTTTTTAACCTTTTTTATGTTGTAAAGGTATATATAACAATTTGACTTTTAACTAAAAAAGGGATGATAAGATGATTTGGATTTTGTTTTACTATAATTCACTCCCTGATATGCCGAATGGTTGTTGTTTATTCTCAAAGGAAGTAATGCACCGGGATTTCTTTATGTGTAATCCAACAAATACTGGCCATTACGAATACCCTAAATTTGAAACATTATCTTACGATGATGGGTGCCATTGTCGCGAAGTTAGAAATTTTCTTAAAAATTCCAAACCTACAAAATACAAAAAGTATGTGATTTTTTATACTCGGCACACAAATATTTCAGGTGATAGTAAAAACAAAATTATAGGTTACTTTAAAGTTGGAAATACTTTTCAATATCCCAGAATAGGATTCTCTGCATCAGAATCAGTCCTTTTGCCGAAAGACAAGTGCATTGATATAGATTATAAAGCAAGAGGTGTCCCTGTAAGCTGGGGTGATTCCAGTATAAAAAATGATATGGATAGAATTCTTAACAATTTAAAATCTAAAATAAACTCACATGAAAATATTAGTAAAAAATATCAAAAAGAAACGCAAAAAATTATGCAAATGCTTACCACTAAATCCGGGAGATGCAGGATAAATAAAATATGTAATGAGTGCCCGGTAAAACAAAACTGTTTCTGGGGGAAGAAATCAACTGGTTTTAGGATTAAGCAGCTTGAATATCTTTATGGAGGCAGTAGAGGGTGTTAAATGAATTGTTAGAAATGTTGTTAAATAAAAAATCATCTAATGAAGTATTTAATCCATATCAAAATGAATATATGCTTAATAATTTAAGGTTATATTTTGAATATCTTTTAGAAAATAATTCGCGCATTCTCCTGGTTGGTGAGGCTCCTGGATACAGGGGATGTCGGTTGACAGGAATTCCATTTACAAGTGAAACTATAATAAGATATTCTCAACACGAAATATTCAAAAAATTAAGAGATAAAATTAACCTAATCCATGAAGAATCAGAAAGTGTTTCAGAAAACACAGCAACAATACTCTGGAGTTTTTTGATTGAATACAACAAACCAGCACCTATTTTATGGAATGCTTTTCCATTTCATCCACATGAAAAAGGGGTTGATGAAAGTAACAGAAAGCCAAGGGAAAAGGAAATTGAAGAGGGGCTAAAATACTTAAAAATGGTTTATGAAATCTTTAAACCTCAAAAGATTGCAGCTATTGGAAGGGTTGGTGAAGCAGTATTAAGCCAATTATTCCCTTTTCAAGAAATAATTTACATTCGTCATCCTTCCTATGGTGGCAAAAAAGATTTTATTAAAGGAATGTTAAAATTATATGATACTAATATCTAATAATAAGCAAATATTGAGGTTATAAGATTGTTTATACTTGATGGGTTTTCTAATGTTTATATTAAATCAAGCAAAAACATTAAAGAGGAATAATTGATAAAAATTTAATGCATGGCTAAAAAGATTCTTGAACTAAAACGGATTCTAACGGTTGTGAGATGTAAAATATAGTCTTTGGTAGCAAATTTTAGTTTGGAAGTTAAATATGCTTAATAAAGGGGGAGTTTTATGAGTACAGATAAAGTATTGCTATTGGGTAATGGTATCAATAGGTTAAAAACAAACTATTCCTGGGAGAATTTGCTGGACGATTTAATAAAGAAAATTAACTTACAAAAAGTAATAAAGAATAAAAAAGAAAAACCTTTTACTTTGCTTTTTGAAGAAATTGCTATAAGGGCAATGAAATCACAGAATAATAAAGAAATAGAGTTGAAGAGAACAATTGCTAATTTGGTTAAAAATTTAAAACCTAATGAATTTCATGAGAAATTCTGCAATATAGGAGCAACTCACATATTAACAACAAATTATGACTATAATATTGAAAATTCTAAAAATGAGAACATTAAAAGTAATGAAAAAATGAGAACTGCAAATGTTTTTAGAGAAACAAAATACAGTATGTTTAGAAGAAGAAAATGTGGGGAAAAGTTTGTGTGGCATATTCATGGAGAAGCAGATGTTCCTAATAGTATTACGTTTGGACACGAGCATTATGTTGGTTATATACAGAAAATCAGGAATTATCTAACAACAGGAATCCCCAGAAAAGATGGCGAAAATATAATTTCTCCTTTTTTCTCTCCAAATCCTAAAGCTTCTATAAATGAAATAAAGAATTATGAAAAATATTCATGGGTTGACCTTTTTCTTGGTTGTGATGTACACATAGTTGGATTTTCTTTTGATTATACAGAGATTGATTTATGGTGGCTTACTATTTATAAAGAAAAGCTTAGACAGAAAAAAGAGAACATTAGCAAAACAGTTTATCACTATATTGAAAATTCAGAGAAAAAGACGAAACAAGAAAAAGCAAAACTTTCTCTTTTAAAATCTTATGGGGTAACAATTAAACCCTATAAGTTAAAAGATAATAGCTATGAATGTTCATACGGTGAAATAATTAAATCTATTCAAAATTCCCTGTAAAAGACTGGCATTTCAACATCAAAATCACCGAACCAGAAGATAAACAAATTGCCGAAATGCTGGTAAAATTTTTGTATTATAATTAGAAAAAGGTTTAATTTTTTGTCGGTGTTTTTTCTTGTTTTTTGCTTATAAGTGTTTTAATTCATTCTTTTTTGTTACAGATTCTTAGCTGTGTTAAAAATTTAAAAATTGTTCATATTTTTTACTTGAATTTTTAAGTCCCTTCTTTAAAATAATTTTTATATTTAAAAGTTGTGGAGGTCACATGAAAAAGGGAATTTTTTTTGTTTTCTTTCTTTTTTTATTTGCATTTCAGAGTGTTGCGGAAATTACCGATGCTGACAAAAATTTAAAACCTGAGCCTTTTAAGGGTGGAAAAGATGCAATAGTAATTTTAAGGAAGGTTGTGGTAGATGATACTTATACAAAAAAAGAATCTAAAGAAGAGTACTATGTGAAATTTAAAGTTTTTACCAAAAAAGGGATTGACGACCTTAAAAATGTAAAGATTTATTACAACCCTAAAAAGGAAAAGATAGAGGACTTAAAAGCAATAGTTTGGTCTCCCGATGGAAAGATTTATAAATTAAAGGATGCTGATATTGTAAAAAAAGATGTTGCAAAGAAATGGGGAGAAAAAGTAGTAGAGATTAGTTTTGCTTTCCCTTCTCTTGTTGAAGGCTCTGTAGTTGAGTATTCTTTTTCCAAAATTAAAGATTACATAAGGGAAATAAACAGATTTTATTCTCAGGGTGAGGTTTATACTAAAAGATGTGAATTGAAGTTTATTGCCCCTTCGTATATGACCTGGGGATATACTGGAGATAATTTGCACCAGCGTCCTAAGATTACAGAAGATAAACAGAAGGATAAAAAGATTGTTAATATTGTGTTTACCGATATTCCAGGGCTTCCCAAAGAAGATTATTCTTACCCATATTCTTCATTGAGGGAGCAGATTATTTTTTATTACACCTCTTACATGCTTAACCCCGGTTATTATTGGCAGGAAACAGCAACTAACTTTTTCGATTACCAGGGCAGGAAATTTTTAAAAGCAAATAGGACAATAAAGAAGATATTGAAAAATGAAATAGGGGTACAGGGAAAAACCAATGAGCAGATTTTAAAGGATATATATGATTATGTTGTAACTCATTACAAGTCTATTTATATGTTAAGCAAATCTGAGAGAGAGAATTTAACAAAAAAATACTTAAAGAAGGTTACAAAGGCGGATATAAAGGTGAAAAAGATTGTAAACTTGCCTTACCTTACAGAACTGCAAATTGATCTATTAACCCTTTGTTTTATAAAAAATGCAATTCCTGACGCAAAGATAAGTATTGGGCTATATGTCCCCTGGGATAGTGGGAAATTTTTGAGAACAATGAGAACATTAAGTCAGTTTGAAGAATGGTTGTTAAAGGTTGAGGTTGGAGGCAAAAGCTATTACCTTGCTCCTGGCAAAGGGATGCTGCCTTTTGGGTATATCCCTTACGGTGCCAGAAATACTGAAATCTATTTTATTAGTGAAAACGGAGCTTCTTTTGAAAAAATAAAAGATATGCCAGCAGATAAAGCGGTAAGTGAGAGTGTTATGGATGTTACATTAGGGGATGAAAAGATGACAGTGAAAGCAACTGAAACTTTGAATTTCTATGAAAGTTACAATTTGAAAAGTTATGCATTGTTTTTAAATGATAAGCAAATAAGAGAAATTTTTGAGCAAACAATTCAAGAGCAATTTGGTGACGATGCTAAGTTAATTGATTTTAAATTAAAAAATCTAAAGGTTTATAATAAACCTCTAATTGTTGAATACTCTTTTTCCTACCCCTATGAGTTTGAGGAATTAGGTGATAACCTGATATTTAAGCCTTTATTGTTTCCAAGGTATGATGAAAATCCATTTGCCGTTGACAAAAGGTATTCGCCGATTATTTTTAAATATCCTGAGCAACAAAAATGTGAAATTACCTATCATCTCCCTGAAGATATTGAGATAAATACCCTTCCGGAAGCAAAAACTGTAAGCCGTCTCGGGTTTTCTTACAAAACAGAATACTCAAAACTTGATTCTAAAACATTTAAAGTAAAAGTTTTCCAGCAGAATAAATATAGTGTTTATCCCAAAACAGCTGTCTGGCAGTTTAAAACGCTATTTGACGAATTGTTGGCAGCGTCAAATCCCAAGGTTGTTTTAAGGGAGATAGAATGAAAAAACTTCTAATAATTTTCTGTTTGTTTGCTTCAATATCTGTTTTGGCAAGGAGTATGCCTGATTGGGCTAAGCCTTACTTTGTAAAATATATAAAGGGGCAAACTGATAGCGGTGCCCCTGTCAGGTTTCTTTACGAAAAAACAAAATTGGAAAAGGATGGTGATTTTGTTCTATACAGTTTGAAAAAAATGGTAAAAATCGAAAACATTAAAGGCACTGTTGATTATTCAACTGTTGCAATTCCTTATAATGCCAGTGACACAGTTGTGAAGGCAGTTGTTTACAGGCTTGATGGCACAGGAATGGTTAGAGAGCGTTATAAAATAAAGGATATGACAGACCTGGCATTAAGTGAGAATTTTGTCGATGATAGCCGAAAGCTTGTTGTTACCTTTGATTCTCTTGAAAAGGGGGATGTGATAATTCTTGAATTTGAGCTTAAAAAGAAGGATTTATTTCAGGACTATTTTTTAAGCTTCGGAGAGGACGGAGATATTCTGGAAAGTGAAATAGAGGTTAAAGGTGCAAAAAAGGTTGCTGTGTTGAATGACAAAAATGGAATTGTAAAAAGAGATGGAGATATTTTTAAAATTCAAAATGTTGAATACATAAAAGATAGAAAAAATATGCCACCTAAAACTGACCTCTATCCTGTTGTTGCTGCATGCTTCACAGGTGATGAAAATTCATGGGAAGAAGTTGCGAAAAAATTCTGGCAACTTGCAAGGCTTTCGTTAGATCTTACAGACACATCTTCTATTGAGCTTTCAGGAGAATTGTCAAAAAGCGAGAAAGTAAAAAAGGTTCTCGATTTTGTGGCTAAAAAAGTCAATTATGTTGATATAGAACTGGGAAACGGAAGGATTGTCCCTAAAAAATGCAGTTTCGTTATTGACAGAAAATATGGAGATTGTAAGGATAAAAGTTTTCTGGCAATAAATCTGCTAAAGAATTTAGGGTTTGATGCATACCCTGTTCTGGCTAAAGGGTATATTTATGGGCAGGTTTACCCGGATTTCCCCGGTATTCAATTCAACCATGTTATTGTTGCAGTTAAACTTGATAATGAAACTGCAAATTTAAAGAATTTAACAATAGACGGTACACCCTATCTAATCTTTGATGTTACTGATAGAATTACCGAACCGCCATTTTTCCCTTCTGCGTTACAGGGTACTTACGGTTTGCTTGTTTTAGGAGATGGCGGAAAACTGATTAAATTGCCTGTTTTTTCTGAAAAGGAAAACAAAGTGAGAATTGTTTCAAAGTGTAAGCTTAACAAGAACAATTCAGCCTCTTTTGTAATTGCCGAATTTAAAAAAGGTTTGCCAGCCTATTCTGAGAAGTGGTTTTTAGATGGAATAAATGAGGATAATGAAACTAAAAAGTATAACGAATTTATTCAGGACCAAATTATGGGGGCTAAATTGGATGACGAAGAGGTGAAAAACGGACTGGATACCGTTGAAACCACCTACTGGGTAAGTGCAATTGATTACGGAATAAAAACAACAGATGGGATTCTGATAATTCCTTTCCCGATGACAAGTAAATATAAAAACCCTTTTAGAAAAAGAACCAGAAAAGTTGATATTGTTTTTAGTAAAAAATTGACTTTTGAGAGAAATGCCGAATGGGTTTTGCCTGATGGTTACACAATTGTTAAATTACCTCAGGATGTGTCAATAGACAACAAATATTTTTCTTTTAACCGCCATATTGAGTTTTCTAATGGAAAGATAATTGCCAAAGCGGTGTATGTAAGGAAAGCAATGAGAATTCCTTCTTCAGATTACAAAAGTTACAGAAAGGCTTATAAAAAGTATATCAAGTCGTTAAAATCTCCTATTGTTGTTAAAAACAATAATTAGAAATTGCCCCCTTTTAAGGGGGTTTTTTCTTGCTTTTTGTAAAACATTTTGATATTTATAAAAATGTAGAAATGATGGAGCGAGGTTTTATATGAAAAAACTTTTATTTTTGTGTACCGGGAATTCATGCCGTAGCCAGATGGCTGAGGGCTATGGGAAAAAGTATTTATCAGACCTTGTTGAGGTTTACTCTGCCGGGACTGAAAAGCATGGGCTTAATCCTTTTATGCTTGAGATTATGAAAGAGGACAATATTGATATGAGTGGGCATTACTCAAAGACTCTTGCTGAATTGGGGGATATTGATTTTGATTTTGTAATAACCCTATGCGGAGATGCCCACGAAAATTGTCCTGCCTATTTAAAAAAGGCCTTTATTTTTCACAAAGGCTTTAAAGATCCTGCAAAGGCAAAGGGAAGCAGGAAAGAGGTGTTAAATGAGTTTAGAAAGATTAGAGATTTAATTAAGTATTTTGTAAAAAACGATTTAAGAAAGATTGTAGAGGAGCGTTTATGACAGATGGTGTTGCAAAAAAGCTGTCATTTCTTGATAGGTATTTAACCTTATGGATTTTCCTTGCAATGCTTTTGGGGGTTGGGTTAGGTTATTTTGTTCCATCTTTTAAAGATTTTATAAATAGCTTTTCAATTGGCACGACAAATATTCCTATTGCAATTGGCCTTATTTTAATGATGTACCCTCCGTTTGCAAAGGTTAAGTATGAAGAGACGCCGGATGTTTTCAAAAACACAAAGGTTTTAACTTTAAGTTTAATTCAAAACTGGTTGGTTGGTCCTGTCTTAATGTTTATTCTTGCTGTTGTGTTTTTGAGGGATTATCCGGAGTATATGAACGGATTGATTTTGATAGGGCTTGCAAGGTGTATAGCAATGGTTATTGTGTGGAATGAACTTGCAAAAGGGGATACTGAATACGCTGCGGGGCTTGTTGCTTTTAACTCAATTTTTCAGGTTCTCTTTTACTCTGTATATGCATATGTTTTTCTCCTTGTTTTACCTGAAAAATTGGGGCTTGAAGGGACTAAGGTTGATGTTACAATGTCGCAAATTGCAAAGAGTGTTTTTATTTATTTAGGTGTTCCTTTTATTTTAGGTGCTTTGACAAGGTATATTGGTGTTAAAGCAATGGGAAAGGAAAGGTACCATAAAACTGTTGTGCCAAAGATTTCACCTATCACCTTAATTGCTCTTCTCTTTACTATTGTTGTTATGTTCAGTTTAAAGGGTAAGCTTATTGTTTCAATCCCAATGGATGTTGTTAAGGTTGCAATTCCATTGCTTCTCTATTTTGTAATTATGTTTCTTGTGTCGTTTTATATGGGAAGAAAAGCGGGTGCAGATTATCCGAAAAATACAACCTTAAGTTTTACTGCTGCGTCTAACAACTTTGAGCTGGCTATTGCGGTTGCGGTTGCTGTTTTTGGAATAAATTCAGGTGAGGCTTTCGCTGCTGTTATTGGGCCATTGGTTGAAGTGCCTGTTATGATTTTGCTTGTTGACCTTGCTTTATATTTTAAGAAAAGGATTTATGGAGAAACAATAGATGAATAATCTCAATTTCAATTCTCAGGTTTTTAAAGCGCTTGGAGACCCAAACAGGCTTGCTATTGTGCTAATGCTTTCAATAAGAGAGATGTGTGTATGCGAGATTGTGGATATTCTTCCAGTTTCTTTTTCAACAATTTCAAGCCATTTGAAAATTTTACAAAACGCAAATATTGTTGAAGGAAGAAGAGACGGAAAATGGGTTTTTTATAAACTTTCAAATGATGAATTTGTTTTAGATTTGATTAAGTTGTTAAAAAATCATTTTGAAAGAAGCAAAGATTTTAAAAATTTAGCTGATATTGTTAATAAAGTGAGCAAGGAGAGTTGCTCTATTAAGCTGGATAGGGGGCAAGAATAAATGTGGTGGATACCAGTAATGTTTTTCTTTATTGCCTTTTTGTTTTCAATGCTTGGAATGGGAGGTGCTCAAATTTATATCCCAATTCTATTCTGGAGTGGGCTTGATTTTAAAACTGAGGCTCTTCCCCTTGGCATTCTTTTAAGTGTGGTAAATAGCAGTTCTGCCACAATAACCTATGCCAGAAAAAAGTTAATTGATTGGAGAATAGGCCTTTTATTTGGAATTACAATGCTTGCTTTTGCTCCAATTGGTGCTTACTTTTCAAAGATTGTTCCAACAAGACTTCTAATTTTTATATTTGCATTATTTACTGCAATTTCCGGGACTTTAATGTGGATTGGCTGGCAGCCTAAAAATAAGATGACAGATAAAAACAGGACTGTTTTAGGATTGTTAGGTGGAAGCGGATTGGGATTCCTTGCAGGTTTAATTGGGAGAGGTGGGGGTTCTTTTGTTGTTCCCCTTCTCTATATGGCAGGGATAGATGCTAAGGCAGCGGCTGCAACCTCTGCTTTGGCGGTCACATTTTCAGGTGTTTCAAGTTTTGTGTCCCACATTGCAATTGCGGCAAAGCCAAACTGGGTTTTGTGGGGAGAGTGCGTTGTTGCGGTTTTTGCTGGAAGCCAGTTAGGCTCCAACTTTATGGCAACAAAGTTAAAAGGTAAAGCTGTAAAGAAAATCTTTGCAATTGTTTTGCTTTTAATTGCAGCTATTTTAATTATTAAAAATGTTATTTTTGCACATTAATTTTTTAGGAGGTAATTATGTTTGATAAGCATCGTGCAATTGTTAACTCAATTGAAGGTTTGAGCGATGAAGAGAGAGAGTTTTTATATTCCGCTTTGAATATTCATGGCCATGTATGCGGTGGAATGCCTATGGGCTATGTGGCAGGCCTTGCAGCTTTAAAGGCTTTCGGTATGAAAAGGGAAAGAAATATGGACTCAATGGTAATTCTTAACATAGGTGATGGTCACGCTGCAGGATGTTTTGCTGACGGTGTTCAGTTTGCAACAGGTTGCACCTTTGGCAAGGGGCTTATGAAAAAAGAGCCTAAAGGAAAGTGGACTTTTTATTTAATAAATAAAAAAGAGGGAAAGGCTGTAAAGGTAACTTTAAGAAATGAAATGTTGCACAAGGCTTTTAGTGCTCCTTTTATTACAGAGTACAGAAGCAAGGGTATAAATCCAACTGATGTTCCAGAAGATATTGCAGTCCCTGGTTTTAAAAGGCCTTTTACTTTAAAGCTTGAAGATGTTGTTGAGATTGAAGGACCATTTGACTTTAAAGTTGAAAAGGGAAAACCATGCTTTAAACTTGTTGAGTGCTCTGTTTGCGGTCATGTTGTTGCAGAAAATTACATTAAGATGGAAGACGGTAAGCCTGTTTGTGTGGATTGCACTAATTACAAGTGGTAATATTTTTATAGTGCCAAAACCTATAGATGATAAAAATTAGGCTGGGGGAGTTTCCCCCCGGTTTTTTAAAAAATACAAAATGGAGAGTGAGCCATGATTCTTTTAATAGTAACTCTTGTAATTTTTCTTCTTGCTTTTATTTTTTCTATGCTTGGGTTAGGTGGTGCAATGCTTTACATCCCGGTTTTCCATTGGTTTCACTATGATTTTAAAAGTGTTGCAATCCCAACAGGGCTTTTACTGAACGGCTTAACTGCATTGTCTGCCGCGGTTTACTATATCAGGGCAAAAATGGTTGACATAAAAGGCTCAATCCCTTTGATAGTATCCTCTTTTTTGGGAGCACCAGTTGGTGCATATTTTACAAAGTTTGTTCCCACTAAAACACTTATTATCTTATTTGCAATTGCAATGATATTTGCCGGAGGGAAGATGCTTCTTTCTGCAGGACAAAAAGAAAAAGAAAAGAAAATGAAAGAGCTTCCCAAAATGATTTTGATGTCTATTGGCGGTTTTTTTATTGGGTTTATTGCAGGCCTTTTAGGAGTAGGCGGTGGTTTTTTGTTTGTGCCAATGATGCTTGCAATGGGGTATAAAACAAAGGAAGCTGCGGCAACAAGTGCTTTTGTTGTTATTTTTAGCTCTTTTTCAGGTTTTGCAGGGCATATTGCAGAGGGGCATTTTAACTGGCCTTTAATGATTGCAACTTCAATAGCTGTTATAATTGCTTCTCAAATAGGAGCAAAGGTAATGAAGGAAAAAATGAAAGCGCGCTGGATTAAGCAGATGTTTGGAATTATTCTTTTAGGAGTGGCGGTTAAACTTTTAATAAAGGTTTTACTTTAAAGGAAGCGTGTCGGGAGAATTTTAATTGTTTGCTTTAAAATTTGAGACAAGTGGTTTTTGATTAAAAAGAGTGTGTTTGATTTTGAGAAAGGAGAAGGTAAATAGATATGGCTCACCATCACCACCATGAACATAAATTGAGCGGTTTTAGGCTTTTTATCACAATTTTGATCAATATTTTCATAACTGTTGCGCAGGTGATAGGGGCTTTGTACTCAAACTCCCTCTCTCTTTTAAGTGATGCAATGCACAATTTCTCCGATGTTGTGGCTTTAATTGTTAGCTGGGTGGCAAACCACCTTGCAGGAAAAGACCCTGATGAAAGAAAAACCTTTGGTTATAGAAGGGCGGAGATAATTGCAGCTCTCTTTAACTCTGCGGTATTGGTTGGAATAGCAATTTCCCTTTTGTATCACGCTGTTTTAAAATTGATAAAGCCTGAAGAGGTAAAGTCTTTAATTGTTATTTACCTTGCTCTTTTAAGCATAATTCTCAATTTTTTAAGTGTATTGATTATAAAGAAAGATGCATCTAATAATATGAATATTAAATCTGCCTATTTGCACCTTCTAACCGATGTTATGACTTCAGTTGCTGTTTTTGTAGGCGGCCTTGTAATGCTTCAATGGAATTTGTACTATGTTGACCCGATAATTTCAATTGTAATTGCAGTATATCTTGGAAAAGAATCTTTTGCTCTTGTTAAAGAAACTATAGAAGTTTTAATGCAATTTGCACCAGAAAATATTAAAATTGAAGATGTAAAAAAAGGTCTTGAGGATTTTGAATTTGTGGATAATGTACACCATTTGCATCTATGGAGATTGAGCGACCATGAGGTTTTTCTTGAAGCGCATGTTGATTTCAAGGAAAATATATCTCTGGAAAAAGCAACTAAGGAGATTGAAAAAATGGAAAAATTTCTTAATTCAAATTTTGGTATAACCCATGTTACATTACAGAGCGAGTTTAATAGGAAAGATGACAAGTCTTTAATAAAAAACCATAATAATCATAGGCATTAAAAATATGAAGTGGTTTAAAAATTTTTATATTTTATTGATAATTTTCTTTTTCCCTGTGCTTTTGTTTGCAAGCACAGGGTCAACAAATCAACAATGGTTTACAAATAAAATAATATACTCTTTAAAATCAGGTTATTTTCTTAATTTTTCAGAGCAGCACAAATATCAGGAACATTATTTCAATAAACTGAACACGAGAAACTGGGTTTTTGGATTTGGTAAAAAGGTGGGCAAGTACTCTATTTCCTTAAATTACAAACAGGAAGATAAAACTGGAAAGGTTGAGGAAAGGTTTTTTGTTGATGTGAAAAGGAATTTTTCAATTGAGGAGAGTTTCTATTTTGTGACAAGGGTAAGGCTTGAGAGAAGGCATTTTAAAAGCTCAAGGGGGAAGGACAGGTACAGGCTACGCCTTTTATTTGGTGTATCAAAGAAAATGAAAGTAAAAAATTTTGCCTTTAATCCGTATGTTTTTGAAGAACCTCAATTTTCCTCAGTGGATAATAAGTTTTGTAGAAACAGGCTATATGTAGGTGTTAAATTTAAATTAAATTCACACACCAAATTTAATATAAATTATTTAAGAGAAGACAATGCGAGAAAAAAAGCAAGGAATGTTTTTAACTTAGGCTTCAATTTCAATTTTTAACTTCCCGTGGTAAAATAATCTCAAGAATTTCATAAAAAGAGGTGTTTATGGATTTTGCGAAATTATACAATAGTGTTTCTCTCTGGCTTCAAGCTAACTGGGGAGTTATTTTAAAGTATTTGATATTTCTTATAGTTGGCTTTTATTTAAGTGCAAAGGTAAGTAAAGTTGTTGCTTCAATTATGAAAAAGAGAAATGTTGATCCCGCTGTTATAAATCTTGTGAGAAAGCTTGTTTACTACACCCTTATTTTTGTAGTGCTTCTTTCAGTTTTGACTGGACTGGGCTTTAACATAAACTCTCTGCTTGCTTTGATAGGAGCTGTAGGTTTAGGAATTGGCCTTGCGTTGAAGGATTCCCTTTCTCAAATAGCATCAGGGATTCAACTTGTTATTTTCAGGCCGTTTACAATTGGAGACTTTATTGATTTAGGTTCTGCAAGCGGAATCGTCCAGGATATAGGTTTTTTCTATACAACATTAAAAACCCTTGATAACAAAGTTATAACCGTTCCAAACAATGTAATAACCACCTCCTCTATTGTTAATTTTACAAAGGAAAAGATTAGGCGGGTTGACGCTACATTTGGAATAGGTTACTCAGACGACATAAAAAAGGCAAAAAAGATTATGCTTGATGTGGCATCGAAAAATGAAAAGATTTTAAAGGAGCCTAAGACTGAGGTTTTTGTTATTGAGCTTGGGGATAGCTCTGTAAACCTTGAGCTTAGGGCATGGGTTGATCCTGCTGATTACTGGGATGTCTACTTTTACCTTCTTGAAAATGTGAAAATAGAGTTTGATAAAAATGGGATTTCAATTCCATTTCCTCAAATGGATGTGCATTTAGACGGGGGGTTGTCTAAATAAAAAAAATTATTAAATAATAATTTGAATTATTTATGAAAAAGTGATATATTTAATTTATAAAAAGAAAAGGAGGAAAAAATGTTTGACAAAAAAATGGAAGAAGCTTTAAATAAGCAATTAAATGAGGAATTGTTCTCGGCTTACCTCTATCTCTCTATGTCTGCATGGTTTGATTCAATTGGTCTTAAAGGCTTTGCAAACTGGATGATGGTTCAGTACAAAGAGGAGACAGAGCATGCAATGAAGTTTTATAACTATATTCAAACAAGGGGGGGCGATATAAAGTTGATGGCAATTAAAGAGCCTCCGTCAAAGTGGGATTCACCGTTGCACGCTTTTAAAGAGACATTAAAACACGAGCAGTTTATCACAAAGTGCATTAATGAACTTGTTGATCTTGCAGAGGAATTAAAAGACAGACCGACAATGAACTTTTTACAGTGGTTTATTGATGAACAGGTAGAGGAAGAGGAAAACGACAGAGATATAATACACAGGCTTGAATTAATTGGTGATAGCAAACACGGTTTGTTTATGCTTGACAGGGAATTGGGGGAAAGAACCTATACCCCTGAAACAGATTAAACAAAAAAAGATATTTCGTTGACCCCGCTTTATGCGGGGTTTTTTGTTGTCTTTAGTTTTAAACTAAATTTTTTACTGTTATAATTGAGGCATGGCTGAAAGAGTTTTAATTATTGACGATGAAAAAGACATTGTTGAGTCTATAGCAAATATCCTGGCGCTTGAAGGATATTCTGTTTTAAAGGCCACCCGCGGTTATGACGGATTAAAGATAGCGTTAAACGACAATCCAGATGTTGTTCTCCTTGATATAAAGATGCCTGTTATGGATGGGTTAGAGGTTTTAGAAAAACTTATAGAAAATGATTTTACAAACCCTGTAATTATTATTTCAGGCCATGGGGATATAAAGACAGCAGTTGAAGCTGTACAAAAAGGCGCTTTTGATTTTCTTGAAAAGCCTCTTGGTGCTGAGCAGATACTGATTGCAGTAAAAAATGCAATACAATCCATTAAAAAAACTGATAATCTTGAAAATAATAATAACTTTTTCCTAATAGGAGAAAGCGAGGCTTTTAGGAAAGTGCTTGCTATTGCAGAGAGGGTTGCAAAAACAAGTGCACCTGTTTTAATCACTGGAGAGACAGGAACAGGTAAGGAGATGATTGCAAGGTATATCCACGAGAAAAGCGGAAGGAAGGGAAATTTTGTTGAGGTTAACTGTGCCGCAATCCCTGAAGAGTTAATTGAAAGTGAATTATTCGGGCATGTAAAGGGCTCTTTTACAGGTGCAATTGATGATAAAGAGGGTAAGTTTGTTGCCGCACACAATGGAACTCTATTTTTAGATGAAATTGGAGATATGAGTTTCAAAACCCAGGCAAAGGTTTTAAGGGCTTTGCAGGAGAAAATAATTTATGCTATAGGCTCAAACAATCCTGTTCCTGTAAATGTAAGGGTAATATCGGCAACAAACAAGGATTTGAAAAAAGAAATAGAGAAAGGGAATTTCAGGGAAGACTTGTTTTATAGAATTAATGTTATAGAAATTGAGATGCCCCCTTTAAGGGAGAGAAAGGACGATATTCCTCTCCTTGCTGAGCATTTTGCAGGTATTGTGGCGAAAGAAAATAGGCTTGACAATGTTGTGTTTGAAAAGGATGCACTTGAATATTTAAAGAGTTTTGAATACAGGGGCAATATAAGAGAGTTGAAAAATAAGATAGAAAAAATTGTAATTCTCTGTCAGAAGCCTGTTATAAACAAGGATGATGTTGAAAAGGTTTTAACGGGTTCAATTAGTTTAGACAATCTTCCTCTATCAGAGGCTAAAAAGGTTCCCGAGTTAAAACAGCCCAACCTTTTAAAAGCAAAAACATTAAAAGAGGTAAGGGAAATGGCAGAAAAATATTTTATAATTGAAAAGTTGAAAGAAAACAACTTTAACATATCAAAAACAGCAGAGGTTATTGGGGTGCCGAGAAGCAATATGTATAAAAAGATTGAGCAGTATAAAATAAATGTAAAGGAGTTAGAAGATTACTATGGGAAAGGTTAGTATTGCAGAAAGTTTGTTGAAGATTAAGGCTGTTTCTCTATCTTTAGACCCGCCTTTTACCTGGGTTTCGGGAATCAAGTCTCCAATTTATTGTGATAATAGGCTTTTTATTTCCTATGTTGATGAAAGAAGGAAGGTTGTTGATGCATTTATTGAAAAGATTACCAATTCAGGCCTTGAGTTTAATGTAATTGCAGGGACTGCAACATCAGCTATCCCTTTTGCTGCATGGATTTCAGAAAAACTCTCCCTTCCTATGGTTTATGTGAGGGCTCAAAAGAAGGAACATGGAAAGGGCAAATCAGTTGAAGGAAGGCTTGAAAAGGGTTCAAGGGTTATTGTAATTGAAGACTTAATTTCAACAGGGAAATCCTCTGTGCAGGTTGTCAAAAACCTCAGGGAAGAGGGTGCAGAGGTTGTTGGTGTTTTTTCAATATTCAGTTATCAGTTTAAAAAGGCTGATGATAACTTTAAGTCTGTGGGGTTAAGTTATCAATCCCTTGAAAATATAGAATCTCTGTTACAACACGCTGTTGAAAAAAACTATCTCTCTCAAAGAGATGCAGATATTATAAACGAGTTTAGAAAAGACCCTGAAAACTGGTATTCAACTTACTTTAAAGGAGAGTAATGAAAGGGATAATCGCAAGATTTTCCAACAAGCAAATACTTCTCATAATTTTATCGGTAATTGTTGGAGTCTGTGCAGGGTTAGGAGCAGTTGGTGTAAGGCAATTAATCAGGTTTATAACAACACTTTCTTTTAGTGGATACGAAAACTTCCTTGAGGTTTTGCATACAATCCCAACATATAGAAAAATCCTTGCCCCTGCTATTGGCGGTTTGATTGTAGGCCCAATTATTTACTTTTTTGCGAAAGAGGCAAAGGGGCACGGTGTGCCTGAGGTTATGCTTGCAATGTTAATGAAGGATGGCAAGATAAGGCCAAGGGTTGCATTTGTAAAGGCAATTGCTTCGGCAATTTCAATAGGTTCTGGCGGCTCGGTAGGAAGGGAAGGCCCTATTGTTCAAATTGGTGCATCTTTAGGTTCAACTGTTGGCCAATACTTTAATCTTGATAGAAGGGATATTCAAACGCTTGTTGCCTGTGGTGCAGCAGGGGGCATTGCCGCTGCCTTTAACGCTCCTATTGCAGGGGCATTGTTTTCCGTTGAAATAATATTGGGAGACTTTGGTGTTGCGGCTTTAAGCCCTATTATTATATCCTCTGTTATTTCAACAATTGTCGCAAGGCATTTTGAAGGTAACCTTGTAGCTTTTGTGGTTCCTCCTTACTCTTTAAATACACCTTTTGAATTGTTGCCCTATACTTTTTTAGGTATTGTTGCAGGATTGATAGCAGTTTCTTTTATTGTTACATTGTATTATTTGGAAGATTGGTTTGAAAAATCACCTATCCCTGAGTATGTCCAGCCAATGATAGGCGGTTTTATTGTGGGACTTATAGGGGTTTACTTTCCCTATATTTACGGGGTAGGTTATGAATCAATAAACGGTGCTCTGCACAATCAATGGCCTTTGTACATTTTGTTGCTTATGATTCCAATGAAAATTATAGCCACCTCAATAACCTTAGGCTCCGGTGGATCAGGTGGTGTTTTTGCCCCTTCACTTTTTTTGGGAGCAGCAACAGGTGGTGCAGTAGGGGTTATAACTCACAGTCTTTTCCCACAGGCAGCATCTGCTGGTGCTTATGCCCTTGTTGGAATGGGGGCTGTTGTTGCTGCCACCACCCAGGCACCAATTACGGCTATAATAATTATTTTTGAACTTACCCAGAATTATATGGTTATTGCACCTTTAATGTTTACCTGTATTATTTCAACCTTAATAGCAACTGCAATAAAGAAGGAATCAATTTATACATTAAAACTTAAACTTAAAGGAATTGAGCTTGTAGAAGGTAGGGAAGAGTCAATCTTGAAGCAGGTAAAAATAGACTCTGTTATAAAGGAAGGTGTTTTCTTTTACATTAACCACAATTTAAAGTATATTATTGACACTGTTCTTTCCACAAATCAAAGTGTTTTCCCCGTTTTAAGCCCATCAAATAAATTGGTTGGAATTCTAACTTTAAATAATATTAAATCTGTTTTTTACGAAAAAGAGGCTTTAGCAGAACTTGTTATAGCAGAGGATATAGCAGAAGACCCTGTGTATCTTACAGAAGATTCCAATCTCCAGGATGCTATGGATATTGAAGGAAGGCATTCAATTGAAGAAATCCCTGTTGTTAAGGATAGTGAATCTATGGAGTACAGGGGTATTGTTTTTGTCCATGACATAATCAACCTCTACAATTTTGAGATTAAGAAGAGGGAATTGGCTTTGGCTGTTATTACAAGAAAAAAGTATAAAGATGTAACAAAGGGATTGAATTTAGGGGAAGGGATGAGATTGATGGAGTTAAAAGTCCCTGATTCTTTTGTAAACAGGAGTTTAAAAGACCTTGCAATAAGGAATAACTATAATCTTGAGGTTTTGATAATTAAGAGAGGCAAAAATACATTTATCCCCAATGCAGAAACTGTGCTTCATGAGGGGGACAATTTTGTTGTTGTTGGTAAATACGAAGATATCAGAAAACTAAGGCAAAAAGAAGGGGTGTAATTTGAAGTTAACTTCGTCAACTATTTATCTAAGCAAAAAGGCTTTTTTAAATAATATAAGGTTTTTAAAGTCGTTCGCGCCTAATTCTAAATTTTTCCCTGTTGTAAAGTCAAATGCTTATGGGCATGGTTTGAAAGAGGTTGTTTCAATTGTTGATGACTATGTTGACGGTTACTGTGTTCATTCTACTGATGAAGCGCTTGAAATAAACACAAATAATCCAATTTTGATTTTAGGGCATATAAACAAAAGTGAAAAAGAATTAATAGAGATTTTGAAAACAAAAGAACTTTACTTTACAGTTTATTCTGAACAAACTGTTGATTTACTTGAGAAAATTGCTGGAAAAGTAAACAAAAAAATCTCACTTTTTGTAAAAGTTGAAACAGGAACACACAGGCTTGGGCTTGACGAAAAGGATGCTTTAAGTCTTGCAGAGAGGATTGAAAAGAGTAATTTATTAAATTTTTCTGGGTTTTCAACCCATTTTGCCAACATAGAGGATACAACAGACCATAGTTTTGCAAAAAAACAGATGGAGATTTTTAACAGAGTGATTGGAGAATTTAACCAAAAAGGTGTCTATAAGCACAATGCCTGTTCTGCGGCACTGATGCTTTTTGAAGAGACAAGGACTGAGATTGTAAGGCCTGGTATTTCGTTTTACGGTTACTATCCCAGTAGAGAGACAATTGTTTCCTTAAACTCAAAAGGCTACAATAGAAAAAATGGGTTAAAGCCAGCCCTATCGTGGATTACAAAGCCACTACAAATAAAAAAGGTAAAGGCTGGAGAGTACATAGGTTATGGCTTAACATACAGGGCAAACAGGGATATGGTAATTGCTGTGTTGCCTGTTGGTTATTCAGACGGTTACGACAGAGGGCTTTCAAACAACGGTTTTGTTCTTGTGGAAGGTAAAAGATGCCCTGTTGTTGGAAGGGTTTGCATGAACCTTTTTATGGTGGATGTAACTCATGTTGAAAGGGTAAGTGTTGATGACGATGTTGTTTTAATAGGGAAAAGTGGAGAAGAAGAGATAACTGCCGATACTCTTGCCTCTCTTACAGGGACAATTAATTACGAGGTAATAGCAAGACTAAACCCGTATATTCAAAAAAAGATAATTGATTAAAAATGAGGAATATAAAATTAATCCTTCAATACGACGGGACAAATTATTCTGGCTGGCAAATTCAACCAGATGTGAAAACAGTGCAGGGAGTAGTAAAGCAGGCAGTTGAAACCCTTGTTGACCATGAGGTAAAACTTATTGGTGCATCGAGAACAGATGCAGGAGTGCATGCATTTGGCCAGGTTGCCGCTTTTAAGACAAAAAAATCTCATTCCTTGTATGTGATTAAAAAAGGCTTGAATTCTATTTTACCTGAGGATATAAGGGTAATTAAGGTTGAAGAGGTTGATACTTCATTTCATCCCAGATTTAATGCAAAAGGGAAAACTTATAAATACCGCTTTTTTATAGGTGATGTTGTTCCCCCATTTGAAAGGTTTTACTGTTACCAGATTAGAGGCAAGGTTGATATTGAAAAAATGATTGAAGCAGCTGAGTTTTTTAAAGGAGAAAAGGATTTCTCTTCTTTCAGGGATTCAATGTGTACTGCAAAAAATCCTGTTAAAAAAATCAAAGTTTCAAAATTTAATTTGTTGAACAATGGCTTTTTAGAATATATAATAACAGGCGATAGTTTTTTGCATCATATGGTTAGAAATATTGCCGGTACTTTGCTGTGGATAGGGAAAGGGAAGATTAGTATTGATTCCCTGCCAGAAATTTTTGAGAAAAAAGACAGAAAATTTGCCGGGCCTACTCTTGATGCAAAGGGGTTATTTTTAGAAAAGGTTTATTATTAAAATACAGGGAGGAAAAATGAAAAAACTTTTTTCTTTTGTTTTAATTTTAACCTTGCTAACAAGCTCATGCTCATGGTTTGAGAAACAGCAGGTTAAAAAGATGGAACAAATGGCAATGAAGATTGACAAGTTAAATGATGAATTAAAACAAAAAGAAGAGGCTTACAGGCAACTTCTTTCAGAGTATGGGTTAAAGGGAGATAAAAAACTTACCCCTGAGCAGATGAGAATGCTTGCTTTAACACCAGAGCAGAGGGCTTATTTAAAGAAAAGGCTTGCTCAGGAAAAGGATTCATCATACTCTGCAATAATACAGGAAATTCTTAACAAAGATGAAGAAATTAAGCAGTTGAGAAAAGAGATTCAGGAATTGAAAGACAAATTGCCGAAGCCTTATGTAGTCCAGCCTGGTGATAATCATTACGATATTTGTATGAAATTTTTAACAGAGCAAAAAGGGTTAACCCCTGAAGAGGCTCAAAAGCTTGTTGAAAGGGTTAATTTGCTTGAATATCTCCTTCCTGGCTTTGAAGTTTATCTATTTTATGACAATGGTGTTTTCGGAACTTTTGTTATCCAGGGCACTGCCGATATGAGCCCCAATCAGATAAAAAGGTACTATAAAACAAAGTTAATCAATGAAAGGGATAAGGCAAGACAGGAGGCTGAAAAACTCTCAGCAGAGGTAAAAGACCTTGAAGCAAGAAAAGCTGAACTGCTTGCCCAGTTAAGAGAATTAGAGCAGTTAAAAGCTGATATGCAGAATCAAATTTCTAAGCTAACCTCAAAAAATAAAGCACTTTCTCAGGAAAACCTGAAAAAAGAGAAAATGCTTAACTCGGTTTTTTACCATGTTGATAATTACAAAGCCTTGAAGAAAAAGGGAATTGTCGGAAGGTTTCTCTTTGGAAAACCAAAACTGAAAAAATTCAACGCTGTAAAGTTTGATAAATCTGCAGACTTAAGAGAGGTTGATTCAATTACTGTTAATGCAGAAGATGCAGGACTTGTAAAAATTAGTGGAATTTACATAATGCCTTCCCATTTTATTAAGGATAAGGATTATCAGATTAAAATTTCCCCTGACAAAAAAAGTGCTACAATCTTCTTGATTAATCCTGACAAATTTAGAATGAGCAAGGTGTTAATCGCAGTTAGATAAAATCCAGGCATTTGATTTTAATCGGGGGCTATTAAGCCCCCTTTTTTATTGTCTGTTTGCTTGAAAATTTAGTGTATAATAAAATAGAAACTGCGAAAATTTGCCAAAAAGGTAATTTATGAGGAATTTTAAACAAAAACTTTTGAATGTATTTTTTATATATGTTCTTATTACCATAACTTTTGGTCTTGTTCTTTACTATTATTTAAAAGAAAAATCCTTTGTTTATATTGTTGTGTTTTTTCTTTTAATTTCTGCTGTTTTTGCACTATTTTTGAGATGGTATTTTTCAAAAATAATAAATTTTATCAAAGAGCAATTAAATTCTCTCAATTCTCTTGTTACGAAGGGAGAGCCATCCCCTGTGAAGGATTCTATATTTGAAGAGTTACATAATGAGATTTTAATAAAATCTCAGGAGATAAAGCAGATTATAAATGATTTTGTTGAGACAAATAGCCTTGTAAAAACAAGGATAAATGATGTTATTTATTCATTTAATGAATTGCTTGAAGATTACGGTGATTTTAACAAAAAATTCAGGGAGATGGTTAACTATATTTCTTCTATTTCAAAAGATGAATTTGATATTAAAGTAGAAGATAAACTGAAGTCCTTTGTTGAGCTAACAGTTGAAATCAGCAGATTTAAAGAGCAGCTTATTGACCTTGTTGAAAAAGTAAAAGATATTGTAAATGATTATATTGTTAGAACTTCAGAGGATATAAAAAATGCAAATATGGTTATTAAAGGGTTTTTGTCATTTAGTGAAAACCTTGTGCTAAATATAGATAAGATAATTTTGTTTTTAAATAACTTAACCTCTCATTCAGGTAAACTGATGGAAGAAATAAAAAAAATTGATAAGCATAAAAATATTCTGATTGAGAGGGTGGAGAAAATAAGGGACAACTTTGATATTGAAAAAGATTTATTTGACGAGATTGTTGGAGTAAACAGAACTGTAAATGACATTTTTTATCAGTTGAAAACTTTGCTTTTAGAGGTATCAAATCTAAACAAAAAAACTTCTTTAATGTCTCTTAACGCGTTGATTTATGCTTCAGAATCTTCTCAAGGGGATAAAAAATTTGGAACAGTTGCAAAGGAATTAAAGAAACTGGTTGAAGATATTGAACGAAAATATTCTCAAATAAACAATTATTTTTCTGAATTAATGGATAAAAACAATGAAACCTCTAAACTGCTTGTTGATTTTGAAAAAGTGAAAACAGAAAGCAGGGTTGAACTGTCCAGAATTGCCACTGATTTAGACCATCTTTCCCACCATACCAATATGACGCAACTAAGCTATTCAAAAATTATAGAGCCAATTGAAGAAAATGTTACTCTGCTTAACAGTATAAAAGAAGGTATAATAAATCACAGCAGTGCAGTAAAACAGGTTTTGATTGTTTTTAAAGATTATCTTGCAAAGCTTGATAAGGCTGAGAAGGACAAAGAGTCTTTTGACAGCCTGGTTATTGCAACATCTACTTTGTTGGATTATATAAATAGCACACTTCCAACTATTACCAATTATATTACTGAACTTTTCAAAAGCCTTGAGGATTTTTCAAAACAACTTGATGAGGCAAATTTGGTAATTAATGAATTTAATAATGATAAATCAGTAAAAGAGTTTGGCTTTATGCTTGAAGAGTTACAGCATAAGAGGATTGCTAATTTGAAAAATTCAATTGTATTGCTTGAAAAGGCTAACAATATAAAAAAAATACTTTAATAGAGGTGAAATATGTTTAACAGGGTTATTTTAATTGGAAGAGCAGGTCAGGATATTGATGTCAGGTTTACTCCAGGTGGCACAAAGGTTGCTAAGTTTTCCCTTGCTACCTCAAGGAGTTATATGGATTCACAGGGTAATTGGCAGGAAAAGACAGAATGGCACAATATTGCATTGTGGGGAAGACTTGCTGACAAGGGAGAAAGGGTTGTAAAAAAAGGTAACCTTTACTTTATTGAGGGGAGTATTGAGTATTCAAGCTGGGATGATTCAAGCGGTAACAAAAGGTACAAGACAGAAATCAGAGCGTTAACTCTAATTCCCTTAACGCCAAGGTCTGCCGAAGCGATGAAGAGTTCTATGACAGCCGCTGCCCCTGTTGTAGAGGAAACTTCTGGTGCTAAAGAGCCTGAGCCTATTGATGATATAAAAGAAGAATTGGATAAAATAGAAGAGCCGCAGGATGATTTTATAGATGATATAGGCGATGATGATGTGCCTTTTTAATCTTTATCTTTCTTTTTAGCCCTTGGGTGATAGTTAAAGTAAATTTGTTTTAGTCTTTCATTGGTAATATGGGTATAAATCTGGGTGGTTGATATATCAGAGTGGCCTAACATAATCTGCACTGCCCTTAAATCTGCCCCATGTTCAAGCAAATGGGTAGCAAAGGTGTGTCTTAAAGTGTGCGGGGAAAGTTTATGAGCAATTCCTAATTTTTGCCCATACGCTTTAAGTATTTTCCAGAATCCCTGCCTTGTGATTTTGTTTCCTCTTGTGTTGAGAAAGAGAAAATAACTTTTTTTATCCTTTAATAATTTAAGCCGGCCATCATTTATATACTCTTTCAGGCAATTGTATGCTTTTTTGCTGAAAGGCACAAGCCTTTCTTTTGAGCCTTTGCCTATTGTTATTAAAAATCTTTCCTCTAAATTAAGGTTGTTCATCTTTAAATCTATTAGCTCTGATACCCTTAATCCTGTTGCGTAAAGCAACTCAATCATTGCTTTGTCTCTCTGTCCAGTTGGGGTTGATATATCAGGTAAATTTAACAGTTTTTCAACCTCTTCATCTGTCAGGTATTTTGGGAGCATTTTGAATGCTTTGGGAGTTTCTAAAATTTCAGCAGGGTTGGAGGCTATCTCCCCTTCGTTAAATAAAAATTTGTAAAAGCTTCTCAGTGTTGCAACATGCCTTTTTATAGTCATGGGGGCATAACCTGAATTATACAGGTAGGCTATATAACCAGTTAAATCCTCTTCCTTTACCTTTGCAATATTAATTTTGTTTAATTCAAGGAATTCTTTAAAATGGGTTAAGTCAAAAAGATACGATTCAACAGTGTTTTTTGAAAGCCCTCTTTCTGACATAAGGTAATTTGCAAATCTTTCAATCATAAAAAATAAAGAGGGGAGAAATCTCCCCTTTTTTTAATTTAATAAATCAATTGCAACCAGACAGGTTAGAAGAGCAAAGTCAATTAATTGTTTGATTTCAACATATTCATTTGCAACATGAAAGGCTTCATCATCTCCAGGCCCCCAGCCAACTGCAGTTACACCGTATATATTTAATGTTTTGGCAAAAGTGCCTCCACCCATTCCAAAAGGTTCTGGTTCAAATCCCAGTACTTCTTTTGTATTTATCTGAATTGCCTTTACAAGGTCATTGTCAGGGTCAACTGCATGAGGCTCATTCCAGCTCATACATTCAATTGTAAATTTTCCACCTTCTACTTTTGCGGCGCATTCTTCAAGTTTTTTTATAACCTGCTCTTTTGTCATTCCAGGGACGGTTCTTATGTCAAGCAGTATCTCGCATTGGCCTGGGACAATATTTGCCGCTGCCCCACCGTGAATTTCTCCTAAATTTAAAGTTGGGTCTCCTAAAACAGGATGAACAGTGTAGTCAAACTTTAATTTTTCAATTTCACACACCATTTTTGCCATCATATAAACTGCATTAATTCCTTTTTCAGGGGTGGAACCATGCGCCTGTTTCCCGTGGGCAGTAACCTTAAAAACAGTTCTTCCCTTTTCCGCAATATCAATCCTCTCCATATTTTCACCTATGTCAGGGATTATTGCAAAAGTTGGATTTATTAGTTTTTCTTCAAGAAGGTATCCTATCCCGTAATCAATCCCATCAGGGTCTTCAGCCTCTTCGTCTGACAGTGCAGCTAATTGTAACTCACCTTCCAGTTCAATTCCAAGCTCTTTCAAAACCTCTCCAGCAACAATTATTGAGGCAAGCGGTCCTTTGTTGTCAAGGGTTCCTCTTCCATAAAGTTTTCCGTCTTTTTCAACAACCTCAAATGGGTCAGTGTCCCAGCCATCTCCAGCAGGGACAATATCCATGTGTGCGGCCATAAAAAGCCTTTTCCCGTTTTTGTCTTTCCCTATTTTACCTATTATGTTTGGTCTTCCCTCCATTCTTGCAAATTCGTCATATGGGATGTTGTGCTCCTCAAATTCCCTTTTAACAATATTTCCTACCCTGTACTCCTCGCCTCTAAATTTCAGGTAGGGATGCTCGCTCAACTTTTCTGAAACAACATTTACAGTTTTTTCCTTTACCATTTCTCTAACAAGAGAGACAATTTTATCCCTTATTTTCCCCTCGTTTTCTTTGAAATAAGCCTTTATTTTTGCTTTTTCATCCATAAATAACTCCTTGTTTGAAATTCATTTATAGTATACCAGATTTTTTGTATGTTAATTGTCGAGTTTCTTTCTTGTGTGTTATAATTTTTGATGAAAATTTGCAATGAGAGGGGAAAAATGTCTGAAGAAATAAAAGATGTTCCAATAGTGAAAAAAAACTGGATTAAAAAACCAACATGGAGAAATATAGGCCTGATAATAATTGTTTTTCTGCTTTATTACTATGCAAGGCCAACGAAGTTAAGTTTTATTGTAGGCGGCTTTATGGTTGTGCTGGGAGAGTTAATAAGGCTGTGGGCAGCAGGTTATTTGATGAAAAATAAAAAGCTTGTTGTTGTTGGACCCTATGCATATATAAGAGACCCTCTTTACTTAGGTTCTCTTTTGATTTTGTCAGGTTTATCTGTTACTGCAAGAAATTGGTATATTCTTGCCCTTGTTTTAATTGCATTCTTTGGATTTTATCTCCCCAGAAAAATAAAGATAGAAACTGCAAGGCTTGAAAATATATTTGGGGATGAGTACAGGGAATACAGGGAAAATGTAAGAAGTATAATCCCGAGACTTACCCCTTTCAGAGATACAGGAGAAAAATGGGAATTTAAACAGATATTTCACAACTCAGAGCATGCGACAGGATTGGTAGTTCTCCTTGCTTGGCTTGCTTTCTACTATTTTTTAAAGAGGTAAATTAAATGAAAAAACATATAAACTTTGTCTTTCTTCTTGTTTTTATATTAGCAGGTTCGGCCTGTTACCACTCAACGGGTATTGAGGCACCTGTTTCTGTTGTTTCAAGGACTGATGAAAATAATGCAAAACTGTATATAAGTGATTCTCCTAAAACAATGGGTGCTTATGATGATTTTTACCTTTCAAACAACAGGTTTGACGTAATTGTTGATGGTGGAATTTTAGGGGAGAGGAAACAGAATTTTCTTGCCCCAACAGGCGGTACAATTGTTGATATAACAAATATTGCTGTTGATGCATTGGGAAATAAGGAAAGTTACAACAACGATAATATTAATCAAATTTTTCAGGTGGTAAATAACAATTTAAACACCCCTGTTGCATATACAAATATTAAAGTAGATACAATAAGTGATGAATCTGCTTCTTTGGTTTGTGAAGGTTATGTTATGGACAAAAGCGGGGAATTTGCTAATGCAGGCTTTGCTGTTGACCCGCAAACCAGGCTAGTTAAAGATTTAAAGGTAACAACGGTTTACTATATAGAAAGAAATTCTACTTATTTGAAAATGACAACTGTTGTAGAAAACACAAGTGACAGGCAGGCTCCTATTTTTACTATAGGTGATTTTGTTTTTACCGGAGGTAATACTTCAAGGCGTTTTGTCCCTGCACCAGGTTATGGTTATGCACCAGAAAATGCTTCTCATGGCATAGTGTACGCTCCCTTTGTTGCATTTGAACAGCATGTTCAACCCTTCCAGGCTTTAATAGAGTTCTCCCCTGATGATGGTGTTGTTATGTGCCAGTTTGATTCTTCCAATCAGGCTTATGAAAAAAGCGGGGGAACTTATACTGTTGTTAGTAAGGTTGGCAAAACTACAGATGTTGTTTCTCCACACGGTTCTATAACATTTGAAAGGTACATTATCCCTGCACTCTCTGCAAATATGTATACTGCATTCTTTAATGCATTAAATATTTTTGAGGATGCAAGTTCTAACCCCCTTAACTTTATGGTTGATCTTGCAAGAATTTCAGGTTATGTGAACTATAATTTAGACCAGCAGAATATGATCGTTCAATTTGAGCAGATAATTCCAGGAAAGTATTTTGACGGGAATGAGATAGTAAATTCTCCAATTCCGGTTCCAATGCTTGCTTATAGAACTTCTAATACTGGAGGATTTAGCGTTTACCTTCCAGCAGGTACCTATCAATTAAGGGTAAGTGGAAATGGAATAAAAGATTATGTTGAAAATACTTATACTTTCTTTGATGCTGGAGACCCTGATGTTGAAGGCGATGAAACAGAGGAAGAGAGACAGATTATTGTTGAGCCCGGGTCAAAACTTGATGTAGGTGAGATAAGCCTCTATCCTGATTTAATAGGAAGAGTTGAAACAATAGTTAAGGACTCAAATGGGACTATTATTCCAGCAAGGGTAAGTATTTTCCCCTTAGACCCTTCTAAAACCATTAACTTTGGCGAGCAGGAAGAGGTTGAGAATGGCAGTTTAAACTACTACTTCCTTTATTACGGAGATAGAAAGATACCTCTTATGTTGGGAGATTATGATTTTGTAATTAGTGCAGGTCCACTTTATTCTATTTCCGTAAATCAGGTTGGAATTTCTAAGGGAGAAGATGAAGATGGCAATCCTGTTGTAAATATTTCTCCTGAATCTCTTGAAGTTTCTTTAACAAAGGTTGTTGATAATGGGAATTATATCCCCTTTGACCCTGCAGTATTAACCAACTTTAGTTACAATTGTACTGTTAACGGTATTGAGAGAACCATGGAAGCATTGTCTGAGCATGTAAAGATAATAATGACTGCTGATATTAACACTGTTGCTGATTTGCTTGATTATCACGCTGCTTTAAAAAGTAGATATAAAAAAGAAACCACAAATAGTGTAGATTTTTCTGATGATGATATAAGGGTGTTAACAGGTGCAACCATTAAGAGTTTTTCTCCAAAGGCAGCATACCCGGAGGGATTTGGAGAATTCCTTGTTTTTCCTGTAAAGAGGGTTGAAGGTTTAAAAGGATACGGTATTGGAGAAACAGGAGACAGAGAATTTGCCACTGTTTTCGATACTTTAAAAACTAAAATGCAGCTTGATAACCTCTATGCTGGTTTAATAAATCCAAGGGATAATTCCGCTTTACCTAACGGAGTGAAAAGGGGATTATTTGAGGCTTTAAATTCCCCTGTGCCGATAAATCCTGATAATTCTTATTTTTCAAGGGTTTCAGAGCATGGAACAGGAACCACAAACAATGTTTTTTCATTAATTGAGGTTCTTGAGAATGTTAAATACTCTGATTACCTTAAAAACAGGCTTGATTGGTTTAACCTGTTGAATTCAGGAGAGAAAAAACTTGCTTTCGGGGCAAGCAACTGGCCTGGCGCAACTCCTTATTTTACTGGAAATCCGAGAACCTATGTTTACTATGAAATGCCAGATGGGCAGAGTTTTAATGAAGATGATTTTCTTGCTCAATTTGCCACAGGGCATTCATTTGTTTCAACAGGACCATTCTTAGATGTTAAAGTTAATTCAGCAATGCCAGGAGATACAGTTTCTGTTTCTTCAAACAGTGTGGATGTTAGTATAAACATTAAAGCACCAGACTGGATACCGGTAGATGAAGTAAGAATTATTGTCAATGGCGAGGTTGTTTTCAGAGAACCCGTCCCACAATCTGACAATGTCAACAGATATTCTAAGACTGTTAATGTTGCACTTCCCTCAACTGATAGTTATATTGTAGTTGAGTGCGGAGCAACACTTGAAAACATTGCATCAGGGATTTACCCTCAAGGTGATTTTGCAAGGATTTATCCAGGGGTTCAGCCCCTTGCTTTTACAAATCCAATATTTGTTGACAGGGACGGAGATAGCATGTGGCACGGAAAGTAAAATTTATACTTTGTCTGCATTCTCATCAGCCTGTAGGCAACCTTGATTATGTATTTAAAAGTGTTTATAGGGAGAGTTATCTACCTTTTTTAAAAGAGTTTGAGAAGCACCCTGATTTCCCTGTTTCTTTACATTACAGCGGTCCCCTCTTGGAGTGGCTTGAAGAGAACACTCCAGAGTATTTTGAACTGCTTAACTTAATGGTAAAAAGAGGCCAGGTTGAATTAATCGGCGGTGCTTTTTATGAGCCTATTCTTTCCTTTATAAAATCTAAAGATAGAATAGACCAGATTAAATATATGCAAAAATACCTTTTTGAGAATTTTAATTGTAACCCTGATGGGTTCTGGCTTGCAGAAAGGGTGTGGGAGCAGGGGCTTGTTTACGACATGGCTAAAGCAGGAGTTAAGTTTACAATGGTTGACCATACCCATTTTCTCTATGCTGGATTTAATAAAGTGCCTTCAGGTTACTATGTGGCTGAAGACAGAGGGAAGTTTGTTTATGTATTTCCGTTAAATGAGAAGTTAAGGTATTTAATTCCATTTAAACCTGTAAATGAGGTGCTTGATTATTTAAAAACATTTCTTGATAGGGAAGAAGATGAAGCAATTATTGTCTATGGAGACGATGGCGAAAAATTTGGAAGCTGGCCTGGAACTTTTGATTTAATCTATAAAGAAAAATGGCTTTCAAGGTTTATTAATGAATGTCTTAAACAGGATTGGCTTGAAGTAACCACTTTTGAAAGGGTATTAAAAAATTACTCCCCTCAAGGTTTGTGTTATCTCCCCGATGCATCATACAGGGAGATGATGGAATGGGCTTTATATCCTGATGACCAGCAGAAATTAGAAGATTTATACAGAGAGTTTGAAAATAGGTCTGATTTGGCAAGATTTATAAGGGGTGGGAGTTATAGAAATTTCAGAAAAAAATACCCTGAAAGCCTGATTATGTACTCAAGGATGATAGATTTTTCAAACAATTGCCAGACAGATAAGCAAAGACAGTACCTTTTAAAGTCTCAATGTAACTGTGCATACTGGCACGGTGTTTTTGGGGGAATTTACCTTCCCCATTTAAGGAATGCCGTGTTTGAAAACATTATTAAAGGTGAAAATCTGCTTTTTGAACAATTAGGGGTTGAAATTGTAAAGGAAGAAAAAGACATAAACTTTGACGGGAAAAACGAGGTTATTCTCTGGAATAGGGATTTAAAGCTTATTTTTGAACCCCACAGAGGTGGCAGGCTAATTTCTCTGGATTTAGTTCCTGTCGGAACAAATATTCAGTCAACCTTTACAAGACAAAAGGAGTTTTACCATAGGTATGTTTTTGAAGGTGGAAAGAAGGAAATGGTTGGGGTTCACGACACCCCGGCATTGAAGGAGCCAGACCTTGATAAATACCTTGTTTACGATAAATATCAGAGGCTTTCTTTTATTGAGCATAAATTTAATACCTTGCCTTCCGCAGAGGATATAGAGTTTTTGAATTTTGAAATTGACAGGAATTTTATTGAAAGAAACCTCAATTACAGAATTTGCAAAAGGAAGGCTGGAGTTGAGTTTTTAAACTCTGAAAATCAGGTTGAAAAGAAGGTTGAGTTAAAAGATAGAAAAATTGAGATTGAATACAACCTTGAGCACATTGCTTCTAAATACTTTGCTGTTGAATTTAATCTTTTTACCCTATCCCCTGATGCACCTGACAAATATTTTCAACTTGACGGTGGGTTTGTAGGGAATGCAGGGGTTTTATTTGAAGGAAAGGGAAAAAATTTATCCTTTAAGGATGAATGGAGAGGGTTTGAAATTAATTTTTCCTCAAAGTTAGAATTTGATTTAAGAATTGCGCCACTTTACACGGTTAATCTTTCTGAAAGCGGTATTGAGAGGGTATTCCAGAATTCAACCATTTTTTTGATTTTCAAAAACAATAAAGGTAAAATAAATTTATCACTAAGTTTTGATTTTTTTAAGAGGTGATTAATGTCTGTTAAAACAATTGTTATGCTTCTTGCTGGTGGCGAGGGGAGAAGGCTTTTCCCTTTGACTATGGACAGGACAAAGCCCGCCGTGCCATGGGGGGGTAGGTACAGGATTATTGATATTGTTTTAAGTAATTTTGTAAATTCAGGATTTACAAGAATAAATGTGTTAACACAGTTTAAAGCAGATTCTCTAATCAAGCATATCTCAAGAGGCTGGCAGTTAGAGAGTAAGTTTGGGAGATACATTGACATAATCCCTGCCCAGATGAGGGTTTCAAGGGACTGGTATAAGGGGAGTGCAGATGCGATTTATCAGAATTTAAATATTATCAATGATGAATCCCCTGAGCATGTTTTTGTCTTTGGTGCTGACCATATCTATAAAATGGAAATTAGCCAATTTTTAAATTATCATAGAAGAAAAAGGGCAGATTTGACAATTTCAGCTTTGCCTGTTCCCATTGAGGAAGCAAAGAGGTTTGGAGTAATTGAGGTTGATAAGGATATGAGGGTTATTGGCTTTGAGGAAAAGCCTGAAAATCCAAAACCAATGCCAGGCAATCCAGATTTTGCCCTTGTGTCAATGGGAAATTATATTTTTAAGGCTGATGTTCTTGTTGATGTTGTAAAGAGGGATGCTGAAAAAGAGAATTCAGAACACGATTTCGGTAAAAATGTAATTCCATCAATGTACAATGATTACAAAGTTTTTGTTTACGATTTCAGGAAAAACAGGGTGCCGGGGATAACCAAGAAGGAAATAGGGTACTGGGTTGATATTGGAACTATTGATTCATACTGGAAGGCAAGCATGGATTTGGTTTCAGTTTCCCCAATATTTAACCTTTACAATAAAAAATGGCCTATTTATTCATACAATCAGGATGCTCCCCCTGCAAAGTTTGTTTTTGCCAATGAGAAGAAAAAGAGGGTTGGAGTTGCCACAGATTCAATAATTGCGGAAGGTTGTATTATAAGTGGTGGAAGGGTAAACAAATCAATTTTGTTTTCAAATGTAAGGATAAATTCATACTCTAATGTGGACAATTGTATTCTATTCAACAATGTAAATGTTGGGCGCCATTGTAAATTGAAAAATGTCCTCTGCGATAAAGATGTTAATATCCCTCCGCATACAGTAATAGGCTATAACCTGGAAGAAGATAAGAAAAGGTTTAAGGTTACTGAAGAGGGAATTGTTGTAATTCCAAAGGGTTATAAATTTGACTGAAATTATAGTTTCTTTTAACGAAACTGAATACTCTGAAAATCTTGAAAAATACATTGAGAAAATTAAGCCTTATGGGTTAATCTTTTTTTCAAAAAATATTAAATCAAAAATACAGTTAAAAAGCCTTGTGTCATCAATAAAAAATAATTTCCCATCTATTAAATTAGCCATTGATTTAGAGGGTGGGCTTGTAAACAGGTTTAGAAAGATTGAGGGGGATATCCCCCTGCCTGAAAATAAAGAAAAATTCCTTGAATTTGGCAAAAGAATAGGTTTTTTATTAAATTACTATGGTTTTGACATAGACTTTGCCCCGGTTGTTGATATTGACAGGGGGGTAAAAGGCAATGGCCTTGATGGAAGGTATTTAGGAAAAAGTGTAGATGAAGTTATTGAAAAGGCAAGCGATTTTCTTGAGGGGTTGGAAAGCGAGGGGATAACAGGTTGTTTAAAGCACTATATTGGTTTAAGTTACGCAAAAATTGACTCCCACTTTGGTTTGCCTGAAATAGAAGAGATAAAAGAGGAAGATGAGTTGCCTTTCAGGGTTTTATCAAAAAAAAATAGGCTTATAATGTTTGCTCATATCAAGATTAAAGGTTATGGAATTTCAACATACAGCAAAAAACTTGTTAACAGGGTAAAGTCTTTTCACAAAGGGAAAATTGTAACCGATGATTTAGGAATGAAGGCACTACCTGTTGAAAAATTGACAAAAAAAATAGAAAAGGTCTCTCTTGCCGGTTTTGATTTTGCAATTGTAAGTGATATGATTTCAGGTTTTAATCTTCCTGAATTGCTTTAGTGTTTTTTTCAGGCCAGTTTTGCTTTAATAATTTTAGCCCTAAAAAGCCAAAAAGCCCTAAAATAGCAATTTCAAATTCCAGAGAGTATAATGCAAATAAGTTGTTTCCTAAGTGGTTTAAAGCAAACCAGCCTGCGATTGTATCAACAAAGGTTTTGTAAACAAATGAAGCCCAGAACCACTTTTGTTTTTTTGTTAAATATGCGAAGACAATTAGAACAGTTGCAAAAATATGAATAAATATTGTTGAAATTCTTTCAATTATAGGCGCTGGTATTATCCAGATATTTAATAGCTCAACTTTTGCTAAAACCTCTTTAGGGAAACTGTCTGGGCTTATGATAATCAACCCAATGGAAATAAGTGAAATAACTCCAAGCCCTATAGCCTCAATAGCTCCAAAGCCAATACCAAAACCAACCGCCTCTTCAAAGCTTTCCTTTTGCAAAGATTTTATAAGCCAAACAAATAATAGTACAATCCCGCATTCAAAAACGCCGGTTAAAAGTCCTATGTAAATGTAAAACAAAATATCTGAGAAAGGTTTTGTAAAAGTTTCTTGTAACAAAACTTTTATCTTTTCATTAAAAAGTATTGCAAAGACAAATTTTAATCCAACTCCAAAAATCCAGGCTGCTGCTCCTAATAGATAAAAGGAAAAGTCTATTTTGTGTTTTTTTTGCCATATAAGGTATGCAAAAATTCCCGCAATTACCATTCCAATACCTGAAATTAAGAATAAAGTTCTCATTTTTTCTCCCTTTTATGTAAGTTCTAAACTCACAGGTTTCTTTTTAATTCTAAAACTTTTTTTTCGCTCGCTCTATATAACAGAATTTTTCCTGCCAGTTTTTTCCATTATAATACCTTGTTTTAAGAAGTTCTTTTAATTTATCGGAAGGGATACTTATATTTAATTTTTCAAAATATGCTGAATTCCAGAAAGAGCACAAACATTTTTCAAGCATATAGGAAAATGAAAACTCTCTTAGGTTTATATTTTGAAAATAATTTTTGTCAGACTGCAATTTGTTGGTTGATATTAAATCACAGTAAAAACTTATTGCATCTTTGGTGTTTTCCATTTTGCAACTTAAGATTGAGAATTGCCACACGGAATGCTTGATAATAAAAGGGTTAAATCCAAACCTTACATAAACAATTTTGTAGAAAGGATTGACTTTTTCAGCCATCTCTCTTTTATCCCGCTTATTCAGGATAATCTCCCCATATTTATCCCAGTCTCCTTCAATTGCAATCCCTATTTCTTCGCTTTTTTCATGCTGTAAAAAATTATTTGTACCACTGAGGTATAGCTCCTTTTTGCCGTCTTTGTTTAAGTCTTTTGCACAGGCGTCTAAAATCCAGCCCGGGTGTTGCACCTTTATTAACTTATTTTCCGGGTTGTCTTTGAAAACTATGAAAGAACAGGGGTAAAGGGCAAAGTGAGTAAGTGATACGGCTATTTCACATTTTCCATCATTATCAAGGTCTATCAATCTCACAAGTGCAATGTGATTCTGCTCTAATTTCCTCCCTTCAAAGTAACCTTTTTCGTTTAAATTAAACTTTGATTTTTAAAAAAGCCCTCCGTTTTTGTTCCTTAAATAGACAAAGAGAGTGCTATTTGCCCTATTTTCTGGCTCACAAAACACCAGGTCTTCCAGTTTGTCTCCGTTTATATCCCCAATGTCGAACCATTTTGGAAATTTATTATGACAAATTGTTCCATGATAAATAAAAGAAAATCTCTTTATCTTTTCATCATTACTGTTGTATATATCTAAAATAAGTGAATTTCCTATTTTTTTTAATTTCCAGAAAAGTTTACCGTTATCTTTTTTTGAAATAGGAAGAATTTGTTGTTTATAATTTGATTGTGAAAAAATAAAAATAGTAAGCAAAAGCCCTGTAATAACAGCCAGATAAAAAACTAATTTTTTGGAAAAGTGCTCTTGCTTTCTGTCTTTATGGCTTTTTCTTTCAAGCCAATTCAACAACTCTGTTTTAGAAGCGTAAACCCTTTTCCCTTTTTTGTGCTGGTAAACAGGCATTCCGTCCTGTTTATGCCATCTTGTTGCTGTTTTCTCGCTGACTCCTAAAAAATCTGCTATTTCTTTCCAGCCTTCAAGCCTGTCTTTTTTTTCATTCATTGTTAACCCCATTGTAATGTTTATTATTTTATTTTACATTTATTCGTTTTTGTTTTCAATTTCAAGATATTTGAAGAAATAAAGGGCTTTTTTGGATTTTAAAAGGTTTTTCAGGCTTTTTGTGATAAAATTTATTTTTGATTTAGAGTTTATGCCGGAGGTGTCTGACAATGACTGAAAAGGTTGATTACAAAGCGACATTAAATTTGCCAAAGACAGATTTCCCCATGAAGGCTAACCTTCCACAGAGGGAGCCAGAGTTTATTAAAAGGTGGGAAGAGAACAGGATTTATGAAAAAATTAGGGAAAGCAGGAAGGATAAACCCACCTGTTGTTTACACGACGGACCTCCCTATGCAAACGGGGATATTCATATAGGCCATGCTTTAAATAAAATTTTGAAGGATATAATTGTAAAATCAAAAACCCTTGATGGTTACAACACCCCATTTGTCCCTGGCTGGGATTGCCACGGCCTTCCTATTGAATTAAAGGTTGACGCACAGTTAGGTTCAAAAAAGAAGGATATGACAGTTGGAGAAATCCACAAGGCTTGCAGAAACTATGCTTTAAAGTTTGTTGAGAAACAGAAAAAGGATTTTATAAGGCTTGGGGTTTTTGGTGAATGGGACAATCCCTATTTAACTCTGAAGCCTGAGTATGAGGCAGAAATTATTAGAAATGTTGGGGAGATGTTTGAAAAGGGCTATGTTTACAAGGGATTAAAGCCTGTTCACTGGTGTGCATCCTGCGTTACCGCTCTTGCTGAGGCTGAGGTTGAATACGATGACCACACCTCTCCGTCTATTTATGTTAAATTCCCATTAATTGGAGAGGTTGAAGGGGTTGAAGGAGATATATTTGTTGTTATATGGACAACAACCCCGTGGACACTTCCGGCAAACCTTGGTATTTCTCTTCACCCGGATTTTGACTATGGATTTTACAAAGCAGAAAACGGGGAGGTTTACCTTGTTGCTGTTGAATTGGCAGAAAACTTTGCCAAAGATTGCAATTTAGGTGAACTTAAACTGTTGAAAAAGATTAAGGGAATTGAGTTGGATAAGAGAGAGTGCAAGCATCCATTTATTGATAGAAAATCACTTATTATGGTTGGAGACCATGTAACTCTTGAACAAGGTACAGGCTGTGTTCACACTGCACCGGGACACGGTATGGAAGACTATATTATCGGCTTAAAATACGGCCTTGAAGTATTTGTTCCAGTTGACCAGTTTGGAAGGTTTACAAAAGACTTTCCATTAATGGAAGGTGAGCATGTATTTAAGGCTAATCCAAAGATTGTTGATTTACTTAAAGAAAAGAACATGCTTTTAGGATACTCTGAAGTTGCCCACCAGTACCCACATTGCTGGAGATGTAAAAAGCCAATTATTTTCAGGGGTACAGAGCAATGGTTTATCTCAATTGATGCAAACAATTTAAGGAAGAATGCACTTGAAGAGATTAAAAAGGTAAACTGGGTTCCAAAGTGGGGCGAAGAGAGAATCCACAATATGATTGAAAACAGGCCTGATTGGTGTATTTCAAGGCAGAGGAAGTGGGGAGTGCCTATCACTGTTGCTTACTGTGAAAAGTGTGGAGAGGTTTACCATTCTAAAGAATTCTTTGAAAACGCTGCGAAGGTTGTTGAAAAAGAAGGCGCTTCTGCCTGGTTTGAAAGGGATATAAAAGAATTTTTACCTGAAGGTGCAAAGTGTGAGAAGTGCGGTTCAACTGAGTTTAGAAAAGAAACAGATATCCTTGATGTCTGGATTGATTCAGGTGTTTCCCATGCAGTTGTTTTAGGAAAGAGGGATGATTTACCCTGGCCTGCGGATATTTACATTGAAGGTTCAGACCAGTATAGAGGGTGGTTTCACTCATCCCTTTTGACGGCTGTTGCAACAAAGGGTAAAGCTCCATACAAGACAGTAATTACACACGGTTTTGTTTTAGACGGCAAAGGAAACAAGATGTCTAAATCTGCTGGCAATGTGGTTGCACCTCAAGACATTATTAAGAGATATGGGGCAGAGGTTTTGAGATTGTGGGCTTCTCAACTGGATTACAGGGGAGATGTAAGGATTTCAGAGGATATTATAAAAAGGAGTGCAGACACTTACAGAAAGATAAGAAATACGGCAAGGTATCTTTTAGGAAACCTCTTTGACTTTGACCCTGCAAGGGATTATGTTCCTTTTGATAAAATGCTTCTCTTTGATAGATGGGCATTAAGCAAACTTGCCCGCTTAAACGAAAGGGTAATAAAGGCATTTCGTGAGTATGAGTTTCACTTAATGTATCACCATGTACTTCAGTTTTGCACAGTTGATATGAGTAATTTCTATCTTGATATTCTTAAAGATAGGCTTTACTGCTCAAAGAAGGATTCACTTGAAAGGAGAAGTGCTCAAACTGCACTGTTTGAAATTGTTAAAAACCTTGCAATAATTATCTCTCCTGTTTTAACCTTTACGGCAGACGAGATCTGGCAGTATATACCAGATTTTGAAGGCAAGGCTGAAAGTGTTCACCTTGCTTACTTTAACAAACTTGATTTTGAAATCTCTGAAAAAGAAAGAACAATGTTTGACACTTTGATTGAAGTCAGGGAAGAGGTTTTGAAAGCCCTTGAGGATGCAAGAAAAGAGAAGGTTATCGGACATCCCCTTGACGCTGAGGTTTCCCTTGTTTTGAAGGAAAAACAGTTTGATATTCTAAATCCACTTCTTTCTGAATTAAACAGATACTTTATTGTTTCAAGGGTAAATGTTGAAAAGGGAGAGGATTTTAAGGTTGATGTGAAAAAGGCTTCAGGGGAAAAGTGCTTAAGATGCTGGAATTATAGTGAATTAAACGAAGATGGCCTGTGCAAAAGGTGTGAATCTGTATTAAAGGGAGTTTAATGAGATTTAAAAGGGAAAGAAGCAAGTTTTCATACGCATACATAACTCTATTAGTTGTTTTAGGCGACTGGCTAACAAAATACCTTGTTGTTGACATACTCCCTCTGTACCATTCTTTTAAGGTTAAGGACGGCTTGTTTTCAATTGTTAATGTTAGAAATTACGGCACAGCCTTTGGTTTTATGAATAAGGGAAGGGAGACTTTTTTTAACAATGTGTTTTTTATTGCTGCATCTATTGTTGCTATAGTCCTTGTGTTTTACTTGATTTTAAAGGAGAAGCCTTCAAACCAACTATCCCTGATCTCCCTTTTTCTTATTTTAGGCGGGATAATAGGCAACCAGGGGGAGAGAATATTCCACGGCTTTGTTACAGATTTTTTAGATTTTTACATAGGTACACACCACTGGCCTGCATTTAACATTGCAGACAGTGCAATTACGGTGGGGCTTGTAATTTACTTTTTTGCAAACTACATTTTAAATAAGGAATAGGTGAATTATGCATCCAAAATTGATTGAAATTGGGAACTTTTACATTCCAACCTACGGCTTTTTTGTTGCATTGGGGGTTATTGTTGGTGTGTGGTTAACCTTGAAACTTGCAGCAAAGGAAGGCTTTGACAAAAAGCAGATAGACCAGATTTCAAACCTTGCAATTTACTCTATTTTAGGCGGGCTTTTAGGCTCCAAACTTCTTTTAATTATTGTTGATTTAAAGTACTATATCCAGAATCCCGGGGATTTGCTATATGTTGTACGCTCAGGGGGAGTTTATTACGGTGGGCTAATAGGCGGATTGGTTACAGGCATTTACTTTTTCAGAAAGTATAAACTCCCTGTATGGAAGGTTGGGGATGTTGCAGCACCACACATAGCATTGGGGCAGTTTTTCGGAAGGTTAGGTTGCTTTTCTGCAGGCTGTTGCTATGGAAAGGCATGCTCCTGCGGTTGGGGGGTAACCTTTCACTCAGAGTTTGCTCACAATGTTGTTGGAACACCTCTGGGAGTGCCTCTATATCCTACACAGTTGATGCACGCATTTTCAAACCTTGCAATTTTCCTTTTGTTAAGGTTTTACTTTTATCCCAAAAAGAAGTTTGACGGCCAGATACTATGGCTATATGTATTCTTTTACAGCATAACAAGGTTTATTATTGAATTTTTCAGGGGGGATACAGTCAGAGGCTTTGTCTTTGGAATTCTCTCAACCTCTCAGTTTATAAGCGTTATTATGTTTTTTGTTGCTGTATTTATGCTTTACAAATTAAAAGCTGAAAAGGGGAAAAATGCTTGAGAAAATAATTTTTGAATACTCTTTTGAAGAGAGACTTGACAAGTTCCTTGCCAATTACTTTAAAGGCAGGTTTTCCCGCTCAAAGATAAAGAAATCAGTTGAAAAGGGGCTTGTTAAGGTGAACGGAGAGGTTGCCACAAAATCAGGTTTAATGCTTCAACAGGGGGATGTTATTGAGATAGAGATAGAGGAAGAACAAAACATTATAGACAGAGTTGAGCCTGTAAATATTCCCCTTGATATTGTCTATGAAGATGAGTTTTTAATAATAATAAACAAGCAACCTGGTTTAACCGTTCACCCTGCATCCTCAAACAGGGGAGAGCCAACCCTTGTTCACGCTTTAAAATACCATTTTGGAGACCTGTCAGAAATTGGTGGAGTTGAAAGGGCAGGTATTGTCCACAGGCTTGATAAAGAGACAAGCGGCTTAATGGTTGTTGCAAAAACAGACGAAGCCCATAAAAAACTCTCTGAAATGTTTAAAAACAGGGAGATAGTCAAGGTTTACAAGGCTGTTTGCTTTGGTAAGTTTAAAGAGGAAGAGGGGATAATAAACTTGCCAATTGGAAGAAGCCAGTCTGACAGAAAGAAGTTTGTTGTTAGAGAGGATGGGAGAGAGGCAATAACCCATTATAAAGTAAAAGAAAGAATTGGAATGTTTTCTATTGTAAATGTTAGCCTTGAAACTGGAAGAACTCATCAAATCAGGGTTCATTTAAGCCACATTCACCATCCAATTGTTGGCGACAAGGTTTACGGCCAGAACAGGTGGAAGGGGATTGAAAACACAAAACTTCGTTCTTATGTAAAAAACTTCCCAAGACAGGCGCTTCACTCAGCACTGTTAAGGTTTTTCCATCCAATAACAGGCAAAGAGATAAAGGTTAAGAGAGATTTCCCTCAGGATATACAAGACCTTATAACAGAGATAAAGAAATACTATCCTGTAAGCGAGGAATAGAGTTTTTTTGAGTTTATTCCATACTTTTTAGATAGGAATTTTATTGCTTTTTTTGGTTCAATTTTTTCTTTTATTAGGAGTTCAAATTCTTTTTTTAATTCTTCAGGGATTTCTGTTGCCTCTTTTTTAATTGGGGGAGAGAATACAATTACAAATTCCCCCTTTTCGTTTTCTGAAAATTCTTTTATTACCTCGCTGATTTTTCCCCTTACTGCTTTTTGATGTATTTTTGTTAACTCTTTTATTACAGCAACCTCTCTGTTTAAGTTAATCTTTTCTGCAATCTTCAAGGTTTTCAATATCCTTAAAGGGGACTGGTAAAAGATTACAGAGGCGTCAATTATTTCTATGCTTTTTAGTTGTTTTTCAATTTCATTTTCTTTTTTCCCTAAAAATCCCCCGAAAAAGAATCTGTCAGGGGGGAAGCCTGAAAGCATTAAAGCGGGGATTAAGGCTGTTGCACCGGGGATTACATCGTATTCAATACCTTCCTGCTTTAAAAATTTAACAATTTCATAACCGGGATCTGAGATTATCGGCGTTCCTGCATCTGATATGTAACTTACAATTTTTCCTTCTTTCAGGAGTTTTTTTATTCTTTCAAGTTTGTTTTTTTCGCTAAACTGATGGAATGAATCAAGCTTTGTTTTTATATCATAATGTTCAAGCAACTTCCTTGAATGCCTTGTGTCTTCGCAGAAAATCACATCTGAGTTTTTTAAAACCTCTATTGCCCGTAAGGTAATGTCTTTTAAATTTCCAATAGGTGTTGAAACAAAGTAAAACATTAACTTAGTTTGTCTTTGGTAATTTTGTTTACAATTTTGCCGTCAACCTGAGAGCCGTATTTCCCCATTACAATTTTCATTACCTTTCCCATATCCCTTACACTTTCTGCGCCGCTTTCTTTGATTGCTTCTTCAACAATCTTTTCTATTTCCTCTTCACTTAACTGTTTAGGTAAATATCCCTTTAAAACCTCTATTTCTCTCTGTTCTTTTTCTGCTAAATCCTCTCTCCCCCCGTCTTTGTATGCCTTAACAGAGTCTTCTCTGCTTTTTACCATTGATTTTATTACCCCTAAGATTTCATCGTCTGTAAACTCTTTTCCTGAATCAATCTGTCTCTTTTTTATCTCTGATACAAGCATTCTGACTGTGCTTAACCTCTCTTTGTCTTTTGCCTTCATAGCCTCTTTCATATCATTCATAATTTTTTCAAATAATGCCATTTTTCCCTCCCTTTGCTTTTTCTCTATATATTTTAGGATAAGGAGATAATTTTATAAAGAAGTAAAAGATAGTCTCACTTTTCTATGTTAAAATTTTCATTTAGGGGGAGTTATGAGAGTTGCGGTTATTGGTGGCGGGATTTCAGGTTTATCTTCCGCTTTTTTAATAAAAAAAGCCTTGCCGGATGTTGAGATTGATGTCTTTGAAAAAGGGGATGTTCCCGGGGGCACAATAAAAACAGTCTGTAAAGACGGTTTTTTAATGGAGTGTGGCCCCAATGGGTTTTTAAGCGGTAAGCCTTCTACCCTTGAGATAGCAAGGCTTTCTTTAGCAAACGGGGAGTTGGTTGAGGCAAATGAGAATGCTGAAATAAGGTATATACTAAAAAAGGGAAGACTTGTTCCCCTTCCTGATTCACCTGTATCCTTTTTCAAGTCTCCAATTCTCTCAATTAAAGGAAAATTAGAGATTATGAAAGAGCCTTTTGTAAAGCCTTTGAAAGACGATTATGAGGAAACAGTGGCTGAATTTGGAAGGAGAAGGCTTGGGCAGGAGGCTGTTGATTTTATGCTTGACCCTATGGTTAGCGGGGTTTTTGCAGGCAATGTTAACAATTTAAGTTTAAAGCAATGCTTTCCAAGGATTTATCAACTTGAAAAGGACTATGGAAGCCTTGTTAAAGCAATGTTTAAACTTAAAAGCAAAAAGGCATCCCCATCAGGGAGATTAACATCTTTTAAAAAGGGCATGAGGTATTTAATTGACAAATTAATTGAAAATGGCGATTTTCATTTTTACTGCAATACTGAAGTAAAATCTGTTGAAAAACAGGGGGATTTGTTTTTCCTTGATGCCTCTGATAAAAAGTATAATGCCGTGCTTTTTGCTATCCCCTCTTATGCTTATGAAAGTATTGAATTTCCCGATAAACAAGAGGTGATTGACCATTTAAAATCAATTTATTATCCCCCAATGGCTATTGTGAGTTTTGCTTTAAGAAGTGAGAAAATGATAAACGGATTTGGTTTTCTTATCCCCTCAAAGGAGAAGAGAAGGATTTTAGGTTCTCTTTTTTCTTCAAACATTTTTGAAAACAGGGCACCTGATGGATTTTCCCTTTTAACTGTTATGCTTGGGGGAGACAACAACAGAGAGGTTGCCAATCTTTCAAGGAGTGAACTAATTGATATAGCATTAAATGAGATTTCGGATATTCTTTCAATTGACAAAAGAGAGTTTAACCTGATTGAGGTTTACAAAACAAACAGGGCTATTCCCCAATATTACAGGGGACATGGTAAAATAGTTGAGAGGATGGAAAAGGTAAGCGAGAAGAATAAAGGCATTTTCTTTACAGGAAACGCCTTTTACGGAATTGGTATTAACGATTGCACAGCAAGGTCTTTTGAAGTTGCAGATATTATCTCAAATTACTTGAAGGGAAAATATGCTTGAGCAAATTTATTATTTTTCTCTGTTTTTAAACTTTTTAAGCATTATTGTTTTTTTCGTGTTTGCTTTGAAAAAGAATAGAGAAGCCTTTTTTGTTGGCAATGTGCTAATTGGGCTTGGCACTTTTCTCCTTGCATTTTTCTTAACCTTAAACGGGATTAAATTAGGCTATCACCCTGCAACAAATACATTTTTCACATACAATTTCCTTGCAATGCTAATTTATCTCTTGTACTTTGTTTTTGAGTTTAAGTTTAAAATCAGGTTGCTTTCTGTTTTCATAATCCCTGTTGGATTTTTCTTTAATGTTGTTGCTGCATTTCAAAGCAAGTTAACACCTGAGGTTTTAAAGAATATCTCTCCTGTATTTTTGGGAATTCATACAGGCTTTCTCCTTTTAGGGGAGGCAATGTTTTTAATATCCTTTGGTGCGTCAGTAATGTATTTAATACAGAATAGAAATTTAAAGAAAAAGAGTTTTGGCGGGTGGTATAGCAGGTTGCCTGCACTTGACGATTTAGAATTTATTGCCGGTGTTGGTATTTTAGGTGGCTTCCCTATGCTTACGGCAGGCTTGCTTGTTGGTTTTTATTGGGCTGCAAATTTGTGGCAGAATTCACTCTGGTACTTTGACCCTAAAATTATCTGGTCTTTAATAGTCTGGATTTTGTACGGTTATATCTTTTACTGCAAGATTACAGAGAAACTAAAGGGGAAGAGGTTTATAAACCTTGTTTTAATTGGTTTTATTTTAGTTATTGTTTCATTTTTCCTTACCGCTGTTCTTCCCTCAATTCACAGCACAACAAAGGATTTTGGAGTTAAATAATGCCTGTTTGCATAGTTGGGCTTAACTTTAAAACAGCGCCTGTTGAGGTAAGGGAAAAACTCTCTTTCTCAATGGAGGATATTGATAAAGAAGCGCCGTTCCTTCTTTCAAAACCGTATATAGACGAGGTTGTAATTCTTTCAACCTGCAATAGAAGTGAAATCTATTTCTATTCAGAGTCCCCTGAAAAGGGCAAGGTTGTAATTGAGCAGTACCTTTCAGAGAGGGCTGAAATTAAACAGGAAGAGTTGGCAAATTACCTGTACAATTTTGTTGAGTTTGAGGCAATTGAGCACCTCTTCAGGGTTGCATCAGGGCTTGAGTCAATGGTTTTAGGGGAGCCTCAAATTGCAGGTCAGGTAAAGGATGCCTTTGAAAAGGCTATTGAAATTGGTACTGCAAAGAGGGTTTTTGTTAATTTGTACAGGCATACCCTTCAAACGGTTAAGATTGTAAGAAATGAAACAGAGATTTCAAAAAACGCAGTATCAGTTCCCTTTGCTGCGGTTGAACTTGCTAAAAAGATTTTTGGGAAATTGAAAAACAAAAGGGCATTGCTTGTTGGTGCAGGGGAGATGTGCGAACTTGCCGCTTTGCACTTAAAAGAAAATGGGGTTGATGCAATAGATGTTGTAAATAGAACCTATGAAAAGGCAGAAACACTTGCGAAAAGGTATGAGGGAAACCCCTATCCCTTTGAAAAATTGTATGATGCTATGGAGAATGTTGACATTGTTCTTTCTTCAACAGGGGCAAAAGAGCCTGTCATAACTTACGATAAATTAAAACCTATTATGAAGAAGAGGGGTTATAAAAGCCTTATTATGATAGACATTGCAGTTCCAAGGGATATTGAGCCTGAAGTCGGTGATATTTCAGATATTTATCTCTTTGACATAGACGACCTTGAAAAGGTTGTTGAGGCAAACAAGAAGAAGAGGGAGAAAGAGGCAATTGTTGCAGGGGAGATTATTAGGGAAAGGGTCTATGAGTACTTAAAGTGGTGCAAGTTGCAGGATTTAAATCCAATTATTGCCTCTTTGAGAAAGCAGGCTGAAGAGATTAGACGGGCAGAGTTAGAGAAGTCTTTGAAAAAGTTGAAGGATTATCCTGATGAGGTTAAAAAGGAGTTGGACAGGGTAACTTATTCAATTGTAAATAAAATGCTTCATCAGCCAATTACAGAGTTTAAAAAGGCTGCAAGGGAAGACAACCTTGAAAACAAGATGATACACTTTTTTAAATCCCTCTTTAACATTGATTAGGAGAATTTATGAGAAAGATTGCTTTATTGCTTTTAATTTTTATAACAATTTCAGGCTTTGCAAGAGAGGAGTGTACAACTGCAGTAATTAGCGGAAAGGCAACAGTTGATGGTGCACCAATATTATGGAAAAACAGGGACACAGACCACCTTTACAATAAGGTAATTTTCGTTGAAGAAAAGCCATACTCGTACATTGCAATTGTAAACAACAACGAAGTTTCAGGAAGGATTGTCTGGTCTGGTTTAAACGAAAAGGGCTTTGCAATAATGAATTCAGCGGCATACAACCTTCCCTTAAGAAGCGGTGAATCAAAAGACCTTGAAGGGATAATTATGGCTGAAGCATTGAGAAAATGCAAAACTGTAAACGACTTTGAGAATTTCATTAAAGCAAATTTAGGTGAAAGTTTAGGTGCACAGGCAAACTTTGGAGTAATTGACGCTAATGGGAATGCAGCACTGTTTGAGGTTTACAACCACGGATACAAGAGGTTCAACGCATCTGATTTCAAACAAGGTTACATTGTAAATACAAATTTTTCAAGAAGCGGGGAAAAGGGTAAAGGTTTTGGCTATGTAAGGTTTATGCAGGTTGAAAAAATGTTTAAGGCAAGAAAAAAGCTTTCCCACTCATACATAATTGTTTCGGTTATAAGAAACATTGACAATCCCTTAATCCCCATTATCCCAATGGAAAAGTGGAGATACTTATCAAACAAAAAGCCTTACTTTGTTTACACCTACGATTGTGTTAACAGAAGTTATACTGCAAACGCCTTTGTTGTTCACGGTGTTAATTCCCCTGATAAAGCAAAATACTCAACAATGTGGGTTGCTCTGGGAGAGCCAGTAACCACAATTGCTGTGCCTCTATGGGTTTGCACAAAATCAACGCCTTATGAATTAAGGGGCGGGGATAAAGCACCTATTGCTATTGAGTCAATGAGATTAAAAGATAAATTAAGGCCTTTTAAAAAGGGAAAAATGAGAGAATACCTTGATTTAACAAAGTTGGATAACAGGCAAAACACAGGCTGGATTAGAAGGTTGAGGGATAAGCAGGCTGAGATTTTAACTAAAACAAGGCTTTTTTTAGAAAAAAATCCAGACTGCAATGAGTTAAAGGATTTTCAGGAAAAAATGGCAAAAGAGGCTTATAAATTTTTGAAAAACATAAAATAGAGGTGATAGATGAAGGTAATTATTGGCACAAGGGGCTCAAAATTAGCACTATGGCAGGCAAATACAGTAAAGTCTTTGCTTGAAGAAAAGTATCCAGATGTTGAGTTTGAATTAAGGATAATAAAAACGACCGGGGATATTGACCAGAAAACTCCACTGTCACAGATGGGGGGGATAGGGCTTTTTACAAAACAACTTGAGAAAGCGCTTGAAGATAAAGAAATAGATATCGCAGTTCACAGCTTCAAGGATATGCCTTCGGTAATTGATGAAAGGTTTGAGATAGCGGCGGTGCTAAAGAGAGAGAAGGTAAACGATGTTTTTATTTCAAAGAAATACACTCTTAATGATTTAAAGGATAAAACTCTTGTAATTGGCACCGGGAGTTTAAGGAGAGTAAGTCAGTTAAAGGCAAACTTCCCTCAAATTGAGACAAAGAATTTAAGGGGGAATGTTGACACAAGGCTTAGAAAGCTTGAAGAGGGGCAGTACGACGGGATAATCCTTGCCTATGCCGGGGTAAAGAGGCTTGGCTTTGAAGACAGGATAACAGACATTATTCCCACAGATATTTTAATACCTGCGGTGGCACAGGGGGCAGTTGCAGTTGAGATTAGAAGGGGGGATGAGAAGGTAAAGGAGATTGTTTCCTCAATAAACCATAGAGAGACAGAAATTTGCGTTGAGCAGGAGAGGGATTTTTTAAGAATTGTTGAAGGTGGCTGCCGTGTCCCTGTTGGCGCTTATGCAAGGTTTGATGGGGACAGCTTTGTAATCGATGGATTTGTTGGCAGTTTAAATGGTGAGAGAATTGTAAAGCATAAAATTATCCTTCCGAAAGATGACATTGAAGATTCTGGCAAAAACCTTGCAAATTACATACTTGAAAATGGTGGAAGGGAAATTTTAAAAGAAGTTGAAAAAAGATGCTGAAAATAGGGGATACTCTTTTTGACCTCTCTCAAATGGGGGAAATCTTTCACGGAAAATTTATTGAAAGGAAAAACAGGTTTATAGGAATTGTTGAGGTTGAGGGAAAGGAATATATCTGTCACATTGCGGATACAGGAAGGCTAAAAGAGATTTTAACAGAGGGAAGGGATATTATTCTTGTAAAAAACCCCCCAACATTGAAGACAGATTTTAAACTTATTGCCTGTAAAATGGAGCAATGGGCTTTAATAAATACCTCAATTCACTCAAAAATTGCAAGGAATGCAATTGAAAAAGGAGTGCTTGGGTTTATTCCTGAAAAGGTGAAAAGCGAGGTAAAAACAGGTAAATCAAGGCTTGATTTTTTGGTTGACAACATTTACATAGAATTGAAGGGGAGCAATCTTTTGATAGGTGATAAGTGTATTTTTCCTGATGCCCCGACAGTAAGGGGATTGAAACACCTTAATGAGTTGATTGAATTGAAAAAATCGGGGAATGAAGCAGGAATTTTAATAATGGCTTTGAGGGATTGCAATTGCTTTGAAACAAATAAAGAACTTGATCCTGATTTTTCTTTAGCCTTTGATAAAGCAATAAAGCACGGTGTAAAGTTTTTCGGTTTTAAAGTTAAGATTAAAAACAACAAAGTTGTTTACAACGGGCAACTTAATATTTGCTAAAATCTAATTAAATCAATGAAACAGAAGGGGAGAAAATGGCAAAGATTTATAATTCAATGCTTGAGTTAGTAGGGAATACCCCTATTGTAAGGGTTTCAAACATTGATACTAATGAAAATGAAATATTTTTAAAGCTGGAATACTTTAATCCCCTTTCAAGTGTAAAGGATAGGGCAGCTTTAGGTATGATTGAGGATGCAATTGAGAGGGGAGTAATAAAAGAAAATACTGTAATTGTTGAAGCCACAAGCGGAAATACAGGGATTGGCCTTGCATTTATCTGTGCATTAAAAAATATACCAATTGTTATTTTTATGCCTGAAAGCGCCTCAGTTGAGAGGAGAAAGATAATGAAAGGGCTTGGTGCTAAAGTGGTTTTAACAGATAAAGTAAAAGGGATGAAAGGGGCTATTGAAGAAGCTCAAAAATTGGTTAATGAGAATAGCGATTACATTATGTTAAATCAGTTTGAGAACCCTGCAAACCCTGATATACATTCTAAAACCACCGCAAGAGAGATAATAGAAACTTTGAACAATTTAGATTATTTTGTTGCAGGGATTGGTACAGGTGGTACATTTACAGGTGCAGGAAGAGTTTTGAAAAAGCATTACAATAATTTAACTTTAGTTGCTGTTGAGCCTGAAAAATCCGCTGTTATAAGCGGGAAAAATCCTTCACCTCATAAAATCCAGGGAATTGGTGCTGGTTTTATTCCCAAAAACCTTGACACAAGTTTAATAGATAAAGTCATTACAGTAACAGAAGAAGAGGCTTTTAAAAATGCTTCCCTTTTGTTAAAGAGAGAAGGTGTATTCTGCGGAATTTCAGGTGGAGCAAATTTTTCAGCAGCGCTTGAACTCTCAAAACAGGTTAGAGGTAAAAAAATACTGTGCATTATCCCGGATACAGGAGAGAGATACCTTTCTGTTAAAGACTTTCTTCAAGATTAATTCCTATTAATTTTAATAATTTTTTTTAAAATAAGCTTGACAATTTTTAAATAGAGTTTTAACATAAAATTAATCTTTCACAACAAAGTTTATTTTGAATTTAGGAGGGCGCGTATGAAGAAGTTTTTGGTTCTCTCTCTTGTATTAATTGTAAGTTTGTCTCTCAGTGCAAAAGATAGAGTTGATAGGGATGGCTCAGTTAAGTTTGTTGAGCAGTTTTTTAATTTGCCTGCCAGTGAGAAAGAAGAAATTGCAACAGAGAGGGGTTGGGTTAAGTTTAAGATACCTTATGTTAATAATTATTTAGATATGATTCCTAAAGATATGCTTGAGAAAATGCCTGCTGATGTAAGAGAACAGGTTATTGAAGCAGCAGAGGAAAAGGAAATGGAGTTTCCTTTTGAACAGTTTAATAAAATGGAAAGGTGGATTCCTTCTCCTAAAGATATGCCTTTTGTTATAAATTATTACATTCCTGATAAAAAGAGTGATGTGAAATTTGGAAACGGCGATGGAGTTAATTCCTGTGATTTTTCTGTTGCAAGAAAGGGTGATGTACTCCTTGTTCACAATGGTTTTGTCGCATGGGGCTGGCACGCTCATGCAGGCATCTTTTACGGGGGTACAGGTGTTTATGCAACAATTGAATCTAATGCTAATCAAAATTATTTTGGTGACCCGAGACCTGGTGTCCATTTTGAACCTATCTCACACTGGAACAACGATTATGATTACTGCAGGATAATGAGGGTAAATACCTGGCCGTTAAGCACTTCTTACAGGGCAAAGGCTGCTGAATATGCAAGAGCACAATTAGGAAAGCCTTACAATTTTAACTGGCTCTGGAAGTGGGCAACTGACAAATTTTACTGCTCTCAACTGGTATGGGCAGGGTATTACAGAACCTCTAAGTGGTATGCAAGGATAAATATTGATGCTAATCCTGCTGACACATGGGTTGCTCCGGATGAGTTATACGCATCCTGGAGAACCTGGACTGTAACCTCAAGCTGGTAATTTTATGTTTAAAAGGATTTTTATGGCAGCGGTTTTTGCCGCTGTCTTTTTTTTGTCTTCACAGTTTTTTTTAATTGCAAAGGATTTGCTTTTATTAAACAGTGGAAGGGATTACATTTACATTGTTTCTTTGAAGGATTACTCTGTAAAAGCAAAGATTTCAGTTTGCAAAAAAGAGGCATCCTGTACCGATATTATACCTTTGGAATCAGGCTATATTGAAGTGCTGCATAGAATTGACTTTAATCAGGATGCAAGAAAGCTGTATGTTTACGACAAATCATTTAAAAACCTCTTAAAAACAATTAAAGTGGATAAATCCCCCTATATAGCTTTTCCTTTAAAGGATGGTAAATTTTTGATTAATCATACTTTTTTTTCTTTTAATTCTTCAAGTTTTTCTGCAGAAATCATTGATGGTAACAGTCTTAAAGTTGTTAAAGTGCTAAATTTAGATGGCATACCTTCAAATGTTATTAGATATAGAGGAATTGACTATGCAGTCATAGAGGATGTAAGAGGGGTAATAAACGGTGTTAAACTTAAAGATATATTCGAAAACAGAGATTTAATATTAAACAATCCTTTTATTTCATCCAATATAGATGCTGTTAATGATGTGCTCTATTGTGCTGTTAATGATTACGGTTATCCAGATTACAAAAACTCACTTTTAAAATTAAATGTTGTTCCCCTTGCTTTAAAAAACAATGTTGAGATAGAGGTTTTAAAAAAGTTTAAAACCCCTTTTCCGTATATTTTAGGTCATGCTAATAATTGGCTTGTTATAGGATTTACCAATCATTCTTTAAAAAATAACTTTAACAAACTTACGCTTTTTAATGTGAAAAATGGTAAAACAAAAAATTTTAAAATATGCTTTGGGCCTGAATCAATGGTGTTTTATGAGAATAAAATCTATATTGCTTGTATTTCCGAAGAATCCTTTGCAGTTGTTGATTTAAAAACCTTAAAATTGAGAATAGTTAAACTCTCCGACACAGTACCTGGTTTTTCAAGAGTAAAGATTGTAAATTAAAGGTTTATTCCCACTCTATACCTTACATGGCATGACATGCAGGAACTTCTTAATCTCTTAAAGTGATACCTTGTTCTTTCAACGCTTCCGTCTTTTGCGCTCTCTTTGACAAAAGCTAAAATGCTTTTCACCTCTTTTAAATGTTCAACATAGACGGTTGGATTTTTTGAAGGTTTTTTTGTTAGAAGAATATTCAATTGCTTATCAATGTTGTTGACAGCATTTAACACATCGCTTTTTGATATATCTGCTCCCTTTGAGTATGCTTTAATTGTTTCGTAGCTTTTGTCAATTTTTATCATTGAGATTTTTATGTCATACCTTTCGCTATCGGTGAAATATAGCCTTGAGCCAATGCAACCTACCGCCGCTAAAATTAAAATTGCTGTAATTATCTTTTTCATTATCCCCTCCCAAGGAGTTTATTTGCTGTAATTAATACATACCACAGATTATTATAATCCGCTATTCCTTTTCCTGCAATGTCAAAGGCTGTGCCATGGCTCACCGATAACCTTAAAAAGGGAAGCCCCAAAGTTATGTTAACAGATTTTTCAGGGTGCTTTGTTTTTATCCCAATTAATCCCTGGTCGTGATACATTGCGTAAACTATCTGTTCAGGGTTTTCTTTTAAGTGAGAAAACAGGGTGTCAGAGGGGAATACCCCTTTTACTGGAATTCCTTTTTCTTTAAGTTTTTCGACACCTTTTTTTATTTCAAAATCTTCATCCCCTATGTGGCCGTTTTCCCCTGCGTGGGGATTAAGCCCGCAAACATATATTTCAGGCTTTTTGAATTTCAATGTTCTTTTTGCTTCCAAATATGCAAACTCTATCTTTTCTTCAATCTCTTCTTGATTAATATGTTCAAAAACATCTTTTAATGGAATGTGTATTGTGTGTAAAACAACTGAAAAAGAAGGAGAGTAAAACATCATCATTGTTCTTTTTGAATGTGTAAGGTGTTTTAGAAAATCTGTGTGGCCCTCAAAGTTGTAACCTGATTCTCTGAAATTTTCCTTGCATATAGGAAGGGTAACAAGGGCTTTTCCATACCCATCTTTTATTAACTCAACTGCTTTTTCAATACACTTTGCAGAGAATTGGCCATTTATTGTCTCTATTTTTCCAGGGTTTAAACTAAACTCTGATTGTATGTTTACAACTTCAATTTCAGGGATTTTTAAATTCAGAATATTTGCATAGTGTTTTAAAATTTTTTCATTTCCCACAAAAACAAGGTTGTCAGGGGACATCCCATTGTTCAGGCATTTGTGAAAAATCTCCACACCAATCCCGTTAGGGTCTCCACAGGTCACAATGATTTTATTCATATAAGGTTGTTCCTATTATTCTTCTGTTGATTCTTCAGCCTTTTCTTCTTTTTTTTCGCTTGCCTTTCTCGCTCTTCTTTTTGCCTTTCTCATTGCAGCTCTTTCTTCTTCCTGCTTATACATGTATTTAATCTTTGATTTCATTATAAGAAGATTCGGTTCATTCAGCCTGTTTACCTTGAGGCAGTTTTTATCGTACCACTCAATTATTCCCCTTATCTCTTCCCCGTCTTCTAAAATTATTACCATTGGCTCTTTTGCCTGCATCTGTTTTAAATAGTAAAAGTTTTCAGCGTGTGTTTGTTCCGGTGGAGACTGCTTTCTTCTCGCAGTCGTCACAAGAGGATGATTAAGTAATGGTTGTTCAGCCTGTATTTGAGTTGCTATCCTTGACGGAGTTTCTGTTTTCTTTTCGCTCATCTTGGATTTTATTTCTTGTAAACTCGGTCTTATTAACTTTCTGTTAGCCATAATCTCTCCTGAAAAATCATTTTAGATTGTTATCTATTACTATAAAGTAAAAATCATATTAAATCAACATTTTTTAAAAAAACTTATTGTTCGTCGTTGTTAGATTCCTGTTCAAGCAGTTTTTTTGACTCCTGTTCAAACTCTTTTAATTGTTCTTTTGTGTACAAAGTGCTTTGTTTTTCTTCAAGTTCATAAAGGTAATCGTCGTCTTCAAAGTTAATACAGCACATTAATCTTCCGCACACTCCGGAAATTTTCCCGGGATTTAAAATTAAATGCTGATTTTTGGCCTGTTTAATGGATACAGGATAGAAATTATGCAAAAATGTTGTGCAGCACAATTCTCTCCCGCAAATACCCAATCCCCCCACCATTTTTGCTTCGTCTCTTACTCCTATTTGCCTCATCTCAATTCTCAGCCTGAACCTGTGGGCAAGGTCTCTTACTAATTTTCTGAAATCCACCCTGCCGTCTGCTGTGAAATAGAAAATTGCCTTTGATTTATCTAAAGTAAAATCAACCTTTATCAATTTCATGTCCATTTCACGAGCCTTAATTCTCTCTTTACAGAATTCATAAGCCTCATCTTCAAGTGCTTTTAATTCTTCCTTTGTTTTTATATCCTCTTCGGTGGCTTTTCTTACGACAGGTTTTAATTCTTCTTCAATCTGAGATTGGTCAGCCTCTCTGTTGGGAATTATTATCTCCCCTAATTCAAGCCCCCTGTCGGTTTCTATTACCACTTTATCCCCTTTGTTGAACTTTATTCCATTTGGGCTATATATAAAAAATTTCCCTGTTTTTTTTACTTTTATACCAACTATTTCAGGCATGATTTCTCCTATTAAAACGAATATGGTGCTCAAGGGGGGATTCGAACCCCCACGGGTTTGACCCCACACGGACCTGAACCGTGCGCGTCTGCCAATTCCGCCACTTGAGCGTTGATAAGTAACGCTTTATATGATAAAGTTAGTTCGGAGTAAAGTCAAGATGCAGTTAATTAAAAGGGAAATCCTTAATTTTCTAAAAAAACAGAAAAATCCCATAGGAATAAAAAGAATTAGAAAACACCTGAACCTTCCACGGGGGGAGATGTCTTACCTGAGAGATGTTTTGAAATCACTTATCAGGGAAGGGGTAATTGTTAAAACTGAGAACAACTGTTATCGTTTAAGCAATGAGTATCAAACAACTTCTCAAAAGCAGGTTTGTCATGAGTACGAAAAATTGTACGAAGGTAAGATTTACGCAGGTAGAAAAGGAAACCTTATATTCAAAATAAGGGGAAGTAAAAAAGTATTAAGGGTTATACCTCCTAAAAACCTTTCCACAATATTAATGGATAGTGATAAGGTGATGCTTTTAAAACTGAAAAATAGAGACGCAGGTATTGTCGCAACAGTGACTGATAGGGCATTTTATAGAAGGTTGGGAAGAGTTAAAAACGGCAGGGTAAAAATCAGGTTTAAAAGGATTTATGTTAAAGGAAGGGTTAAATCACCTGTCATTGAATATATAACTGGCAAAAAAGCAGAAGTAATAAGAGAGTTTTCAGACAATGCAAAAGGGGCATACGATTTAAATATGTATCTTCACTCAATAAAACAATTTTTCCCACCAGAAGTAATGGAAGAGGCAAGGCATCTCACTCTTGAAGACAGCTTTTTTTCAAAGAGGCTTGATTTGAGAAATGACCTTGTTTTTACAATTGACGGAGAGGATGCGAAGGATTTTGACGACGCTGTTTCTTTAAAAGAGACAAAAAAAGGCTATGTTTTAGGGGTGCATATTGCAGATGTTTCTCATTTTGTTGAAAAGGGGAGTTGCCTTGATTCTGAAGCAATGATAAGGGGTGTTACCACCTATATGCCTGGAAAAGTTGTCCCAATGCTTCCTGAGAAGCTTTCAAATGACTTGTGTAGTTTAAAGCCTTATGAGGATAGATTTACTCTTTCCTGCATAATTACACTTGATAAAAAGGGAAATGTAATTTCATACTATCTCACAAAATCTGTTATAAAAAGTAAAGCAAGGCTGACCTATGAAAAATTAAACGAGTATTTTCACGGCAAATCAGAGTTTCCTTACCCTGAGGTTAAGGGGTTAAAAGAAACTATAGACAAAATGCATATTTTGTCAAAAAAACTCAGGCAGAAAAGGTTGAGAAAGGGGGCTCTTTTCCTTAATGTTGAAAAGCCTTATGTTAAGGTTTCAAAAAAGGGTGAGCTGGTTGACTTAAAGCCTCAGGTGCAGCAGGATGCAGAAAAGCTTATTGAAGAGTTTATGCTTCTTGCAAATGAATGTGTGGCAAATTTTTTAATAAAAAGAAACCTTCCAGGAATTTTCAGAATACACCCTGCCCCTGATGACGAAAAGCTTGCAGACTTATTTGTTTTGTTTGAAAGTGCAGGCTACAAAACTTACGACAAAACTTTGCCTGAACTTATAAATTCTATTAATGACAGGAATCTTCACTATATTACATTGCGTTATCTTACAAGGGCTGAATACTCTGCAAGACCTGGGCTTCATTTCGGGTTGAATAAGCTTGAATATCTGCATTTCACTTCCCCTATTAGAAGGTATCCAGACCTTGTTGTCCACAGAATTGTTAAAGCTGCTATTGAAAAAACAGGGCTTCCCTATAAAAAGAGTGAATTAGAATGGATAGCAAAACTTGTTTCCACTCTGGAGAGAGATGCATTCTTTGCGGAACTTGACACAGCAGAGTACTTTATTTTGAAAGATATTGAGAAGAAGGGAGTGAGGGAGTGTGATGCAATAGTCTCAGGTTTTTCTGAACATACCTTGTTTGCAGAACTTGATGGATTCTATGTTGATGGAATGATTCCCCTGTCAGATTTAAAGGGATACTATACCCTTGACCCGACCGGGCACTTTCTCATAAATGAAAACGGGAAAAAGATTACAATAGGAATGAAATTAAAGGTTAAGATTGTTGAAATTGACCCAATTTTGAGAAAATTAAAACTAAATGTATTAAAACCCGTCTTATAAATAGAGACTTTATTTTAGGAGGATATATGAAGAAGGTTTTAGGAATTATTGTTATTAACCTTTTTGCAGTGCTTTTCCTCTTTGCAAAAGGCCCTCAGATTCAATTTGAGAAAAAACTAATTGATGTGGGAAAAGTGCCTATTCATACAAAGGTTACAGGCGAGTTTAAATTCAAGAATGTAGGAGATGAAAAGCTTATAATTTACATGGTAAAACCAGGGTGAGGCTGCACAACATCCACTTTGGATAAAGTGGAATATGAACCTGGAGAATCAGGAGTTATTAAAGCTTTTTATAATACTGGAACCCACACAGGAATGTGGGCAAAAAGGATTAGAGTAAAATCAAATTCTATTAAAGATAATGATATTAATCTTGTGCTAAGGGGCAATACATACGCAGAGCTTGAATTAAGAAATAATACCCTGTTCTTCTATGACTTAGTTCCAGGGAAAACAAAAACTTTTTCAGTGCAAGTAATTAACAATATGAATAAACCCCTTAAAGTAAAAGGGTGGGAGATAACCTATCCCTTTAACGGGAATCTTTTTTTTGATTTAAAGGTAAAAGCGGTAAAAGGGAGTGGTAACAAGGATTTTTTAAAATTCTCTTTAACCCCTAAAAAAGCGGTTTATCAGTTTAAGAATTCTTCTCTCACTGTTAAAGTTAAAACAAATTCAAAGCAGGTGCCTACACTTTCATTTTATATGAGGGTAAAAATAAAAAAGGTTATTAATATTACTCCTACTGCACTTTTTATGTATACAAATGTAAACGGAAAGACTGCTCCTGCAACCATTGAGATTACCACCGAGCTTGAAAATGGATTGAAAATAAAATCTGTAAAGTGCAAGGATTGCCCTCTTGATTTTAAGGTAATTGACATTTCAAAGAAGGACAAACAAATACTTGTAAAGCCTAATTATAAAAGAGGCAAAAAGGGGAAAATTTTTTCAGGGATAATAAGAATACTTGTGGATGTTAACGGAGTAAAAGAGTATTCAATTCCTGTGAGAGGTAGATTGTACTAATAAAAGAAAAATAAAAGCACAAAAAAAGCGGGGAAAAATCCCCGCTTTTTTATTGTTTCATTGATTCTTATGCGAATAAGTCTTTAATGTCTGTGTATTCCCATTTAAAATCTTTATCTTCTCTTCCAAAGTGTCCATATGCTGCGGTTTTCTTATAAATAGGCCTTCTCAAGTCAAACCTTTCAATAATCCCCTTTGGTGACAAATCAATGTTTTTAAGTATTATTTCTGCAAGTTCGCTGTCAGGCCTTTTACCTGTTCCATATGTATTAACCATAAGGGAAACAGGTTGATCAACTCCTATTGCATAAGCAATCTGAACTTCACACTTTTCTGCAACACCTGATGCAACTATATTTTTTGCAAGGTATCTTGCCATGTAAGAGCCAGACCTATCAACTTTAGATGGGTCTTTGCCTGAGAATGCACCACCGCCGTGAGCCCCAAACCCACCATAAGTGTCAACAATTATCTTTCTTCCTGTTAACCCGCAGTCACCCTGTGGACCACCTATAACAAACCTTCCAGTAGGATTAATAAGGTATTTAGTATCTGAGTCAATCATGTTTTCAGGAAGTACAGGAAAGATTACATTTTCAAGTATATCCTGCCTTAATTCATTGTTTTTTACAGTGTCAGCATGCTGAGTAGATATGACTACGGTGTCTATCCTTTTAGGCTTGCCGTTTTCATATTCAACAGTAACCTGGGATTTTCCATCAGGCCTTAAATACTTTAAAATCTTCTTCTTCCTTACTTCCGCCAACCTCATGGTTAATTTGTGGGCAAGGGTTATAGGTAAAGGCATTAAGGTTTCAGTTTCATTTATTGCAAACCCAAACATCATTCCCTGGTCTCCTGCGCCACCGGTGTCAACGCCCATTGCTATATCGGGAGACTGGGAATCAATTGTTGAAATTACTCCGCATGTATCACAATCAAAACCATATTTTGCTCTTGTATAACCTATTTCTCTAACAGTTTCTCTTGCTATTTTAGGGAAATCAACATAAGTATTTGTGGTGATTTCTCCAGCAATCATAATCAAGCCTGTTGTTACAAGTGTTTCACAGGCAACCCTTCCATTTGGGTCATTTTTCATAATTTCATCTAAAATGGCATCTGATATCTGATCGGCTATTTTATCAGGATGGCCCTCTGTTACTGATTCAGATGTAAAAAGATATTTGGTCATTTGCTCCTCCAGAAAAAAAGTAAAAAAGTCAAGAAAATTATAGCATACTTTCCATTTTTACTGAAAATATTTAAATTTCAATTTTAGATTGTGCTAAAATAAATTGAATAAGTCGGGAAGGATTATATGAGTTTGTAATTACTTTCAATTCCCGACTCCATGCTTGTGTGTGCGGTTTTAGAGTTTTAAAATTAACATAGATATTTCTGGTGCGATTGGTAATGCTTGAATCTGGTAGAAATTGCTTTTGAAATATTTTCTTTGAAAGGAGAGGGGTTATGGCAAGACCTAAGATTGCATTAATCGGTGCAGGCCACATTGGTGGTACAATGGCACACATTATTGCGCGTAAGGAGTTGGGAGATGTTGTTTTAGTTGATATCGTTGAGGGAATGCCTCAAGGAAAGGCTCTCGATATCTATGAAGCAACTCCTATTTTTGGTAAAGATTGTAAATCTATAGGAACAAATGACTATAAGGATATTGAAGGGGCAAACATTGTAATTGTTACTGCAGGTGTTCCAAGAAAGCCTGGTATGAGCAGAGACGATCTTCTTGGTATCAACAAAAAGATTATGGAATCAGTTGCTCCAAACATTAAAAAGTATGCTCCAGATGCTTTTGTAATTGTTCTTTCTAACCCGCTTGACATTATGGTTCACCTTATGAAAAAGATTACCGGGTTTCCTAAAAACAGGGTTGTTGGAATGGCAGGTATCCTTGATACAGCAAGGATGAGAAGCTTTATTGCAATGGAGACAGGATTGTCTGTTGAAGATATACATGCAATCGTTTTAGGTGGTCACGGAGATTCAATGGTACCTCTTCCAAGGTACTCAAACATAAACGGTATTCCTTTAACTCACTTCTTATCAAAAGAAAAAATTGACGCTATTATTGAGAGAACAAGAAAGGGTGGTGGAGAAATCGTTGGCCTTCTTAAAACTGGTTCTGCTTTCTATGCTCCTGCTGAGGCTGCTATCCAGATGGCTGAAGCAATTTTGAAGGATAAAAAGAGAGTATTGCCCTGCGCTGCTTACCTTGAAGGCGAATACGGTGTAAACGGATTCTTTATCGGTGTTCCAGTTGTGTTAGGTGGAAATGGTGTTGAAAAGGTAATTGAGCTTGATTTAACCGATGATGAAAGGGAAATGTTCAACAAGTCTGTTGAGCATGTTAAAAAACTTATTGCAGAACTTGAAAACATTAAATAAAGTCGGGGGAGTGATATGACAGAAGTTGCTGTAGATAGAAGCTTTTTCAACAGAAGGCTTCACTCTTTTCTGGGGATTTTCCCTATAGGTTTGTTCATTCTTGAACACTTTTTTACAAACTCCTTTGCAGTGCACGGAGCGGCTGTTTACAACGGAAAGATAGAGTTTTTTAAAGAGTTGCCGTACCTTCTGGCAATTGAAACAATTTTTATCTTTCTACCCTTGCTTTTTCACGGTATTTACGGTCTTTACATTGTTTATACAGGAGAGCCTAACAACCTCCAGTACGGTTATGCAAGAAACTGGATGTACCTTATCCAGAGGGTAACAGGTGTTATTCTGCTTTTCTTTATTGGCTGGCATGTATATGTTACAAGAATTTCTGCATTGCTTTATGGTACAGAGGTTTCCTATCAATACATGGCGAAAATGTTTCAAAGCCCTGTTGTTTTCTGGTGGATGGTAATAGGAGTGATTTCAGCTGCATTCCACTTTGCAAACGGAATATGGTCATTCTGCATTGTTTGGGGAATTACAACAGGCCCAAAAGCACAGAAGAGAATGGGCTGGATTACTTTAGGGCTATTTGTTGTTCTTGCTTTTGTGGGCATTAGAGCATTGCTCGCTTTTCATATTTAGTGAAGGAGGTTAGTGGTGAGTGATAAAAGAGTAGTCGTTGTCGGCGGCGGGCTTGCCGGATTAATGACAACTATAAGACTTTGCGAAGAGGGAATCCCCGTTGACCTTATCTCAATTGTCCCTGTAAAAAGGTCACACTCTGTTTGTGCACAGGGCGGAATTAACGCAGCACTTGATTTACACGGAAAGGGTGATTCTCCTTATGAACATTACGATGACACTGTTTACGGAGCAGACTTTTTAGTTAACCAGCTCCCTGTTAAGAGAATGTGTGAAAAAGCGCCTGAAATTATATACATGTTTGACAGAATGGGTGTTATGTTCAACAGAACAATGGAAGGCAACCTTGATGTTAGGGCATTTGGTGGCGCAAAATTTAAGAGAACTGTTTTTGCCGGTGCAACCACAGGACAGCAGTTACTTTATGCGCTTGATGAACAGGTTAGAAGGTTTACTGCGGAAGGAATGGTTAAACAGTGGATTGGCTATGACTTCCAGAGGTTGATTGTTGACGACAACGGTGTTGTACACGGCTGCATTGCTATGAATATGAATACAATGAAGCCTGAGGTTTTCCCTGCCGCAGCAGTTGTTGTCGCTACTGGTGGTCCGGGATACATTTTTGGTAAATCTACAAACTCATTTATTAACACTGGTTCCGTTGCCTGCACATGCTATGAGCAGGGTGCAAAGTATGCAAACGGTGAATTCATCCAGATTCACCCTACTGCAATTCCAGGTTCTGACAAAAACAGGCTTATGAGTGAATCTGCAAGGGGTGAAGGTGGAAGAGTTTTTACAATTAAGGACGGAAAGAGATGGTACTTCCTTGAAGAGATGTACCCAGCTTATGGAAACCTTGTTCCAAGAGACATTGCAACAAGGGCAATCTTTGATGTTTGCGTAAACCAGAAGTTGGGTATTGACGGCAAAAACATGGTTTACCTTGACCTTTCTTTCATGGATTCAGATTACCTTGACAGGAAATTAGGCGGTATTCTTGAAATCTATGAAAAATTCGTTGGTGATGACCCGAGAAAGGTTCCAATGAAGGTATTCCCGTCAGTTCACTACTCAATGGGTGGCCTGTGGGTTGATGACGATACAGATATGACAAGCCTTCCAGGCTTATTCGCAGCAGGAGAGGTTAACTATCAGTACCACGGTGCAAACAGGCTTGGTGCAAACTCCCTTCTCTCATGCGTTTACGATGGTTTTGTTGTGGGAGCAGCAATGCCAAAGTACCTTAAAGGGTATGAGAAACCTGGAGACTTTGAAAAACTTGCTGATAAAGAGTTGCATGAAGTTGAAAAGCTCTACGAAAAGATTTATGCAATGGATGGAAGTGAAAACGCCAAGAAGCTTCACGATGAATTAGGCGTAATGATGACAGAGAGAATGACTGTTGTAAGGTATAACGACAAATTGGAAGAACTCCTTGGGATGCTTGATGAGTTGAAAGATAGATGGAACCACATAGGCATTGCTGACAAATCAAGAGTGCTCAATCAGGAAGCAATCTTTGTTAAAGACTTGCAGAAGATGATTACACTTGCAAAGGTTATGACAAAGGGTGCATTGCTTAGAAATGAAAGCCGTGGTGCTCATTACAAACCTGAATTCCCAAATAGAGATGATGAAAACTTCCTGAAACACACAATAGCAACCTATACCCCGGATGGACCGGAAATTTCATACGAGCCTGTTAAGATTGCGGACATTCCTCCAAGACCGAGAAACTACGCGGTTGACAAAGAGGAAACTAAAAAGATGGCTCAAAAAAAGGACAAGGGGGGTAACTAATGGCTGACACAGTAAGACTTAGAATAAAGAGACAGCTCTCCCCGGATTCAAGCCCTTTCTGGGAAGAGTTTGAAGTTCCTATGACTCATGGCATGAATGTTATTGCATGCCTTGTTGAAATTCAAAAGAACCCTGTTACAAAAGATGGTAAAAAGACCACTCCTGTTGCATGGGAATGCTCCTGCCTTGAAGAGGTTTGCGGCGCATGCACCATGATTATCAACGGAAGGGTAAGGCAGGCTTGCTCTGCACTTGTTAAAGATTTAGAGCAGCCAATTGTTCTTGAACCAATGACAAAGTTCCCTGTTGTAAGAGACCTTGTTGTTGACAGGCAGAAGATGTTTGACAACCTTATGAAGGTTAAGGCATGGGTTCCAATTGACGGTACTCACAATATGGGGCCTGGTCCAAAGATTCCAGAGCCTGAAAGGGCAATTCACTATGAACTTTCAAAGTGCATGACATGTGGATGCTGTCTTGAAGTTTGCCCACAGTTTAATGAAAAGTCAGATTTTATGGGTGCACAGATTATCTCTCAGGTAAGGCTGTTTAACTTCCACCCATCTGGTGCTTCTTTGAAGGAAGACAGACTCCATGTTTTAATGGGTAAAGGTGGAATTCACGAATGCGGTAATGCACAAAACTGCGTTGAGGTTTGCCCGAAAGAGATTCCTTTAACCCACTCAATTGGCGAGGTTGGAAGACAGGTTACATTGCAGGCATTAAAAGATTGGTTTATGAAATAAATCAGGAGAATGCAAAACTCTGGGGGCTTAAAGCCCCCTTTTTTATTTTGATAAAATTGACGCAAGGGCTATTACATTGCTTTTTATATTTGAGTTTTCGCCGTTTCTTATGCCTATACATGAAGGGCATCCGTGAGAGCACTTGCAGGATTTTACAAGAGACTTAACCCCGTCAAAGATACTCTCCCTTAATTTATAAATCTGGGGAGAAAGTCCAATACCCCCAGGGTATGCGTCATAGAGAAAAAGCGAGTACTGGAAGTTTTCCTTTGTGTCGTCAGTTTGAGTGGAAGTTCCTAAATCCCTTGTGTCGCACATAAGGAATATTGAAGAAATATTCTTCATTGAATACAAAAACCCGTTTAATGTTTCTGTAAAGTCAGATTTTGAAATCCCCATCTGCTCCCTTATTGAATCGTCAATTGTAAGCCAGAATGAGGTTGTATGCATTTCAACATCAGGGATATTTATCTTTCCGTATCCAATATTTTCATTTGTGTAAAATTTTATCTTTTTAAATCCCGTAATTGTTGTTAAGACATGAATCTCCCCTAAATTGTTGTGGAAGAAGGTGGCTTTTTCCTGATTGTCAACCTGAAGAATGTTTACAACCGTATGGTCAATTGCATCTGTGTAGTATTCTGCCATAACCTCTCTTACATAGGCTTTTCTATTTTCATAATCAAGCTTTTCAACCTGGTATAGCCTTCCCTGAACAAGGTATATTGCCTGCGGGTAAATTGTTGTGTGTGCTGCAATGTAATCCACTTCTGCAATTACCTTATTCCTCTTTTCTGTTATGTCTATTACAACAAAGTTGTCGTTTGTAACACTTCTTAAAGAAAATGTTGCAGCAGGGTAACTGTCTGAAATCCAGTGCCATTTTTTTCCGAATTTGTTTACCAACTCAACCTCTTCCATCTTTGTTAGCAAATCCTCTATCTCTGTTTCCCCGAATCTTTCCCCTTCTTTAAAGGGGAGTTCGTAAATTGCACAACACAGATGGTTGAAAAGAATATCAGGGTTGTCCGGGTTTATCCTTGCGTGTTCCGGTGATGATTTGAAAAGGTAATCAGGGTTTGACATTATAAACTGGTCAACTGCAAAGTTTGAACCAATTAAAACTGCAAGTGAATCGTCTTTTTTTCTTCCTGCCCTTCCTGCCTGTTGCAAGGTGGAAGATATTGTTCCGGGGTATCCAGCAATAATGCATCCCTGCAACTCCCCTATGTCTATCCCCAATTCAAGTGCGTTTGTTGAAACAATAAGGCTTATGTCTTTGTTCTTCATTTTCCTTTCTATCTCTCTCCTTAAATTAGGAAGATAGCCCCCCCTGTAAGCGGATATCTTGTGTTTTTTTGTTGGCTTTGTTCTGTCTTTTAAATACTTTGTTATAACCTCAACTGCAAGCCTTGTTCTTGCAAAGGTTATTGTTGGGATGTCTCTTTCAAGAAACTCCTTCCCCATTAAAACTGTTATGTCAACATAACTCTTTCTAATCCCCAACTCTCTGTTTACAATTGGTGGATTTATAAAAAAGAAGTGTTTTCTTGATGAGGGAGCACCGTTTTCGTCAATTAACTCAAACTTTTCTTCAACAAGGTTTTCTGCTAATTCAAGTGGGTTTGCTATTGTTGCTGAGCAGCAAATAAATTGTGGCTTTGCCTGGTAAAATTCGCATATTCTTTTCAGCCTTCTTAAAACATTTGCAAAGTGAGAGCCAAAAACCCCTGTGTAAATGTGTACTTCGTCTATCACTATAAATTTCAGGTTTTCTATCACCCTTCTCCACATTGGATGATGGGGAAGTATTGCCTGATGAAGCATATCAGGGTTTGTAATAATTATTTGAGCGTTTTTTCTAATCCCTTCCCTCACATCTGAGGGGGTGTCTCCGTCGTAAACCTCGCAGCGTAATGGTATATTTGACTTTTCTGCAAGTTCTATTACAGACTTTGACTGGTCTCTTGAAAGTGCTTTTGTTGGAAAAAAGTAAAAGCATTTTGTTGATGGATTTTTCTCTATTTCATTAAGGATAGGCAGGTTATAGCAGAGAGATTTCCCTGATGCTGTTGGAGTTGTTATTACAATGTTTTTCCCCTTTTCAATTAGGGAGAAAGCCTTTTTTTGGTGAGAATAAAGTTTTTCAATCCCTGATTTCTTTAGCCCCTCTTTTAGTTTTTCTGACAGAGTTTCAGGAATTTCCCTGTAATCCCCCTCTTTTTTTTCAAATATATGATAGTGGGTAAGGTATTTGTGGCTTTTTAGTAACTCTATTAAACTTTCAGTGTTTTTCATACAAATGAATTATACTCTAAAATGGATTTTAAAAACAGTGGTGATAAAATAGATTGGAAAGGGAGTAAAAATGGGAATTGAAATTGAAAGAAAGTTTAAGGTGAAAGACACTTCATTTTTAAAAGGATTAAAGGGAATTTCTATAAAGCAGGGCTATCTTTACATTGGAGATAAATCAGTTTCAAGGGTAAGGATAATTGAAAACAAAAAGGCTTATTTAACCGTAAAAGGAAGAACGGGAGACATTTCAAGGCTTGAATTTGAGTATGAAATCCCTTTAAAAGACGGAATTGAGTTGCTTGAAAATGTTTGCTTAAAGCCTTTGATTGAAAAGGTAAGGTATAAATTGCCAGTAGGTAATCATGTCTGGGAGATAGATGTTTTTGAAGGGGAGAATAAGGGATTGATAATTGCAGAGATTGAACTTGAAAGTGAAGATGAGGAATTTGAAAAGCCTGATTGGGCTGGAGAGGATGTAAGTAATGATGAAAGGTATTACAATTATTCTCTTGTTAAATTTCCGTATTCGGTGTGGGATAAAAAAGGTTAAGGGAGTTTAAGTAATGAAGTATCTGGTGATATTTATAGGCGGTGGATTTGGTGCGATGATGAGAGATATTGTTTCAAGGTTTGTTTATTCATTATTTTTTCCAACATTTCCTTATGGAACAATGGCAGTTAACCTTTTAGGAAGCTTATTGTTTGGTTTTTTGTGGCAATTAACTGAGAGAATGATAGTTTCAAGGGAGATAAAGGCTTTGGTTTTTACAGGATTTTTAGGTGCTTTTACAACATTTTCCACATTCTCTTTTGAGACTGTCAACTTAATTAGAGAGGGTGAGATAAAGTTTGCTGTTTTAAATATTGTTGCAAGTGTATTTTTGGGTCTTGTGTGTATTTTTTTAGGCATATTTCTTGCTAAACAAATTGTGAGAGGTTAGCTATGTTACCGGAAAAGGGATTATTGTTAAGGATTTTTGTAGGGGAAGATGACAGGTGCAAAAACGGACGCCCACTTTACGAAGAGATTGTGATGAAGGCAAGGGAATTAAACCTTGCAGGAACAACAGTTTTAAAGGGGGCAATGGGATTCGGAAAAACAAGCAGAATTCACACTTCAAAATTTCTTGTGTTGTCGGAAGATTTGCCTGTGGTAATTGAAATTGTGGATACTGAAGAAAAAATCAATCAATTGCTTCCCTTTCTGGAGGAAGTGCTCCAGGGGGGTATGATAACCCTGGAGAATGTAACAATTTTAAAGTATCAGGGGGGTAAGAAAGAATAGGGAGGCTTTTATGCGTAAGCCTTTTATTGCTTTAATTTTTTTGCTTTCATTTTGTTTGGTTTTTGGGCAAACTGCATCAGGGTTATATAACAAGGTACAGGCTGATTCCACAAAACACATTGAGAAAGGTAAAAAATATCTTAAAAACAACAATCTCAAAAAGGCAGAAAAGGAATTTAAAGATGCAATTAAAGCCTGGAAGCACGCTTATGCAGCCTATGCTTACCTCGGTATAGTTTATTATCAAAAGAGGGATTTTAATAAATCAAAAGAGTATTTTGAAAAAAGCATTTTTGAGTTTCAAAAGTTTAAAGAGAATTATCTAAAGATGAAAAGAGATTATATTAAAAATTTTGAATTGAGGGCAAAAGAATTGGGGATTGTTTTAGATAAGCATAATCTTAACTACGGTGCAGGAGATGCGCTTGAATACTATCAATACTCAGAGCAGATGAGGGCGTTAAGGGGGCGTTCCATATCCTATTCAGTTAATCCAACAGTTTTTGAAGCATATAAAAACGATTATGTGAACAAGTACAAAAATTTGCAAAAAGAGTATGAGAAAGATAAAAATATGCAGTACGATGCATTTTTCAGGTTTAAGTACGGAAATACATTAATGGCTTTAAAGGATTTTAGAGGTGCTATTGAGCAGTACTCTGCTGCAATAAATCAGGATCCTAATTTAAAAGATGCTTATACAAATCTGTCAGTTGCCTATTTTATGCTTGGAGATTGTAATAATGCTAAAAAGTATTATGAATTGGCAAAGAAAAAGAAAGCATTTGTAAGAGGTAATTATGTTAATGCTCTCAAAAAAAGGTGTGGTATTAAATAAGAAGGAAAGGTATCCATAATTTTTAGGAGGAGATATGAAAAGATTTTTTGTAATGTTATGTCTGGTATTAACTTTTGGATTTGCTTACGGGCAAACAGCAACAAGCCTTTACAATAAGGTAATGGGCCCATCAACAAAGCATATTGAAAAAGGGAAAAAGTATCTTAAAAAAAATAAGATTTCTAAAGCGGAAAAGGAATTCAAAGATGCTATTAAGTCATGGAAGCACGCCTATGCAGCTTATGCTTACCTTGGTATAATCTACTATCAAAAGAGAGATTTCAATAAATCCAAAGAATATTTTGAGAAAAGTATAAAAGAATTTGCTGCATTTAAAGAAAACTTTTTGAAAATGAAGCTTGACTACATGAAAGAATTTCAGAGAAAGGCAAAAGAGTTGCAGATTGAACTTGATAAACACGATATGCAGTACCAAGGTATAAATGCAACTGCATATGAAACAAAAAAGGTTGAGTACGAAAATAAGTATAAAAATATGAAAAAAGAGTATGAAAAAGATAAAAACATGCAGTACGATGCCTTTTTCAGGTTTAAGTATGGAAATACATTAATGGCTTTAAAAGATTTTAAAGGTGCTATTGAGCAGTATTCTGCTGCAATTAATCAGGACCCAAACTTAAAAGATGCTTATACAAACCTTTCTGTTGCATATTTTGTAACAGGTGATTGTGCAAATGCGGTAAAGTATTACAAGATTGCAAAAGAGAAGAAGGCTAAAATCAACAAAAACTTTGAGAGAGACCTAAAAAAGAGATGCAGGGTTAACTAATACTTGTATTTAGAACTTAAAAATGTTAAAAAGGGGGTATGGCCCCCTTTTTTTTGATGGGAGAGAAAAATGGCAAGAACAAAGATTGAGGTAAAAGGCTTTGAGGCAAGGTTTTACGACTATTTAATGAATTTAATAACCTTAGGTTACTATCCTTATTTTATAAACTCAGCAATTAAATCTTTGCCTGTAAAAGATAATTTTTTAATTCTTGATGCAGGTGCTGGTACAGGGAGAAATGCATCCCTAATTTCTAAACAGGCTGAAGATATAAAAATTGTTTGCATGGATATAGGGAAGGAGTTTCTAAAACAACTTGCTAAAAAGTCTGAAAAAAATAAAAGCCTTTTGCCTGTTAAGGCAAGTTTAAAATCTTTCCTTCCTTTTAGAGCTAACTCATTTGATATGACTTTTATGTGTTTTGTTCTTCATGGTTTTGAGCATGAAGAAAGGCTTTTTGTTCTCAAAGAGTTTTACCGTATTTTAAAGCCTGGTGGGTATTTTTGTCTTATCGATTATAACGATGAAATTAACTTAAAAAAGGCTTCTATTATTACAAAAATAGGTTTTTACCTTGAATGTGATTTGGCCTCAGAGTTTATTACTCACAACTGGGAAAAAGAGTTAAGTAAAATTGGTTTTAAAAATTTTAATTACAAATTTTATTTTGGTAAAAAAGTAAGATTAACAATATGTCAGAAGGAGGATTAATATGGAATTTATTCAGACTGACAGAGCTCCAAAGGCTATTGGGCCCTATTCTCAGGCTGTCAAAGCAAATGGTTTTGTTTTTTGTTCAGGCCAGATTTCAATTAACCCTGAAAGTGGGGAAATAGTAGGAGAAAATGTAAAAGAACAAACAGAGCAGGTATTGAAAAACCTCTTTAATGTTTTAGAGGCAGCTGGGACAAGTTACAAAAATGTTGTTAAAACAACTGTTTTTCTTGCCGATATGTCAACATTTGGTGAGATGAACGAGGTTTATGAAAAAATGTTTAATGGTCATAAGCCGGCAAGGGCAGCAGTTGCAGTTAAAACGCTTCCTAAAAATGTTCTTGTGGAAATTGAAGCAATAGCAACTGAATAAATCTATTCCTTTTTTAATTTAAAGTTGTTAGAATATAAAAAAAGTTTTTAGAGGAAAAAGTGTATAAAAAGAAAAAGTTAACACTATTCCAATTTTTATTAATTACCTTTTTGATAACCGTATTAATTTTTACCACTTTGTTTTTGGTTATATGGTACAAAAATGAAAAAATAGAGATAAATAATCAAATTGTAGAATTTAAAAAAATCTATATAAATGCAAAAAAAACTTCCCTAAAATCTATTGTTGAGCAGTTCTATAATAACATTCGGTCAACTTATGATAATCAAATTAATAATTTAGAAGAACACATTAAGAAAGTTTTATTCAACGCTTCGAGGCAAAAGAGGTTAAATAATTTGATTGACTTTCTTGATGCAAACAATAACCAACCTTCTCTTATTAATGTGTGTATCGTTGATAAAAAGAGAGGAAGAGTTGTTTATTCAAGCGATAAAAAGTGCTCTTTAAATGATTTGAAAGAAAAAAATTTTAATAAATTTGGTATGTTAAAGAGTATTCCTATATTAAATAAAACTTATCAATTCTATGCTTTTGTATATAAAAATGATATGAAAAAATATTTAAAAGATACCCTACTTACTTCTTTAAGAAAGATTAAATTTGAAGATTCTGGTTATCTCTTTATAGTTGATAATGATGGTAAGGTTTTGCTTTCTGCCAATAAAATTATGGATAAATACCTTGAAGAAGTATCCCCAAAAAATGGGGCTATTGTTAGAAAAAAGTTTTTTGATATTGCTAAAAAAGAGGGTAAAGGTTTTGTAGAGTATAATTGGTTTAAACCAGATTTAAAAACTGAATCAAGAAAAGTTTCATATATAGTTTATGATAAAAAATTAAAATGGATTGTTGGCGCTGGGGTCTATTTTGACGATATAAATAAAGATTTTATACCTCTTTATTTCAGGTACAAAAGAAAACTCTATAAAGAATTCTGGGAAGTTTTCTTTATCTGGTTGCTTTCAGTGCTTTTCCAGATATGGTTGGTGTTTCTTTTGCTTGGAGAAAAGTTTAATAATGATTTGAGGATAATCAATTCTATTTTCGAAAAGTTTTATAATTCTGGAATTAGTGAAATTGAGAATTTCCAGTGTAATTCTTTATCATTTAAGGAAACCTGTGAATTTGCTGGAAAAGTCAAAAACAACCTTCTTGCATTAAAAAAATCTGAAGAAAAGTTGCTATCTACAAATGAGGAATTAAAAGCGACAACTGAGATGTTAGAGAAGATAACAAAAAATGTTAACAATGGAATAATAGTTAGTGATGAATATTTTAATTTTGAATTTATAAATCCTGCTGCTGAAAAAATTCTTGGTATAGAAAAAGAAAATTTATCTATTAATTTTCTGGAAGTTTTATCAAAAGAAGATAAAAAAATGTTTCTCAATTTGATAACTTCTAAGGCGGGTAATTTTAAAAAGGAAATTACTGTAAAAAATAATTTAAAGAGAATTGAGGTTTATATCAGCCCGTTAAAATTTAAGAATAAAAATGGATATCTCTTAACCCTGATTGACATCACCGAAAGATATAAGTTGCTTAAAGAGTTAAGTGTATTAAATGAAAGATATAGAAAAGCTGAAGAGATGGCACTTGTTGGTAACTGGGTGTATTACCCGGATAAAAGACAATTTTGGGCAACAGAAATGGCTCATAGAATATATGGGATTGAGAAAAGACAAAATCGATTTGTAAATATTGAGGAAATAGAGAAAAAAATATATAAGCAGGATGTTTATGAAGCAAGGAAAACAGTTTTAATACCTATCAAAAATAGAGAAGCCTATGAGGCATATTTTAGAGTGGTTACGGGAGATGTTGATACTTTAAGATATGTTGTTTCCAAAGGGAATCCTGTTGTTGGAGAGAATGGGAAAGTTGAAAGAGTGGAAGGAGTAATAAAGGATATTACAGATTTAAAGAAGGTTGAGATTGAACTGAATAAGCAAATTGATATTTTAGAAAAAACTCAAAAATTTGCTCAAATTGGCTATTGGGAATATGATTTTGCTAAAAAGGAATTTAATCTTGTTTCAAGTTTTTTTACAAAAGTTTTAAGTAGAGATAAAGTTGATTTAAATGACTTTTTACGGGATGTTTATATTGAAGATAGGGAATTTGTTAAAAGTGTGATTGAAAAGGAATTTTTGAAAGATGAAAAATTGATTTATACTTTCAGGTTTGTTCACCCTCAATTAAAATTATTAAGATATATTTTTGTAGAAAGCTATCTATCCAGGGATGAACTTGGCAATATAAAAAGGGTTGGCTTTATTCAGGATATTACAAGGCTTAAAGAGCTTGAAAAAAAGGTTGAGATTGAAAGGGAAAGGCTTATAGAAACTCTTGATAGGCTTTCTGAAGGGGTGGCGATTACAGATGAAAATTTTAATGTTGTTTTTGCAAATAAATCTTTAATAAACATATTTGCGGAAGAAGATCTGGATAAAAAAAATATTTTAGATTTCTTAAAAAAGTCTTCTATAAAAGATTTGCCTGAAAATATATCTACTGAAAAAATAACTGATATTTTTAACGGTGAGAGAAAATTTTATTATAAACCTTACAATTCTGAAATTATTCTAACCATAGAGGCAGAAAAGTTGTTTGACGAGGAAAAATTAAGCGGTTATTTGTTTGTTGTTAACGACATTACCCATAGTGAAAAGTATATGGACGAGGTTGTTAAAAACCAGAATATGAGATTATTAAATAAAATTGCTGCATCTTTAGCTCATGATTTTAACAATCTATTAGGAAGTATTTTAGGGAAAATATCTATACTTGAGAAACAGTTTGAGGGACAGGATATTGAAAAAGAGTTGAAAAAGATAATGAGGAATATGAAAATAGCAAAGGCACTGGCTACTCAATTTTTAACCTTTTCAAAGACTGGTAAACCTCTTTTTTCTAATTTGAGCAAGGGTTTTTTGAAGCAAACCATTGACGATCTTGCCAATTTTGTTTTTTCAGGTTCTTCTATTAAGGTTAATAAAAATATTGAAGATAATTTGTGGGCAATTAAGGGTGATCCTACCCAAATTGCTCAGGTTATTTTGAATTTGTTCAGTAACGCAAGGGATGTTCTAAATGAAAAGGGTGTTGTCAATGTTGAAGTCAAAAATGTAATTGCAGAGGGAAAACCTGACAATTGTAATAAAGGGGAATATGTTTTAATAAAGGTTGAGGACAATGGCCCTGGAATTCCAAAGGAAAAGCTGGACAAAATTTTTCAATTTTTTGTAGGCTATAAAGACCAGGGGTTTGGCCTTGGGCTTGCGATAGTTAGAAATATAGTCAAGGCTCATGGTGGATGTATAGAGGTTAAATCTGAAGTTGGGAAAGGCACCGCATTTTATGTTTATTTCCCGGCAAACAGAGATTTTGTCGTGAATGGACAGGAAGAAACAAAACCAGCTCAAGAAGAAGTAAGGGAAGGTGAAGATTTAGACCTTGGGAAAATTAAAATCGCAGTGCTTGAAGACGAAGAGCCTATGCAGGAAACGATTTATGACTTAATGGATTTCTTAGGTCTTAATGGCCAAATATTTGCTAAAGGAGAGGATTTAGTTGAAGGATTAAAAAAAGAGTTGAAGAAAGGAAAACCATACAATGTTGCTATACTTGATTTAACTGTTAAAGGTGGTAAAGGAGGTAAGGAGATTATAAATGAGATAAAATCTATTTATCCAGAAATCAAGGCAATTGTATCAAGCGGGTTTTCAAAGGGAGTGGTTTTTGCAGAGTATGAAAAATACGGTTTTGACGAAGTTCTTAGCAAACCTTATACTGTTGAAGAGTTCAAAAAGGCAATTATTAAGTGCATGAAAAAATAAAAAGGGGCGATTAAACGCCCCTTAACTTATAGAAAACCCTTAAAATTAAAGGTTGCCTTTCCACAAACCGTGGAGATTGCAGTGTTCCCTTGCTGAAACCTCTTTTGCCTCTCCAATCATAAAGAATGCTTCTGGTTTATCCCCTGGTTTTAGATATGCCCTGTGGGTTACTCCGTCTGCAATTAATTCAATCCATTCAATATAGTGCTTTTCTTCCATTGGGTGGAGGGTTGAACCAACATAAACTTTATATCCCCCGTCAATCTTTTCAATTACAGGTACATGCTTTTCAGTTGCACTATCTGCGGTTTTTTCTTCTAAAAGTTTCATATCCTGGCCGCAGCAAACAAGTGTTCCTCCGCCAACTTTTAATACTTCAACAATATTTCCACATACTTCACATTTGTAAACATTTCCTCTATTCATTTGAACCTCCTATTAAAGTTCTTCAGCGTGTTCAGCAAGATACTCTGCCACGCCTTCCGGGGTTGGTTTCATTCCCGGTTTCCCCGGTTTCCAGTTAGCAGGGCATGCTTCTCCATGCTCATCAACAAACTGAATTGCGTCAAGGGTTCTTAACACTTCATCAATATTTCTTCCAAAATCAAGGAAGTTAACAGTTGAATGTTTTACAATACCATCTTTACCTATTATAAAAAGACCTCTTAAAGCAACGCTATCATTAAAGAGGACATCGTAATCCCTTGATATCTGTTTTGACACATCTGCAATCAATGGATACTGAATATTTCCAATTCCACCTTTTTCTACAGGGGTGTTTTTCCAAGCAAGGTGGGTAAACTGTGAATCAATAGATACTCCTATTACTTCTGCATTTCTCTTTTTAAATTCATCTAATTTGTGGTCAAAAGCAATAATTTCTGTTGGACATACAAATGTAAAATCAAGAGGATAGAAGAATAACACAATGTATTTTCCTTCGTAATCCTTTAATGAAATCTCTTTGAATGAATTATCTGGCATAACTGCCGTAGCCTTAAAATCAGGTGCCTGTTTTCCTACTAAACCCATTATAAAACCTCCGTTAAATATTATTTATTCGTTTGGTGCGTAGTAACACCTTTTAGGGGAAATTACCTTTCCCTCGTTTTTCAACTCTTTAATAGCCTTTGAAACCTCTTTACTGTCAACATTAAGCATCTTTGCAACATCTCCCGGCCTAACCGGTTTGCCAGCATCTTTCATTGCCTTTAAAACAGCGTCTTTTAATTCTGCCATTTTGTCCTCCTGTTAATAATTTATTTTACTTAAAAATTTTTTTTATTACGAATTATATTTTACTAAAAAATAAAGTTTATGCAAGGGAAAATTTTACATTTTTTTAAAAATTTCATTCACCTAAAAATATAAGAATAATTAAATGAAAAGACAACTAAAAATTTGACTGTTATCCTTTTTTTAAAATAAAATTAAAATATAAAGATAAATTCGTGGGGAGGAGATATGGGTGTTCACTCTGGGGCAGTTTTTATTACCTTTGTAATTTACCTTATTGCATTGCTTGTAATCGGTTACATTGGGGATAAAAAATTTTCAAAGTCTTACGAGGATTTTGTTACTGCCGGAAAATCCCTTGGTGCAATTGTTACCGCATTGTCAGCAGCTGCATCATCAGAAAGTGCCTGGGTAATGCTTGGTTTATCTGGGTTAGGCTATAAAATGGGGTTTGCTGCGTACTGGGCGGCAATAGGTTGTGTTTTAGGTTTTGCAGCCAACTGGCTTTTCATAATTGCACCGGTTAGAAGACTGTCTGGAAAGCTTAACTCATTAACCCTTGCAGATATGATTGAAGATGCACTGGAGGATAGAAAGAAATTATTAAGGATAATAGGAAGTTTGATAATTGTTTTTTTTATGGGAGCCTATGTTGTTTCTCAATTTGTTGGTGCAGGGAAAACATTTCAGGGAATGGAGATTATTCCCCCAAATATTGTGAATTCTCTCCAGCATTCTGTTGGAAATCTTTTTACCGTTTCGGAGTACACTTTAGGGGTTTTAATAGGTGCTTTGATAATAGGTGCTTATATTTTAATGGGCGGCTATGCGGCCGTTTGCTGGACAGATGCACTTCAAGGGTTTTTAATGGTTTTTATTCTTGTAATTCTTCCTATATACGCAGTTTTTCAGGCTGGCGGAGTTACCCATATAATAGAGGCATTGAAATCAGCCAATATTGATACATTCTGGACATTAAAGGGTGCAACATTGTGGGGAAGTATAGGTTTTATTTTAGGCCAGCTTGGAATTGGGTTAGGCTATCAAGGTATGCCCCATGTTGTTGTCAGGTATATAACGGTTAAAGACGAAGACGAGGGTAAGAGGGCAGGTTTGATAGGCACACTGTGGAGTTTCTTTGTCCTCTTTGGTTCTGTTACCCTTGGAATTGCATCAAGGGCAATTTTCCCTCAATTAACGGACCCAGAGCAGGCTTTGCCTAAATTTACCGCATACTATCTTCACCCGGTGCTTGCAGGAATTGTTCTTTCAGCAATAACTGCGGCAATAATGTCAACAGCAGATTCCCAATTAATGTATGCAGCAACCTCTCTGGTAAATGATTTGTGGCTTAAACTTACAAAAAAAGAAGTTGATAGAAAAAAACTTGTCTTAATTACAAGGAGTGTAATAGTTATTATGACTTTAATTGCCCTTGTTATTGCATTAAACGATGTAAAGGTAATTTATTCATTTGTGTTATATGCATGGGGTGCACTTGGAGCGGCTTTTTCTCCTCTTGTAATTCTTCTTCTTTACGATAAAAGGTTTAACAAATGGGGTGCTCTTGCAAATCTTATTGTAGGGCCAATTGTTATAATTGTCTGGAAAAACATTCCAGCTTTAAGCAACACTTTGTATGAATTGATACCAGGTTTCTTACTTTCCCTAATTGCAGGTATAATTGTTTCAAGGTTAACAGGGAAAGAAGAAAGGGAGTTAGCTGTCTAAATGACTGAAAGTTTAAGAGAACAGTATGAAAAAATTGAAGAAAAGGTACTTTCTCCCTTTGCAATGCTTTCAAAAAACAGTAAAGGTAGAGATAAAGAAGAAGAACCATGTTCAATAAGAACATGCTTTCAGAGGGATAGAGACAGGATTATTCACTCTAAATCTTTTAGAAGGCTTAAACACAAAACTCAGGTGTTTTTAGCCCCTGTGGGAGACCATTACAGGACGAGGTTAACGCACACATTGGAGGTTTCCCAGATAGCAAGGACAATAGCGAGGGCTTTAAGGTTAAACGAGGATTTAACAGAGGCAATTGCTTTAGGGCACGATTTAGGGCATACCCCCTTTGGCCATGCGGGAGAGAGTGTTCTTGACAGGCTTGTTGAAGGGGGGTTCAAACATTATCATCAAAGCGTAAGGGTTGTTAAATACCTTGAGAAAAAAGGGGAAGGTTTAAACCTTACCTTTGAGGTTGTTGACGGAATAGGCAAGCATTCAAAGGGGAGGAGTGGAGATTTAGAGGGGAAAAGCCTTGATATTGCAACCTATGAGGCAAAAATAGTGAGAATTTCAGACATGGTGGCCTATTTAAACCACGACTTTGACGATGCAGTGAGGGCAGAGGTTGTAAAAGAAAATGATTTGCCTGAAATTGTTAGAAAGAGAATAGGCAAAACAACGAGAGAGAGGATAAATACCCTTGTAAACGACATTGTTTTCTTTACTCTTGAAAAAAAATACAAAGAAGTAGGAATGTCTCCTGAAATTAAAGAGGCTTTTTTAATTTTCAAGGATTATATGTACGACAATATTTATTCCAATCAAAAGGTGAAAAAAGAGTTTATTAAGTCGGAAAGGGTGCTTGAATTTCTCTTTGAGTTCTATATGAAGCATCCAGAACAAATTCCAAAGTTTTATTTTAAGAGGAATGATCCCAATGACAGAATAGTTGCAGATTTTATCTCTGGAATGACAGATACCTTTGCAATAAACACCTTTGAAAAACTTTTTATCCCCCAGAGGTGGATTTTTTAACCAATTATTGTCTTTTATAAACGTTTTAATTTAATGAATAGTTGTTCATTATTCATTATTTTTATAGTAAGATTATGTTGATTGTGTAAAAGACTTGTGCGCTTTTAGATTAAGTGATTTTACTTTATTACAAAATAAACAGGGAGGGATAAGTGAATAAGATTATCTGGACTAAAACAGACGAAGCACCCTATCTTGCAACATTTGCATTGTTGCCGGTTGTAAGGGGCTTTTTGAAAAAGGGCGGAATTGAGGTTGATTTAAAAGACATTTCATTGGCAGGAAGAATCCTTGCAACATTTCCAGATTACCTTGAAGAGGGGCAGAGGGTTCCTGATGATTTGAAAGAATTAGGAGAATTGGTAGAAAAAAAAGGAACTAAGATAATTAAATTGCCAAACATTAGTGCTTCAGTTGTTCAGTTAAAAGCAGCAATTGAAGAGTTGCAGAAAAAGGGTTACAAGGTCCCAGATTACCCTGAAGAGCCACAAACTGAAGAGGAAAAGAAAATTCACGAAAGGTATCAGGTTTGCCTTGGCAGTGCTGTTAACCCTGTATTGAGGCAGGGTAACTCAGATAGAAGGGCTCCAAAGGCTTTAAAAGAGTATGTTAAAAAGAATCCAAAGGCTGCAGGGCTTCCATTAAGGGATTGGGAAAAGGATTCTAAAGCCCATGTTGCACATATGGAAAAAGGGGATTTCTTTGAGCATGAGCAATCATTTACAGCTGAAAGGGATATGACAGTTAGGATTGAATTTGTTGACAAAAATGGTAATGTCAAGGTTTTGAAGGATAATCTGAAAGTTGATGAAGGTGAAATTTTAAGCAGTACTTATATAAGTGTTAAAGAGTTGAAAAAGTACTTTGAAAAAGAGATAAAAGACGCAAAAGATAAAGATTTACTTTTATCCTTGCACCTTAAAGCAACCATGATGAAGGTTTCTGACCCACCAATTTTTGGCCACGCAGTGACAACATTCTTTAAAGATGTTTTTGAAAAGTATGAAAAAGAGTTTAAAGAGATAGGTGTTAATCCAAACAACGGTCTTGTTGACCTTTACAAAAAGATTGAAAAACTGCCTGCTGAAAAACAGGAAGAGATAAAGAAGGCAATTGAAGAGTCATACAAAAACAATCCAGACCTTGCAATGGTTGATTCAGACAAGGGAATTACAAACCTTCACGCACCAAACCTTGTAATTGTTGACGCGTCAATGCCTGTTGTTATCAGGGAAGGCGGCAAGATGTGGGATAAAAATGGTGAATTAAAGCAGACAAAGGCTTTAATCCCTGATAGATGCTATGCAACAATGTACAAAGAGATTGTTGAAGACTGCAAGAAAAACGGAAAATTTGACAGAACAACAATAGGTACTGTTCAGAATATTGGTTTAATGGCGAAAAAGGCTGAAGAGTACGGTTCACACGACAAAACCTTTGTCCTTGAAGATGATGGTATTGTTAGAATTGTTGACGAAAACGGAAAAGTTTATACAGAGCATAAGGTTGAAAAACACGATATCTGGAGAGCTTACAGTGCAAAGGACATTGCAATAAAAGACTGGGTTGGCCTTGCTGTACACAGGGCAAAGGTAACAGGTTTTACCACAATTTTCTGGCTTGATAATGAAAGGGCTCACGACAGAGAAGTTATCAAAAAGGTTGAAAAGTACCTCAAAGACTATGACACAGAAGGCCTTGACATTAAAATTTTAAAACCTGAAGAGGCAATGAAGGAAACATTGAAGAGATTCAGGGCAGGCAAAGACACAATTTCAGTAACAGGGAATGTTTTAAGGGATTACCTGACAGATCTTTTCCCGATAATTGAAATTGGAACAAGTGCAAAGGTTCTTTCAATTGTTCCACTCCTTGCAGGTGGCGGATTATTTGAAACAGGTGCAGGCGGCTCTGCTCCAAAGCACATTCAGCAGTTTATTGAGCAGGGACACTTAAGATGGGATTCGACTGCGGAGTTTAACGCAGTTGGTGCAACTTTAGAGTTTATGGAGCAGAAAGAAGGACATAAAAAGGCTGGCGTAATGGGCAGGGCTGTTGAGAAGGCTGTCTCAACATTGCTTGAGAACGAGCAGTGGCCAGGGAGAAAAGTTGGCCAGTTAGACAACAGAGGTTCACAGGCTTACTTTACTTTATACTGGGCTGAAGCACTGGCAGAGCAGAACGAAGATAATGAATTAAAAGAGGCTTTCAAACCTATTGCTGAAAAATTAAGAGAAAATATTGACACAATAATTAAAGAAATTTCCGAGTCTGAAGGAAAGCCTGCAGATATTGACGGATATTACTTCCCTGATGAAGAAAAGGTAACAAAGGCTATGCTTCCAAGCAAAACCTTTGTTTCAATCCTTGAAGAGTACTTAGGGGAAAAGGTATTTAACTAATTTAGAATTAGAAAAAAATCAAGGGGGCTTAATGCCCCCTTTTTAATTAAATGCCTCTATTGCCTTTTTTATCATCCAGTACGCAATAAAAATTCCTATCACAAAAACAATGAGGAAAAAGATAAAAGGTGAGTATTGGCTTACAACCTTTAAGTCAGAGGGAGTAAAGTAAGATTTTAAATAACCCTGTCTTACTATATCCCTTACAAAAGACATAAACAATACAGTGAGAATACCAAAAATTGCAGAGTATTTAAGATTCTTTTTCCATGCAAAAACAAGCGCAAGGATAATAAGTATAAGGGCGATAACAAATACTGCGCTTGCAATTCCGCTTCCTCCCATAAACCCCCTTCTTATATTTGAAGGGATTGTAAGAAACTGCCATAACCCAAAGATTATGTTAATGAGAGTAAAGTAAAAGAAAACCTTTAATCCTAAATCCTTGCCGTATTCGGCAACTTCACCTTCTTTATCCTTTTTAAACTGGGAAATTAAAGCCACATACAAACCACCAATTGCAATTGCCCCGAATATATCGTGGAAGTATTTAGCAAGGAACACCTTATCTGACGAGGCAAGAATTGTTCCTCCCATATTCTTAAACCACTCTGAAAACTTTTCAGGAAGGAGCATTAAAAGCATATTGTTGGTAAAAAAGTAAGCAATAACAATAAAAAGGAGAAAGGAAAACAAAATTATCCATTTGCCGGTATTCCCCAGTTTGTCAAAACTAAAGTCATAGTAATATGCAAGGTAATAGGCAATTATAAGAATTACAATAATTGAAATCCAGAATACAGCCATTAAAACTGAAGATGTGTAAAGGAATTGGCCGTATAAAACCTGCGCAAATAACAAAGGGGCAACTCCAAAGTTAACCGCAAAAGCAATTACAAGGGGAAGGAATACAGCAATTCTGTGGGCAAGCTTTTTTTCTTTTCCCCCGCCTTTAAAATGAAGGTAAGTGGCAATTCCAGCTGAGCCTAATACAGCATTCATAAAGAGAAAATGGATAGGGGTTGTTAAAAGCAGAAGCATTTGAAAGTATATCCATGAAACCTGAATTGTATCCGGGTTTGGAATAAGGTTATTAATCATTTTTCACCCCCTGCAATTTTGAAAAGGTATTCGGTTAATGTGTCTTTTTCCTGAGGTGTGCCCTCAAAAGGTGGCATTTCTTCATTTAGTTTATCAAGCATATCAAGGGCTTTTCTTATCTTTGCTTTGTCCCAGCCAGCAATTAAATCTTCAAAATCTGATGGTTCATGGCATGATGAGCAATTGTCTTCAAATATTGTTTTTCCATCAAGTGCTTTTTTTACAGGTTCTTTAACCTCTTTGCCTAATAAATCACCTGCTATAAAAGCTGCAAGAGCCTTTGCTTCCTCTTCATTTCCTGCAAAAGGTGGCATAAAGTATCTTACCTTGTGTATCTTTTCAATGTATTTTGTAAGGGCGGTGTAACTCATAGAAGCTGCTTTTTCTTTTATGTCATTATTGAATCCACCTATTGTATGGCACGCATAACACTGGTGGATAAAAAGTTCTTTTCCCACCTGTCTTTTGTTTTCATTTGTTATCTCTCTTGCACTAACCCATTTTGCGTGTTTTAGAAAACCATCTTTTTTCAAGGTTTCAAGTTGACTCTCTAAAATCATATTTGAATACATAACCTTATTTATAACATAAGGCCTTCTTGCCGCTTCCCTTGTCCATTCAAAAGAGCCAATTACAAAGAATCCTGTAAGGAAAATAATGAATGCTATATATGCTTTATTAAATGAAGGTTTAAAGAAAACAATCAAGCCTAAAACAAACCCTATAATCCCGCTTGTAATGATAACCTTTGTTGTTCTAACAATCTCAGGTGATTTCCCTAATACAAGCGCTTTTGCTTCAGAAGGAAGGACAGACACATACCACAAAGCAAATGGTATCATCAAAATAATGGAAATTGTTACCCACAATGCTGAGTATTTTACAAATTTTTCCTTTGCCTCATTATTTTTATAAAATGATAGAACAAACAAACCAAACACCCCTGCCATAAGGAAAGACATAAAAGTCCTGAAGCCTACTGATGGAATAAAGGAAGGGTTGAAAAAGCCATTCCAGAAATTGTGTGTTTTAAGCCATGTGCCTGGTGTTAACATAAAGTCAATAATTCCTGTAATTAAGAATAAACTCATCCATGCAGATATAAAGTAAATCCAGCCAATTTTCAGGTGAGTTTTTCTATCCATCTTTCCAAAAGTGTAATAGTAAACAAAGGCTGCGATAATCTCAAGTACAAAGAAAACCCATTCAGCAGCCCATCCAAATACAAAGTTGTGGATAAGCAGGGAAATTCCCCCGGGGTTAACAAGTGCTGTAATAAACCATATACCAACACCTGTAATTGAACCGAAAACCATTGTTAAAAGGATAAAAAACTTTGCAAACCTCTTTGTAATTTCAAGTAATTCATTGCTTTCCTCATTGTATGCTTTTTTTTCTAAAGCAATAAGGTAAGCACCTCCCCCAACCGCAAAGTGGGACACAAAAACATGCACAATAGCGATAAATGCTATTAAGGTGCCCCCGCCTATTGAAGGCAAAAACCATACAGGATAATTCATACACACCCTCCTTAAACTTTGTCCCTTTTTTGATTAAATTATACCTTTTTTAAGGGAGGTTAAAACAAAATTTTAAGAATAACAAAAAAAAATTAAAGAATTTGAGTTTTCAGAACATCATTTTTAGTTTTAGAAATATAGCAGGCAAAATTAGTCCCCAAAACAATGTTCCATAAATAATACACAAAATGTGCCCCCATGACCATTTATAATACTGCTGTGTTGGGTTTCTTTTTTCTGTTATCTCGTTTATATATTTTTGAACCGGGACAAAAGCCAGATATGAAGGGACAAAAGGCATCAAAACTCCTGCCCAGAAATTTTTTGCTCTGTTTATAAGACCTGATCCAATAGACAAAGTTACAAAGTAATTTCCTTGTTTTTTAGGTGAAAAAGTAGGCTGTTTTATAGCAATTGCTTCTTCGTCATTGTAAATCATCCTGAATAAACTGTGGCAAAACAGTACTCCGAAAACACCTCTCCAGAAAGGGCGGATATTTAAGCCTTTCCTTTTTTTTAAGTATTGCCAGTTTTTATAAATCCAGTATGCCTCATAGAGGTGAAAAGAGAATATAGAAAGAAAAATTAATCTTCCTACTGGGATATAGAGATACATTGGGGAAGAATATGGAAATTCTGTTTTTTGTTCGGGTAATTCGATCTTTTCCTCAAACATCAATCCTCCTTTATACCTATCTTATTTGATACTTAGATGCTTATTGCAATTTACTTGTGATTTTCATATTTTAGCATTTTCCTTTTTTTGTTCAATATCCTTATTATTAATTAAAACAGGAAGTCAGGAATTTTCATCTGGTTTTAGGGTGGGTATTTTACCGGATAACTTGCTATAATCAAAGGGAAATAAATTTTAGGGGGAGATATGAAGAAATTAACTATATTTTTTATTGTTGTGTTGCTTTCCTTATCAGTTTTTTCTGCAACGGTTGATAAAGCGCTTGAATTTATGCTGCCAGCAGGATACACGGTAAATCCTGATATTTATATTTCAAAGGATTCAACTTTTACAACAGAAAATGGGGTTGTTAAGCCTGTTGAGGTTTCTCAAATTGTTTTACCGGAAGCAACAAACCCCTATACAAAGATTGTAAGTTTTTATTTGACGGTTAATTCCTTTAAAAAGGGTAAGATAGAGGTTAAGGGAAGTGATAACTTGAAAATTTATGTGGATGGTAAAGAGAAAAAAAATAAAAGTGAATTAGCCCTTACAACCGGGAAGCACAGGTTTGTTATATCATTTTTTGCAAAAGGAGATGAGAAAAAGTCAATATCAATTGAATTAAAAGATATTGACGGAATAGTTTCCCTTGATTACAAAAAATATGTTGACCACAACGATTACACAGATTTCTGGTATCCATATTACTTTACGACAGATAAAAGCGGGAAATTTGTTGCTGTTGTAATTTCAAAGAGGGATAAAAAAGGCAAGAGAAAGGTTGAAACGGCACTCTTTTTAAACAATGATTTTTCACATTACCTGTCTTTTGAAAACTGCAAAAGTCCCGTGTTTTCTCATTCTGGAGATTTTCTTTTACTTTTAAAAAAGAAGACTATTTTAAAGGTTGATTTAAACACCCTTGAAACCAAAGAGATTTTCAAATCAGAAAAATCAATATCAAAACTCTCCCTTTCCCCTGATGATAAAATTATCTATTTTCTAATCTCTGATACTTTTAAAAGCAAAAAGAGAAACTTTGAAATATTAGAGCATCTATACGAAAAAACCCCATTTTACAAAACTGAAAATGCAATTTTTTCTGTAAGTATTGATGGGAAAACATTGAGAAAGGTTGTTGACCCTAATTACATTGATTCTTTTGCAGTTGATGGTAAAAAGATTGTTTACTTTGTTTCAAAACATATTGATAAGTATCCATGGGCTAAAACTGTTGTTTTTGAAAAGGATTTAACCTATTTGAAAGAGAGAAAGATAGGGGAGTATAACATAGGCTCTGAAAACCCTGTTGGTTCAACAATTATTGATGGAGACTATGTTTACTTTACAGCACAGAAGGAAGAGTACAACGAAAAAATCCCTGCGAATTACTATGATAACTGTCTTTATTCTCTAAACCTTAAAACAGGTGAGATTAAACCATTAACAAAAAATGAAAAATTTACAACAGGGATTGACATTATATACGCTTATCAAACCTCTAATACATTGCAGAAGACAGGAGATTCAATTGCAATGATTACAACTGAAGAGGGAAGAGGGGAAATTTACCTTTACAATTTAAAAAATGGAAATTTAAAAAAGATTGAAAGGCCTGAAAACCTTTTAACCACAGGTTTTAAAATTACCTCAAACGGAATTTATTACCTTGCAAGCGACTTTAATCACTATCCTGCATTGTACAGAGGGGAGAAAAGACTGTTTGTTTTTGAGCCTGAATCTCTTCAAAAAAGGATTGTACTTTCCCCTTACAAATACTTTAAATTTAAGTCAAAAACAGGCTATGATATAAACAATTACCTTATTTTTCCTGCAAATTACGACGCAAATAAAAAGTATCCTTTAATTGTTTTTTACTATGGCGGGGTTGTGCCATGCGGAAACCCATTTCATCCTGTATTTCAATACCTTTCAAATAACGGTTACTTTGTTTTCCTTACAACACCGAGGGGTGCAGTTGGAAAGGGAGAGAAGTTTGCTGCGGAGCATTGCAATGAGTGGGGAGAAAAGAGTGCAGCTGATTTAATTGAGGCTACAAAGTGGATTTGCAATCAGATTAAAAGCATAGATAAAAACAAGCTTGGTGCTTACAGCGGAAGTTACGGCGGGTTTTTAGCAAACACCCTTGCATACAAGACAACTGTTTTCAAGGCGCTTGTTTCAGAGTATGGCATTTCAAACATTGCTTCATACTGGGGTGGCGGATACTGGGGATACCTTTACGGAATGACAGCCCTTCACGGCACCTACCCATGGAATGCAAAGGATGTTTATGTTGACAAATCCCCGCTTTACAATGCAGATAAAGTAAAAACGCCGCTATTGCTTATGCACGGCACCGCTGATGTAAATGTGCCAACAATTGAATCAGACCAATTCTTTACAGCCCTTAAGGTTTTAGGGAAAGATACGGTTTACATAAGATTCTTCAATGAAGACCACGGAATGAAGGGCAAGTTTGCAAACTGGATTGGCCAGGAAAACTTCCTTGTTGCCTGGTTTGATAAGTACCTTAAAGGAGAGAGCGGATACTGGGATTATTTGGTTGAAAAAAACAGGGATAAAATAAAGCATACCCCGTTTAAAAAATTTTTTAATTACACTGAGGAGAAAAAATGAGAAAGGTAAAAACAGCGGTAATAGGCACAGGCCATTTAGGGAAGTTTCACGCAAGGGTTTTAAGCGAACTTCCTCAATCAGATTTTAAATATGTTGTTGATATTGATGAAAAAACAGGGAGAGAGATTGCTTCAAAATACGGTGTGGAATTTGTTAAAGATTTCAGGGAGATAAAGGAAAAAGTTGAGGCTGTTGTTATTGCAACCCCAACTGTTTTGCACTTTGAAATTGCAAAGTTTTTCCTTGAAAATGGAATTCATGTACTTGTTGAAAAGCCTATTACAGACAAAGTTGAAGACGGAGAGAAGTTGATTTCTCTTGCTAAAGAAAAGGGTTTGAAGTTGCAGGTTGGGCATATTGAAAGGTTTAACCCTGCATTTGTTTCTCTGGCAAAGGAGTGCAAAAGCCCCTCTTTTATAAAAACTTCAAGGCTGTCCCCATTTACTGGGAGAAGTGTTGACATTGATGTTGTGCTTGACTTAATGATTCACGATATAGACCTTGTATTAAAGCTTGCAGATTCAAAGGTAAAGAGAATTACGGTAAAGGGGAGCAAGGTTGTAACTAAAAAAACAGACATAGCCTTTGCTTTAATTGAATTTGAAAATGGTTGCCTTGCTGAATTAAGTGTTTCAAGGGTGTCAGAAGACAGAGACAGAAGCATAAGGGTTTTTGATAAAGATTGCTATTATTCTGCAAATTTAAACAATAGAACACTTAAAAAGGTTTTTTATAAGGGAAAGGAATTAGTTTCAAAACAGCTTGAGGTTGTAAATAAAGACCAATTGGAAGCTGAAGACGGGGCTTTTCTTGACTCTGTGTTGGAAAATAGTAATGTACCTGTTTCGGGAGAGGATGGGGTAAAAGCACTTAAACTTACAAAAACAATTTCTGAGATGATTGAAAACGGGGAATGTTTCAGGGAATTTTAGGGGATATTGATTTGAGGGGGCTTACCCCCTCTTATTCCCTTGCTGTCGTAAAAAATAGTCAGATTGTTTTTTTTGAAGGTTATCCTGATTTTTTTGTTTACGATTGTGCCTCTATAACAAAACCGCTTGTTACATTCCCTATTGTTGAGAAGTGTTTTGATTTAGAAGAGGATGCAAGGGATTATTTCTCTGAACTTCCATATTCAATAAAGATAAAGGAATTAGTAAACCACACCTCTGGTTTAATCCCATGGTTACCCCTTTACCTTTTTAAAAACTCTTACAGAGAAACAATTATTGAAAAAGGGTTTAAGGGGAAGAAAGGAGAAAAGGTTTACTCCTGTTTGAATTATATTTTGTTGAAAGAATTAGTTGAATTAAACTTGAAAAAACCATTTAAGGAAATTGCAGAAGATTTTTTCAAGGATTTTAAGAATTGCTTTCTTCCCCCTTTAAAATGTGTAAATGTTGCTCCGACTGAGAGGGGGAATGTATTTGAATACAACCTTGCTAAAGATTTTGTTAAAAATCCAGATAAAAGAAAATTCAGGCTAAACAGGATAATTAAAGGGGAAACCCATGACTTAAATTCCCATTATTCAAATGGAATTGCTGGTAATTCAGGCCTTTTCGCAAATGTTTTTGGAGTTAAATTGCTAATTGAAAATCTTTTGGAAATACAAAACTTTTACCTGCCGCTTTTTGAAAGAGATGATTACTTTTATCACCTTGGTTTTACAGGCACTGGAATAGCAATTGACAAAAAACAAAATGTTTTTGTTATTTTTCTGTCAAACTATATATGCCCTGAGAGGAAGGATATTAATTTTTCTTCCATAAGGTACAGGATTTTTAAAAAATGTTTTGAGAGATTTGTATGAGGCAGAGGCGAGAGATAACCCTGTTTGAAAGCCTGATGATAGCAATTTTGTTAACGCTTATTCTCTACTTTGCATCAGATAGGATTTTCTTTGCAAATTTTATAAAAAATATTAATAAGATTATTCAAACTGCATCAAAGAACAGCAAGGAGATAAAGTTTACCTTTGTAGATTTGCCTGAGGAAACCCCTGTTAAAGAAAATCCCAATGCAAAACTATACTCAGACATTTCAAGAAAAGCATCAGGGGGAAGGGGAAAGAAATCAAACACCCCGTATTCAAAAGGAAATACCCCTGAAGTTATTATTAAAAAAGGTATGGTTGTAAAATCAAGAAGGATGAAATCACTTCCACAGCCTCAACAATTGCTTAAAAAAACAATAAAAGAGAAGGGAAAAAACTTAAAACAGAAAAAAAACACTGAAGGGCAGAGCACTGCTGAAGCCCTTCAAGGCCAGAATGAAAAGCAAAAAATGGCAAAGGTTATGAAGAAAAAACCTTATTTAAATACGGAGAATCTTTTTTCTGCAACAAAGCCAGAAGTTTACAGCAATGAAAATGGTGGTTTAACAATTCCAGGTAACTTCTCAATAGACACCCAGGGCTTTGATTTAGGGCCTTATGCAAAACTAATTCAGCAAAAGGTAAAATCAAACTGGATTATTCCCCCTGTTGTAAGGGATTTATTTTTAAAGGGAGTGGTTAAGGTTGAGTTTGACATAAAGAAAAACGGGGAGATTGAAAACCTTCAATTTGTAAAAAAAACAGGGATAGACCCTCTTGATATGGCAGCATTTCTTGCAATTAAGTACTCCAACCCCTTTCCACCTCTTCCGTCCTTTATAAAAAAAGACAGAATACATGTTAAATGGACATTTTACTACTATGTGAAAATGAAATAATTATTCCTTATTCTCTAAATCATCTATTGCATTGTTTATTCTTTTAATTATGTCTCTATCTGTTTTTTTGCTGAAAATGATATACCTTTTTATGCAGTTTCTTTCATTAAATGGAATAAGTTTTATTGAATTTTCAAATTCACTGTCTTTTAAAAAAGCTTCAGCCTCTTCCCTTGACACTATAGTCATATCAACCCTGTTGTTTTTTACCATTTTTAAAAGCATTTTTGCATTAGCGTTAGGTATCCTGAATTTTTTGATTTTTGAGTTTGCAAGTAATTTATCTATTTCATCACCGTATGAAAAACCCTTCACCAGTGCTATTGTAAAAAAAGGGGATTTAAAGAGATTCTTATATTCTGGATTTAAGTTTTTTCTCATTACAATAATAAAATAGTTGTTCTCAATAAAAAAAGGTTTGCTATAAATATAGGATTTTTCCCTTTCTTTATTTTTTAACCACCCTATGGAGCATGCATTTACTTCAATTTTCAGTTGATGCAGTATCCTTGCAGGAGGCATTTCAATAAATTTATAGTTAATCTTTGCTTTATCCAGTATCTTTTTGATTTTTTCTACAAGGATTCCAAAAAATTTGTTCCCCTTTACAATGTATAAAGGTGGTCTATTAAATGTGTAAACCTTGAGTACTTTTATATCCTTACTTTTTGCCTGAAAAAGCGAAAGGAAAACCAAGAAAAAGATAGCTAACAAAGATGTTTTTAATAACTTATTCATATTTCAAATATAGTATATTTTACGAGCAAAGTAAAAAAATTTGTAATTGTAGAAATTTAAGGCAGTGTAACATTAATTGTGTCAGGGAGAAAAAAAACTCCTTTCGGGAAGGAGAGGTTAAAATAACCTCAGAAGAAAAATTCCCGAAAGGAGGTACCACCAATGAGTGATTTAATTTTCACTCAATTTAAAGAATTTTTCAAGAAAATGTTGCAGGAAATGTTGTTGGAAGAGAGGGAAAGATACTTAAAAGAAGCAAGAGGCCAAACAAGGGCAAACGGTTATTATAAGCGAACGCCTAAAAGCTTTTTAGGAGAGATTGAATTGCAAATTCCAAGAACAAGAGACAGTCAGTTTAAGGTTAAATGGCTTCCCCAGAGAAAAAGGGTAATGTTTTTTCTTGAAGATATTGTGGAGGCAATGTTTATAGCAGGAGTATCCACAAGAAAGACAGCAGGGGTAATTAAAAATCTCATAGGAACTAACATATCAGCTCAATATGTAAGCAGAATAAGTGAAATATCTGAAGAAGTAATTGAAAAATGGAAAAACAGAAGATTAACAAAAACATACCCCGTGCTATATATAGACGCAACATACATTTCATTAAAAAGAGACAGTGTGGCAAAAGAGGCAGTATATGCAGTATTGGGCTTATCTGAAGACGGTAAAAGAGAAATTTTAGGATACTTTCTTCCTGGAGGAAACGAAAAAGCATCCCTCTGGCAGGAAATATTCAGGGATTTAAAAGAAAGAGGCTTAAAAGGAGTAAAACTGATTATAAGTGATGATTTAACAGGTTTATCTGAAGCGATAAAAGAAGAATTTCCTGAGACTATGCACTAACTTTGTTGGTTTCACCTGAAAAGAAACATAAAAAACAGAGTAAGAAAACATCATTTTGAGAAAATAAAAGAAGAATTAGACGAGATAATGAAATGCGAAAGCAGGGAAGAAGGGAAAACCAAACTTCTTGCATTTATTGAAAAATGGAAAAAGATATACAGGTTTTTAAAAAACATTAAGGCAAAAGTTGATAACTATACATTCTTTCTCCTTGCCCCTGATGAGATAAGAAGTTACTTCAGAACAACAAACTGGATGGAAAGGTGTTTTAAAGAGTTAAAAGATTACATACGAATACGAGGATTTTTTCAAAATGAACAAAGTGCAGAGAAGTTTCTTTACATTTTCTTCACAGACAAGAATGAGAAGTATCAATCAAGGAGTTTAAGGTATTCTTCTTCTTTTAATCGCTTTTTTTCTTCTCTTTCCCGGGAGGCTTCCCATGCCTGACACAATTAACTTGACATTACCAAATTTAAATCGCTATTTGGTAGTTCTTGAAATTTTTCTTTTTTTAACTTTATACTTAAACTATGAAATTTATTTGCGATTGTATGCTTGGCACTCTTGCTAAATGGTTAAGAATTTTAGGGTATGACACTCTTTTTTTCCCATATGCAAGGGATGATTTTTTAATAAAACTTGCAGAAAAGGGGGAAAGGATTTTATTGACAAAAGACAGAGAGCTTGCAGAAAGTTTTGAGAAGTCTTACTTTGTGAAATCAGAGAAACTTGAAAGACAACTCTGCGAGGTTATAAAAAGTTTTTCTCTTAAAAAAAGGGAAAAATCAAGGTGTTCAGTTTGCAATGGTGAGCTTGAAAAGTTAAATAAAGATGAAATAAGAAACCTTGTTCCATACTATGTTTTTCAAACTCAAGAGACATTTTTCAGGTGTAAAAATTGCGGGAAAATTTACTGGAAGGGAACCCACGTTGAAAAAATAGAAAGATTTATTGAAAAAGTGTATCAGGATATGGATTGTGAATAATCTTTAATCCCTCAATTGAATCTTCAAATGTATCTCGCCAGTAATGGTCTCTGCTTGTATCAATTAAAACAATGTTTTCTCTATTTTTTTTCAGGTAGTTAAGCAAAGATTCCATAATTCTTTCAGGCTTAACTTTGTTTTCTGCCACAAGAATCTTTGATAATTCAAGCACTGTAACACAATTATCATTTTCCTTGCATATCCATTCAAGTATTTTTAAGTCGTGTTTTTCCTGTTCATTTCTATCAGGTATTAAATTGGTAAGAATAATTTTTATCATATCTCCTCCAAACTCTCGTTTAATTTTAACAGAATATGCTATAATTTACACATGGCATTTGGATTAAACCATTTTTTTAAAAAGGTAAATTTATCAAATTTAACCTTGAAAAAACTTAATTTCTTTTTTGAGGAAGATGATATATTTCCTATATTTACAGTTGAGCATAGAAGCAGGATTGATAACTGGTTTTTAAAGTATGTCCTTGAAGAAAAAGCCCATAAAATATTGTGTTATAGCGAAAATGCATTCTCCTTTTTTAAAGATTTTGAAAGCCAGCTTGAATACTGTGTTCAAAAGGGAAGGCCTGTTGCACTCTTTTTGAAAAAAAACAATAAGATTGCTTTAAGGGAAGATTTTATCAAGAGAATTGTTGCTCTTTGTAACAAATACAATAAAAAGCCTGTTTTTATTCCAACCTTTATACTCTGGAAAAAAGTTGCAAGAAGGGAACACAGCAACTGGAATTTCCTTTTTGGTGAGCCGGATAATCCAAGAGCCCTTGTCAAAATCTGGCAGGTTATAACAGGTTGTAAGAAGGCAGTTATTGATTTTGGAGAGCCATTTTTGTTAGATGAAAGTCTTAGTATAGAGGAATTGGGCAAGGTTATAGACGAAGAATTAAACAAACTTGAAAAGATAGTTATAGGCCCTCCTTTAAAGGAAAGAGACAAAATAATTCACCTTGTCTTAAACGACCCTGAAGTGCAGGCTAAAATTGAGGAGCTTTCGGGGAATGATTTATCTAAAAAGAGAAAACTTATTAAAAAGGCATTGAAAATTCTTGATGAAATGGCAGCTAACTACAAAGAAAGTGTAATTTTTAAGTTTGAGAGGACTCTTGACTGGGCGTGGCCTAAAATTATAGAAGGCTTCTGGGTAAACGAAAATAGACTTGAAGAGTACAGGCAACTTGCAGGGCAATTACCAGCCCTTGTTCTTCCATGCCACAAAAGCCACGCAGATTACCTGATAGTTTCATACCTGTTTTTTAAATACAATTTGCGAATGCCATACATTGCTGCTGGGATAAACCTTTCCTTTTTCCCTATGGGTTATATTTTCAGAAACAGCGGAGCATACTTTATAAGAAGGACAATTAAAGGGGACAAACTTTATCCTGTAATATTGCAGGCATACATTAGAAGGCTTTTGCTTGACGGTTTGCCACAGGAGTTTTTCCTTGAAGGAACAAGAAGTAGAACAGGAAAATTGCTTCACCCAAAAATGGGGTTGTTGTCTTTTAACACAAAAGAGGTGAAAGAGGGCAGAGTTAAAGACATTGTAATCCTTCCAACATCAATTATTTACGGAAAGTTATTTGAGTCTGGGGCATATTTGCGCGAAATGGAGGGAAGAAAAAAGGAGAAGGAAAGTGCTGCAGCTGTTTTAAAAACAACAAAGTTTTTAGGCAAAAATTTCGGCAAAATATATATGAACTTTGCTAAGCCATTTACTGTTAAAGAGTTTGCAGATGAAATTGGAATAGATTTAGAGCAGCTGGATGAAAAAGAGTTCAGGCGCTTTAATTCACTTCTTGCTTACAGGGTTTTAAGGGATATTGAGAAGGAAACGATTGTAACCCCCATTGCCCTTACTTCTCTAATTTTGCTTTCAAACATTAAAAAAGGACTGCTTGAAACTGGTTTACAGAGAAGGATTGCCTATGCGCTAACTTATGTTAAAAGTATAAATGCACCCCTTGCAGATGTATTTGATATGGAAGATGACGAGCTTTTAATAAAAAAGGTTGTTGATTACTTTATAGAAAAGGGAGTTGTTGAAGTAAGGGAATTAGGTGGTAAAAAGGTATATGTTGTTGATGAGGATAAGAGAAATTATCTCGAATACTATAAAAATAATGTAATTCACCTATTTTTATATGTTGCTTTTATTTCAAATGCAATTCTTTTAAGAAAAAAGAAGAAACTCACAATTCAGGAAATATTTGACGATGCTAACTTTCTTTTTGAGTTATTTAGAAAAGAGTTTATATATCAACAGGATGAATTAACAGTAGAAAAAGTTAAGGAAGAGCTTAAACACCTTGAAGATTACAGGCTTGTTTCTGTTGATGGGGAAAATATTACAATCCGTTCCCACGCAATTCCAATACTTAAACATGTTGCTTCAATGATACTTTCATACCTTGAGGCTTATTACACTGTGCTTGACGGTTACTATGCCATTGCAAGGGACAATGTTGATATACCTTCAAACATTGTTTCTGAATTTATTGACAGGGGAAAATACCTCTATGCAATGGGAGAGATAACGAGAAGGGAATCTATCAACAAGTTTTATTATCAAAATGCCCACCAGCAATTTGTCCAGTCAAACTATGTTGACTGGCACAAACTCTTTGAACAGTTTAAGAAATCAGAAACAACTGAAGAAAAAGAGAAATACTATCTATTAAAAGAAAGAATTAAATCTTATATATCTTCAATTGCTTTTTAAAAAAACAAGAAAGAAGTAATTAAAAGAGTAACTAAAAAGTAGAGAATAGATATTTTATGAAATTCAAAAAACAGTCCTTTCTTTTTTGCAAGCCTTAATGCAATAATGTTTGCAAAAGATGCTAAAAAAAGCCCGCTTCCCCCCACATTAACACCATAGGCAATTGCTCTGTAATTTCCTGAAAACTTTGAAATAAGAATTGTTGCCGGAACATTGCTTGTGATCTGGGATAGAAAAGCTGAGAAAAAATAGATGTTAAATCCTTTTAAAAAGTCAAAGTGAGTAATAAATACTTTTACAATTTTTAACTGTGACAAAAGGTTCATATCAATAAAAACCAGGATGAAAAGCACAATAAAAATGTAATCTATTTTTTTTATTATTTTGCGAAAAAATAGCAAATAGAAAACAACTATGAACGGTAAGAAAAAATAAGTATTGTCTGTTTCAATCGCCACAATAAATAATGGAAATAGAACAAGAGACCACTTAAAAAGGGCAGAATCTACAGGTTTTTTTAAGTTTTTATCATTCTGAATTATAGAATTTTTCCTGAACATTACCAGTGCAAAAACAATAAGAATAGAGATTAAAACTATAAAAAGAGGAAATAGTTTGAATATAAATTGAAAAAAAGAAATATCCCACTGTTTCCACAGAAAAATATTTTGAGGATTTCCAATTGGGGTTAAAGCGGAGCCTGCGTTTGCGGCCAGTGCTTCCAGAACAATTAATTTGGTTAAATTATTTTCAATAGTTTTAAAAAAGATTATTGTGAAAGGTATTACTATAAACAAAGCAATATCGTTGGTTAAAAACATAGATAAAAAACCAGTTAACAAAATAAATGTAAGCGCTACCATTTTTTCAGTATTAACTTTCCCTGAAAAGTAAAGAACAAGTTTTTCAAGGTATCCGCTTTCTTCAATCCCTTTGGTGATAAACAAGAATCCGCTTAATATGGCAATAGTTTCCCAATCAACCAGTTGAGGAAGTGTTTTAATTGATTGTGGAGATAAAATTAGCAAAACTATTCCAGCAATGAGGAAAATTATAAACAAAATTTCTTTTGCTACAAAATCCTTAAAAAGTCTCATTACATTTTTTTATTTTAACATTTTCCTGATTGCTTTAATTGCCCTTTCAACATCATTATCATCAATATCGTTATGGGTTACAAACCTTACCCTTGTTTCAGAGAATGGAAGTGCAAGCACACCTTCTTTTTTTAATTCATCTAAAAATTGAGTTGAATTCATATTTTTAAGTTCAACCATAACAAAGTTTGTCTGAACAGAATTTAAGTCAACTGTTAACCCTTTTAAATCAGCAATTCCTTCAGCAAGTTTCCTTGCCCTTATGTGGTCTTCCTCAAGCCTTTTTGTCATCTTCTCAATTGAAATTATCCCTGCTGCAGCTAAAATTCCCACCTGTCTCATTCCACCGCCAAAGCTTTTCCTCAAAATTCTTGCATTTTTTATAAATTCCCTGCTTCCAACAAGCATTGAACCAACAGGTGCACAAAGCCCCTTTGATAGGCAAAACATAACTGAATCAAAGTGCTTTGTAATTTCTTTAACACCAACCTTTAAAGCGGTTGCTGCGTTGAAAACCCTTGCCCCGTCAAGGTGAAGGTGCAAATTACTCTTCTTTGCTACCTTTTTCACCTCTTCAATGTATTCAACAGGTAAAACAGCCCCGCCCCAATAATTGTGTGTATTTTCAAGGCATATCATAGATGTTGAAGGCATGTGTTCCCTTAAAACAGTTTTTATGTTTCCTTTTATATCCTCAATCTTCATTCTTCCGTTTTTGCTTTCAACAGGCCTTGGCATAACAGAGGCATACCTTGCCATGTTTGCCGCCTCAAAGTTGTAAATGTGGCTTTTTTCTTCCAATATAATCTCTGTTCCCTCTTTAGAGCCTAATTTAACTGCAATGGTATTTCCCATTGTCCCTGACGGTACAAACAACCCGGCCTCTTTCCCTGTAATATCTGCCGCCAGCTCTTCAAGCCTTTTCACAGTGGGGTCATCCCCTAAAACATCGTCTCCAACCTCTGCTTCATACATTGCTTTTCTCATCTCTTCAGTTGGCCTTGTCACCGTGTCGCTTCTAAAATCTGAAAACCCCTTATAACCCATAAAAACTCCTTTTAGGTTAATTTTAGACTATAATTTTAACGCAATTTTAGTGTTGAAAGCAAAAATGGTTATTCAAACAAATAGATTATATTTTTTACTATTAATTAAAGTGTTTTTTAAATTTAAACCGTTGCTTCGCTTAGCCAGAAATCGTGTAAATTACAGAATGATGTTGCGTAAATCTTTCCCTTGTATCCCTTTGGTAATGTGTATTCTGACACAGGCTTGTCTGTGGGTTTGAAAGTTTTAGCTCCTAAAACTGTGCCGTCTTTTAAAACAAGAGTGTGTCTCACAATAAAATGGCCTTCGCTCATCGGGTGCTTTGTTTCGACAGTGACTTTGTCTTTTTTTACCGTAATTACTGGGGCGTGAGAACCAACTTTTTTAGCCCATCTACCAGGGTTGTCTTTTGTGTAAATAATATTGGTAAACTCTTTGCCCATACATTTTGTTTTATTACCGCATGCAAAAACATTTGTGCCTTTTAATAAAACTGTTCCACCTAATCCCAATAATGAAGCCTTTAAAAAATCCCTTCTTTTCATTATTACCTCCTGTTTAACTTAATTAAAACTTTAAATTAAAAATTAAAAAAATCAAGTTAAAGTTGGTTTTTTATTTTAGAAGGAATTATAGATATTGTTAATTGTTTGATTTAAAAAGACTTATTTAAACAAAATTGTTTTTAAAACCCAATGGGAAATGAGAATGCTTTTGCATTTGCTCTTATTGATTTGTTTATACTTACACTTGCTCCGGCAAAACTAAAGTTTACAAGCGTTGGGTTTCCCTCTGGAATAGTTTTTATTAGCCCGAAAGGCACTTCAGGGCTTACAAAGCACTTTGAACCGTTGTCAAGGCTGGTAATAACACTTGCTTTTACTGCATGCGAACCTACTTTAACAGTGGTTTCTTCAATTGAGATTTTATGATTTGTATTGTTGTCTATGTATATTTTTGCCGGGGTTAAAATAACACTTAAATCATTTACTTCGTAATACTGCTCAATTAACTGTATTTGTGAATAATCAAGTTTAATATTCATTCCCCCTGCCTGAACAAAAATAACCCTCGGGTCAAGTGTAAGTAATTTATAATTTTCTCCATTGTAAGCAAAGTGCTTTGGCACAACTTTATACCATATTTGAACAATTAAATTATTCCTTATATGAAGCTCAATTCCTCTGAGTTTCATACCATCTATTGTGTCTTCCCCAACATAAATTGCCTTTGACCCGTCCTTATAGCTTGCCCATGCCCCAGGTTTTAGATTTATAAAAGAGTTTTTGACTATTGAATTCTGAAGTTTTAACAGTTTCTTTTCAATCTCAAAATTGCTTCCACCGGCAAAAGAAAATGAGACAACAAGAAAAAGGCTGATTAAAATTGCTAATATTTTTTTCATTTCAACCTCTCCTATCTGCATTTTTTCAAAAATCTATTTTCATTTATTTTATATTAAAAAAACTGAAATTTTGTCTAAAAATTATTATTTTTTGTGATTTAAAACACAGGGTATAAAAAAAGCCCCTCGAAAGAGGGGCTGAAGGTTTAATAATTTAAAACTTTTATTATTCAGCTTCCATAAATGGGTATCTGTAATTTTTAGGTGGATTGAAGTTTTCCTTAATTGTTCTCTGGGATACCCACCTTAACAGGTTAAGGAGCGAACCAGCTTTATCGTTAGTGCCTGATGCCCTTCCGCCGCCGAAAGGCTGCTGTCCAACAACTGCACCGGTTGGTTTGTCGTTAATGTAGAAGTTTCCAGCAGTGTGGGTAAGTTTCTTTTCTGCAATTTCTATTGCCTTTCTGTCGTTTGCAAAAACAGCGCCTGTTAATGCATAAGGTGAGGTGTTGTCGCAAAGCTCAAGCGCCTCTTCATACTCGTTGTCTTTGTAAACATAGATTGTAAGAACAGGACCGAAAATTTCCTCTTCCATTGTCTTAAAGTGCGGGTTTGTTGTAAGAATTACAGTTGGTTCAATAAAGTAACCAACAGAGTCGTCACATTTTCCGCCAATCAAGATTTCAGCGTCACTTGAATCTTTTGCATAGTCAATGTATCCCTTAATTGTTTCAAATGCAGCCCTATCAATTACAGCATTCATAAAGTTTGTAAAGTCTTCAACATCACCCATCTTTATTGTTTTGATTTCGTCAAGGAGCATATCTTTGAATTTTGGCCATATTGATTCAGGCACATACATTCTTGATGCTGCTGAGCATTTCTGTCCCTGGTATTCAAATGCGCCTCTTACAGTTGCTGCAACAAGTGCGTCTAAATCTGCTGAAGCGTGGGCAAAGATAAAGTCTTTTCCGCCTGTTTCCCCAACAATTCTTGGATAGGATTTATATTTGCTAATGTTTGTGCCGACTGTTCTCCACATGTGCTGGAATGTTGCAGTTGAGCCTGTAAAGTGGATTCCTGCCAGGTGCTCGCTTGCAAGAACAGGGTTTCCAACCTTTCCGCCTGAGCCTGGAATAAAGTTAATCACTCCGTCTGGCAATCCTGCTTCTTTGAACAATTGCATCAACTTGTATGCAGAGAAAACTGCACTTGATGCAGGTTTCCAGAGGGAAACATTACCCATTAAAACAGGTGCTGTTGGAAGGTTTCCTGCAATTGAAGTAAAGTTAAAAGGCGTTACTGCAAATATAAATCCTTCAAGTGGCCTGTACTCAAGCCTGTTCCATGTTCCCTGCGGGGAATACATTGGTTGCTCTGTGTACATCTGGTATGCGTAGTATGAGTTAAACCTGTAAAAGTCTGTTAACTCGCATGCTGAATCAATCTCAGCCTGAAAAACATTTTTAGACTGGTTTAGCATTGTTGCGCCGTTTAAAATGTCTCTGTATGGCCCTGAGAGGAGTTCTGCCATTCTCAAAAACACTGCAACCCTGTGCTCCCAAGGTGTGGTTGACCATTCTTTCCATGCCTTCAATGCAGCATCAATAGCCATCTGAACTTCTTTTTCCCCTGCCTTGTGGTATGTTGCAAGCACATGGGAGTGATTGTGAGGCATTACACATTTGCCTAAATCACCAGTCCTTACCTCTTTCCCACCGATTATAAGGGGAATTTCAATCTGCTCATTTTTCAACTCTTTTAACTTTGCCTTTAAACTCTTCTTTTCTTCGCTTCCTTCTCTATAAGCCTTAATTGGCTCGTTTTTAGGCTTAGGTACCTGAAAAATCCCGTTTGCCATTTTAACCTCCTGGTTGGTTAGTCTGTTTTTATTTATTCCTCATCGTCTCCGAACTTAATTCCCTGAGCAAGAATAAATCCCTTGCCGTAATTGATTGCTGAAGTAAGTCTTCTCATATAGAGTTTCCATGCATCAGAACCAGATTCTCTTCCGCCGCCTGTCTCTTTTTCACCGCCAAATGCACCGCCTATTTCAGCACCGCTTGTTCCAAGGTTTATATTTGCCATACCGCAGTCTGAACCGGCAGGTGAGATAAATTTTTCAGCATAGTGGAAGTTCTGGGTGAATATTGATGAAGACAATCCCTGCGGAACATTGTTGTGAATCTCAATCGCTTCGTCAAAATCTTTAAATGTGATTATGTAAAGCAGTGGAGCAAATGTCTCTTCCTGAACAATTTTGAAGTCGTTTTTAACTTCGGCAATGGTTGGTTTTACAAAGTGTCCCTTCATACCCTCAATTCTTCCGCCTTCATAGAGTATCTTTCCGCCTGCTTTTTTAACCTCTTCAATTGCTCTTTCATAGGCAATAATTGCCTGCTCGTCAACCAAAGGCCCCATTGTTGTTTTTTCGTCGAGAGGATCACCAATTTTGATTTTGTTGTACTTAGCAATAAGCTTTTCAACAACCTTATCTTTTACGCTTTCATGAACAATTACCCTTCTTGTTGAGGTGCACCTCTGGCCGCTTGTGCCTATTGCGCCAAAGAAGATAGAGTTTACAGCCATGTCAATGTCTGCGTCTTCCATAACAACAACAGCATTGTTTCCGCCTAACTCTAAGATTGTCCTTCCAAGCCTTCTTCCAACAACCTCTGCAACATGCTTACCCATTGCAACTGAGCCTGTGAAGGAGATTAAAGGAACTCTCTTATCCTGAAGCATTCTTTCACCAACTGTTGAGCCTTTACCGATAATAAGGTTGAATACACCTTCGCAATCATGCCTTTTTGCAACCTTGTTTACAATGTTTTGAACTGCAATAGCACAGAGAGGTGTTTTTGAGGAAGGCTTCCATATCATTACATCGCCACAAACAGCAGCAATTGCCGCATTCCATGACCAGACAGCAACTGGGAAGTTAAAGGCAGTAACAATGCCAATCACTCCGAGAGGGTGCCACTGCTCCATAATTCTGTGCTCAGGCCTTTCAGAAGGCATTGTTTTTCCGTAAAGCTGTCTTGAAAGCCCAACAGCAAAGTCGCAGATATCAATCATTTCCTGAACTTCGCCAAGCCCTTCCTGAAGGATTTTCCCCATTTCAAGGGAAACAAGCCTTCCCAATGCCTCTTTGTGTTTTCTTAACTCATCTGCTAAATCTCTGATAACAAGCCCTCTAACAGGTGCAGGTGTCATTCTCCACTTCTTCCACGCTTCCTGAGCCCTTTTAACAACCAATTCATAATCTTCTTCATTTGTCTGTAAAACTGTGCCTATTGGTTCCCCTGTTGTTGGATTATATGAAACAAGCTTATCCCTGTCTTCTCCGCCAATCCATTCGCCCGCATAAGTGCCCTTTAAGACACCTTCTAAACCTAATTCTTTTAAGAAATCCATACTGTCCTCCTCCTGATTAGTGAATCTCTCCACACTGCTATTTTAAACAACAAAAAATAACTCTTCAATGAAAATAAAGCATAGATAGAGTATATTTTGAGCAAAAGAGGGATTTTTTTCAAAAAAGTTTTATTTAGGTTAAAATTTAAGCATGGAATTTTTGAAAAAGTTTGATTTTGAGAAATTGAAAAACTATGGTTATAAAGAAAATGACCTGTGGGTACTTGTAAAGGTTAACGAGCAAAAGCTTTATTTGTTACAGGGGAAAAAGGTTTTAAAAGAGTATGCTGTTTCAACGGCAAAAAATGGGGTGGGGAATGTTGAGGGAAGCTTCTGCACTCCTTTGGGGCTTCACAGAATTTGTGAAAAAATAGGTAAAGGTTTGCCATTAGGTGCTGTTTTAAAGGGAAGGAAGTTTACAGGTGAGATTGCAGATATTGAAAAAAGGCCGGTTTCAACAGGAAAGGATTTAATTACAACAAGGATTCTCTGGCTTGAAGGATTGGAAGAAGGCAAAAACAGGGGTTACAATGAAAAAGGAAGGTTTGTTGACACAAAAAAGCGGTATATTTATATTCACGGCACAAACGAAGAGGGATTAATCGGCAAACCTGTCTCCCACGGCTGTATAAGAATGAAAAATAAAGATATTTTAGACTTATGGGAAAAAATAGAAAAAGGAATTATTGTTTTAATAATATAAATTTTCATTTTTTACATAGTGTTTATTGGTTTTAGTAGCCATTTGCCGTTTTTCAGTTTTATCTGGCCGAGTATTGTTAGGTTTTTGCTTCCTGTTGAAAAGTGGGGAAGGAGTATTCTTAATTCCCCGTCTGAGAATGAGCCGTCGCTTCTTGATAGCCCTGTGTTGTTTTTGGCAAATGGGAGTTTTGAGTATTTTTCCACCTCTTTTTTGTCTTTTATGTTTGCCCATCCCCATGCAAAGCCTTCTAAAATTACAAACTTGTCTTTGAATTTTTCAGGGTTGTTGTCTATTTCCTTTATTGTGGTTTTAATTGGCTTTTCATAAATTATTTTTTTTGCTTTTTTTACAGTATTTCCCGCCCTGTCTTTTGCTTCAAATACAAACTTGTTAACTCCCTCTTTTAGGGGCAGGGTTATTGTTTTTTCTTTATATAATTTCCCGTTTACCTTAAATTCCCCGTTTGTTCCAGATACAAAGGATTTGTCTTGAAAGTAAACTGTTGCTTTTACCTTATCCTTAAATGTTTTGCTGTCAATTAATCCCTTTATTTTTACATAGAGTGACGGCTTTGAGTTGTCGTTTAAGTAAATTCTGTAAAAATTTTCTCCCACTGAAAAACTTGCGTACTCTCCGTCGTAACTTACATAGAAATTTGATGGGAAACTTCTATTAATGTGAGGCAGTATTGTAATTAATTTCTTTGAGTATAGGTCGTAAAGGTATAGTGTTTGCTTTTTGTCTTCTCTTTCCCCTATAAAAATTCTATTTCCTGTTTTTGATACTCCCAAAACAACAGGGAGTTTAAGGTTGAGTTTTAAAACCTCTTTTCTTTTCCCTGTTTTTATGTTGTACAGTGTAATTATATTTTCTTTTGTGTATGCAACTGTATTGCCGTTTAAGAATGCCCCATTGTCTCTGTCAAATTTGTCAATCTTGTATTCTTTGCCATTTTTAAAGAGGTATAAATCATCTCCAACTGTTGTGGCGTCATCGTCAACAAGTTTTGTGTAAAGAATATGGTTTTCATTTGCCCCGAAAACTGTATCAACTCTTTCAATTGTTTTTTCAACCTTTTTTGTTTTTAAATTAATTATCAAAGCTCTTCCAAAAAACAGGCCGTAATCAGGGGCATAGTATAAGATTAGTTTATCCTTAAAAGCCCAGCCTTTTCTAAATTCTGCAAATTCGTTTATAAAGTTAAACCAGTCTTTTTTAAAAGATGGGTTTTCTTTCCAGGACTGTTTAACCTTATCAGTTGCTGAATACCCGGGATAGTATTTTTGAGTTAGTTTAAGTATAAATTTGCTTTTTTTGTTTTTAATGTCATACCTGTAAATGTAATAGCAGATGTTTTTGCTGTCTTTCAAAAGGAAGTAAATGTAGTTTTTATAGGGAATTAGAATGTCTCTTTCCCCTTTGCCTTCAGGGATAAGTTTGTCGGTGTCTTCAGTCTGAAATGATGTTGTAAAGTTTGCCTCGTTTATAAAACAATTGTGAAAGGTGCTGGTTAATAATGCTTTTGAGGAAAAGGGGTAAAAATTGTTAAGCCCGCTTAAGTTAGAGGAAAACATAATAAAGTTGTCTGTTTTTACGGTTTTTGTGTTTGCCTGTGGCTTTATGTACCAGATTTTGTCTTTATAAAGGGTCTGGGAAAATAATGGAAGTGAAATAAGCAGGATTAAGGGAATTATTCTTTTCATAATCCACCTCTTTTTTTGTTTTTATACTCGTATTTTAATACTTTTTTTAGGCTGATACTGTCTATTTTTCTTCAAGCATTTTCTGGATTATCTCTTTTACATAATCTCTTAATTCTTCCGGGGTCATTGAGTTTATTTTTTCTTTGCTTATTGGTTTGCCGATTTTTAATGTAACAGTGCCGGGGTTTATTATCCATGAGCCTTTATGCTTAATTTCAAAGAGATTACAGAGTGCAAGTGGGACAAGGTCAACGCCGCTTCTCTTTGCCATTTTAAATGGTAATTTTTTAAATTCCCTTAAGTTTCCGTCAAGTGTCCTGTGCCCTTCAGGGAGAATAACCAATGATTTTCCGTTTTTTAATCTTTCAATTCCCCTGTTTATAGCCTTTATTGCAAGCCTTGGGTCTTCCCTGTTAATCGGGATATTTCCCGCCCTTGTTATTACCCAGCCGAAGAGAGGCCATTTAAATTGCTCCTCTGCCTCAATTCCCCTTATTGAGCGGGGAAGATATGCTCCTAAAATTGGTATATCAAATATGTTTACATGGTTTGCCATGTAGAGGTATGTTTTGTTTTCGTCAATGTTTTCAAGCCCTTCAACCTTAACCTTTATCCCACATGCCCTTAATATTGCTTTTAAGAGTACTTTAACAACAGGGTCGTAGGTCTCTTCTTTAAAGAAATATGTGCAAATCAGGATTATATTCATTGAGAAGAAAAATACTGTTCCCCCGCTAATCCAGAGTATTAGAGAGCGGATTTTTTTCATCTCCAGAAAACCTCACAAGCTTTGTTCAGGCATTCAATTTTTACTGGAGATGTACCAATCATTTCCCCGTCTGGGGTGAGGATTTTATTTTTTTCTGTTATTATTTCAAGCTTTTTTGCTTTGAAGGTTTCAACCTCAGGGAGTTTTATGTGTTCTCCTGTGAATATTTTAGGGAAGGCGGCAATCATTCTTCTCCTTGTTGTTTTGTTTAATAGGGTTATGTCTAAATATCCGTCGTCTATTTTGGCATCAGGCGCCATTAAAAAGTTTGAGGTGTACCTGCTGTTTGACACCTCAACAAATATGTTTTCCCTCTCTATCTCTTTTCCGTCAATTATCAATTTTACTCTGTATGTGTGAAGAGGAATTAGTTTTATAAAAACCGCTACTGAGTATGAAATGTTTCCAAATATTTTAAGTTTATGGGCAAGGCCGTTAACATCTGATACAAATCCCAATCCAACAATGTTGAGATAATAGTATGTTTCTTTCCCTGTGGTAAATTTTCCAACATCAACCTGTTTTTTCTTGCCATTTGATATTATCTCAATTGCGCTTTCAAAATCCCCTGTTTTCAGGTTCATATCCCTTACAAAGGCATTACCTGTGCCTATTGGAATTATTCCAATTGGAGGCTTTTTCTCAACACTTTTGTTTCTAAACAATCCATTCAGGGTTTCAAAAAGGGTGCCGTCTCCTCCTGCTGAAAGCACTGCGTCATAATTTTTTAAATCCTCTTTTTCAACAAGCTCAATTCCGTGTCCTCTGCACTCAGTTAATTTTATGTGGGGGTCAATTCCTTTTTTTAAGAGAAGGTGCTGGATTTTTTTTAGGTTTTTAATTGCCCTACCGTTTGCCGCTTTTGGATTAAAGATTAATAGTGCTTTCAATATCCCCTCCGCAAAAGTTAGGGAAATTATACCAGAAAAATAGTAAGTCAGAAATATTTGATTTTTTAGTTTTTAGGTAAAAAATTAATCTATTGTCTATTTCTCTATATTAAAACTTGTTGACTATTTGGCACTATTGGTTGAAAATTATAGTTGACAAAAAATTAAGGGAGAATTGTAAATGAGGAAATTTATAATAGTTGCGCTTTTAATAAGCCTTAATGCTTTTTCCATATCATACGAAAAAATAGGAGAATGGGGGTTTGGAAGATACAACCAGATTGCAATGAAGGGGGATATTGTTTACGGTATCTCTAAAGAATCTGGTGTCTCTATTATTGATTATTCAGATGTTAACCATCCTGTAAAATTGGGAGAATTCTCAAGGATAGAAGAGTTCAACTATATGCTTATTGACGGGGATATTGCCTATATTTCAGTAAACGGCGGGATTTATATAACAGATATTTCAAACAAAATCCCTGAAACAATTTCAATTGTCAGGCTGGATGCAGACTGCAACAGAATGTACAAAGTTGATAACAAGCTTTATGTTGCAGGTGGCTATGCAGGTTTGATTGTTCTGGATGTGTCAAATCCAGAAAATGTTTCAGTATTAGGTTCTTACCTTGATTCAGAAGAAATGACTGATGTGGTTGATGTTGCCGTGAATTCAAATGGGGATATTTATGTTATAGACAGAGAAAAGGGGCTTTTTATTTTAAAAACATCTGATTTTCAAACCTATGAGCAGATAGGAAGAATGTCTGCTCAGATGTTTAGAATAAAGTTTATAAGCGATACAGAGATTGCACTCTCTTACGGCCAGAATGGAGTTAAGTTTTACAATGTTGAAAACCCTGATTCATTAAAGTATATTGGCGGGTATACCCAGGTTAATTTTGTATCGGATTTTATTGTTGATGGAGATGTAATGTACTGTTCTGATAATTACAATGGATTGCTTGTTCTTGATATTTCAAGCACAGGGACTCCAGAATTAATTAAAGATGTTGTAACCCCCACCCTTTGCTATGCTCTTGTAAAAAAGGATAATTATATATTTACCGCAAACAATACCGGCGGGATTATGTGTTTTGATGTTTCTTCTCCGGCAGAGGCAAGCGAGGTTTCTTTTTTTAATGATACCTCTTATCCACTTGATATGGCTGTCTACAACAATAAATTATTACTTGCAGATTTTTACAATGGTATAAAATCCCTTTTTGCGGAGGATATTACCAATTTACAATTTATTGATTTGAAAAGGGGAGAGGATTACCCCTCTGCTTTAACAGTAAAAGACAACTATGTTTATTACGCAGATTCTTCACTTGGTTTAGGGATATTGAGAATAAATGAAGATGGAACATTGTCTGAGGTAAATTACCTTGAATTGTCAGGAAACTTTTTAAGTGTTGATACTTATGGAAACTACCTTCTCTGTGCAGGGGAGTATGGTGGGCTGTACCTATTTGATATTTCTGACAGAGAAAATCCTCAATTGCTTGATACAAAGTATGAATTTCAATCTGTTGTAAAAGTTAGGGTTGCTGATAATGGAATTATTGTTGTTTCATCAGGGTTAAACGGGGTAAAGCTTTGCACTATTAACAATGGTGAGATAAATGAGTTAAAGTCTTTTGATGTTGACGGCTATGCCATTGATTCTCTATTGGTAAACTCAAGGCTTTATGTTGCAGATTTTTACAATGGGTTGAGGGTTTTTACTCTTGATGAAAACTTCAATGTTTCTGATGAATCTCTTTATATTGAAGGGGAGACTCCTGAATCTCTCTTTAATTATGGGAATTACCTCTATGTTGCCTGCGGAAGCAAAGGGATGTATGTTTTTGACATTAATACACAAAACCCTGAACAGGTTGCTTTTATTGAGATGCATTCAAATGCGAAAAGGGTTATAGCAAGCGATAATATTATGTATGTTGCTGAGGGAATAAGCGGGAAAATAGATGTTTATAGAATTGTCGAGGACAGCACCAAGGTGTTTAATGCACCATTTTCAGGTGAGGGAGAAATTGAAATTTCCAACAATTGTGGAAAGGATACATTTGTAGATGTTGTTGTTTATAGAAATTTAAAACCTGTGCAGTTTGAAAGGGTAAGTGTTAATGCAGGCAAAAAAATGCTGGTAAGTTTGAAAAAAGGTGATGTGGTTAAGTGCTTTTCAAACGGAAACAGTGTTGATGTGAAATTGATTTTAAATTCTGATAGTGAAAATTCCGCACTTTCACTTTCTGATTTAAGGGCAAACAGAATGGAAGGGGTTATATATCCCTACTCCTTCTATCAGCAGATTTCAATTGAAAATACTTCGACTGAAAGCGGGTATTTCACAATTTCGTTTTTTAATGCAAACGGTGAGATTGTCTCCAGTTCGAAAGTATTTGTTGAAGCTGGTGATTCAAGGGAATTTAAGTTTATGCTAAGGGGTTATTACAGGTTTGAGGTTAGCGGTTTGTATTCTTTTACGGCAACAATTTATCAGAAAGAAATTTTTGGCAGTCAACTAAACTATCTTGAGCCTGTAAGGGCAGAAATGTATTGATTTTAAGGTTTAAAAATATTATATTTATTTGTTGTGAGCGGGTATAGCTCAGCTGGCAGAGCGCAAGCTTCCCAAGCTTGAGGTCGCGGGTTCGACCCCCGTTGCCCGCTCCATTTTTTTATTTTTAATCCTGCTCAATAATGTTGTTTAAATCAGGGTAATCGGCAAATTCAGAGATTATAATTTTTGGGGCTTTTACCTTTGAGTTTAATACTCCCTTTTCCATATCAAAGAAATCTGAGCACTCAATTTTGCCGTCAATATTTCCATTTATAACAGCGCATTTTGCCTTCACTTCCCCTATAATTCTTCCACCTTCAAGGTGGATGCAGTTTTCAACCTCAATTTTGCCTTCTGCTACCCCTAAAACTTTCAAATCTCCTTCAACCTTTAAATTGCCTTTATATTGATTGTTTTTTTCAATAATTGACTGCTTGCTCAATTACAGGCCCCTCTCTTTTCTGTAAGCCTTTAACCCTTCTTTTAAGATAACCATTGCCCTATCAAGGTCGTTTTTGTTAAGGATGTACGCAATTCTAATTTCATCCATTCCTAAACCTTGCGTTGCATAAAAGCCGTTTCCGGGGGCAACGAGCACAGTTTCATTGTCTAATTCAAAATCTTTAAGCATATATGTGGCAAAATTGATACAGTCTTTTATTGGTAGTTTTACAAGCATGTAAAAGGCACCGTTAGGGATTTTGCAAAATGCACCGTCTATCTCTTCTATGTGTTTCATTACTGTGTCTCTTCTCAGTTTGTATTCTTCTCTAATCTTTGAGTAGTAGTCCTTTCCTAATTTATGCACTTCAATTGCTGCAAGCTGTTCTATTGTTGGGGGGCATAATCTTGCCTGTGCCATTTTTGTAATTGAGCTTATTATGTCTTTATTTTTTGATACAACGCATCCTAACCTTGCTCCACAGAGAGAAAACCTTTTTGAGAGTGAATCTGTTATAATTCCGTACTCTTCAAACCCCTCTTTCTCTAAAATTGAATTGTGTTTCCCTTCGTAAACAAACTCTCTGTAAACTTCATCAGATACAAGGAAAAGGCTGTGTTTTCTGCATAAGTCTTTTAAATTTTCTATTTCCTCTTCACTGTATGCGTATCCTGTGGGGTTACCTGGATTGCATATTATTATTGCCTTTGTTTTTGAATTTACTTTCTTTTCAATTTCTTCAATTGGTGGCAAAGCATACCCGTTTTCAGGCTTTGAGGTTACAGGCACAAGTTTTACATTGGCCATATTTGCAAAACCGTTGTAATTTGCGTAAAAAGGCTCTGGTATTATTACCTCGTCTTCAGGGTCGCATATTGCGGTGAGTACAAAAATTATTCCTTCACTTCCTCCTGTTGTTACAACAATATCTTCCCAATCAACATTTATCCCGTATGAACGATAGTAATTTGCAAGTGTTTTTCTGTATTCAGGAAGCCCGGCGGAAGGGCCATATTTAATCACCTTTTCTTGAAGGTTTTTTATTACCTTTAAATACTCTTCAGGGGTTTCTATATCTGGTTGCCCTATATTTAACTGGTAAATTCTTTTTCGCACTTCTTTTGCCTGTAAAAATAGAGGTTCAAGCCTTCTCATTGGAGATGCAGGCTGATTTGTTCCTCTGATAGATATTTTAGGTGCCATAACCACTCCTTTAATTTTTCTTACAAACCTATTTTAGATTAAAAAAATAAAGTTAAAAGTTAAGTTTTTAAATTAGGGATTTGCAAAGTTCAAGAAGCCTTCTAATTTCTATCTTCAAAATATCCCCTATTTCTTCGTATCTCTCCTTTTCCTGGCAGAAGACCATTCTGTCAAACACAGAGAGTGCATTTTCTAATACCTGCTTTTTCTCAGGGTGATTGATTGTGTCAATATAGGCTAAAATTGAATTAACCCCTTCCAGAATACTTTCAAGAAGTATATTTGCCCTTGTTAAATCGTAAAGTTTAAAAGCTGTTGCGGCAGGTGTTAAAAGTCCTTCTATCTCATCAACACTCTCAAGAAAGAGTTTCTTTGTCTTTTTTTTGAATACTTCCACTTCTTCCAGATAGATTACTATCTCAAAGTACCTTGATGGCTTTATCTCTTTTAGTTTTTCTTCATCAAAATGGGTTAGAATCCAGCTGTCAAGCCGTACTTTTTCAACAAGGTATTTGCCTTTTTCTCTTTCTACAAAATAGTTTAAAAGGGAATAAAGGGAAGAATGCTGGTTTTTAATTTCAGGGTCAACCTGAATTTTCATTAGGCACCTGCTATTGTAAAAGATGAACTATATTATACGCCACCGAGAAGTATATTATTGTTCCTAAAATATCGTTTGAAGCTGCGACAAAGGGGCCTGTTGCAACAGCCGGGTCAACTCCCATTTTTTTCAGGAATATGGGGAGAAAGCTTCCGTAAACAGATGAGATTATAATTGCTATAAACATTGCTATTCCAACTGAAATGCTTACAATTAGTTTTGGTAAATGTACAGGTTTGGCAAGAATAAAGGAAAAAGTAAAAGCAATAAGAGCATATAGTATGCCTATTATTACTCCTACTCTGAACTGTGTGCTAAAAACCTCTTTCCAGATACTACCTTCCATTTCGTTTACTGCAAGCTCTCTTGCCATAATTGTGGAGCTTTGTATTCCAATGTTTCCTGCCGCAGCGTTTATCATAGGCATAAAAACTACAAATATTGCAAAGTATGAAAATTTCACAGAGATTAAATCAAGAAGGGAAGCAACCACAAAAGTTCCTGCAAATGCAGGAAGCAACCACGGAAGCCTGATTTTTGCAATTTTGAAAGGATGGCCTTTGTATAGAATTTCCTCTTCTGAGGTACCTGCCAATCTGTAAATATCTTCTGCCGCTTCCTCTTTGATAATATCTATAACATCGTCAACAGTGATAATACCGACTAATTTCCCGTCATGATCAACAACCGGGATTGCAAGCAAATCGTATTGAGAAACAAGCCTTGCAACTTCTTCCTGGTCGGTGTCAACTCTTACCGATATAATATCCTTTTGCATTACCTCTTTTAACTTTGCGTCAGGATTAGACAATAGCAATTGTCTTAAAGACATAACCCCGGTAAGCCTCTGGTTATCGTCAACAAGGTAGAGGTAAAAAACCATTTCGGCTTTCTCTTCAAGTTGATGAAGTTTTTCAATTGCTTCTTTTACCGTAAGGTTGTGGTTAAGTGAAAAGAAGTCTGTGGTCATTATTCTTCCTGCTGTTTCATCCTGATAGAGAAGTTGCTCTTCAACCTTTTCGCTGTCGTGGATTAATTGGAGGATTTTTTCCTTTTTCTCTTCGTCGTCTATATAATCAAGGATGGCAACAGCATCGTCTGTGCTTAATAGTTTCAATATTGCTGCTGTTGTTTCATCGTCAAATAAATCAAGTATGCTTTTTATTAAGTGTTCTTCAAGTTCAATTAAAACCTCTGCTGCTTTTTCGATATTGTGTTCAATCATAAACTTAAACAGTTTTTCCCTGTTGAAAGGTTTTAATATTTCTATTGCTGCCGCAATATCGGAAGGGTGTGCCTTGTTTATTAAATTCTTTAAATTAGGCACCATATTACGGCGCAAAAATTTTCTTATTGATTCCGCAAGCAAAAGTATTTTTGAATTCAAAGAAATCTCCTCTTTTTAAAATTCCAGTTTATTATAGCGCATCCTTGATTTAAGGACAAACTTAATAAGGTAAAGGCCGTAGAAAAATCCCCCTATGTGAGCAAACCATGCAACTCCTCCTAATTGTTGCCCTGCTCCAAGAGAAGTTAATCCGTTTATAATTTGAAAGAATATCCAGAAGCCAATTAAAATTGCCGCAGGCATTGTAAATATTCTGAAAATAAAGATGAAAAAGAAAAGCACATAAACCCTTGCATTAGGGTATAAAAGCATGTATGCCCCAAGCACAGCAGATACAGCGCCGCTTGCACCAATTACAGGCATGGTTGAAGTTGGATTAAACATTGTGTGAATTAAAGCAGCGCAAATTCCCCCTGCAATGTAAAAGAGGAGAAAATTGAAATGCCCCAAAAAATCCTCCACATTATCTCCGAATATCCATAAATACCACATATTCCCCACAAGGTGTGAAAGGTTTGCGTGTAAAAACATTGAGGTAAAGATAGTGGTAATCGGGTGTACTGCCGGAGAAGAGTAAAGGTTTTGCATATGGATAAGTTCGGTAGGTATTAACCCGTAATTTATAACAATTGTTTGAAAGTTATATAACCCTCCTGATATTGAGAAAAAGTAAATTATTACGTTTAATATGATAATCCCCAGGGTAACATAGGGGGACTTTAATGAAGGGTTGTCATCCTTAAAAGGAAAAAACATAAAAATACTCCTTAAAATTTTGAATAGCAAAAAAATTTTAACAAAAAATTGTCTTTATTTAAAACCTTTGCTTAGTGTTTTTATTCTATTTAACAAAGTTTTAGTGTAAAATTTGTTTGAGGTTATCAGAAGGTATAAGGAGTAAAATGAAGCATTATCCTATTGAACGGGCATTTATAATTAGCAGAATGATAGACAAATATCCCATGCTTGCGGATATTATTCGCAAGAAGATGAGAAAACTACTTGAAAAAGACGGAATTATTTCAAGAGAAAAGATAAAAGAGGAAGCAAAGATTAAGGCAATGGCAGACCAGAGAAGGGAAGGGCTTACAGACCCTATAAATCAGGAATCTGCGGAGAAATGGCAACAGAGGGTTAGAGAGCATATAAAACAACTTACTGACTTTTACTTTGCTCTCAACTTTTCAATTGATAATGCACTGGATATTATAGAAGAAGTTAAAATAACAAACCTTCAACTTCAGGAATTGCTTGAAAATGAGGAATTTTCTTTTGAACTTTTTAAAGAAGCAGAGGACTACCTGAAAAAAGGCAACCTTGAACACCTTGACAATGACCCTAAAATGGAGCATATAAGGGTCAACATTATAAGAAACTTTATTAGTGATAAACTTGATTTTATCTCAATTGCAAAGAAATATTTTACTTTTCAAGATTTGAAAGAAATTAAGGCAAGAATTATAGGAAGCGGTAAGATTGGCGGGAAAGCAGCAGGGCTTTTGCTTGCTTACTCAATTTTAAAAAAAGAAGGTGAGAAAAATCAGTCTTTTCCAAAAGTCAATATTCCTGCATGCTACTTTTTATGCTCAGAGGTTTTTTACAGGTTTTTTGAACACAATAACGCATTAGATTTTCAGACTATAAAGTATAAGAGTCTTGAAGAAGTTGAAAGAGAATATCCTGAATTAAAGAGAAGGATATTGTCATTTTCTTTCCCCGATGATATTGTCCTGAAGTTAAGGGCATTGCTTGAAAAATTCAAAGGTAGACCTATGGTTGTCAGGTCTTCAAGTTTGCTTGAAGATGATACAAACTCTTCCTTTGCTGGTAAGTATGAGAGTATTTTTGTTGCAAACAATAAAACAGAAGAAGAGAATTTGCAATCTCTGCTTAATGCAATAAAAGAGGTTTACTCTTCAGTTTTTTCGCCAGATGTTATCGCCTATAGAAGAGAAAAGAATCTAATTGACTATGACGAAAAAATGGCTGTTTTAATTCAAAATGTGGTGGGTGAAAGGAGGGGAAACTATTTTTTCCCGTTTTTTTCCGGTGTTGGGTTTTCCTTTAATATGTTCAGGTGGTCTGGCAGAATTAAGCCTGAGGAAGGGCTTTTAAGGATTGTTTTAGGATTGGGAACAAGGGCTGTAGGAAGGGTAGGAAATGATTACCCGAGAATGGTTGCGTTAAGTGACCCTCTTTTGAGGCCAGAAAAGAATGTTAAGGATATTAAAAGGTATTCTCAAAAGTATGTTGATGCATTAAACCTTGAAACTGAGCAGATTGAGGCTATTAATGTTAAAACAGCTCTTGCCCTATGTTCTCCTTATGAAAAAGCTCTTGCTTTTCAGTTTGATGCAGGTGGATATTTCAGCGAATCATTCTTTCAATCTGAGCAAAATTTATTTCCTGTTATTACTTTCAAAAAACTTTTTCAAAAAACGACATTTGCTTCAGATTTTAAGGTTTTGCTTAACACTTTGAAAAAAGCATATGGAATTGAGGTTGATACTGAGTTTGCGGTAAGTGTTGATTCAGATAATAATTTAAAGTTTTTTCTTCTTCAGTGCAGGCCTCTTGCATTGCCTGGAATTAATGAAACTGTGGAATTGCCGAGGGTTAAGAAAAAAGAAAATCTTTTATTTGATGTTAAAGGTCTTTCTCCCTGTGGGGTGGCAAAGCATATTGAATATATTGTCTATGTCGTTCCTAATAAGTACAATTCCCTTTCTGATGATTCAAAAAAGTTAGAGATAGGAAGAATTATAGGACTGTTAAACAGAAAGTTGCCTCGCAAAAAATTTATCCTTATTGGGCCGGGGAGATGGGGAACAACTGATTTGAAATTAGGGGTTAAGGTTGGATATGGAGATATAAACAACACCTCTGTTTTAATTGAGCTTGCGACTCAAAGCGAGGTTTTTTCAAGTGAAGTCTCGTACGGCACACACTTTTTCCAGGATTTAGTTGAAGCAAATATATACCCTCTTTCAATTTACCTTGATAAAGAGGGAAATTATTTTAACAAAGAGTTTTTTGAAAAATCTAAAAATGTTTTACCAGATATTCTTGAAGGTTATTCAGACTTTGCGGATTATGTAAAGGTGGTTGATGTGAAAAAAGAAAAAAAGGGGAAAAGTCTGTCAATCTTTATGAGCCTTAAAAAACTGAGAGCAATAGGCGTTTTTAAAAAATGATTACCTCAAAGGATAATGACAAAATAAAGTATTTAAAAAAACTTACCTCAACAAAACACAGGAAAAGGGAGAAAAAATTTCTCGTTGACGATTTGAAAACCTATAACGAAGGTATAAAATGCGGATTTAAGCCTGTTTCACTCTTTGTATCAAAAAAGTTTGAAGATTTAACTGTGCCTGAAGGTTGCAATTTCTTTGAAGTAAAACATTCTGTTTTAGCCTCAGTATCAAATCAGCCTTCTTTTTCAGGAATAATCGCAGTTTTTAAACTTCCTGATTTTAAAAAGGATGTTTTCAATTCTCAAAGAATTGCAGTTCTTGACGGTGTACAAAACCCTGAAAATGTTGGGGCTATTTTGAGAAGTGCGGCACTCTTTGATTTTAACTCTGTAATACTTACACACAACTCAGCAGACCCTTTTTCCTTAAAATCAGTGAGGGCATCAAAGGGTGGAATTTTTTATTTAAAGACAGCAAGACTTTCAAAAGAAGAGATTTTAGAAGGATTGAAAGATAGAAGGATCTTCCTTGCAGAAAAAAAAGGGGGAAAGGGTTTATATCAGGTTAAAGTCCCTAAAGAAAAATTTGCAATTGTTTTAGGCTCTGAAGGAAGTGGAATTGAAAAAGATTTTTTGAAAATAGGGGAGAAGATAACAATTCCAACAACTGGTTTAATTGACTCTTTGAATGTTGCTGTATCCTGTGGCATAATAATGTCCCGTATGTTTGGGGGAATAGGTGAATAAAGCAACGATTTTAGTTTCAAATAGATTTAGTTGTGAAGAAAAATTTAAGATTATCTTCAAATGCAAATACGCATATTTTTTAAAATCTGAAAGAGAATATAAGAGTGTGTTAAACACTTTGAAACAGGATTCTGAAATAGTAACTCTTTTAAAAATTCCAAAACTATCTTTTGAGGGATTAAGGGATAAAATAAAAAAAACCAAAAGGGAGAAAGGAAAGATTACTGTTTTATACGCAGAATTTTCCCCATTTCAGATTTACCCCTTTGAGTGGATTGGCGACTTTGCACTTTTCCCGTTAAAGGGTTTTGTCTCAGGAAACAATAAAACGAGGGGGTATGTTTTTCTCTCAAAAGACAAAGAATTTCCCGGCATTTCTTCAGATTTTCCTGAAATGCCATACCTTGAAACTTTGGAATCAAGGAGAAAGATGGCTGAAAACACAACCTTGCACCTTATAAGGGAGATTGACGGTTTTAAAAGCATTTTTAAAGAGATTTACTATCCCTATTTAACTGATAAGAAAAACGCAAAAAGCTTTTTAAAATCTCAAGGCAATGTTTTTTCAATAAAATTTGAAAGCATTGATACTGCTGAAAGTTTTAAAAACAAACTCTCTCTATTTAAAAAAGAAAACTTTGTATTTGGCTCAAACTTATCTTCAGTGAAAAGGTATAAAAATTACCTTATCTTTTCCATTGGCCTTGAATCTGTAAAGGATTTAGTTGAGGATATCCGACACGCTAAAGCCTCTTTGAAATAACTAAAATTTCAAGAATAAAAGTTTGTTCTTTTTATATAAAATTTTGTTAATAAAATTGATTGAGATAGTATTTTCAAAGATTATTTGACAAATTTTTGATTAGAGTTTAAAATTTTACAAAACAGTGAGTTAATTCACCGAAAGTTATATCTTGAGGTGAGCACAATCACTAAATATTTTGATTATGAGGTTAAAATGTATGAAAGGCTATTGCAAAGGGTTATTCAAGAAAAAATAGACTCAGGAAAGGCAATAATTGTTTTAGGGGCAAGGCAGGTTGGAAAAACTACTTTGATTAATACATTGCTAAAGGATAAGGATTTTTTATTTATTGATGGAGATGACCCTAAAGTCAGGGCGATTTTTTCTGAACCAAATACGGAAGAGATTCGTTCAATAATTGGAAATCATAAGTTTGTTTTTATAGATGAGGCGCAGAGAATCAAGGGGATTGGGATAACAATTAAGATTATTGTGGATAAATTTAAAAAGGTGCAGTTGTTTGTTACAGGTTCTTCATCTTTTGAATTGTCAGGGCAAATAAACGAATTTTTAACAGGAAGAAAGTGGGAGTACAGGCTGTTCCCTATTTCCTGGGAAGAATTTAAAAACCATCACGGATACCTTTACTCAGAACAGCAACTTGAAAACAGGCTTATTTATGGCTTTTATCCTGAGGTTTTAAACAATCCAGGAAATGAGAAAGAGGTTTTAAAAGAACTTGTAAGCAGTTATCTGTATAAAGATGTTTTATCTTTCGGTGGAATAAAGAAGCCGGATATACTTGACAGGCTTTTGCAGTTTCTTGCTTTACAATTGGGAAGCGAGATTAGTTATTCTGAGATTGCGCAAACAGTCGGGGTGGATAAAAACACAGTTTCAAGATACATTGACATTCTTGAAAAGGCTTTTGTTGTTTTTAAGCTTAATGCTTTTAGCAGAAATATGAGAAATGAAATAAGAAAAAATAAAAAGATTTATTTTTACGATACAGGAATAAGGAATGCGTTGATTGGAGATTTCAGGCCTCTCTCTTTACGGCAGGACAAAGGTGGATTATGGGAGAATTTTTTAATAGCAGAAAGAATCAAACAACTGGAATACAAAAGGAGATTTGCAAGAATTTATTTCTGGAGAACAAAACAGCAACAGGAAGTGGATTTTATTGAAGATATTGATGGAAAAATCTTTGGTTACGAGTTTAAGTGGGAGAAAAAAAGGGGGAAAGGTTTACCTAAAACCTTTGTAAAAAATTATAAAGCAGAAACAAAGGTTATTGATAGAAAAAATTTCAGGGATTTTGTGATAATTAAGGAGTAAAATGCAAAAGTTTATTTACTTAACCTATTTGAAACAAATCCTTGTTAAATAAAGTAAAATAGTTTTGATTGAAAATACAATAGGGGGAATTATGAAAAAAATTGGAATTTTTGTTTTTATTTTTTTATTTGCATTAACACAGGTTAAGGCTGAAAATCCTGTGTTAAGGTTTCCTTCTTTAAGCCCTGATGGAAGCAAGATTGCATTTGAGTATCAGGGGGATATTTTTGTTGCAAATATTGATGGTACAAATGTCAAAAGGCTTACCGTACATCAGGCTTACGATGCATACCCTGTTTTTTCGCCAGATGGAAGTGAAATTGCCTTTACAAGCGACAGGTTTGGGCACTTTGATGTTTTTAAGGTAAGTGTTGAAGGAAGCGTGCCTGAAAGGGTGACTTATTACGGTTCTCCAGATGTTGCCCTTGATTGGAGTAAAAAATACGGAATTTTATTTTCAACCTTGAGAAATTTCAGGCAGGTTGAATGGGAAAGGGAGATTTTTTCTGCAAATTTAAAAGATAAAACCCCGAAAAGAATTTTAAACGCTGTTGCACAGGATGCAAAGGTATCGCCAGACGGGAAACTTATAGCACTCGTTAAGGGAGAGTGTAGAATTGCAAGGGAAGCGTACAAAGGCTCTGCAAACAGGGATTTATGGATTTACAATGTAAAAAAGGATAAATACTTTAAGATTACAGAATTTAACGGCCAGGATTTTAATCCTGTGTGGGTTGAAAAGAGAAAACTTTACTTTTTAAGTGCAAGGGATGGAAGGCACAATGTTTATTCCCTTGAATTAAATAATGATGGTAGCAAGGTATTAAATATAAAGCAAATCACCTTTGTAAAGGATTTCCCTATAAATTATATGTCTGCCTCAAAAGATGGTAAGGTTATAGCCTATGAAAAGGCCGGGAAAATCTATATTTTGAAAGACGGAAAAACAAAAGAGTTTTCTCCATCACTCTCAAAAGACTATGTTTTTGACCCTATAAAATTAAAAAACTTTTCATCTAAAATTGAAAGCGTCTCTGTTTCACCAAATGGGAAGTTTATTGCATTCTCTGTGCATGGAGAGGTTTTTGTAAAACTAAACGATGATAAAAAGACAAAATCGGTAAATATTAGCAAATCCCCATTTAGGGACAGGGATGTTGCATGGATAGACGATTACAACCTTGTGTTTTCTTCAGATAGAAGCGGGAATTACGATTTATACCTTGCAAAGTCTGCTGATAAGAGAAGCAAAAACCTTTACACTGCTTTGAAGTTTAAGATAGTAAGGTTAACGGATTCAAAGGGAGAGGAGAGAAAGCCCATTGTCTCTCCTGATGGTAAAAGGATAATTTACAGGGAAAACAACGGAAAATTAATTATTGCAGACATAAACCTTGAGAAAGAAAAACTTGAAAATAAAAGGGTTTTGCTTGACGGGTGGGCAACCCCTGAGGGAGTAACCTTTTCCCCTGACGGAAATTACATTGCTTACTCAATTGTTGACTTAACCTTTAACGAGGATGTTTACATCTTGCCTTTAAAGGAAGGGGCAAAGCCTGTAAATGTTTCAATGTTTCCACGGGGGGACAAACACCCTGTATGGAGTCCAGACGGAAGCAAGCTTGCGTTTTTATCTCAAAGAAATAGAAGCGATTACGATGTCTGGTTTGTATGGCTTAAAAAATCAGATTATCAGAAAACCAAACAGGATTGGGAAGATGAAAAAATCTTAAAACAGCTTGAAGAAAAGGACAAAAAGAAAGAAAAGAGCAAAAAAGAAAAGAATAGTAAAAAAGAAGAAAAGAAAAAGCCTATTCAAATTGATTTTGATGAGATTTACAACAGGGTTGTCCAGGTTACCTCTCTTCCAGGTGACGAAGGTGGGCTTGCATTTTCAAAGGATGGAGAAAAAATCTATTACACAACAAAGCTTCCCGGCAAAAAGGATAAAGACCTATTCTCAATTAAATGGGATGGCACTGAAACAAAGGCAATTACAAGAGACGGCAGGGGAGTTTACAATTTAACCTATACAAAACACGGCCTTTTCTTTTTGAGAAAGAGAGGTACCCTTGCAAAAGTCTCTTTGAAGTCTAATAAAGTAAAATCCCTTCCATTTTCAGCAAGAATGAGAATCAATTACCCTGCTGAATTAAACCAGATGTTTGAAGAAGGCTGGAGAATTTTAAAGTACAACTTCTATGACCCTGAATTCCATGGAAGAAACTGGAATAAGTTAAAAAAACTCTATAAACCAATCTGTCTTGCGGCAACAAACAAGCACGATTTCAGGGATTACTTTAATGAAATGTTAGGCCAGTTAAACGCATCTCACATGGGGCTTTACGGTGGCGGAAGGGAAAATGTTGAAAGAGAATCTGTTGGAAGAATAGGGGTTGAGGTTGAACCATTGAAAAAGGGCGTTAAAGTAACCCACATTGTGCCAGACTCTCCCGCTGATAAAGAGTTTTCAAAATTGTATGTTGGAGATGTTATTCTTTCTGTTAACGGCAATGAGGTAACACGAGACACAAACTTCTGGTCTTTCTTTAGCGATACAGTAAACAAGAGAGTTTACCTTGATGTAAAGGGAAAAGACGGGAAAATTAGAGAGGTTGTGATAAGGCCTGTTGCATCTTTGAGAAACGAATTGTACAGAGAGTATGTTGAATTTAACAGAAAGCTTGTTGAAAAGTATTCAAACGGGAAATTAGGTTATATTCACATTCAGGGAATGGATATGCCGTCCTTTGAAAGGTTTGAAAGGGATTTAGAAGCGGCAGGAAAGGGCAAGGAAGGGCTTGTAATTGATGTCAGGTTTAACGGAGGAGGCTGGACAACAGATTACTTAATGGCAATTTTAAATGTAAAACAGCACGCATACACAATACCACGGGGGGCGACAGATTCCCTGAAAAACCACTTAAAATTCAGGAATTACTATCCATTTGCAGAAAGATTACCTTTCTATCCGTGGACAAAGCCTTCAATTGCTTTGTGCAATTCTTCAAGTTATTCAAACGCAGAAATTTTCTCACACGCATACAAGACACTGGGAATAGGTAAACTTGTTGGAAGGCCAACATTTGGCGCAGTTATCTCAACCGATGGGGAAACACTTATTGACGGAATGTACATAAGAAAGCCATTCAGGGCTTGGTTTGTTTATAAAACAGATAAGGATATGGAAGGAAACCCTGCAATTCCCGACTATATTGTTAACAATCCACCAGACTGGAAGGTTAAGGGAGAAGACTTGCAACTTAAAAAAGCCTGCGAAGTGCTTTTGAAAGAGATAGACAAGAAAAAGTAAGGGTTTATTAACAGAACCAATAAAAAAGCCAGCTTCACGCCGGCTTTTTTTGTTTATTGAGTTTTTCTAAAAGCAGGTTTTTAATTTTCTTTAAGTTGCTTCTTTTTGTTCTTATAATTATTTTTTCCCTGTCTTTTGTTGTTAAATGAAGATAAAAAATTCCCTTAACGCTTTTTAAATCTTTTAGTTTAATCTCCCATTCAACTTTGGAATCCTTTTTAAACAAGATTTTGTCCTCTGAAATTATCAATTCTCCCCTGTTGTTTGAAACAGTGTAAGGCAAGCCAAATGTGAAAACCTCTAAAGGTGAGATAACTGAACATTCAATCTTGTCCATAAAAGCCTCCTCAAAATAAATCCGGTTTTTCAATATATTTCATTATAAATTTTACCACTTTTAAAACCATTCACCTCCCAATACCATTCCGGCTAATGATTTTGAATTATCTGTTTTAATTGAAATTGCATCCATCAATCTTGAGGAAACAAAAAAGCAGTTTTTTCCAGAATTAATTTTGTTGTTTTTTCTTGCCAGTGAGGTGTCCAGAAAGAAGGCTAATGATTATTGCCACAGCAAATAGTACTCCGATAATTGTTTCTGTTAATGAGTATTTCCCTTTCCAGAAAAAGAGATAACCGTAAAAGATGATAACAAAAATTATAATTCCTGTAATTCCGCTTACTAATCCCCTTTTTGCCTGATTTTCAGGAAGAGAGGCAATACCAAAGCCAAAAACAAAAGCCAAGATTAGAAAAACTATAGCAAGGATAAACACAGTAATCATTTGTCCCCCCTAAGCAAAATAAAAGAAAATAATCTATTCCCTATTATTATAAAAGATTTGCTGGTATTTTTGTTTTTTCTGTTTTTGTTTTCTTTATTTCGTTGTTGTCTTTTATTAACTCAATTGTGTTTTGGTTTAGTTAAAATTTTTAAAGTTTTCAGGCTTTGTTTTGTTATCTTTTTGTAACCCTGCTATAATTTGATTGCTATGAAGAAGAGGTTGCTTTTGCATATTTGCTGTGCCCCTGATGGGGTTTACATTCCGGAAACACTATCAGATGAGTTTGAGGTTATATGCTATTTTTACAATCCAAATATCTTTCCGAAAGAGGAGTATGAAAAGAGAAAAAGGGAGATGGAAAGGGTTGCAGAGGCAAAAGGCTATGAATTAGTTGTCGGGGATTACAATTATGAGGATTTTGTTAAGTCAGCGGAGAAACTGTACTATTTGCCGGAAAAGTCAGCAAGGTGTGATTTTTGTTTAAGAATGAGAATGGAAGAGAGTGCAAGAAAGGCAAAGGAGTTAAATTGCCAGGTTTTTGCAACTGTTTTGACTGTATCTCCCCACAAGGATTTTGAAAAGATAAACATAATTGGTAAAGAGGTTGGGGAAAAGTACGGCGTTGAGTATATGCCTTCAAACTTTAAAAAGAATGACGGGTTTAAAAAGTCTGTTGAAGAGGGAAAGAAGTTAAACCTTTACAGGCAGGATTACTGCGGTTGTGAGTCTTCCCTTGTTTATAGAAAGATGTTTAAGGATGCGGAAAGCGGAGATGTTGTTTTTCTTTTTTACGGAGATAAGGTTGGGATTTTTGATTTAGACAGCGTGAAAAAACACATTGAAAGGAATAATCTAAAAACTGGTTTTGTTTTTTATAAACATAAGCCGACAGAAAATGTTTTAAAGTACGCCTATGAATTAAGGATTTTTCTTGAACCTTACGACAACCTTGAGTGGAGAAAAAGGATTTTTGAGAAAAAAGGGAAAAAGGTTGAGGTTATAAAACTTTCAGATATTGCAAACAGGGATATTTTTCTTGACCCGTGCTAATTTTTAAGCTTTTCAATTAACTCTTTTGCTACCCTTTCACCTTCAGAGATTGATTTATCCGCTTTGTGAAATTCAATAAAGACAACATCGTTTAAATTAGGGGTTAAAAGGTAATCAGGTTTGTCAAACTCAAGGCTTCTCCACGCAAGTTCGTATTGAACAATGTGGAATGTCCTGTTTAATACATGGAGAATATTTGGGTCTTTCTCCTTTTTGTTTCTTCCGTTTATTCCAACCCTTCTTGCCAGTCGTTTTAGCCTGGGGAATTTGTTTAAAAGAAATCCAGTTTCGCTATCTGTTTCTTTTATCCAGGCCCTCTTATAATCAGTTGGTTTCAGGTTTAGGTTTACTGCTATTGTCTTTGTATCTGAATGTCTTTCCTTTAAAACATTTACAGGAACAGGGTTTGTTATTCCCCCGTCAATATAGTATCTATTCTTGATTTTAAAAGGCCTGAAAAGCCCCGGGATTGATATTGATGCCCTTATCGCTTCCCAGAGTTTGCAGTCCTGCAATACAACCCATTCCCCTGAATCAAGGTCTGTTGCCACAGGGTAAAAGGGGATTTTAGTATCAAAAACATAGATGTCTCCGATTACATCTCTCAGCATCTGGATTACCTTTTTGCCGTTTATAAGCCCTGAAGTTGGGAATATAGGGTCAAAGTTGAATATTACATCTGTAACCTTCATGCTTCGATAATATTCTTCTGCATCTTCCAATTTGTCAGCGGCATAGAAAGCCCCTATTACTGCACCCATTGATGTGCCTGAAATTGCTCCAATTTTAAGCCCGTTTTCTTTAAGAGTTTTTAAAATCCCTATGTGTGCCAGCCCTCTTGCCCCGCCGCTGCCTAATGCAATTGAAAAATTCTCATTAATTAAAGACAATATCGTACTCCTCTAAATGAAGGTTAGGGTCTTCCTTCACATTTATTCTTATATTAAAGTATTCGGTTAATTCTTTAACTATGAAGTAATTGTCGTTTTTAAGGTATTCTCCTATGTAAGGGTGCACCCTTATGGTAATATCCCTGTCATAATTTATTACAATCCTGTTTATTATTTCCCTTTGAATTTCAAGGAGTATGGTTGGTATTGATTTTACCCTTCCAGTACCGCGACAGTAAGGGCAAACCTGGGTTAATTCCCTCTCCAAAGACTGCTTTACCCTTTTTCTTGTAATTGCAACAAGCCCTATTTCTTCAATTGTCAGTACATTTGTTCTTGATTTGTCTTTTTTTAACTCATTTTCAAGAAGGTCTAAAACCTCTTTTCTATGCTCTTCCTCTTCCATATCAATAAAATCAACAACTATAATTCCCCCTAAGTTTCTTAGCCTGATTTGCCTTACTATCTCCGATACAGCCTCTTTGTTTGTCTTAAACACAGTTTCTTCTAAGGATTTTTTACCTATATACCTTCCTGTGTTTACATCAATTGAAACAAGGGCTTCCGTCTGGTTTATAACAATGTACCCCCCTGATTTTAGCCATACCTTTGAACGAAGTGCCCCTTCAATCTGGCTTTCAATGTCGTATAACTCAAATATTGGCTGTTTTTTTGTGTACAGTTTTACCCTGTTAATCCACCTGCTGTTTATTTTGTCAAGGAATTGAATGGTTTGCTGGTATGCAGTTTCGTTGTCAACAAGCATTAAGGTTGTGTCATCTGTAAAGTAATCCCTTATCACCTTTTCAAGAAGCCCCAATTCTTCGTGGATAAGTTTAGGTGCCCTTGAGTTCTCTGTTTTCTGGATTATCTCTTTCCATATCTTTTGTAAAAGCTCAACATCCTGTTTTAAAGCCTCTTCATCCATTCCCTCTGCTGCTGTTCTTACAATGTATCCACCTGTGCCTTTTTTTATCTTTTCCATTATCTGTTTTAATCTTTCTCTCTCTTCTTCGTCTTCAATCTTTCTTGAAACACCTATGTGAGAAATTGTTGGCATATAGACAAGGTATCTTCCAGGAAGGCTTATGTGTGCTGTAATCCTCGGCCCCTTTGTTCCAATAGGCTCTTTAGCAATCTGGACGAGTATTTCCTGTCCCTCTCTCAACAAATCTTCAATGTGAACATCGCTGTGGCTTGTTACTTTTTCGTCATCGGTATCTTCAATATTTTCTTCGTCAATGAATTCTTCAATATTCAGGATATTTTCAGAAATGTCTCCAACATAGAGGAATGCGTCTCTATCCAGCCCTATGTTTACGAATGCTGACTGCATTCCAGGTAAAACCTTTGTTACCTTTCCTTTGTAAATGTTTCCTACAATCCCTCTGTTAAACCTTCTTTCAACAAATACCTCAACAAGTTTGTTGTTTTCTATTAACGCAATCCTTGTTTCCTGATTTGTTGAGTTTACTAAAATTTCTCTTATCATAATTCTCCGTATTCTATTTTCTGTCTTTTTATTATAGCATTATCTAAATTTGTATTCTTAAAGATTAAAGGCACTATCTCGGTTATCTTTAAGCTGCCTTTATCAGGACTGAATTCGCTTTCAATAATGTATTTGCCCTTTTCAATTTCAGTTACTTTTTTTACATAATTTTTTACTTCAATCTCTTTAAATCCCCTTTTGGTTTTCTTTTTAGTTTTTAGTTTTTGCCAATCTCTATTTATTTCAAGGTTGTCTTTTGATTCAATAAGATAGTACAATTTACACTTTCCTGACAGAAATTTTCTTTTTTCAAACGGTACAATTTTCCCCTCTTTAACCCTTATCCCCTCTGGCAATCCTCTGTTGATTTTGAAAATAGCCTGATTTATGTCAACCTTTTCTTTCATTTCAACTATAAACATTTCATTTTCTCCTTCAATTCCCAATTCAAGGGCTGGAGAAAAGGTGAGAATTGGTTTGGGGGAAAAGCCTTTTGTAAATGCTATTGGGAGTTTGCTTATCCTCAACCCCCTCTGGATTATCCTTATTAAGTCAAGGTGGGATATAAATTTCATTTCATTCTTTTTGTTGAAAATAAAAAGGTAATGGTATCTCTCCTCTTCTTTTTCTGTCTTTGTTCTATTGTTTTCAATGCTAACAGCCTGTTTTAGTTTGTTGTAAAATTCTATTCTCTTTTCAAACCTCTCCTTTAAGTATTTGCCTGAACATGTGCCACATGCATTGCAGGATTTGACATCAACACACATTTCTGTGTTTTTGCCTTCTATTGCCCTTTTCAATTCCTGTAATAGAAACTTTTTTCTAACTCCAATGTCAATAAAATCCCATGGGAATTCTGTATCTTCAGGTAGGTCTATGTAATACCTTTCTATGTTTATACCGCTTTTTTTAATTGCTTTTTCCCATATTGAAAAATCAAAGGTGTCACTCCAGCCGTCAAACCTCACCCCCATTTTAAATGCTTTTTCAATAACATCTGCAACAAGCACATCTCCCCTTGATATTATCCCCTCTAAAACAGACATAGCAGGGTCGTGGAATTTGTACCTTATTCTCCTTGTTTTTACCAGTGATTTTATGTACTCCTGCCTGTTTACAGTTTCGTGGTAAGTAATCTGTCCAATCCATTGAAAAGGGGTGTGGGGCTTTGGCACAAAGGTTGAGGCAGATAGAATTACATGCCCCCTTTTTGCAAACTCAAGGCTTTTTTCGCATATTTTTACAATTCCTTCAAGGTCTTCATACTCCTCAAAGGGAAGCCCTATCATAAAGTAAAATTTTATGTGGTCCCAGCCGTTTTCAAATGCTGTTTTTGCACTCCAGAAAATATCTTCTTCTTTCAGGTTTTTGTTTATAATTTTTCTCAACCTTTCTGTGCCTGCCTCAGGGGCTATTGTAAAACCTGTTTTTCTTCCCTCTTTTATGGATATTGCAAACTCGTCTTTAAATTTGTCTGCCCTTATTGATGGAAGCGAGAGTGATATTCTTTCATCTGAATACTTTTTCATAAGTGTTTCAATTAAAAGTTCAATACCTGGATAATTTGCGGCGCTTAAAGAGGTTAAGGATATTTCATCCTGGCCTGTGTTTTTTAAAAGTGTATCTGCCTGAGTTATTAAATCTTCAGGCTTTCTCTCCCTTTGAGGCCTGTAAATGTACCCTGCCTGACAGAATCTGCACCCCTCGTCGCAACCTCTTGAAATTTCAAGTGTTACTCTGTCGTAAACAATCTGAACATTAGGCTGTACCGCCTTTTCAGGGAAATCCCTCTGCTCAAAATTTAGGGGAAATGTCCTTTTTACTTTTTTAGGGTACTCCGGGATGAGAAAAAACTCTGTTTGTCTGTACTTTGAAAACTCTGGCACATAGATAAATTCATATTCAGCAAGTTGTTCAAGTATCTGTTTCCTGTTTTTCCCGCTTTGTTTTAAGGTTTGAATTTTGTTTAAAATCTCAATTAAGTAGGTTTCCGCTTCCCCTATATAGAAAAAGTCAACAAACGGGGCAATCGGTTCCGGGTTGGATACGCAAGGTCCCCCTGCCATAATCAAAGGGAAATCTGTTCTCTCTTTGCTTCTCAATGGGATGCCTGACAAATCAAGCATATTTAGAAAGTTTGTGTAGGTTAACTCATACTGAAAGGTAAAGCCGACAACATCAAATTTATTCATTGGTGTTTTTGTCTCAAGGGAAAGTAAAGGTAATTTCTTTTCCCTTAAAATTTTCTCAAAGTCAATCCACGGTGCAAAAACCCTTTCGGCAAATATATTTTCTTGTCTGTTTATCAATTCATAGAGTATATGAAGCCCTGTGTAAGACATGCCAATTTCGTAAAGGTCTGGGAATGCTAAAAGAAACCTTAATTTATTTTCAGTGTTTTTAACTATTGAGTTTAATTCTCCCCCAGTGTATTGGCCAGGTTTTTTTACTTTTATTAAATCAGAGTAAGGGTACATTTTTCTCCAAATAGGTGTTTCTGGCAAAAAGCCGCTTTAAGATTATAAGAGAAAATAGTTTAAAAGCAAAAAAACTGCTATTTTCTTTTAAAAGTGAGGTAATCAAGGTAATCTGTGAAACAGTTTTCAAATCCACCTATTGTGTAATTTACCCCGCTTTCAGCAAAAAATTTAATGATTTTTCTATTAAACTGTTGCCCCTTTTCGTCTTTATCCCCGCAAACAAAGATTTTCTTTCCTTTAAATTGCAAAAGTTTTTCAAAATCTCCGAAAGCGGCAACAGAGAAACAGTTTTTCTTTAAGAATGCAAAGCATCCTCTAAAATCGCCTGTAATGTAAATTTCTTCCTTTTCTTCAAGTTGGGGGATATAACATTTTTTTGTTTTGTGGTGGGGGAAAACAAACTCATACCTTCCCCCTGAAATATCCCAGCCTGCAAGAAAGGTAATCTCCCCGTTTTCAAAAAATGGGATTATAAGATTATTTTTCTGAAAAACAAACTCCCTCTTTCTGTTTAGTAATCCCGCTTTATCAAGGGCTTCAATTCCAAATCTATCCTTTAACTCTTCAACAAAAAGGTGTGGTTTTTCTATTGAACTAAGTTTTAGTTTTTCAATTAAAGCATTATCAAAGCCTTTCTTTTCTAAAAAAGTCTGATGGATGAAAGAAAGGGAAGTGTTTTCTGAAATGTAAGAATAAATCTCTCTGTCTTTTTCGCTAATTTCCCCTTCAGTCTCCTTGCCAAAAACACTTTCAAGGGTTTCTCTTTTATCCCTGTTAGAAAGCCAGTCGTCTAAAATCCCCTCGTTTTTATCTTCTTTAATATCAAATTCTTTTGCTAAAAACTCAATAGCCTGCTCAAAATCAAAGCCCTTTACCTTCTTGGTTATTTCAATCTGGTCTCCTGACGCTTTGCAAACAGAGCACTTGAATGTATTGTCTGTTTCTTTTATTATCAGGCTTCCTGTTTCATCTTTATGGAATGGGCAAAAATAACCTAAAGCCCCCTCTTTTACTCCCAATTTATCCAGTACCGCCTTAATTGGCACCTGATACTTTATTTTTTCAGCTAATTTCATAATTCCCTCCGAATTTTTCTTAAATTTTATCACAAAATATGTTGCAAAAATTTTTTTGAGATATAATAAAAATAAAGAAATTCTTTTAAATCTATTCTTTAAAAACTTGTTTTTACTTTGGAGGTGAACATGGAGGGAAAAAACGGTGAATATATTTCAATTGCGAAAGATTTTTTAGCTAAATTATTGGGGGAATTTGATAAAAAGCCTGTTTTTGTGCTCTGGAACGGAGAAGAGGTTTTTGGTGATTTAAAAGATACAATAATCAAAATAAACTTTCCATGGTCTTTAAGGGAAATGTTTATTGATGCCTCTGAGCTTTCACTTGCTGAAAGCTATGTTTACGGTGATATAGACATTGAGGGAAATATATATGGAATTTTCCCCATGGCTGAATACCTTGTGGAAAAAAAGTTAAGCCTTTTGGAGAAGGCTTCTCTCTTTAACCTTTTGAGAAAGCTTCCTAAAAGGGATAAGCCTTACAGCAAAATTAGAGCAAAATTGAAAGGAGAAAAGCACAGTAAGGAGAGGGACGCTCAGGCAATTTCATACCATTACGATGTTTCAAATGAGTTTTACAAAATATTTTTAGACAAAAACTTACAGTATTCCTGTGCTTATTTTCAGACAGGAGAGGAAGATATTAACACTGCGCAGATACAGAAAATGGATTATATCTGCAAGAAGCTTTATCTTAAAGAAGGGGAAAGGCTTCTTGATATTGGTGCAGGCTGGGGTGGTTTGATTATCTATGCGGCAAAGAATTATGGGGTGTATGCTAAGGGGATAACTTTAAGTAAAAACCAGTATGAATTTGCAAATGAATGGATAAAAAGAGAGGGGCTTGAAGATAGGGTAAAAATGGAATTCAGGGATTACAGGGATTTAGATGAAAATGACAAGTTTGACAAAATAGTTAGTGTCGGAATGTTTGAGCATGTTGGGGAGAAAAATTATTCAATTTATATGAAGCATGCGTACAATTTGCTAAAAGAAGGGGGATTATTTTTAAATCACGGGATTACAATTAACAAAGTGGATTTTGGAAAACCAAGGTCGGAATTTATTCAGAAATATGTTTTCCCTGACGGAGAATTGTTGCCTATATCCCTTATTTCGGTATTTTCAGAGGATGCAGGCTTTGAGATAAGAGATATAGAGCAGTTAAGGGAGCATTACTCAAGAACAACTGCGCTGTGGGTTAAAAATCTGGAAGAAAATGCTGAAAAGTGCATAAGAGAGGCAGGCAAAGAAAGGTACAGGGTATGGCGTTTATACCTTGCTGCAAGCTCTTATCAATTTGCCATAGGAAAAATTGGGCTTTATCAAACACTGCTTGTAAAACCTGAAAAAGGCAGGGCAAACTTACCATGGACAAGAAAAGCGTGGTATTACTGATTTTTGATGAATTTTTAGGTGGATAAAAAGATGGCGTCCCCAAGGGGATTTGAACCCCTGTCGCCGCCGTGAAAGGGCGGTGTCCTAGGCCGGGCTAGACGATGGGGACGCATAAGAAAAAATGGTGACCCCGGCTGGTCTCGAACCAGCGACCCTCTGCTTAAAAGGCAGATGCTCTACCTGCTGAGCTACGGGGTCATATTTTCAAAGAACAGCGAATATCGCTGACAGGAAGGAATAATAATATACTCGAAAAAAAAAGTCAATAAAAATTTGCAAAAAAAATCCTATTAAATTAACTACATTTAGAATTTATGCAGTTTTTATGAAATTTCAATAATATTTGTGTTGTATTTTTGCTTGAATATACTTCTTTGCTATTATATAGTTATTAAGGAATGAAAATACTTTGTAAGAGGTGACTAATGAAAAATAAGGGTTTTTCACTTTTAGAGATGCTCATTGCTATTACAATTATCCTTTTAATCGGTTCAATTGCGGTTCCAAAGTACTTAAACAGTGTTAACAAGGCAAGGTGGATTGCTTCAAGAGAGCAATTGAAAAAAGTTGCTGAGGCTTTTGACCAGTATAACCTTGACCATGGGTACTACCCTGAATATGCAAGCTGGGATGAAATTGCAACTTCCGATAATGTTGTTGTAAAAGAAGGCTTAATTGACTATATTCCCTTAAAGGATAAATTTGGCCAGAAGTATGAAGGCTATTCAAAGAAGGACGGTTATCTTTTTATAGGACATGCTGCTCCAGGGAAATGGGGAATAAAGTATCCTAAATACTATATTAAAGACGGTAATTTCTTAACAGAAGAACAGTATCAGGAGTTGGTTGCCCAGGAACAGGCTAATGAAGAGGCTGCTGACACTCAGGGGCAGGAAGGCGAAGAGGGAGCAACAGAAGAAACTCCAGCTGAATAAAATCACTTTTTAAATAGACCGCCTTTAATAAAAGGCGGTTTTTTTGTAGGCGGTTTATTATGAGAAATGTTTCACAAAGAGAAATTGAGGAAATGTTAAAAGCTGAGGGAAAAGAGTTTGATTTGCTCATAGAGAAAGCAGGCAAAGTGAGAAGAAAGCATGTTGGAAATAAGGTTTATTTAAGAGGAGTAATTGAATTTACAAACAAATGTAGCAAAAATTGCTATTACTGTGGGATACGAAAAGGCAATAAAAGCTTAAAACGATATTTTATGAGTAAAGAAGATATACTGAAATCTGTCAGGTTTGCCTCTGAAAAGGGGTTAGGCTCTGTTGTTTTGCAGGGAGGAGAATTAAAGGGGAAACAGTATGTTTCATTTATTGAAGAAATAATAAAAGAGATAAAAAGAATTGATTCAAGCTTGATGATTACTCTCTCCCTTGGTGAGGCAGGTTTTGACGATTATAAAAGATGGTTTGATGCAGGTGCTGAAAGGTGTTTGTTGAGAATTGAAACCTCAAATAGCGATTTGTATAAAAAGTGGCATCCCCAAGACCACAAATTTGAGGAAAGGCTGAAATGTCTTGAAAATATAAAAAAAATAGGATATCAAACAGGGACAGGGGTTTTAATTGGAGCACCATACCAGACAATTGAGGATTTGGCAAAAGATATACTGTTTTACAAAGATTTTGATGTTGATATGATTGGGATGGGGCCCTATGTTATTCATTATCAGACACCCTGGGGAAGTGAATTTAAAGATTGGTTTGAAAGGGAAAGGGAGAATATTTTTAAACTTGCAATTAAGATGATTGCTGCTACAAGGATTGTAATGAAAGATATAAACATAGCTTCAACCTCTGCTCTTGCTGCGTTACACTCTGAGGGCAGGGTTATAGGATTGAAGGCAGGGGGGAATGTAATAATGCCAGATATTACTCTTCCTGAATATAAGGAGAATTACAAACTTTATGAAAACAAGCCGTCTTTAAATTCTCCCCTTGAACAATCCCTGAATTCAATATTACTGGTTATTGACAGGGCAGGATTTATTCCAGCAATAGGAGAGGAAGGAAGCTCACTTCATTATTTAAAGAGAGTGTCAGGGTAAATTATTCCCTTATTTATAAATCTCAAAGTTATAAGAATTTTTTTCTGGTAAAATAAAGCTATAGTTTTTTACGACGGAGGTTATTTTGAATACAGATTTAGGGATGAAGATAGCAATCGGGTTAATGCAGTATATAGCGTTGCTTTTTTCATTAACGGTTCATGAATCGGCTCATGCTTTGTCTGCTCATTTTATGGGAGACGATACGGCAAAGCATTTAGGCAGGATATCTTTGAATCCTATTGCCCACATTGATATTGTAGGGACTGTTATTATCCCCCTATTTATGATATTTTTCCCCTCATCAATTCCTTTATTTGGCTGGGCAAAGCCTGTGCCTATAAATCCCTTAAATTTTAGAGATAGGGAAGGGGGAATTTCAATAGTTTCTTTTGCCGGGCCATTATCAAACCTGATAATTATGATAATTGCAATAGTGTTATATAAAGTTGTAATGATGTTTCCTGCCCTTGCGGCTTTTCAGCCGTTAAGGCTTTTTCTATTTTATCTTGCGGCAATTAACCTTATACTTGCTGTATTTAATCTTTTACCTGTTCCCCCACTTGACGGTTCAGGTGTGCTTGCAAAGTTTATTGGTTTAAGGAACTATGAGAACTATGTGTCTAAAATAGGCCCTTACGGATTTATAATTCTTCTTGGCTTAATCTATTTCAATGTTTTTGATATTATTTTCAGGCCTTTTTATTTAATGCTAATTAGAATAATGTCTTGATTATAAAAATTTATTGGGAGTGGATATGAGTGGAAAAAGGGTTTTAAGCGGAACTCAGCCGACAGGCAAACTTCACATAGGGCATCTTGTTGGTGCACTTGAGAATTATGTTAACCTTCAAAACGAAGGAAATGAGTGTTTTTACTGTGTTGTTGATTGGCATGCTTTAACTTCTATGTATTCAAACACTTCAGCAATTAAAGAGCATATTTACGATGTTGCTGCGGGATTTATTGCAGCAGGGGTTGACCCTGATAGGTCGGTAATTTTTGTTCAGTCTGATGTAAAAGAGCATGCAGAGTTGCACCTTCTCCTCTCAATGATTACCCCGTTAGGCTGGCTTGAGAGAGTTCCCACTTACAAAGAAAAAAAGAAACAGATAAAGGATAAAGACCTCTCAAATTACGGGTTTTTAGGTTATCCGGTTTTACAGACGGCAGATATAATTATTTACAAGGCAAACTATGTTCCAGTTGGTGAAGACCAGCTGTACCACCTTGAACTTGCAAGGGAAATTGTAAGAAGGTTTCACCATATCTTCGGCAAGGAGATTTTCCCTGAGCCTGAAGCAAAGATTACAGAGGCGAAGAGGGTTCCTGGCCTTGATGGAAGAAAGATGAGCAAAAGCTATAACAATGCAATTTTAATAGAAGATACCCCTGAAGAGATATGGGAAAAGTTAAGGGTTATGAAAACAGACACGAGAAGGGTTAGAAAAACAGACCCCGGTGTTCCTGAAGATTGCCCTGTTTTTGCACTGCATAAGATTTTTTCCCCTGAAGAGGTAAGAAAAGAGTGTGCCGAAGGGTGCAGGACAGCTGGGATTGGTTGCTTCCAGTGTAAGAAGTTTTTGTCTGAACACTTGATTAAAAAGGTTGCACCTGTTGGGGAAAAATTGAGAAAATTAAAAGAGAATAAGCAATTCCTTGATTCTATACTTGACGAAGGGGCAAGAAAGGCAAGAGAGGTTGCCTCTCAAACAATGGAAGAGGTTAGAGAGGCAATGAATCTAAAGAGGAGATAATGGACAATTTTGAAAACTTTGAGATTCAGCTTGAAAACTTTACAGGCCCATTAGACTTACTTTTACAGTTGTTAAGGAAAAATAAGCTTGAAATATCAGAGGTTTCAATTGCAGAAATTACAGAAAAGTATTCGAAGATATTAAACAAAATGCAGGAAATGAACCTTGATATTGCAGGGGATTACTTTGTTATGGCGTCAACGCTAATGCTGATGAAGGCAAAATCCCTGATTCCAAGGGAGAAAGAGGCTTTTGAGGAGATGAAGGAAGAGTTGATTTTCAAACTTGAAGAGTATGAAAAGATAACAAAGCAGGCTTCAATTCTTTCTGAAAACCTTAACAGAAGGCAAAAGATGTTTGAAAGGGGATTTAAGGAAGACTTTGTCTCAAAGGAAAGGCCTCTAATTGTTTCCGAAAACGGTGCTTTTCTCCTTGCAAACCTATACGCAAATATCTTGAGAAGGCTGAAGGCTTTAGAACCTGATATTGTTAGAAAAGCAAAATACTCAATGAGACAGGTTGTATCGGCAATTTATGAGATTTTCAAAAATAGAAAAAAAACAAGGTTTTATGAGATTGTAAAGGGAAAGGACAGAACCTATGTGGTTTATTCCTTCACCTCAATACTTGAGTTAATTAAAGAACATATTTTAAAAAGCGTTCAAACTTCAACATTTTCAGAGATTATACTAATCAGGGATAAAAATTACTCATATAAGGAAAGGGACAGGATAATATCAAGGTATGAATAAAGAAACTTTAAAACAGGTTGTTGAAGCAATACTTTTTTCCTCAGATACGCCGCTAACGGCGAAAGAAATTGCTTCTTTTTTAGAAAAAGACAAAAAAGAGGTAGAGGAAATACTTGAAGAGTTAAAGGATGATTACAAATCAAAAGGGGTAAACCTTGTTTCAATTGCAGGCGGCTATCAGTTTTTAACAAATCCCAATGTTTATTCATTTGTTGCTGAATTTCACAAAAGGGAGAGCAGGCAAAGTTTTTCAAGGGCAGCTCTTGAAACCCTTGCAATAATTGCTTACAGACAGCCTATAACTGCGCAGGAGATTGCAGCATTGAGGGGGGTGCAGTCTGTTTCCCATATTTTAAGGAATTTGCTTGAAAAGAATTTGATTAAGATTGCCGGGAAAAAGGATGTAATAGGAAAGCCGTCCCTTTATAAAACCACAAGATACTTTCTTGAAACATTCGGCTTAAACTCTCTTGAAGACTTACCTGACCTTGAAGAGATGGGGGTTGAGGAATGAAAGAGAGGCTTCAAAAGATTATTGCAAGGGCAGGCATTGCTTCAAGGAGAAAAGCAGAGGAGTTGATTGAAGAGGGAAGGGTTTTTGTAAACGGCAAAAAGGCAAGATTGGGAGACAAAGCAGACCCTGAAAAAGACATAATCAAGGTTGACGGAGAAATTATAAAGCCCCTTAAAAAAAAGGTTTATATCCTTCTTTACAAACCATTGGGCTATGTGACGACAAAAAGCGATGAAAAACACAGACCAACCGTTATGGATTTACTTGCAAGAGAGGAAAAAAAGGCATTATTTCCGGTTGGAAGGCTTGATATAAACACAGAAGGCTTGTTGCTAATTACAAATGACGGAGAGTTTGCAAATTTAGTTACTAATCCAAAAACAAAGGTTGAAAAAACATACCTTGTCAAAGTTAGGGGAGTGCCAGATAAAAAGAGTATTGAGAGGTTGTTAAACGGTGTAATTGTAGAAGATAGAAGGTTAAGCGCAAAAAAGATTACTCTTTTAGGGCATCAAAACAATTCGTGGCTTAAGGTGGTATTAACTGAGGGGAAGAAGAATCAAATAAGGCGAATGTTTGAAAAGGTTGGACATCCTGTTGTTAAACTGAAAAGGGTTAAAATTGGAAACCTTGAAGTTGGAGATTTAAAGCCCGGGGAATACAGGAGGTTAACCCCTCAGGAAGTGGAAGGTTTAAAAACCCTTGCTTTAAAAAAAGGGAGGAAAAATGACGGTAAAACAACCTGATTATATTGCCTCTTTAGCCCCGTATGTTCCGGGTAAACCTATTGAGACTGTTGCAAGGGAATACGGGCTTGACCCTGAAAAGATAGTAAAACTTGCCTCAAATGAAAACCCGTTAGGCCCACCGGAAAAAGTAACCGAAGTTTTAAGGGAAAAGATTAAAGATATTCACTATTACCCAGATGGGGGAGCCTATTATTTAAGGGAAAAGGTTGCCTCAAAGTTTAATCTTGACCCTGACTGGATAATATTCGGCAATGGTTCATGCGAAATAATAGAATACTGTGCAAAGGCTTTGCTTGATTACGGAGAGCATTCAATATTTTCAGAGTACTCGTTTGCAATGTACAAGATTGCCACTTTAGCGTCAAACCACGGCTATAAAGAGATTCCCGCAAAGGATTATAGGCACGATTTAGACGCTTTTTTAAAGGCAATTGACGATAAAACCAAAATTATTTACATTGCTAACCCCAACAATCCAACCTCAACAATGATAAAAGGGGAAGAGTTAGACAGGTTTGTTGAAAAAGTGCCTGACAGTGTTTTAATTGTGCTTGACGAGGCATACTATGAGTTTGTTGATAATCCTGATTATCCTGACAGTATGAAGTATATTAAAGACTGGAGAAAGGATAATGTTTTAATATTAAGAACTTTCTCAAAGATATACGGCCTTGCAGGATTAAGGGTTGGCTATGGCTTTGGAAACCCTGATTTAATTCAAAAGATTGAAAAGGTGCGTTCCCCCTTCAACCTAAACCTGCTTGCCCAGGAAGCCTGCATTGCTGCTTTAGATTGCGAAGACCATGTTCTAAAGTCTAAAGAGCATGTGAAGAAAGAAAAGGCCTGTGTTGTGCCTGAAATAGAAAAGATGGGGTTGAGGGTTCTTGCGGAAGAGGGAAACTTTATTGCGGTTGATACTGGGAAGGATGTTGAGGAGGTTTTCCACAATATGCAAAAGAAAGGTGTAATTGTCAGGCCCTTAAAGGGCGGATACAATATGCCAACCTGGTTTAGAATGAGTTTTGGTTTAAGAGAGCACGATGAAATGTTTTTAAATGCATTGAAAGAGGTGTTAACTTGATGAAAAAGAATGTTGTTGCAATTGACGGGCCTTCAGGTGCAGGGAAAAGCACAATCGCAAAGATTATTGCAAAAAAGTTAGGGTATTTTTATTTGAATACAGGTGCAATGTACAGGGCTGTTGCACTGTACTTACACAGGAAAGGGGAAAAACCGTCTGACGAAATAACAGAAAAGGATTTAAAGGGAATTGAACTTGATTTTGACGATGAGGGAAACATATATTTAAACGGGGAGAATGTTTCAGACAAAATAATAACCCCTGAAATTTCAAAACTTGCCTCTGATTTTTCAAAACTAAAGGTTGTAAGAAAGTTTTTAACAGAGCAGCAGAGAAAGATAGGGCTGTCAAGACCATCTGTTTTAGAGGGAAGGGATATAGGAACGGTTGTCTTTCCTGACGCAAAGTACAAGTTTTTCCTTGATGCTTCCCCTGAAGAGAGGGCAAGGAGAAGGTATTTGCAGTTGAAGGAGAAAAACCCTGAAACAAAAATAACCTTTGAAGAGGTATTAAAACAGCAATTGGAAAGGGATAAGCAGGATTCTTCAAGGGATTTAGCCCCTTTAAAAAAAGCCGAAGACGCAATTTACATAGATACCACAGGAATGGAGATTGAAGATGTTGTTGAAAAGATACTTGAATTTATCAAAGAGTGAAATTTTCATTCTAATCCTTTTATTAATTTTTTCACTGCTTTTGTTTTTTGGTGTAAAGGTTGAAAAAAACTCTATCTCTTACCTTTTTATAAAGGTTCCCCTTCAGGTTAAAGGCTCAATTTCCCTTATTTTCTGGAAAAACTACCACTCTGTATTTGCTGTTTTTGCTTTTTTTGCCTATTTAATTTTTGTCGTTGAGGATAATGAGAGAAGCGTAATCCGTCCATTTGTCTTTCTTTTGATTGTCTATTTGATTTTTTCCGCAATTTTTGGTTTAAAATTTGGCTTTAACCCATTTTTAAACTCATTTGTTTCAATTTCAGCCCTTCTTTTTACCCTCTTTGCCCACATATTTTTATTTGATGCAGTTTTTAATTCAAGGGGGATAGGGGCTTTGTACATTATTCTTGTAAACGCATTTTCCGGTTTGCTCATTTACCTTTACAATTTCAGGGATATTTTAATTCCAGATTATGCCTCTTTAATTGAAGCAAAGTACTATGCACTTCCCCTCTATCAAAAGTATTCCCTTTCATTTGATTACAAAAATTTATTGCTGCCTGTTTTAATGTTTATTGCAACAATTGCCTATAAATTCCTTGCAAAAAGGAAAGTGGAAAATGGCTAAACTAAACATCCTGGTTACAGGTGGCGCAGGATACATTGGCTCCCACACAGTTAAATTGCTTTCTGAAAAAGGCTTTAATGTTGTTGTTTACGACAACCTTTCAAACGGCCACAGGGAAGCGGTTGAAAATGTAAAGTTTGTTGAAGGGGATATTTTAGACACAGAGAGGCTGTCATCTTTACTTTCTGAAGTTAAATTTGATGCATGTATTCACTTTGCTGCATTTATTGAAGTGGGGGAGTCTGTAAAAAACCCTTTAAAGTTTTATAAAAACAATGTTGCAGGAACATTAAACCTTCTGACGCTTTTAAAAAAATACAATGTTAAAAACTTTGTTTTCTCCTCAACTGCTGCAGTTTACGGCAACCCTGAAAAAACGCCGATAAAGGAAGACTTTGAATTAAAGCCTGTAAACCCTTACGGCAACACAAAACTTGCTGTTGAAAATGCTTTAAGAGATATGTCAAATGCTGGAGAAATCTCATACATTGCTTTAAGGTATTTCAACGCTTCAGGTGCCGATGAGTCTGGTTTAATAGGGGAGTCCCACAACCCTGAAACCCACCTTATTCCCCTTGTTTTAAAAACAGCAAAGGGGGAGAGGGAAAGCATAAAGATTTTTGGAACAGATTACCCAACAAAAGACGGTACCTGCATAAGGGATTACATACATGTAAACGATTTAGCAAATGCCCACATACTTGCATTAAATTACCTGATTGAGGGGGGCAAAAGCGATGTATTCAACTGCGGATACGGAATAGGTTACTCAGTGAGAGAGATTATAGATACTGCAAAAAAGGTAACAGGGATAGATTTTAGGGTTGAAGAAACAGAAAGAAGGGAAGGAGACCCTGCTGTGCTTGTTGCCGACAATAAAAAGATAAAAAAGGTTTTAAACTGGAAACCTCAATACAATGACATTGAATACATAATTCAAACAGCCTGGAATTGGGAAAAAAACAAGAGATTTTAACAATGAAAAATACAATTGAAGAATTTAAAAACAAAAAGATAAAAATAGGAAGCCTTGAAGTTTCCCCACCAACCTTTTTAGCCCCTATTGCTGACATAAGCGACTCTGTTTTCAGGCAGATTGTAAAGGAATTCGGTGGAATTGGAGTTGTTTTTTCAGAAATGATTTCAGCAGATGCTTTAACAAGGGGATGTAAAAAAACATCCTTTATGCTTAATTTTGATTTTTCTGAAAAACCGCTATTCTTTCAAATTGTTGGAAAAGAACCTTTAAGAATGGCAATGGCTGCAAGAATGCTTGAGGATTTAGGGGCAGATGGAATTGACATAAACATGGGTTGTCCTTCAAAAAATGTTACAAAAAGCGGCGGCGGTTCTGCATTGCTTATGGATTTAAAAAAGGCTGAAGAGATTATTAGAAAAGTTAGAAAGGTATTGTCTATCCCATTAACAATAAAAATCAGGGCTGGCTGGAATGAAAATAATCTTGTTTATAAAGAAATAGGGAAAATTGCTGAAAACGAGGGAGTTGACGCAGTGTTCTTTCACGGAAGAACAAAAAAACAGATGTACAGCGGCAATGTGAATTACGAGTGGATTGCTGATTTAAAATCAAGGTTAAAAATTCCCGTTATTGGAAACGGAGACATTGTTGGCAGGGAAAGTTTATTAAAAATGCTTGAAACAAAGTGCGACGGTGTAATGATTGCCCGCGCTGCAATAAAAAAACCGTGGATATTCAAAGAATTGCTTGATAATGAAAAAGTTGAAATAGAAAAACTTATTGAAATAATTGAAAAACAGTTTAAACGAATTATGAAAATATACCCTGAAAACCTTGCAAAGCACAAAATGAAACTATTCCTCTCATGGTACTCAAGAAGCCTTCCCAAAGGCAAATCAATCCGCCTTCAACTTAACGATGCAAAAACCTCAAAAGAAGTACTCAATGTCTTTGAAAACTACAGAAACTCACTTTTAGATAAATAAAACAAATAAAAAAGGCCAAATGGCCTGTGGGATAAACCTATTAATAAAATTATTAAATATCTTACAAAAATAAAAAATGATATTATTGCTGCTACAAACACATTAAAAGTTATTAGTTTGTCATTCAAGGAAAGTTTTTTTTCACTTTTATCACTTTTGTAAAATATTAACCCTAAAAAAAATAAAAAAATACTTAATAAAAAATATCCCATACATTTATTAATAGGATTATTCATTTTTTATCCCTAAAATTTGTTTCTCTTGCAAATTTTAAATCCTTGTTTCTTTCTCCTCAAAATTCTATCAAATCACACAAAACAAAAAAAGCAGGCCAAATAGCCTGCGGGGGGATTGTTTACTCTTTTGCTCCGTATTGCTTGAGGAGTTTTACTATGTCTTTGTAGCCTTTCTTTTCTGCCAATTTCAAGGCTGTGTAACCTTTATATTCTCCCTCTTTAACCTTCAAATTTGGGTTTGCTCCGTGTTCAAGCAATAGTTTTACAACATTAAAATGGCCATTGAAAGATGCTACCATAAGTGCAGTAAATCCATCTGGTGATGTATAATTCACATCAATTCCTTTTTCAATAAGTTTCTTAATCAAAGATTTCATTCCTGCCCAGCTTGTTTGCGTTAGATAATTCCTCCCATCCTCTGTTTGAGAGTTTATATCTATACCTTTATCTACTAAAAGGAGAGCAATTTTTTCTATTCGTTTTGCCTTCTGTTTGTCATGTTTTTTATAATAAGCGTAACCACTTATTGCAAAGTTCAAGGCTGTTTCTCCTTCCAATCCAGCTAATATTGTCCCATAATATTTTTTATTTATATTTGCCCCTTTCTTTAAAAGCAATTGGGTTAATTCAATGTAACCATTATACGCAGCAACCATTAGACCTGTTAATCCATCATCTGTTATATCAGGGTCAACTCCCATTGCAAGCATTAGTTTTATTTCTGATATGTTATTGGCTTTGCATGCATTTATAAATTCTTTTGCTGTTTCTTTGTTGTTTGGGAGATGACATCCCATTGTAAATGTTAAAATTAAAATCAAAAATACCTGGGAAAATCTATTAAAAAATCTTTTTTTCATATATAGCTCCTTTCTATTCGTTTTTTATTCATCATTTCCTTTAGACAACTTGTCATTTATTATCAATTCTATAGGAGTAGTTATTGCATCATCTATTTTTTCAGATGTTATTTTTCTTTCTAACGCTCCAAGTTTGCTGCTATTCAATTTTTAAATCCTTGTTTCTTTCTCCTCAAAATTCTATCAAATCACTCCAAACAAAAAAACAAGTTATAAGACCTGCGAAAAAATTACTATTTTTCAATAACAGGTATTCCTTTTTCTTCAAAAATCTTTTTAAGTTTTTGAATTACATAATCAGCATCCTTCCCTTTTAATTCTTCATTAATAGAGAACATAAAAATATAATAGTGCTTTTTCCCCTTGCTTGTACAAAGAAATTCAAAAAATCCTCCACCTTTTGATTTTTTAAAAATGATTTTTTCTACATCTTTATAAAAAACTCTTTTGTTAGAGAAAAGAATACAAATTTCAAAAAAAGAATCATAAAGCAAGATATTACTCACAATTTTCATTAAACCAAGATACAGAAAGATATTGATTAAGCAGAATACAGTAATAAAACCAAATAACCCTAAGAAAAAAGTAATATTGAAATGTTTTGATATCATTAATTTTTTAAACAAGTCAAAAAACCAATAATTAACCCAAACAAAAAGAAAAATGAAAATTAAAAAAATTATAATATTTCTTAGTGAAATTCCACATTTATAATTAGGGTCTAATGTGAATAACACTTTTTCTTTTCTCATAATTAACAACCTTTTTTAGATTCAAAATTTATTTCATCTTTGTTTTTAACCATTATATTTATCTTTTTATTCATTTTTTGTTTCTTCGCTTTCTGTGTTTTCCCTGTGAAGTGGTCTGTTTAATTTTATCAATTCAGCAAAATCTCAACAAACAAAAAAGCAGGCCGAATGGCCTGAGGAAGTTTAACACTAATAAATAGTTTTAAAAAAAATCATTTTAATTTATTCTTTTCTCCTATTTTTTCTATAAATCTAACCAATTGCTCAGGGTTTTTTAGAAGAAAGTTTATTTTACTCTCAGGCAGTTTTAGTTTTAACAATTTTTTCATTGTTTCCAATGAAATAGGGGTTAGGTAATAGATTTTTTTTATGTCTATAATTCCATAATCTTCTGATTCATAGGGGATAAAATCCATTTTGGCTATAGCAAAAAAGAATCTTTTGTGAGAATCATCCAATAGATAATGAATTTCATTATGCTTCATAGATTGCCATGAATCCTTAAATCCGCATTTATTTAAATGTTTTATGCATTTTGTATTAAAACTTTTTGATAATAGTCTGTCAATAGGGGAAAATGTTGAATGTTTATTATCCAAAATTCCACAGTAAACCTTGTTTTCAAGTAATTTCTTGTCTTTGTTTTCAAATCGTTCAATAGTACCTTTATATTTTAGAATTTTTAGTTCGTTTAGATTTGAGTACTTTATCTTGTTTGGGTTTTTCATTGGGCAGATATCAAGAACTTTTAATGGGTGTTTTCTGTAGTAGTTAATTTTTTCATCAGGAAATTCTTTATTTAATATGCAGTCTAAAAAGTCTTCTGTTACTTTTCTGGAATAAATAACTTTTTCAATTTTAATATTTCCAAAGACCATTCTATGTTTATTACCGTAAGTTAATTCGCCTTTTACAACAACATAGTATAGATAGTCTTTCCCATTTTCAAGCGCCTTTTCCACGGATGAATTTCCATAACTGTAAGAAAATATAAATGGATTTGACCCGTCAAATAAAGGATATGAGTTTTTGCAGCAAAATAGTGTTTCTAATGGATAAAATCCTCCCTTTATATATAAATTAATTACCCCAGCATAGTACCCTTTTGTTTTGGTTATGGGGGATATTTCAATCTTTTTATTTTTATAGGTAAATGATTGATTTAAAATGCATATCAAAAGCAAAATTGTCAACCATAACTTATTCATTTCTAATCTCCTTAATAATTTCAAATGTTTTTTATTTTCAGAAAACTCCTCAAAAATTTTTAATCTTTTTTTACGGCTGCGTCATTCCTGAAATTTGCCCGCTATTCAATCCCAAAACCCTTATTTTCCTTTTTATGATTTTATCAAATTACCATCCAAAAAAAGAAGGCCAGATGGCCTGTGGGGGAAATATTTATTTTACTATGGATAAAACTCTAAAATCTTCTTTGTGTTAGGGTCTATTACTGCTTTACCGCAATCAGGAATATGTCTTGATTTATACGGTTTATATTTAGATTTTTTGTTATAAGTATTAAAAAAGACAAAATATATTTTTCCATTCTTTTTAAAATAATCCCTGGGCTTTATACCACCATAAAGCGGAGCAATATCTGGTCGTTTTGTTTTTAAATCAATTAAAAAATTAATAGCATTTTGGGAAATGCTTTTATCTTTTTTTAATTCTGATAGAATCTGTTCTGCTTTCTTTTTGTCTGTGCAACTTAAATAATCTATCATCTTCTGGAATTTTCTTTCCAGTGTCCTATCGCGAAATGGATTGAATATGCAAAGGTCAGACACAGTTTCTGAACAACCAATTTCAGCATCCCTCCATGGGATTCTAAATAACACCATGCCTACAAAAAATCTTAAATAAAGTACTATTGCCAGGATTATTATTAGCATTATACCTAAAGCAATCTTCTTTTCTTTGGTCATATTATTCTCCCGGAGTAAATTGTTTTATCTTTGCTTGGTGTTTTATTATTCCTGTTTTTGGAAAATTAATTTGTATCCCTTTCATTATCTCTTTCCATTTTCTTACTTTGTTTTCTCCATCTTCTGAGCTCAATGTTTTCCCTGTGAACTGGTCTGTGTTTATTTTATCAATTCAGCAATATTCCAACAAACAAAAAAGCAGGCCACAAGGCCTGCGGGGGGAAATAATTTCTTTTTTAAAATGTCTGGATTATTGCGTATTTCTGAAGGTAAATATATACAACCAACAATACTATGCCTATTATAGTGTGCAGGTTGATGAAAAATAGTTTGTGTCTTGAGATAAAATCACGGTAAGTGATTTTATCTTTGCCGTCTTCCTGCCTTTTACCATTTTCCCTTATCCATCCTGCTAAAAATCCGCAGCATAAATAAAACAATGAAAGTAAAATAATAGCCAAACTTTCACGACCGCTTATTGTTAATTGAAAATGTTTTATTGTATATCGCACATCCCAGCCCCTCCCTAAACTCTCAAAGCTGAAACCTATACCAATTACCCCTGTTACCAATCCAACTGCAGCAAAGACGCTATCTACCATATCCAATTTAGTTAATTTTTTACCTAATGATACATAAAATGCACCACTTAAAAAAATCAATGCTTGCGTTAATACTGATAAGGCATATTCAAAATGAAACATATTTACCTCACTGATTACTTGATGCACCTTCATTTGATGCATCAGTTACAAAAGCATTAATTAAATTTTTATATTCTTCCGGCAAAGAAGAATTATTTACCATTTTACTAGCACCTAAAGAACCAAAAAACCAAAAAGTACTAAATAACGCATCTTTTTTATCCTTTTCAGAACCAGTTAAACTTTTTTCCATTCCTGAAACTTGTTTGGGTAATGTCAAGTTAATTGTGTCAGGCATGGGAAGCCTTCCGGGAAAGAGAAGAAAAAAAGCGATTAAAAGAAGAAGAATACCTCAAACTCCTTGATTGATACTTCTCATTCTTGTCTGTGAAGAAAATGTAAAGAAACTTCTCTGCGCTTTGTTCATTCTGGAAAAATCCTCGTATTCGTATGTAATCTTTTAACTCTTTAAAACACCTTTCCATCCAGTTTGTTGTCCTGAAGTAACTTCTTATCTCATGAGGGGCAAGGAGAAAGAATGTATAGTTATCAACTTTTGCCTCAATGTTTTTTAAAAACCTGTATATCTTTTTCCATTTTTCAATAAATGCAAGAAGTTTGGTTTCCCCTTCTTCCCTGCTTTCGCATTTCATTATCTCGTCTAATTCTTCTTTTATTTTCTCAAAATGATGTTTTCTTACTCTGTTTTTTATGTTTCTTTTCAGGTGAAACCAACAAAGTTGGTGCATAGTCTCAGGAAATTCTTCTTTTATCGCTTCAGATAAACCTGTTAAATCATCACTTATAATCAGTTTTACTCCTTTTAAGCCTCTTTCTTTTAAATCCCTGAATATTTCCTGCCAGAGGGATGCTTTTTCGTTTCCTCCAGGAAGAAAGTATCCTAAAATTTCTCTTTTACCGTCTTCAGATAAGCCCAATACTGCATATACTGCCTCTTTTGCCACACTGTCTCTTTTTAATGAAATGTATGTTGCGTCTATATATAGCACGGGGTATGTTTTTGTTAATCTTCTGTTTTTCCATTTTTCAATTACTTCTTCAGATATTTCACTTATTCTGCTTACATATTGAGCTGATATGTTAGTTCCTATGAGATTTTTAATTACCCCTGCTGTCTTTCTTGTGGATACTCCTGCTATAAACATTGCCTCCACAATATCTTCAAGAAAAAACATTACCCTTTTTCTCTGGGGAAGCCATTTAACCTTAAACTGACTGTCTCTTGTTCTTGGAATTTGCAATTCAATCTCTCCTAAAAAGCTTTTAGGCGTTCGCTTATAATAACCGTTTGCCCTTGTTTGGCCTCTTGCTTCTTTTAAGTATCTTTCCCTCTCTTCCAACAACATTTCCTGCAACATTTTCTTGAAAAATTCTTTAAATTGAGTGAAAATTAAATCACTCATTGGTGGTACCTCCTTTCGGGAATTTTTCTTCTGAGGTTATTTTAACCTCTCCTTCCCGAAAGGAGTTTTTTTTCTCCCTGACACAATTAATGTTACACTGCCCTTGTTTGCTATTCAATTCTTAAATCCTTATTTTCTTTTTATAAAATTCTATCAAATCATACCAAACAAAAAAAGCAGGCCTATGAAGGCCTGCGGGGGGATTGGTTACTCTTTTGCTCCGTATTGCTTGAGGAGTTTTACTATGTCTTTGTAACCTTTCTTTTCTGCCAATTTCAAGGCTGTGTAACCTTTATATTTTCCCTTTTTAACCTTCAAGTTCGGGTTTGCTCCATGTTCAAGTAAGAGTTTTACAACATTATATCTTCCAGAAAGAGATGCTGTCATCAATGCAGTAAATCCATCTGGTGATGTAAAATTCACATCAATTCCTTTTTCAATAAGTTTCTTAATCAAAGATTCCATTCCTGCCCAGCTTGCATGCATCAAATAATTACTCCCATCCTCTGTTTGAGAGTTTATATCTATACCTTTATCTACTAAAAAGAGAGCAATTTTTTCTATTCGTTTTGCCTTCTGTTTGTCATGTTTTTTATAATAAGCGTAACCACTTATTGCAAAGCTTAAGGCTGTTTCTCCTCGCCAAGCAGCTGATGCTGTCCCATAATATTTTTTATTTACATTTGCCCCTTTCTTTAAAAGCAATTGGGTTAATTCAATGTAACCATTATACGCAGCAACCATTAGACCTGTTAAACCATCATCTGTTATATCAGGGTCAACTCCCATTGCAAGCATTAGTTTTATTTCTGATATGTTATTGGCTTTACATGCATTTATAAATTCTTTTGCTGTTTCTTTGTTGTTTGGAAGATGACATCCCATTGTAAATGTTAAAATTAAAATCAATAATACCTGGGAAAATCTTTTGAAAAATCTTTTTTTCATAGACAACTCCTTTGTATTTTTATTAATTATCATTTCCTTTAGACAACTTGTCATTTATTGTCTTTTCTATAGGAGTAGTTATTGCATCATCTATTTTTTCAGATGTTATTTTTCTTTCCAACGCTCCAAGTTTGCTGCTATTCATTCCCTAAATCCTTATTCCTTTTTCTTTAAAATTCTATCAAATGACACTATACAAAAAAAGCAGGGAGAAAAACCTAAAAATTATTATTATTACTTTAAATCAAACTTATAAAATTATTTTCAATGTAAAAAGATAATTTAAAGTGTGGTATCAAACTTTTTTTGCATCAGTTTGCTATTTTCTGTCAGTATTACAAAAACAATAATAAATTGATTTACATCACATTTTGTGATAGTTTTTAAATGATTGGATTTTTTGTGTCTTGACTCTATTTAAAAGGAGGGAACCTTGTCCCACGCACAGTATATTCCACTGTTGATTTTCCTTGTAATTGCGATTCTTTTTCCGCTAATAACTCTGGCGATAGCAAGGTTTTTCAGGCCTTCAAAGTTTAGCAAGTCTAAACTTTCGCCGTACGAGTGCGGTATTGAAGAGATTACCGAAGCAAGGGAAAATTTTAATGTAAGGTACTATGTGGTTGCGGTTGTGTTTTTGATTTTTGATGTTGAAACAATATTTCTCTATCCGTGGGCCGTTAAGTACAGAGCGTTAGGCCTTTTCGGATTTATTGAAATGGGCATTTTCCTTTTGATATTAATCTTTGGTTATGTCTATGCATGGAAGAAGGGGGCGTTGGAGTGGGAGTAACACAGGAATTAATTGATAAGTTTCTTATTACAACAAGGCTTGAATGGGTTTTTAACTGGGCCAGGAAGTCTTCTGTTTGGCCAATGACATTCGGCCTTGCATGCTGTGCCATTGAGATGATGGCGACAGGTGCGTCAAGGTTTGATATGGATAGGTTTGGCGCAGGTATTTTCAGGGCTACTCCAAGGCAGTCAGATTTAATGATTGTTGCAGGCACTGTTACCCTGAAAATGGCACCGGTTGTGAGAAAGGTTTATGACCAGATGCCTGAGCCAAAGTGGGTTATATCAATGGGTGCATGTGCAAATTCTGGCGGGTTGTTTGATTCTTACTCAACATTGCAGGGGGTTGATAAGATTGTGCCTGTTGATGTTTATATTCCTGGATGTCCGCCAAGGCCTGAGTCTCTTTTGTACGGTTTTATGAGGCTTCAGGATAAGATTATGAAGTCTTCATTGAGAGACAAGTATATCAAGGAGGGGATAAATGTCTGATGAAGTAAAAAATACTCCCTCTCCTGAAGTCAACAAAAAGGAAGAGGTAAAAAAGGAAGCTCCAAAGGCTAAACCTAATGCTGATGCAAAGGCTAAAGTGGCTGCAAAGAAAGTTCCTCCAAAGCCTCAGATTGTTGTTGCACCAAAGGAAGAACCAAAGGAAGACTGGCAGAAGAATATTTTGAAAGAGTTAGGCGATAATGTAAAAGAGGCTTATGTTTCTGTAGGTGAGTTTAATGTTGTTATAGAAAATAACGAAAATTACCTTGATTCATTTCAGAAAATAAAAGATTTTGGGTTTGATTACCTTGCGGATATCTCTTCGGTTGATTACCTGAAGTTTGAAGGTGCACCGAAGAGGTTTGGGCTTTCCTATCATTTTTACTCTGTAAAGATGAATAAGAGAATGAGGGTTAAGGTTTTCCTTGATGACGGCGAAAAGGTTCCTTCCGTTATGGATATATGGAAAACCGCTGATTTTCACGAAAGGGAAGCATACGATTTAATGGGTATTGTTTTCACCGGAAGAGACAACCTTAAAAGGATTCTTCTCCCTGATGACTGGGTTGGCCATCCTTTGAGAAAGGATGAGAGCAAGATAGAGGGAAGAGAAGAGTATACCGCAAGGTTGGTAAGAAAATTAAGGGAAGAGGATTAGGCTTATGTTTAAGAGAGAGATAGTTGAATTAAACATGGGGCCGCAGCACCCATCAACTCACGGTGTTTTAAGGCTTAAACTTAAACTTGACGGCGAGACAATAGTTGATTTAGAGCCTGAAATTGGGTACCTCCACAGAGGGGTTGAAAAGCTTGCTGAAAACTTTAATTATTTGCAGGCTTTAACCCTTACCGACAGGCTTGATTATATTGCCGCTGTTTCTAACAATTTAGGTTATATTGAGACGCTTGAGAAGTTAGGCGGTGTTGAAGTTCCAAGAAAGGCTAAGTATTTCAGGGTGCTTTTGACAGAGTTAAACAGGATTGCTTCTCACTTGTTGTGGCTTGCCACACATGCCCTTGATATTGGGGCAATGACTGTATTCCTCTATGCTTTCCGTGAAAGAGAGATGATTCTTGATATGTTTGAGATGTACACAGGCGGAAGGCTTTTAACAACCACTTTTAGATACGGTGGTTTAAAGGAAGACATACCGGAAGGTTTTGATAAAAAGGTAAAAGAGTTTATTAAAATTTTTCCTTCAAGGATGGAGGATTACGAAGCGCTTTTAACTGAAAACAGAATCTGGAAGAAGAGAACAATAAATGTTGGTGTGATTTCAGCAGAAGATGCTATAAATTTAGGCCTTTCTGGTCCTGTTTTAAGGGGTTCAGGTGTTCCATACGATATAAGAAAGGTTGAGCCTTACGAGGTTTACGATGAGCTTGACTGGGAAGTTGCCGTTGAAGACGGGTGTGATACTTATGCGAGGTATAAGGTTAGATTGAAAGAGATGAGGCAGTCTCTAAGGATTGTTGAGCAGGCTTTAGAGGGAATGCCTGAAGGTGATTTCAGGGCAAAGGTTCCCAAAACATTAAAACTTCCAAAAGGTGAGGTTTACCATTCAATTGAAGCACCAAAGGGAGAATTGGGATACTATCTGATAAGTGATGGCAAGGGGACTGGCCCGTATAGATTAAAGGTTAGAGGGCCTTCATTTGTTAACCTTCAAGGATTAAAGCCGATGTGCAAAGGGCACATGGTTGCTGATACAGTTGCTATTATCGGTACCCTTGATGTTGTTTTAGGCGAAATAGACAGGTAGGGGGAATCTATGGACTGGACGACTGCTTATGTGTTGCTACCTACCGCTAAAATTATTGCGGTTTTCCTTGTGGTTTTGTTAGTGGTATTGTTTTTGACTTATGCTGAGAGAAAGGTAATTGCTTTTATGCAGGTAAGGTTAGGTCCTATGAGGGTTGGACCATATGGTTTATTACAGCCTATTGCTGATGGTCTAAAGCTATTTTTAAAAGAGGATATTATTCCTTTAAAGGCTGATAAACTTGTTTACTGGATTGCCCCGACAATTTCTATTGTACCAGCATTGCTTTCATTTTTAGTTGTTCCATGGGGAAGTGAAACCACATTGTTTGGACTGGCGAAAGAGCCTGTTCCTGCTGTGATATCGGACTTAAACATTGGTATTTTGTATATACTTGCCATCTCCTCAATTGGGATTTACGGCATACTTTTAGGCGGCTGGGCATCAAATTCAAAGTATCCACTTTTAGGTGGGCTTCGTTCCGCTGCCCAGATGGTTTCCTATGAGGTGCCATTAACACTGGCTCTGGTAGGCCCTGTTATGATGGCAAATACCCTTTCAACAAGGGGAATTGTTGAGGCTCAAAAGGATATGTGGTTTGTTTTTCCGCAAATTTTAGCATTTCTTGTTTATATTGCCTGTGCAGTTGCTGAGACAAACAGGGCTCCTTACGATTTGCCTGAGGCGGAAACAGAGCTTGTTGCAGGATTTCACACAGAGTATTCAGGTATGAAGTTTGCTTTCTTCTACCTTGCTGAATACGCAAATATGATTGTTGTTTCATCAATTGCAACAATCTGTTTCTTAGGTGGCTGGCAGCCATTCTACGGTTTGGGGTTTTTACCTATTCCGTCTTTTGTATGGTTTGCAATCAAGGTTGGTTTATTCCTTTTTGGGTATCTGTGGATTAGGGCAACCTATCCAAGGTACAGGTATGACCAGTTGATGCAGATAGGCTGGAAGTTCTTTATCCCGGTAACCTTGATTAACATTTTTATTACAGCATTCTTTTTATTGAAGTAAAGAGGTGGCAAAGTGAAGGGGTTAGTGAATTTTATAAAGACATTCAATTACAAGGATTTGATACAGGGTGCTGCCGTTACATTTAAGCATCAGTTTAAGAAAACTGTAACTGTGCAGTATCCTAAGCAAAAGTTAAAGCCTTTTCCGAGGTTTAGAGGAAGGCTTACTTTACTAAAAGACGAAAACGGTGAGGACAAATGCGTATGCTGTATGGCATGCGTAAGGATTTGCCCCACTCAGGTTATTGAGATTAAGCCTGGTAAAAAAGAGGGCAGAAAAACAAGGTATCCTGAAGAGTATAACTTTAATATGGATAGATGTATTTTCTGTGGGCTCTGTGTTGAGTCGTGCAACTTTGGTGCTATTAAGCTAAATGATGAATACGAGCTTGCACAGTACTCAAGAAAGGATTTTTACTTTAACAAAGAAAAAATGTATGTTCCCACCCCTAAGGTGGAGTACAAGAAGTAAGGGGGGGCAGATGGAAGCGTTAAGTCAATTTTTATCCCATTACCTTATCTATATTGTAATGGGGTTGAGCATTGTAACCGCTCTGGGAATTGTATTTTCAAAGAATGCGATTCACTCGGTTATTGCAATGCTTTTTACAATGATTTTAGTTGCGGGGATTTACCTTTTGTTTGATTCAGAATTCCTTGCTGCTGTTCAATTGCTTGTTTATGCAGGGGGTATAATTGTTCTATTCCTCTTTGTGGTTTTGCTTGTTGCTCTGCATAAATTGGAGAATTTAAGGCTTTACAACACCTATTCCCTTGTGTCTGTTATTTTAGTCATTGCTTTAATTGTTCTTTTAGGTGCAACCTTTTATGCAATGCCTTTTGGAGAAGCACCTAAGGTTGTACACAACATAATTGCAGGCGGAAGTACAGAGGCTGTGGCTATGACACTTTACACAAAGTTTATTCTTCCATTTGAAATTGCGTCTGTTCTTCTTCTTGTCGCTTTAATTGGCGCGATAATTCTAACAAAAGCGAGGACGGAACAATGATACCGATAAGCCATGTTTTAATTTATTCAGTTATTCTTTTTTCAATAGGGGTTTTAGGTGTTTTAATTAGAAGAAATGCTCTTATTATGCTTATGTCATTAGAGTTGATGATGAATGCGGCAAATGTTAACCTGATTGCCTTTTCAAGGTATTTAGACAATGTTGCAGGACAGGTTTTTGCCATATTTGTTATGTGCGTTGCGGCGAGCGAGGTGGCCATAGGCCTGGCAATCGCGGTGGCTCTTTACAGGAATAAAAATTCTATTCAAATAGACCATTTTAATGAGTTGAAGGGATAGGCCTATGTTTATGAAGTATATCTGGTTAGTACCGCTGTTTCCTTTTATCGGGACTTTTATTAATGGGCTTGTTGGCAGGAAGAGGTTTTCCAAAAAAACAGTTGCTGCTATTGCAAACACAACAGTTGCACTTTCTTTTATACTGATGGTGCTATCTGTTTTTGAACTTGCAAAACTTCCTGCTGAAGCGAGGAATGTAACTGTTCACCTATTTGATTGGATAAATGTTGGTGCTGCACATATCTCAAACAATTTAAATGCAGTATTCAATGTTGCATGGGAATTTAAGTTAGACCCGTTGTCAGCTGTAATGGGGCTTGTTGTTACAGGCGTTGGTTTTGTAATCCACATTTACTCAATAGGGTATATGTGGGAAGAAGAGGGGTTTGCAAGGTACTTTGCATACCTTAACCTCTTTATGGGTTCAATGCTTATCCTTGTTTTAGGTGGAAATTACCTGATGATGTTTATCGGATGGGAAGGCGTTGGGCTATGTTCTTACCTTCTTATCGGTTATTACTTTGACAAAAAGTTTGCATCAGATGCAGGTAAAAAAGCGTTTATTGTAAACAGGGTTGGAGACTTTGGTTTTGTTATTGGTTTGATGTTTATATTTGTTGCATTTGGGTCTTTAAACTTTGACCAGGTTTTCTCAAGGGTTGCTGAAGTTTACCAGATGGGTTTCAACTATGGAAACTGGCACATTTCAGGGCAGATGCTTTTTAACATAATTGGTGTTTGCCTTTTTATTGGTGCAACAGGAAAATCTGCTCAGATTCCACTCTATGTGTGGTTGCCTGATGCTATGGCAGGCCCAACTCCTGTTTCTGCTCTTATTCACGCTGCTACAATGGTAACTTCAGGGCTTTACATGATAGCAAGGTCAAGTGCTATCTATTCAAACGCACCTATAGCTTTAATGGTTGTTGGCCTTGTTGGAGCAACAACAGCACTATTTTCCGCAATTATAGGCACTGCACAGTACGACATAAAGAAGGTGCTTGCATATTCAACAGTTTCACAGTTAGGCTATATGTTTATGGCAATGGGTGCTGCTGCATACTGGGCAGGTATTTTCCATGTTATGACTCACGCTTTTTTTAAAGCTTGCCTGTTTTTGGGTTCAGGTTCTATTATCCATGCTATGCACCATGCTTATCACAAAACAAACGAGCATCATAAAGACCCGCAGGATATGAGAAATATGGGCGGGTTAAGGAAGTTGATGCCTACAACATACTGGACATTCTTGATTGCAACTTTGGCAATTGCCGGAATCCCCGGTTTTTCTGGTTTCTTCTCAAAGGATGAAATCCTCTGGAAGAATGCAGAGATGGCTCTTGTTTATGGGCATAAGATTTACTGGTTTTACTGGCTGTTAGGGGCAATTGCCGCTGGGTTTACCGCTTTCTATATGTTCAGGCTTGTTTTTATGACTTTCTTTGGAGAATTTAAGGGAACAGAGGAGGAGAAAAAGCATATTCACGAATCTCCCAAGGTTATGACATGGCCTTTGATAATTCTTGCCGCAGGCGCTCTTTTAGGCGGTTACCTTGGATTTCCTCAGCTTTTAGGAAAGTATTTAGGGCATATTCCCAATATGCTTGAAGAGTGGCTTGAGCCTGCTTTAAGGCATCCTCATTTCCTGCGTGCAACACACCATGCAAGCGAAGCGGTTGAGTTTGGCTTTATGGGGCTTTCAATACTGATTGCTTTAATTGGTATCGGTATTGCATACCTCTTTTACATTAAAAGGCCAGATTTACCTGAAAAATTTGTCAATACATTTAGCGGTGTTTTCCATGTTGTTCACAACAAGTTCTTTGTTGACGAAATATATGAAGCAATGTTTGTTCAGGCTACAAAGAATTTAGGTACTTACCTCTGGGGTTTTGATGTCTGGGTTGTTGACGGAATTGTTAACGGCGCAAGACATTTTACTATCATGGTTTCAGAGGCAAGCGGATACTTTGACAGAATTGTTGTTGACGGCCTGGTAAACATTGTTGGACAGACGGTTGAAGGCATAGGTTATCTTTTCAGAAGGGTACAAACAGGTTATGTTCAAACCTATGCGTTTGTTATGGCACTTGGGTTTATAGTTTTAATCGGTTATTACATATTTAGATAAAGAAAGAGGAGAGTGGGTAAATGAGTAATGTGAACAATGTGTTAGGGTTTCCAATTTTAACAATTGTAACCTTTTTACCGACAATTGGAGCGATACTTATAGCACTTTTCCTGAACAAGGAAAACACAAAGGCAATAAAGTACAGTGCGTTCTTTATTGCGGTTGTTGATTTCATTCTTTCACTTCCGTTGTGGTTTTACTATGACCCAACAACATGGAAGATGCAGTTTGAGGAAAGTGTTAGCTGGATTCCTTCATTAGGTATAAGGTATGCAGTTGGGATTGACGGTATATCTTTGGTTCTCGTTCTTTTAACGACTTTATTGGGTTTTATTGCTATTTGGTCTTCCTTTGAAGCTATTAAGCACAGAGAAAAAGAGTACTATGTTCTGTTGCTGCTTTTGCAGACAGGTATGTTAGGGGTATTTATTGCAGAAGACTTCTTCTTGTTTTATGTTTTCTGGGAAGTAATGCTTGTTCCAATGTACTTCCTTATTGGAGTATGGGGAGGCCCAAGGAAGCTTTATGCAGCAATCAAGTTCTTCCTCTATACACTTGCAGGTTCTGTTTTAATGCTTGTGGCAATCCTTGCACTTTACTTTTACAACCACAAGGTTAACGGTGTGTGGACATTTGATATTCAGTCTTACCATCAGCTTGCATCATACATTGCTGCCCACACTTCAAAAACCTGGCAGTACTTGCTTGCAATTGCATTCTTTTTAGGATTTGCAATTAAGGTTCCAATGTTCCCATTCCACACATGGTTGCCAGATGCTCACGTTGAAGCACCGACAGCAGGTTCAGTAATCCTTGCCGGTGTTCTCTTAAAGATGGGAACTTACGGATTTTTGAGATTCTTGCTTCCTATTTTTCCTGATGCAACAAAGGCTCTGTTACCTTACTTTGTATTCTTAGCAATTGTAGGTATTATTTACGGTGCTTTAGTTGCACTTATTCAGAAGGATATGAAAAAGCTTGTTGCATACTCATCCGTTTCCCACCTTGGTATGTGTATGCTTGGTCTTTTTGCCTTAAATCCAAATGGAATTAACGGTTCAATTATCCAGATGATTAACCACGGTATTTCAACAGGCGCACTCTTCTTGATAGTTGGTATTGTTTATGAGAGAAAGCACACAAGGCTTATTAAAGAGTACGGCGGATTATCAAAGATTATGCCTGTTTACGCAACCGTGTTTATGATAATGACTTTATCATCAATAGGACTTCCTGGGTTAAATGGCTTTGTTGGTGAATTTACAATACTTGCTGGTGCATTCCAGGCAAAACCAATCTGGGCAATTGTTGCAACATCAGGTATTGTTTTAGGCGCTGCATATATGCTCTGGCTATATCAGAGGGTAATGTTCAACGAAGTTTCAGAAGAAAACCTTGAGCTTCACAAGAAAGGTGTTTTAAAAGACTTAACACCAAGGGAAGTTGCTTACTTTATGCCTTTGATTTTGCTTGCATTCTGGATAGGCCTTTATCCAAAGCCATTGTTCAGGGCATTAGAAGCACCTGTAAACCACCTTGTTGAACAGGTTGAACCAGGGTTTTTCAGCAGGGAACAGGTTAAATTTGATTTAAACAAAGCAAAGAAAGAAATAGAAAAAGAGGCAGAAGAGGGACACCATGAATAACATCCTCTCTCAGATAGCAAGTAGCAGTTCGCTGTTGCTGCCTGAGATTGTGCTTATAATAGGCGCAACAGTGGTGCTATTCGGAGCGTTTTTCGCTAAAAAGAAAACCCATTTGCTTGCAGGGTTATCAATACTTACTCTGGTAATTGCTGCAATCGCACTGTTTAAAGTGCCTTTAAATGAAACAGGCTTTTTTGGCTTGTACAAGTCAGACGGGTTTTCTCTCTTAATCAAGGTAATAACACTTTGGGTTGGATTACTTGTAATTTTACTGTCAATTGATTTTGTTGACGAAAACAAGTACTCTTCCGCTGAATATTTTTCATTAATCCTCTATTCTATAAGCGGAATGTTTTTAATGGCTTCCGCAAACGACTTGCTTACAATCTTTGTATCTCTTGAATTGATGGCTATTTCAGTTTATGTGCTTGTTGGTTACTTTAAGTACACAAGTATTTCCCCTGAAGCAGCGTTTAAATACTTTATTTTAGGGGCTTTTTCTTCAGCCTTCTTTATCTTCGGTGCATCAATAATGTACGGTTTAACAGGAACAACAAGGATTGATTTACTCTTTCAGAAAATCCCCCTTGTTGCACCTGGCTTAAGTTTATTTGCAGTAATCGGGGTGATTTTTATCCTTGTATCTTTGGGATTTAAAATTGCGCTTTTTCCATTCCACCAGTGGGCGCCTGATGCATACACAGGTGCACCGACACCAATTACCGCTTTTATGTCTGTTGCCCCAAAGGCTGCGGCACTTGCAATCTTTATCAGAATCTTTATAGGTGCATTCGGCGGGATTAAGTATGATTGGATGCCTGCGCTTGCAGCACTTTCCTTTATGACAATGATATGGGGTAACTTTGCGGCAATAAGGCAACAGAATATTAAGAGAATGCTTGCATATTCTTCAATTGCCCACGCAGGTTATATGTCGCTTGGGATAATTGCAGGGACACCTATAGCAATTAAGGCAATGATTCTTTACCTTGTTGCTTACTCATTTATGAATATTGGTGCATTTGCTATAGTTATTATTCTCTCCAAAAAAGACGGTTTTGGAGAGAATATTGAAGATTACAGAGGAATGGCTCAGGTTCACCCTGTTCTTTCTGCAATTATGCTAATCTTTATGCTTTCCCTTGCAGGGATTCCGCCAACAATAGGATTTTTCGGTAAATTCTATCTATTTGGTGCTGCAATAAATTCCGGTTTATACTTCCTTGTAACTGTGGCAGTTTTAGCATCTGCAGTTTCACTTTACTACTATTTCAGAGTTGTAAAGATGATGTACCTTAAAGAGCATAAATTTACCAAGCAGTTTGAACTTTCTTTAAATGAAAAAGCAGTTGTTTTTCTTACAATTGTTGGAACATTGTTTGTGGGAATTTACCCAACTCCCCTCTTTGATGCTATAAAGAATGTTTTTGGAATGTAGAAACCCTCTAAGAATAATAAGCCCCGAATTTTCGGGGCTTTTTTTATTATATTTTCCTTCACACACATTAATTTCATTTGAAGACAATAATTTAATCCAACAAAAAGATGATTTTTCCCGTCTAAATGTTATAGAATTAGCTTAGACAAAAAGCGGAGGTAATTATGAGAAAGGGTCTAATTTTATTTGTTTTACTGTGCACTTTCTTTGCTTTTTCTTCAGAAGTAAGGGTGTTTAATGACAAGGTTGTATATTACCCTGATAAGCCTTCATCTTTTATAGGTTTTAACAAGGATGTAAATGTTGTTTGCAACAATGAAGTTCTTCCCATTTTTAAAGGAGAGAAAGTCCCGCAGAATTTTTCCCTTTTTAAGACTTATATTGATTACATTAAATTAAAAAATGATATTGCAACATTAAAGAAACAAAAAGAGGTTATTGATAAGGCTTTTCGCAGTTTGCAGTTGAAAAGCAACGGAGATTTTGCACTCTTTTTGAAGAATTCAGAGAATTATGCAAAGAAATATTCTTCTATTGAAAGAAAATTAAATGCTTTGAAGGTTAAAAGGGAGAAGTTGGAGAAGCTGTTAAAGTCTTCAACATATACATTAAAGCCTTATTTTTGTGATTTACCTGAAAAGATTTATTCTTTTAAAATGGAGTTTCAGGGGATACAAATATCAACCAAAAACAAATTATTTATAAATAATGATGGAAAGACCTGCAGGGTTGTTAAAGAGTTGTCTCTTTTAAATAGAAGCGGAATTGATATTAAGGCAGATGAATTTTATATACTTGCAATGAATTCATCAAGATATTTTGAGGTTATTGAATTTTATCCGTGGACTATAACAGGGGAGCCTCATATTGAACCGTCAGATAGAGAAGGTTTTCTTGGTGCTGTGCCTCAAACAAGAAGGATGATGAAAACTGCTGCAAAAGAGAAGATGCCTGTTGTTAATCAACTTGATACAAGGATATTTTTGCTTAACAATATTTCACTTCCATCAAATGGGGTTGAGAAAAAGTTTAAAATTGATGAAAAAGAGGTTAAGTTAACTAAAAGGCTTGTTGTTTATCCTTATCAATCACTTGATGTTTACAAAGAGTATTCCTTTAAACTCCCATTTGCCCCATTGGGTTCTAACTGGCAGGTGTTTGCAGGAAAGGAGTCTTACTCTAATGTTACAGGGACATTTGACAAAGAAACAGATGTTTACAGGATATTTGCTGGGAAAGAGTATGCTATAGATGTTAAGAGAGAACCTGTTTTAAATATGGGAAGTGAAGAGGGCTTTTTCAGTAAAAAGAAAATTGACAAAAAGGGATATAAAATAACATTAAGAAATTTAGGGAATAAAGAAAAAAGAGTTTTTGTAATTGACAGAATTCCCGTTTCAACATTGGAAGGGATTGTTGTTAAAGATGTTAAGGTTAAAGGTTTGAAAAAGTATAATATTAATAAAGAGGGCAAATTAAGTGGCGAGGTTAATTTAAAACCGCACGATAAGATTGTTATAGAGGTAACATTTTCAGTAGTCTATCCTGCTGATATGGATATTTACTATTAAAAGGTATGGGGGCTTTTCTAAAGAGATTATCAAGCAAGTCAGGGGGATTCAGGTTTTTTGTGATTTTTTATCCCCCGTTTTTGTTTTCTGGAATAAAGGTTGAGAAGGTTAGCAAGGATTTTAGATACATAAAAGTGAGGCTAAAACTCCGCTGGTACAATAGGAACTATGTCGGTACACAGTTTGGCGGCTCTCTTTTTTCAATGACAGACCCGTTTTATATGATAATGCTTATTAAAAATTTGGGGAAAGATTACATAGTCTGGGATAAAAAGTCCTGCATAAAGTTTATTAAGCCCGGTACAACAGATGTTTTTGCAGAGTTTAGAATAGACGATGAGATAATTGAAAATATTAAAAGAGAAGTTGATAAAAACGGGAAGGGGGAGTTTCCATTTACAGTTGAGATTAAAGATAAATCAGGCCAATTAATTGCACTTGTTGAAAAGATTGAGTATGTGAGAAAGAAATAGCAGGTTTTTAGAAACTTTTTTCATTTTTTCAGAAAGGGTTTATTTCAAGACAACTTTTTGAGTTTTTATTTATTATCTGTTTTTTATATCAGTTACAATGGCTAAGACATTCTGATAGTCTCTAATGTTTCTAAAGGTTATCATAATTCTTTCAGATGATAATAGGCTTTCTTTCATCTCTGATTGTGTAAGAGACCCTTTGCTAAAAGTTAGGTCTGCAAGGCCGTTTCTCTTTGTTTTTTTGTCAATTTTTTCTATGTTTTTAATGTTTATGTAAGACAAAAAACAATCTCCGAAAAATTTTTCCGATAATATTATCCTTTTGTTGGTAATAAAATAACGGGTATTTTTGATTTTCTTATATCTGTGTATGTATCTTCCTAATGCTAAATAAAATCCTATTAAAAGAAAAGGGATGCTAAATATGGCTCCAACAATATCCCTTCCACCTCTTGAGTGCATTTTTAGACTGCTAATTATGTTGAAAAGTGAAAAAAGCAACATAACAAAGCCGATGAAAAATACATAATAATCAATGCCTTCCATATAAAAATTTTTTTCAGGCTTTCCTTCCCATAGTACTTTTTCGTCTTTTTTAAGGAATGAATTTAGTTTTTCCTCTAAATTTTGAAAGTCTTTTATACTCTCCATAATTTATCCCCCGTTTTTTTTGTTTTTTTTATTTTACCACTTATATGTGCATGTTTTTTATATTTCCTGTTTTATCTTTTTTGTGGTTACCTTGTTAATCTTTCTAAAGTAAAATTCTTTCTTCCCTTTATACCCAGTTATGGTACCCCTTATATTTTTCTTGACATTTGATTAAATTTTTGATATATTGAAAACCACTTAAAAATCCAGGTGAAAAATTAAATAGTTTTTTTGTCTCTGAAAGAAGGGGCATCTTTTTGTTCTTTGAAAATCTATAAGGGTGGCGGAAGCCGTGAGGGGCGACCGCGGGTTATTGGTTTTTTTCAGTCTATTTTTTATTAACCTCTAAAATTTAACGGAGGTTTTATGGAATTTGATTTAGACAGATTACTTAAGGTTTTTAAAAACCAGGAGAGTGTTGAAAAAGGTTTAAAGGAATCTTCTATTTTTGATTTTGTAAGCGAGAAATTAAATGTTTCAAAAAAAGCAGCTTTTATCCTGTGTTATACCTATTATTTGCAATTGGTTTATGGCAATTGTCTTACTGTAAAAAAATTGCTTGATGTTTTACCTGAAAAGGGGTTCAAATTTGACGATTTTTATAAAGAGGTAATTAATTTAATTGAAGATTTATGGCTGTATCCATTAATTGATTCAGATCCGAGATATAGGTCTTTTTCTGATGAAAAAGACAAGAAAAAGTTTTATATCATCCCCCGCTGTATTCTTTCTAATGATGCAGCTGCTTTTTTTCATAGTGGGAAGATTAAAAAAGAGGATAATGAACAGATTATTGATTTGCTTAGTTTTTTTGACAGAGTTATTAAAATTTTCTTCAAAATGAGTGAGCATTATTTGATAGAAATTGATAGAAAATCTGTTCTGGAATTACATATTAAAAAGCTTGTTAAGAGACTCTGGGAACAAGTGCCTTACTATCAGGTTATTTCGACTTTGCCTTTTCAGGATTTAGTCTTTCTTGCAAAAGTAATATATTATTTTACTGACATCAGGATGAATACAAAGATTTTTGTGTCAAGCATCAGGGATATTCTTCAGTTTTACAAAATAGCTAATTATTTTAGAGAAGGGAATGACAACGATTTTATTCTTGTAAAATCAGGTATTCTGGAAAGAAAAAAGGACGATAGAGGCAAAATTTACTTTAAGCTTTCAAGTCAATTTATTAACGATTTGATAGGAAGAGACTATGTTGATGAAGATGATGAATATTCAGATTTATTGGAGCAAATTTCGAAGATTGATAAAAAGGAACTTTTTTACAATAAAGATATCCATGGCTCTGTAAAAGAGCTTGAAAGGGTTTTTAAACAGAGGAATTTTAAGAAGCTTGTTTCAACATACAAGAAAAGCAAGTTAAATTCAGGGATAACTGTTCTCTTTTACGGCCATTCCGGTACAGGAAAGACAGAGTTAGCACTTCAGCTTGCAAGGTCAAGCGGCAGAAAGTTGCTTAAATTAAACCTTGAGCAGGTTTTTGATATGTGGGTTGGGGAGAGTGAGAAGAATGTAAAGAGGATTTTTAATGAATATCGTAGAATTGCTGAGCAAGAGGAGAAAAAACCAATCCTGCTTTTAAACGAGATTGATGCTTTGCTTGGAAAGAGAGGCTCTGTTAATGGGAATACCGGTAGAATGTCAAACAATGTGGTTAATGTTTTTCTAAACGAATTTGAAAATTTTGATGGAATTTTAATTGCAACTACAAACCTTATTGACGAAATAGACAATGCTTTTTTCAGAAGGTTTCATTTTAAAATTAAGTTTGATTTTCCTGAAAGAGAAGTGAGAATGAAGATATGGATTTCAAAGCTAAATGGGTTAAAGGATGAAACCTATGAAAAACTTTCTTCTTTTTATTTGACAGGGGGAGAGATAGACAATGTTATTAGAAAGTTTATTATAGCCTCCACATTGAACAATAGTGAGGAGATTGATGAAATTGTTTTAAGGCTTGCTAAGGAAGAAGCAGAGTTTAAGGGTCGCAATAAGTCTAAAAGGGAAATGGGATTTAAAATAGGGTAAAAATGTGTAATAAAAAAGCCCCGAGAATTCTCGGGGCTTATTCTTTAAGGCAACCTGCCTTAATTTTTTTTACGCTCAGCTAAATCCGCCGTATCCACATGAACCGCCGGTGCTTCCTGATGAGGAAAGCCCTGCAGATGATATTGTGGACACAAGCTTTTCAGTATTTCTGCTTTTACAGTGCTCGCATTCTACATTTTCGCTTTGTGCAGAGCTGAACACTAATTTTTCAAAAGTTTTACCGCAGTCTTTGCAGCGGTATTCGTAAATGGGCATTGGTGTACCTCCTTAGTTGGATAAAAGCGCTCCCATTAAAAATTGTTCAAGGTGAGGCTTTGGCATTGCGCCTATTGCCCTGTCAATTAATTTCCCGTCTTTGAAAAGAAGTAATGTTGGAATTGATGCAATTCCGTAATTTCTTGCATAAGCCTGATGTTCGTCAACATTAACCTTTCCTATTTTAACTTTGCCTTCGTATTCGGTGGCAAGTTCTTCAAGAATCGGAGCAATCATTCTGCATGGGCCACACCATGGTGCCCAGAAGTCTACAAGTACCACTCCCTTGTGGTCTAACACCTCTGACTGAAAGTTTGCATCGGTAATTTCTACTATGTTTTTTGCCATATCTATTTCCTCCTGTCATTTTTAGCTGGCCGTTATAATGCCACAGTCACTTGTGTATGATATTACATTTTCAAAAAGGTTACAAACAAATTAACCAAATTTTTATTTTTTTGTTTTAATTGAAAATTTACCACATAGATACAAGGGCAAGTATGTCGTGGTATCTTTTATCAAGCTCTTTTAGCCTTTTTGCAAGGGTTTGAGCCATTTTCCTGTAAACAAAAAAGCCTAAATTGATGTCGCTGTCTAAAAGTGATTTAAATTCTTTCCCTTTAAACTTAAACATAATTAAATCTGTGTGTGCAATAACTGTTGCGCTTCTTTCCTGTTTACCTAAAATAGCCATTTCTCCAAATATATCACCGGGATTTAGAAAAGTAATAGCCTCTTCTTTTCCATTTATAAACCTGCTAACTCTAACCTGCCCGTCAAGTATTATGAATATATCGTCTCCCTTTGTGTTTTCTTTGATTATTGTTTTTCCTTCTTTTGCCTTCACAGGTTTTAATAATTGTGCAACTTTTTCTAATTGCTCATGGTTTAAATCCTCAAATACATAAATCTTTTTTAAAATTTCTATGGCGTTTACTTCAGACATTTTAAAGCCTCTTTCTTTTTATAGAAGTTTTCGTCAGCTTCATTATAGTATTGAAGCAGTTTTTTGGCAAATTCTTTACACTTTTCTTTATTGTTTTGAGATTTTGCCATAAGCAATTCAAGATATGCTTTGTCTTTTTCATTAAGGTAGGGAAGCAGTTTTTCAATTTTTGAATATTCTTTCTTTTCAAGGTAGTAATCTGCAATCAGGTTTATATAGAAAACTTTTCTGTCGTAAGTTAAATCATTTATTTTTTGAAGTATTGATTGAATAAGTTTTTCAGCCTGATTTTCTTTTCCCAGCCAGATAAGTAAAGGAATTTTTAGAGGTGCAATTAGCTGTCTAATAAAGTGGGGGCATTTTTCTGAATTTTCAATGGCTTTTGACAGCAAATTTTTATCTTTTATTGAGTACCCATAAAAAGCCTGTATAGGAAGTTTAAAACAGAAGTAATCTTTTGGGGGGTTGAAGCTTTGGTACAACTCTTTTATTTTTTCTGTTTCTCCTTCAAGTAAATAAAGAATGGCTTTTATGTTGTATGCAGAAAATGTGAGATATGGGATTGTGTTTTTAAGTTCTAAAATTTCGTTTAGTTTCTTCTCGGCAAGTTTAAGTTTTCCGGTGAATATGTAGCATAAGGCAAGTTTAATTTTTGAATTTGGAAAATCAGGTTTAATTGAAAGAGCTTTTTGGTAATTCTCAATAGCCTTTTTATAATTTCCCTGAGTATAGTACAGGTCTGCAATACTGTCGTATGGGTTTGCGTTGTCAGGCTCTATAAATATATATTTTTTAAAGGCATTTTCTGCTTTTTTGTATTCTTTCTTTTGAAGGTAGAGGTAGCCCAGCCTGTTTATAATCTGGGTATTGTTGGGAAATTTTTCGTGTAAGTACTCATAGTATTTTATTAATTTGTTGGTGTCTCCTATTGCTGTTTGATACATGGGAAGGATAATTGGGTATATCTCAATTCTGTCAGCATACTTGTCTATAAAGTTTTCTATCCTCTTTGCAAACTTTCTATCTCCTTTTATCTTTTCCCTCTTTGCTGTGTATTCCAGAAAAATTGAAGTGAATTCTTTTTCAAATTCAGTCCAGTTTTTTTGAGGCACAGCTATCTTTTTGTAGTAATCAGGGATGTTTGAGCCTTTCAATCCCCTTGACATCATAATCTGGAATATATAGGGTAATGGGAAGTTTGGGTCTTTTTTAATAGCAAGGGCAAACTCCTTCCTTGCTTCTGGCACATAGTACATCATTGTGTAGTTTACCCCTGCTTTGTAATGTTTTAGAGCCTCTTTGTTTTTTGTTGAATAAAGATTTTCCTTTTCGCTGAAAAATCGCATGCCCCAGATTGCTGATATTAAAATTAAGATAATTACATTAACAATCAAGAATACTCTTTTCATTTTTTACTCCCTTATCTTTAAAACAATTATTGTTGCGTCATCTTCAAGAATGTTTTCTGTTTTTCTTTTTACAGAGTCAATTACACATTTTGCTATTTCAACTGCTGTTTCTAAATTGGTGCACTCCTCTAATACTGGCACTATATTTTCTCCTAAGGATTCGGTAACCCCGTCTGTCATAAAGATAAGGGTATCCCCTTTGAGTAATTTCAGGTTTTCTTCCTGGTATTGAACATCTGGAAGCAATCCAAGAGGGAATCTTATTTTTTGCTTTTTCAGTATGCTTATTGTATTTTCCCTTATTAAATATGGGGAAGGCATCCCCGCATTTATGTAATTTAGGGTTAATTTTTCAGGGTCAAATACAAAGTATATACAGGCTACAAACATATTTTTATTGCTTCTCAAATAGAGAAGCCTGTTTGATTCTCTCATAAGTTTTGATGGGGAGTCTATGTTCACACTCCTTGCAAAGAGTGTTTCTTTTGCCGATACCATCATAATTGCGGCAGGCACTGATTTTCCTGCAACATCTCCAATTATTGCCTTTATCTTTTTATCTTCAGAAGGCAGGTAATCGAAAAAGTCTCCTCCAACAGTCCTTGCACTTTCAGAAATTCCATACACCTCAAAATTTTTTCCTTCTGGGTGAAAAGAGGGGATTAAACTTTTCTGAATAAGCCCTGCAATTTTCATGTCCCTTTCAAGCTCTATCTGCCTTTGAGCCTTTTCAATAAGTTTAATGTTCTGATAGGTTAAAGCAAATTGAATAAATATGTGTTCAAGCATTTTTTTCTGCTGCACAGTTAAAGGTTCTTTTGCAAGAACAATGGTTTTTAAATTTTCATTTTCTGAAAAGTGGTATAGATACTCGTAGCCTGTTTCCTCAAAACTTTTCAGTGGTGTTTGAGAGATTGATTTTGCGTCCATTTCTTGATAATTAAATTCGTATATTTTATGTGAGTTGAGTTTTTTAAAAGAGTTTTTCTCAACCTGAATAAATACCTGAATATCAAGTTTTAAAAAGTCGTTTAATATGTCTTTAAGGTATCTCTCTATTTCTCTGCTATCGGTAAGGGTTATCATTTTATCTGTAATTTCAAAAACCTTGGTGGCAAGTTTTCTCTCCTGCTTGAAAAGCAGAAATTCAAGTTTGTCTTTTATCCATTCGTTAATTGGGTTTAGTATGAAAACAATTAGTATACCTAACATTATTGAGTAAATCTTTAAATTCTTTGATATAAAGTTTTCCCCGAGGGTTTTGTTTAGAAAGTATAAAAGAAATGTGTAAAGTACAAGGAGAATGAGAAAGATAAAGGCATCTACAAAAGATTTTTTCAAAGCAAGTTTTTTGTTTGATATGCCGTATTTTAAAATATTGTAGAGGATAAGGGCGTTAAATATAATCTGCTGGGCTACAAAAAGTTTAACAAGCCAGAATAGAATTATTCCTTTTATTAAAATAGCAAGTATTATTAAGGTGATTGCTCCAAAGTAAAGTGAGAGATAAAAGAACCAGGATGGGAAAAACATAGGCGATTTGTTTCTTTTAAATATTGAAGCAAGGTAAAAGTATCCTGTTGCAAGCAGACCAGTTGAAACAGCGATAGATTTTATTATTGAACTTTGCCACAGTATTAAGTAGCCAATTAATATTAATCCAGGCAGTATAAATTTAAAACTCTTTTTGTGAGATTCCAATTCTCTTTCTTGAACAAAACTTGCAAGTAAAAATGGCACTCCGGGAAAGGCTATTAGCACCGCAAGCACTATAAATGATTCAAATGAGGTGTAAGAAGGGCTTACAATAAAAGCAAGGGAAGCAAAGTGGGTTATAAAAATTGCTGAATGTAAAAAATAGAGTTCTTTTATTTCCCAATTGTTTAATATTAAAGTTATAGAAAGAATATAAAGTAGCAGGGAGATAAGAATAAAAACAATTTCAGGCTGGACAATTCTCCTGATTTTTCTCTCTATTAGTATGATTTCAATTAAATCCCCTTTATTGTTTTCAAAAAGAAAGTCTGTTTCGGGGTATGTTATAAGGTTTTCTATATCATCTATACTTTTAACTAACTTGTGATTGACACCCACTATCGAAAAGCCAGGTTTTACTCCTTTTTTGAATGCTTCGCTATTCTTCTTTACAAAAAGGACTTTTATATCTTTTGCTGTTTGTAGGGGGACGATTCCCTCATCTGGGACACTTCTTGCGTAAAATAGAAAGCAAACAGCAGTTATTGCAAAAATAAAAAATGCTTTAAATTTAATAAACAGAGGTTTTTCATTCATTAAATAACTCCGCAGCACCCTTCAGAGAGAGGTACTGGTACTCTTTTATTACCTTTACATCAGGGAAGATTCCAATCTTGCTTCCAAAACAATTTTTACGCAAATAACTTTTTATTGTTTCAATTAGCAAACCTCCCAATCCGCAAACCCCTCCTCCTAAAGCAAAGGCTTCAATTCCTAAAATATTGGTAATGATTGCAAGTGCCAGTCCTAAATAGTTTCCTGTCTCTATGACAATGTCCCTTGCAATTCTGTCGTTTTTCTCCAAAAGTTTTTTCAATTCAAGTGTATTTTCTATTTCTTTTTCTGATTTTTCATTAAACCTTTCAACAATTCCCCTTTCCCCGCAGTACGCTTCAACACAGCCGTAATTCCCGCAATTGCACCTTTTCCCGTTGGGCACAATTGTGATATGCCCTATTTCGCTGTCAAGCCCTGTTTTGCTTGTTAGCACTTTGCCGTTCAGGATAATTCCACCGCCTATCCCCGTTCCTAAAGTTACCGAGACAATGTTTTTAAATTGCTTAAATTCATCTATGTTTGATACTGCAATTGCCGAGGCGTTTCCATCGTTTATTACCCTGCACTCTTTTCCTGTTTTTCTCTCAACAAATTCTTTTAAAGGGAAGTTTTTGGGTATTTCAAGGTTTGTTGAGTTTACAACAACCCCTTTGCTATTTACATTTGAGGCTATGCTTATGCCTATCTTTTCGGCATTGTTGAGGTATTTTTCAAAAATTTCAGACAAAAAATTTTCAATAGGGGGTTTTGTTTTCTCAACAACGGGGTATCCTTTTTCAAAATTGCCATTTTTGTTTGCAAGTGCAATCTTTGTGTTTGTCCCCCCTATGTCAAGAGCAAGTATTTTCATTTCATTTTATCCTCATTAAAACAAGCCCCTTCAAATACTCTGTTTCTTTCATATATGGCAAAACTGTGTGGTCTTTTGCCTGGTAAAGCCTGCCTATAACCCTTAACTTAACCCCGCTTGAAATAACCGCCTTTTCTATAATCCTGTCAAATGTGTTAATGTCAACAAGCCTTGAGCAACTCATTGTAAAAACAATGCCCCCCTTTTTTAAAAGGCTAAAGGCTTCTCTGTTAAGGTTTTCATAACCTTTAATTGCCCTGTCAAGAGTCTTTCTTGACTTTGTAAATGCAGGCGGATCAACTGATATTAAATCAAAATTTCTGCCATTTTCTTTGAAAATCTTTATAGCCTTAAAGGCGTCAAGTTTGTAATATTCCCCGTTAGAAAAGTTATTCAATTCCATATTTTTTTTGCAGTACTCAATTGCATTTTCAGAGGAATCAACAAAGGTTACCTTTTCTGCACTTTTTGCTGCGTGTAATCCAAACCCACCTATGTAAGAGAAAAGGTCAAGAACTTCCCCATTTGCAAACTCTGAAAATCTTTTCTTGTTATCCCTCTGGTCAAAGTAATAGCCTGTTTTTTGTCCCTTTAAAACAGGCACAAGCATCTTTATTCCGTTTTCCTCAATTTCAACCTCTTCAGGCACCTCACCCTTTGTTTTAACTTCTATTTCAAGGTTTTCTTTCCCCCTGAATACAGACTGGTTCTTTATTACAACAGGGAATTTTCCCAAAACAATCTCAACTGCTTTCAAGAAAGGTTCAGAGAGTTTTTCAGCCCCCATTGTGTTAAATTGTGCAGACAAAACCCTTCCACCGTAAAAATCAAGAATAAAGCCCGGCAATTCATCACCTTCTGCAAACACTATCCTTGAATTGTTTAAGTCAACTATGCTTTTTTTATACTCAACAATTTTTTTAAGTTTGTTCTCAAAAAACTGAATATTCGGGTTTACCTTTTTTCTTGAAAGTATCCTTGCGCATATAAGAGAGTGGGGGTTTATGTATGCTGTTGCAAGAAAATCTCCCTTTTCGTCAACAAGAATCCCTGTCTCCCCCTCTTCAAAATCCTTTAAATTTCTTACCTCGTTTGAGTAAACCCAGAGATAACCGTATGAGATTCTCCTCTTTGCCCTTTTGTCTTTTACAATCAATTCTTTCATTAAATTCCACCTTAATCCCTTTTGTTTGATTATAGCAAAGAAAAGGTTGGTTTTGCTATCAGGCTGAATGTAAGTTTAAAGAAATGCTAATCCTTGCTTATTTTTGAAGCGGTGAAAAAAATAATCACGGAAAAAATGCTTGAGATTAAAATATACCCAATTCCGTTTGCGTCTGGAATTTGAATTATCCTGTACTTTTCAAGAATGTAAAACAGTATTGTTATAAAAGGCGCCAGCAACAAAACAGCTTCAACCCCCTTTTTAAAATCTCTTTTTGAATATGCGGCAATAACAGGGATAAAAAGGGTTGTTGAGAAAATGCCGCTTGAAAGGTAAAAGGCGTCTTTCAAAGAATCAAAGTAAATCCCGGAAAGTGCCGCAAGGAGTGATGCGATCCAAATTGATATAATGTTAAACTTCTTGCTTTTTTTCTTTTTCATATCGTAAGAAAGAGTCATTGCCGCAACATTAAGGCAGGTATCAATTGTTGACATTGATGCAGCTACAAGCCCTATTGCCACAATTGAAAGAATAATTTTGTTTTTAATAAGCGAAATAAGGTAAAAAACGGCGCTTTCCCCGGATTTAAAAGTATCAGGCACAAAGAAAGCAACAACCATAGGGAAGAGAAAAACAAACAGCAAAGCGTTTAAGAAGGCAACACCCATTGCCTTCCTTGCCTCTTTTCCGTTTTTTGTAACCTGAAGCCTTATCCATATATCAGTTTCAACAAGCCAGCCTGGAAGGTATGCAATTAAGGTTAGAAAAATGAAAAACGGATTTATCTTTTTCAAATCAAAAACAAGTACCGAATTGTTTTCAACACCTGAATTCTTCCCTGCAATTACAAGGATTACAAAAAAAACAGCGATAAGAGAGTATTGAATAACATCTGTAACAATTACAGCCTCAACTCCGCTTAAAGACATATAAATTGCGATAACAAGCACGGAAAAAAACAATACTGCAAGGTAAGAAATATCAGTTGCCTTCCCAATTATCTTTGCAGCGACGGCCAATTCCGCTCCCCCCCAGATAATAAAAACAATCAAAATAGGGATAGCAGACAGTGTTGCCGCCCGTTCACCAAACCTTCTTCTAATCAATTCAGGCTGAGAGAATACCGGAATATCCCTGAGTTTTGGCGCAAAGATAAAGAAAATTCCAAGCACAATCAGCCACGGCAGGGATAAAACAAAAAAACCGCCAAATCCATAGTTTAAAAAAACCTCAATCCCATAAGCCACAGACCAGCTTATAGACATAAAGGTTGCAGAAAGGGAAAGCCCCGCCCTTAAACCCCCAACCTGCCTGTTGTCTGTCCAGAATGACTCTGTCGTCTCCTCTTTGCTTTTTGAAAGAAAAGAGAAGATTATAACAACTGCCGAGTAAATCAAATAAACAACAAGAAAAACCGATTTCATAGAAAGAATTATATCCTGTCCCCAAAAACAAACAAAGTTTTTTTCTTGAAGAATTTTCTGCTTAATATAAAATACAAAATATCTGCATTATTAAGTATGAGTTAGGAGGCTACAATGCTTTTAAATCTTATTGTGTTAGCGATAAGCGGATTAATTGCACTGTTGATTTTAATTATGGTAGCAAAGCAAATTATAAAGGTATTAAACAAAGAAGGTGTTTTTATTTTAAAAGAGCAAAAGTTGCCATACAGGAAAAAGAAAAGTGTTTTTACCCCTGCTGAAAGGTCTTTTTACGGGGTATTAAAAGGAGTACTGGAAGGACATGCGGATATATTTGCAAAAATCAGGGTTGCCGATATTTTAACTCCCCTTTCAAGGCTTGATAAAAGTGAATGGCAAAAGGCATTTAACAGAATTTCAGGGAAGCATTTTGATTTTGTTATATGTGATAAAAACACACTTGAAGTGTTGTGTGTTATTGAGTTAAACGACAAAAGCCATAAATCTGCAAAAAGAATGGAAAGAGACGATTTTTTAAGGAAAGCATGCGAAAGTGCAGGAATACCCTTGCTTGAAATAAATGTGAGGGAAGGGTATTCTCCAAATGAGATTAGAGACATCCTCTCAAATTATGTAAATTTAAGGGAAACAAAAGTGCCTGAAATTCCTGTTGAAGATGTTAAATTGTGCCCTAAATGTAATTCTAAAATGGTAATTAAAGTGGCAAAAAAAGGAAAAAATGCAGGAAAAAAATTCTGGGCATGCTCAAGATTCCCGGAATGCAGATATATTGAACCTATTGATTAGTTGAAATAAGCAGCACAACAGCGGTTGCAGCAATGCCTTCTTTGCGGCCGATAAAGCCCATTTTTTCAGTTGTTGTTGCTTTTATGTTTACTCTGTTTTTTTCAATTTTAAATATCTGGGCAATGTTTTTTGTCTAAATTTTTTGTCAGGGTAGGTAAACGAAATTCTACCATTCCACTGTTTTGAATTAAGATAAGACTACCTATTCTCACTCAAAAAAGAAAAAAAATCAAAAAAAACTTGTTTTTCTCTTTTTTTTTCAATATAATAAATTAAATTTAAAAGAAGAGTGATAGATGCTGGGAAATAATCTATATTTAATGACTTTTAAAGATAGTGTCAAATATTTTAAGAGAAAGGAATCTACTAATAAAATCAATGTGGACAAAAACCTAAGAAGATGGGAAATTTCTTTGAAAGAATAGTAAGGAGTGTAAGTGTATGATTTAATATAATAAAATATGTATACCTAATGTTTGATAAATAAATAAAATGAGATTAGGAGTTAAAAAATGAGTACAAAAGATGAATTGAAAAGTGAGTTTCTTCATAAACTTTACGAATTAAGCAGGGAAAAGGGATATGAACCAATCGATATGTATGAAGTTGGCAAAGAACTGGGGTTTGACAAGGGATTAACTAAAGAAATAGTTTTGGAATATCTTGTCAAAGAAGGGTTGGTTCAAATTGTAGGTCTTGGTGGTTTTATTACGATTACGAAAAAGGGTATTAATGAGGTTGAAAATGCTTAGCCCACTTCTTGATTTTCATACTCGCCACTATCCAATATCATATTTATCATTTAGTAATAAACCCACAAAAAATACATAGTAATTTAAGGAGGTGAAATAAAATGAGTGATTTTCCTAAAGATGTGATAATTTCCATCGAAGAAGAAAGATATTGGGAAGGATTAGGGAGACAAGAAATGGATTTTCATCAAGTAATAGGAGAATTAATTGATAATAGCATATCAGCCTCTGGTAAAGATTCAGAAGGTGATTTACTTCCATTCAAAATTGAGATAACATTGGAGAAATTAGGAAATAAAATATTGGTAACAGTAGCAGATGAAGGAATTGGAATGACAGTTGATGAAATAACAGAACACATTTTTTCTTTAGGTGGTAAGGGGAGATCGGAAGGACCTTTAAATGAGCATGGTTTTGGCTTGAAAAATGCTCTATGTGTCTTAACGATAGGGAACAAACTTCCTTGGACTCTTAAAACAAGAGACGACGAAGCAGTAAATCAGAAGTTGGTTTATTTAGTTAAAGGACCCTTTAGTTCCCAAATGAAATTAGAATTGGATGATATCACTTTATGGAATAAAGGACTTGCCCATGTTAAATTAGATCGTGGGACAAGAGTTGTTGCAGAGACATCTTTTGAGTTTTTCAATACATTATATCCCAGAGCAAGAACCTTTGAAACTTTGGTAGAAAGATTTATAGAACATTTAGGAGTAATGTATAGAGGATTTTTAAATAATGAACACAATAAGTTGTGGTTAAGGTGGAGAATTTTAGGGGATGATGAAAGAAATCCTAATAATAATGCTGAATGGGAAGAGTTTAGAATAAAACCAATTAAGATACCTTATGATGCAGGTGGTTCTCAATCTACAGAATTTGAAGTCGAGGGTCCAGAGGGATGTGCTAGAGCAATTTATGTTAGAGGGAATTTAGATACTGAAAAAGTAAGAGATGTTTCTCAAGGGAAACCTTATCCTTTAAAAATTTATTATCAAGGGAATATTCCAACACAAGGTATTGATATAGTTGTTAGGGGTCGTGTTCTAAAAGCTGGTCAACTTCCTGAGATTTGGCCTGATATTCCAAGACATAACAACTTTAATAAATTTGTTGGGGAACTTATTTTAAATGATTCTAAATTTAGAACTGTAAATAACAAAATTAGTTTAAATCCTCATAACCCATATTGGATAAGATTACTAGAAAAACTCGATGCTGATGATTATAAACCACAAAGAATAACTGGTGCTAAAATCGAGAGAGATTTATCAAAGAAATTGAAAATAATGTTAGAAGGACATTGCACAAACAGCACTGTCCAAAGAGATAAACCTATTTGGAGTGGTGCTGGCGTGAAAGTGGATATTTATCATGAATTAAATGATGGGGGAATACATATTTATGAATTAAAAGCGGGAACAGCTGCTCCATTAGATGCTTACCAGTTATTAATGTATTGGGATGGTGTAGTAAAAGATGAAGGGAAAAGCCCTAAAGTTGCGAGACTAGTTGCAAAAGAAATCCCAAGATCTGTTGAGAACATAATTGTAGAAATAAATAAGAGAAAAGATAGTCTTGGAAACAATTACCAACTTGAGGGGAAAACAATTGAAGAATTAGGTTTATGAAACATTTAATTGCATAGGTATTATCTTTTACTATTTTTTATACCGAGGATGTTATTCTAAAGAAGTAAACAAAAAATATATACTAAGATCCTTTTAGCAGTTCTTGCCGATCTTTTATAAATTCTAAAGATTAAGAGTTTTATAATTAATTATGTATTTTTCATTATTATTTTATTAAGACATTTATTGTTGTTAAAATAATTTTTTTTTACTTCAAAGGCAAATTTCCTTAATGCAAATATATTGCCTCTATTGATTAGTTACTGATTCCAGCAGTACAACAGCGGTTGCAGCAATCCCTTCTTTGCGGCCGATGAAGCCCATTTTTTCGGTTGTTGTGGCTTTAATGTTTACCCTGTTTTTTTCAATTTTGAGTATGTTTGCTATGTTTTCTTCAATCTTTTCCCTGAATGGGTTTATTTTTGGGGTTTCGCAGATTATTGTGGCGTCTATGTTTGATATTTCAAACCCTTTTCCCCTTGCAAGGCTTATTGCTTTTTCAAGAAAAATCCTTGAATCTACGTTTTTGAATTCCTCATTAGTATCGGGGAAGTGGAAGCCAATGTCTTTTTCGCCAATTGCCCCTAAAAGTGCATCTGTTATTGCGTGAAGCAATACATCTGCGTCTGAATGGCCTTTTAAGCCAAAGGGGGAGTCAAACTGAACTCCCCCTATTATTAGCTTTCTTCCGTATTCAAATTTGTGAAAGTCTATTCCCTGTCCTATTCTGATATCCATTTTATATTCTTGACATAGGAATTGTAACAAGTATGGTTATTAACATTTTTACCATGTAAATGAGAATTGCTACAACAATTATCCCAATAAAAATTGCAATAATTGTGGAGAGGATAGACTCGTCTCTCTCCTCTTTTTCTTTTCTAAGCCATCCCCTTGTGAGGAATAGAAGAATTGGGGATGTGATTGCAATTAATCCATAGTAAAACCACATCTGCTCAGTGTGTTTTGGGCCTTCAACAGGGCAGTAATGCATGAGAAACCAACCTGCGTATAGCGCTGTAATAATTTTTGTTAAAAACCATGGAAACTGTGCAATCCCCATGTATTCCCCTGTCCTTCCGGGAGGTGCTAATTCTGCCGCATACTGCAAGAATCTCGGCTGCCACATAGCCTCGCCTATTGACATAACAATAATGTATGCAAACAATGTGTAAACATTTGGCCCTATTGCAAGGAAGAATGTAGGCAAAGCCATTACAAAGGTGCCTAATATCATCATTTTCATTGTGTCAGATTTTGCGGTAATTGCTGCAACAAGCGGGGTTAATATAAAAATAAGTATCGGGTTAAAGTTTACGAAGAGTTCCATGTTTGCCTTAACTGTTGGGCCGAATGCCCTGTCAACATACTGTGGAAGTGTTAGCCAGTTGTGGGCAAATAATGTTTGAACAGGGATTAATGCAAAAATAAAGAATGCAAACTTTACATCCCTTAATGGGTGTTCTAAAAAGTACTGTTTTAAGCTTCTCTTCTTTGGTTTGTTTTCCTGTCTTTCTTTTTCTATCTGTTCTTCTGATTTGCCCTGAGCAAGCTCTTTTTGTTTCTTTTCTTCTAATGCCTTTGCAATTGTCTTTTTGTTAACATAAATCAATAAAACAACAATCCCTAAAAATGTTGAAATAACATAAAACCAGAAAACCCCTAACATCCCGTAATGCACATCAGGGTTAACTGCAATTCCAGCTGCTTTTAGTTTTGCAATGAAGAAATCCCTGTACCATGCTCTTATTCTCGGGGATATTAAGCCAGGCAGAAAACCGCCTAAATTCATTACTGCGTAAAGGACTGCATATCCCATTGTTGCTGTTTTTTCGTCTGTAAACTCTTTTACAGCAGCATAGGCGGCAGGTTGATACATTCCGTAACCAATAATAACAAGGAAAAGCCCAAATAGTGCAGCGTAGTATAAAACCACCCATGAGCCTTTACCAAATAGCATTTCATACGGCACGCCTGTAAAAATAATTCTGCCTATAAGCATAAAGATAAGGGAAAAAAGCAACGCCTTTCTTATCCCGATTTTATCTGACATTCCCCCTAAAAATAGCATTGCGAGGGTAATGCCTCCTGTGAAAAATCCAACAACAAGGTCTGCCTGATGGTCGTTTAGACCAAAAAAATCGTTGAAGTAAATTGCCATAAAGGTCAAAATTCCGAAGTAAACCATACCTTCAATCAGGTATGAGATGTTTACTCCCCATAAAACCTTTGGCACTTTTGCAAAGTCAATAAATGGCTGGATAATCTCTCTTAATGGGTTTGTTGCCTCTTTTTCTGTGGTAGTTGGTTCTTTAATTTCTTCATTGTCAATAGGAAGTTGGATAATCTCCTCTAATGGGTTTGTGTTGTCGTTTCCAGGGGCAATTGGGTCATAATTTCTATCATTGTTTTTCCCTTTAGCCAATTCTATCCTCCCGTAATTTTTTCTATGACAAAAATTATACCAGCAAATACGACAACTTTTCTAATTTTTTGTATTATCATTAAATTAGATAAACATTTTCGGAGGATATTATGTTTGATTTTATTTTAACCGAAGAGCAAAAAAAGTTAAGAGACGAGGCAAGGGAGTTTTCAAAGTGGGTGCCAAAGGATTTAATTCTTGCAATGGATAGAGAGGAGATACAGTTTCCCAAAGAGTACTTAAAAGAGGCGGGAAAGAGAAACCTTTTGGGGATAAGGATTCCTAAAGAGTTTGGCGGGAGGGGTTTAGGCTGGGTTGAAAATGCAATTGTTGCAGAAGAGATTGGGGTACCAAGTTATTCCCTTGCCTGTTTGTGGGGGGTGGGGGCAGACATTGTTTGTGATGCAATTGTTGAATTTGGGTGTGATGAATTAAAGGAAGAGGTTGTAAAACCTCTTTTAAAGGGGGAGGTTTACGCTGCAGAGGGGTTAACAGAACCGAGGGGTGGTTCAGATTTTTTTGGAGCGAAAACCTATGCTGTGAAAGACGGGGACGACTGGATAATAAACGGAAGTAAGAGGTTTATTGTGGGTGCTGAAGGGGCAGACTGGTTTTTGGTTTATGCGGTAACAGACAGGGATAATCCAGACCCGCACAAAAGGATAACAGCCTTTATGGTTCCAAGGACAAAGGGGGTTGAAACTGAATACATTTACGGGTTAATGGGTGTTAGAGGTGGTGGTGCAGGAAGGCTTAAACTTGATAATGTAAGAGTACCTGAAAGATATGCCTTAAATGGAATAAACGGCGGATACGAGGTTTTTAAAAGGATGATGATTCCGGAAAGGCTTGGTACTGCTGCAATGACAATCGGTTCTGTTAGGCCTGCAATAGAAATTGCAACTAAGTACACATCAAGGAGAAAGGCTTTCGGGAGAGAGATTGCAAAGTTTGAGGCTGTTGGGTTTAAGGTTGCAGATTCAGTAATGCTCCTTGATGCTGCAAGGGGGCTTGTTTACTCAACAGCGCTTGCAATAGATTCAGGTAATGCTTCCCCTGGAAGGGTAAGAAGGATGATTTCCGAAAGCAAGAAGTTTGTAACAGAAGCAGCCTGGGAGATTGCAAATAAGTGTATGCAGGTTATGGGGGGGATAGGTTACACAGATATTTATCCCATTGAAAGGATTGTGAGAGACATAAGGCTTTCAATGATATGGGTTGGTACAAACGAGATAATGCAATTAATTATTCAGCACGAATGGTACAAGGAATTCTGGCAAAAGGTTGTTAAAGAAAATGTGAGAAATGTTGAAATGGATGCGGCAAATGCCCACAGGGAAGACGAAAAGGTTTTTGAGTAAATAGTAAAATTTTATTGATTTATTTTTGTTGTTTTCCTGAATAAGTATCTATCTCTTTGCTTTTGCAAAAAAATGTTTTGTGATATTATTTTATTGAACTAATTAAGGAGGAAATTATGAATAGAGAAGCGCTTGGAATGGTTGAAACCAAGGGGTTGGTAGGCGCAATAGAAGCCGCAGATGCTATGGTTAAGGCGGCAAATGTTGTTTTAATCGGAAAGGAATACATTGGCGGCGGTTATGTTACCGTTATGGTAAGAGGCGATGTAGGCGCTGTTAAGGCTTCAACAGATGCAGGGGCAGCCGCTGCAAGAAGAGTTGGTGAGCTTGTTTCTGTTCATGTTATTCCAAGACCTCATTCAGATGTTGAAAAGATTTTGCCGGGTTATCAGGAGAAAAAGGCAAAATAATAGGCTCCAATAATAAATTTTCTGGAGATTGTAATGCTTGATTCAATTTTTGAAAAGGCTGAAATTGCCGGCAGCATCCTTGAAGAATACTCTCAGGAAGAGATAGATAGGGTTGTTGAGCAAATTGCAAAAGATGGCGAGGCTAACGCATTAAGGCTTGGAGAGCTTGCCCACAATGAAACCGGCTATGGAAAGCCTGAAGACAAAAAGATAAAAAATATTTTAGCAACAAAGCTTTTGTGGGATTCAATTAAGAATGAAAAAACAGTGGGTATTATTAAAGAAGACCCTGTAAATAAGATTATAGAGGTGGCGGCACCTGTCGGGATTGTTGCTGCCGTAATTCCTTCAACAAACCCAACATCAACAACACTTTACAAGGCTATAATTTCTTTAAAGGGAAGAAACCCGATTATTTTCTCCCCCCATCCTGCTGCAAAGGGTTGTATAAAGGAGACTGTTGATTTAATAAGAAACTCTTTAAAAAAGGTTGGGGCACCGGAAGATGCTGTTCAAATCCTTGAAAACCCGACAATTGAGTTGACTAAGCAAATGATGTCCCATCCTAAAACAGGGGTTATTCTTGCAACTGGTGGATTGGGGCTTGTAAAGGCTGCGTACTCATCCGGTAAACCTGCTTACGGGGTTGGTCCTGGCAATGTCCCTGTTTTTATTGAAAGAACTGCCGATGTTGAAAAGGCTGTAAAAGATGTTATTGCAGGAAAAACTTTTGACAACGGCACTGTTTGTGCTTCTGAGCAGGCTATTATTGCAGACAAGCCTGTGGCAAAACAGGTTGTTGAGGAGTTGCTTAAAAATAATGCCTATATCTTGAAAGGCGATGAAATGGATAAGGTGGCAAAGGTTGTTGTTACTGAAAAGTTTTCAGCAAATCCAAAGATAGTTGGAAAACCTGCAACATACATTGCACAACTTGCCGGGGTAAATGTCCCAGATAAAACTGTTGCCCTTGTCGCTCCTTTAGATGGGGTTGGCAAAGAATATCCACTTTCAGTTGAAAAATTATCACCAGTGCTTGCTTTGTACATTGAAGACGGCTGGGAGGCAGCGTGCAAAAGGTGTATTCAACTGTTGAAGTTTGGCGGGCTGGGACATTCATTGGGTATCCATACAAGAAACAAAGAGGTTTTAAAGCAATTTGCTTTAAAGAAGCCTGCATCAAGGATTATTGTTAACTCTCCAACAACGCACGGTGCTGTTGGTTATTCAACAAACCTTATGCCGTCAATGACTTTAGGCTGCGGCACTTTAGGAAACAACATAACAAGCGAAAACATAACCGCAAAGCATATGATTAATGTTAAAAGGGTGGCCTTTGAAACTAACCCTGTGAACAAGGGAAGGTTTTCCCCTTCAGATTTTTACTTTAAGGATGTTAAAGCATCAACAATTGAAAGTATAATTGAAAGCAAGTTAGGTGAGATTGATAAACCTGTTGAAAAAGATTATAAAGATGAAGTTTACGATTTTGTATGTGAAGAGGATGTTAAAAAGGCTGTAAGGGAAAACAGAAAGATTTTGATTAACGATAAAACAATGATTACTCCCCTTGCTCTTGATGAGGGGAGAAAACACAATATTTTTAAGAAGGTATAAATATGGATAGGGAAGCGTTTGTTTATAAGATTACCGAGATTATTTTCAAGCATTTTGGCCAGTATGGGACAGATAGCGTAAAACAGTGTGTAAGAGAGTTAGTAAAAACAATTGAGCCTCAAAAAGAGCTTTTAGAAGGCTCTTCTGAAAGGGAGGATAAGGATACTGCAATAATCACTGTTTTTGGTGAGAGTAAACCCGGGATTGTTGCAGGGATTACAAGTGTGTTGGCTGAAAACAATGTTGACATTACCGATATTGCCCAGACCCTTTTAGGTAAAAACTTTGCAATGATTATTATTGTTGACCTTTCCCTTTGCTCAAAAAACTTTACCGAGTTGAAAGAGGTTTTAATTAAAAAGGGCGAAGAATTAGGGGTTGCGGTATTTTCCCAGCATAAAGAACTTTTTAAATCAATGCATAGGATTTAAAGATGTTAGGTAGTTTCAGTACAAAAGAAATACTTGAAACTATCAAGATGATTCAGATGGAGCATCTTGATATTAGAACAACCACAATGGGGATTTCCCTTTTTGATTGTATTACTTCGGACATAAACTCAACATGCGACAAAATCTATGACAAGATAATGAAGTACGCGGGAAATCTTGTTACAACGGTTAAGCAGATTGAGGAAGAATTTGGTATAACTGTCGCAAATAAAAGGATTTCAGTAACCCCTGTTTCACTTACAGGTGGTGTTTCAATTACAAGGGATGGATTTATAAAGATTGCCAAAACCCTTGATAAGGCTTGCAACGAGATAGGGATTGACTTTTTAGGTGGCTATTCTGCTTTGGTGCAAAAAGGGACCACAAATGTTGAGGAAGAGTTTATAGATTCAATTCCCGAAGCACTTGCCGTAACCGAGCATATTTGCTCTTCGGTGAATGTTGCATCCACAAGGGCTGGAATTAATATGGATGCTGTAAAGAAGATGGGGCATATTATAAAAGAGATGGCAGAGCTAACAAAAGACAGGGGTGCCCTTGCAAACGCAAAGTTTGTTGTTTTTGCAAATGCTGTTGAGGACAATCCATTTATGGCTGGTGCATTTCACGGAGTTTCTGAACCTGAATGTGTTATCAATGTTGGAGTTTCAGGGCCTGGTGTTGTAAACGATGTTGTAAAAAAGGCTGGTGATGTTGATTTAGGCACTCTGTCTGAAATTATAAAGAAAACTGTATTTAAGATAACAAGGGCTGGTGAGTTAATAGGAAGGGAAGCAGCAAGAAGGTTAGGAGTGAAATTTGGGATACTTGACCTTTCTTTAGCACCCACTCCCGCTGAGGGAGACTCTGTTGCAGAGATTTTAAAGGGAATTGGGTTGGAGCAACCTGGAGCGCCAGGTACAACTGCTGCTCTTGCAATGCTTACAGATGCTGTTAAAAAGGGTGGAGTTATGGCGTCTTCCTATGTTGGGGGGATGAGTGGAGCATTTATCCCTGTTTCTGAAGATGCTGGAATGATTGAGGCTGTAAAGTTGGGGGCTTTGACTTTAGAAAAACTTGAGGCAATGACAGCGGTCTGTTCTGTTGGTCTTGACATGGTTGCTGTTCCAGGCGATACCCCTGCTGAAACAATTTCAGGCTTAATTGCAGATGAAATAGCAATCGGTGTTGTTAACGGTAAAACAACAGCAGTGAGGGTAATTGTTCCCCCCGGGGCAAAGGTTGGAGATGAGGTGCAGTTTGGCGGGCTTTTAGGTATGGCAATTGTTCAGGATATAAATAAATTTTCCGCAAAAAGGTTTATTGATAGAGGCGGTAGAATCCCTGCACCGATAACAAGTATGAGAAATTAAATTGAAGAAATCAAAATTTATGACAGAACAGGAACTTATAACAAGGCTTAAATCTGGAGATGAGGAAGCCTTTAATCTTTTTTTTGAAAAATACAAAAAGACTATTTACAACTTCGGTTTGAAGTTTTGCGGGAACAGGGAAGATGCATCTGACATATTGCAGGAAACACTTTTAAATGCTTTTAAATACATAAAGAATTTTAAAGGTGAATCAAAGCTTTCAACCTGGCTTTACAAAATTGCATCAAATGCCTGCCAGAAGAAAAAAAACTCTGAAAGAAATATTGTTTCATTTGATGAGTTAGAGGATAACCATATTCACGCATTGAATAAACATAATGAAAATCCCCATATAACTTTTGAAAAGAAAGAGATTGAAAGACTTATCCAGAAGGCTATTTTAAAACTTCCAGAGCAGTACAGAATCCCCCTGATTTTAAAAGATATTGAGGGATTAAATCATCAGGAGATGGCAGAAATTTTAGATATTTCTGTTGCAAACGCAAAGGTAAGATTGCACAGGGCAAGGTTAATGCTTAAAGCAATTGTAGAAAAATTTTTGCGGGAAGGCAAAAATGGATGATAAATGCAAAAAGATAATGGAATGTATTTCAGATTACCTTGATGGAGAAGCAACTGAAGAACTTTGCAAAATGGTAGAAAAGCATTTGCTGGAATGTAGCGAGTGCAAGTGCGTTTTTGAAAATTTAAAGAATACTGTTGAGATGCTTCATAATCTTCCAGAAGAGGAGATTCCCGGTAATATAGAACAATCTGTATTAAAAAAACTTAAAAAAATTCTCTTTAAATAATTCTGGTATAATATCACTATAAAAATCTGAAGGTTATTCTATGAAAAAAAGAGATTTTGTCCTTCTTTTTCTTGTTTTATTGTTTGCTTTTTTATTTGTTGCCAACAATAGGGATTTATTTAAAAAATCTTCTCCAGACGAAGAAAGTGTGCTGATACAGGAAACATCCCCTTTATTTGTGCCAGCTCTTATAAAGGGAAAGAAAAATGATTTAGAAAGAATTTATAAAAATTTCAACAAATTAAATTACCCTGTTGCACTGTTTAACCTAACCATGGATCCTGTTGTCTGGAATGATGCTGCTCTAAATTACAGGGGAGATTATGCAATAGTTAAAACAGTTGAAATTCTTGGAAATCCAATAGGCTATGTGGGAGTGGGAGCAAAGAATCAAACTGAAAAAAAATCCAGTATATTAAACCTGTGGATTTTTCTTTTAATTCTCTTTTTCATAGTTTCCTTTTTTTCTTTTAACCTATTTAAGGTGTTGTATTTAATTTTTCTACTTGCTTTGTCATTAATTACAAAAGAACTTTTTCCTGTTTTTCTCTTTTTTTCGATGCTCTATATTGCATATGGGAAAAGGTATATAAATGACAAGCTTGCTTCTTTAGTTTTTTTGTTTTTGCAATGATTGGTTTTTACAGCCTGTTTTTAAACCCCTTTGTTTTTTCAGACCTGATAACCTTTTTTAAAAATCCAGTATTTTTCCAGTACTTTTTTATCTTAATTCTTTCTGCAAGTTTTTTATTTGTTTTAAAGCCTTGTAAATTTTTGTTAATTTTAGTGTTGTTTAGCCTGTTTTTTTCTTCTTATGTTTTTGTTTTTTCTCTAATTTTATTTTTGATTTCAATAATAAGAGGAGAAAAAATATCAATTTTACTTTTAAAACTTCTGTTGTTTTCTATTTTTCTATCATTTTTGGGGCATTTTTATTCGTTTCAAACGGTTAAAGAGTTTGTAAAGAAGAACGATTTTTCTTACAGCTACCTGAGAGAGCAGGGAAAAACTAAACTTGAAAAGTATTTAGTGATTGCAAAAACAAGGGGTTTTGCAAATTTAAAGGATTTTGTTCAAAGAAGCGGGTTGAAAAATGAAGACTATTATGTGGCTTATATCAATATTTTAGGAGAAGTGGTGGAAAGTTATTCAAATAATCTCCCTTCAACAATGGATATTTCAGAAAAATTTTCTTCCGAGGTTGTTGATTTAGGTGGAAAGCCAAGGTTTGTTCTTGAAGGTTATGGAAGGTTTAAGGTTGGAAAGATTTTAATCTCTATCTCAAATGATGTTTATTCTCACCCCTTTGTTAAGAAGCACCCTGAAATCTTAAAATTGATAACAGTGGAAAAAGGGGATAAAGGGTTTGTGGTAAGCTGTAAAAAAATTGATTATTTTTATGCAGTTACGGATTTGGCAATTATATTTTTGATAGGTATAACTTCATTCCTGATTTTTTCATCTTCACAGAAGAGAGTGAGATTGTTTGAAAGAGTTATCTTTTCAATTTATCTTGGATTTTCAATAATTTTCATAGTGTTAGGGCTTTTCCTCTTTGTTTTTTCAAACAGGATTGCCTTTAAGGTTGTTGAAACAAACGCAGAGAATAATTTAAAGAAAATTCAAAAGTTGATAGAAAGTGAACCGAACAAAATTTCAGATGAATATTTAACCTGGCTTAAAGAGGTATTTAAAGTAGATGTGGGCATTTATGGAAATGGAGTATTGCAAATTACAACTAATAGAGCTAATTTAAGTTTATTGATGCCTTTTAAGGTTTTTAATAGTATAAAATTTGGTGAAAAAGAAATATACTTTGTCAACGGCATTGCATTCAAGGCGCTTGATTTTAAAGAGATTCCTTTTGCTGTTTTGGGTGTTGCAGGCGGGAAAGACTTTAATCCATTGTATGAATTTTTGAGAATAATCTCTTTAATCTTTTTTGTAATCTTTGTGGTTTCATACTTTGTTTCCTATGAAATTACAAAGTCTTTTGTTATGCCCCTTGTTGAACTTTCACATAGTGCCAAGGCTGTGGTTAAAGGGGATTTTGAGGTAGATATTGATTACAACAATGACGATGAGATAAAAGAGTTGATAGATTCTATTTCCTTTATGGCAAAATCACTTAAAGAGAATTACGATAGGTTGAAAACAATTATAGACAATGTTTCAAGTGCAATAGTTTTAACTGATAATAAGGGGAAAATTGTTCTTGAAAATAAAACCTTTGAGTTGCTTGAAAGAGAACTTAAAGAAAAAGCCCTTAAAGGGAAAGATTACTTTGAACTTGATTACAATAATAAGCATTATGTTGTTTATAAAAAAGAGGTTGAAGAGGGGCTTAAAATGGTGGTTATTGAGGATTTAACAGATGTGGTAAAGGCAAGTAAATTAGAGATTATTTCCGATATTGCGAGAAAGGTTGCCCACGATATTAAAAATCCATTAACTCCTATAAAACTCAATATTGAGTACCTGCTTGCAGTTTTTAAGAAAAGGGAAAGGGATTTTGAAGAAGTATTGCCAAAGGTTGCAGAAAATGTTTTACAGAAGGTTGAAGAGTTAAAGAATATTTCCTCTCAATTTTCTGGAATTTTCAAAGCGTCAAGGGATGAAAATTTTGAGAGCATAAACATAAAAGAATTTTTGGAAACCCTTTTTGCTTCCTATCCAGGTGTAAAGTTTGAGATAAAAGGAAAAGATTTTAATATAAAAGCAAGCAAATTAAAGCTTTCAAGGGTATTTGAGAATTTAATTGAGAATACAATCTCATTTTCTGAAAAACCCTATGTTGAGATTGATATAAGGGGAAATGGGGAATTTGTTAAAATTGATTACAGGGATAATTCATCAGGGATAAAGAATGAAAACATTGAAAAGATTTTTGAACCTTACTTTTCAACAAGGGAAGATGGAACAGGATTAGGCTTGTTTATTGTAAAAGAATTTGTTGAAGAAATGGGAGGAGGGATTAAGGCTTATTCTTCTGAAAAAGGAGGGCATTTTGAACTTAAATTTAGAAAAACTGCTTCTTGACGAAATTCTTAATGACAATATTCACGGGTCTTCTTACCTGCTTGAAAAAACTGTTAATTTGTTAAAAGGCAAAGAGTTAAGTGTTCAGCTTAAATTTGCAAAAAAGATTGCTGAAAAACACAAAGGAATGGCTTACCTTGTAAACTTAAAAGATTTTATTGAAAAAGAGCAGAAGGGCTGTATTGAGTTTTACAAAGAGGTAAGGGAGGCACAGAGAGAGGTTTTAGAAAGGTTTTTAAAGTATTCAGAAGGGTTGAGCATTTCTGCAATTGCAACAATAAGTTATTCTGGAATGGTGAGAGATGCTCTTGTATCCCTTTATAGAAAAAATCCTTTTTCATTATTTATTGGTGAATCAAGGCCTGCAAACGAGGGTGTGAAATTTGCTGAGCATCTTTTCAACAGCGGGGTTAAAGATATAACACTTATGACAGATGCCTGTTTGCTATCAAAGATTGATTTGTACGATTTGATTATTTTAGGTTGCGATTGTTTTACAGACAGTTTTTTTGTAAATAAAACAGGAAGCAGGGCTTTGGTTTTACTGGGAAAGTATACAAATAGGCCTGTTATTGTGCTTGCAGACAGATTTAAAAAGATAAAGGAAGAGGATATTGTTTTAAAAACTGGGGAAAAAGAAGAGATTTATAAGGGGAAACACTCTATTAAAGTTGAAAATCCATATCTTGAGACTGTCTATTTTACTGATAATGTTGTAATATTTTACTGATGAAGTTTTTAAAGAAGTTATGGAAGATAATTGTAAACTTTTACAAAAAGGGGCTTTTCACCATATCTGCTGCATTGTCTTACTATGCAATGCTTGCTATTTTCCCCTTTTTCATAATGCTTGTGTACTTTTCAACCGTCTTTTTTAAGAAAAACCTTTCAGTTGAAAAACTGGATTCTATACTAAAACTATTCCCCCCGTCAATCTCACAAACAATTGTTACAAACATAGACAAAATCATTCTATCAGGTAAAGTATTCTCAGCAATTTCTGCCGTTTTTATTGTTTACTTTTCCTTCAGGGTTTTTGCTGTTTTAGAAAGGGCTTTAAGTATAATTTACAACACAAAGGTTGAAAGGGGGTTCTGGATAGCAACCTTAAAATCCTTTGTCTTGTTTGTGTTAACTGCTTTTGGGTTACTCTTTTTATTCCTGATTTCATCTGTTATTTTTGTAATAAAAAGCAAATTTGAAACAATAACAATTATAAATTCTTATTATATTTTGTTGTTTTTGCAGGTTATTATTGAAACATTGTTCTTTGCTCTTTCTTACAAGTATATGTCTCATAAAAAATTAAAATGGAAAAATGTTTTGGTAGGTGGCTTTGTTGCGGCATTTTTGTGGGAAATTTTAAAACACATATTCGGGCTTTACATTGCAAGTATTAAGCTTTACTTCCTTCTCTATGGCTCAATCGGTTCAATTGTTTTACTTATGCTGTGGCTATACTATTCTTTTCTTGTTTATCTTTTAGGGGCAGAAATAAGCGAGGATTTATAAATTAAAAAATTATATCCGCTTCCAGAATTCCTATTAGTGCATTTGAAACAAAGCATTTTTTGAAGTTTTTTATATCTTTTTCTGGGATTATATCTTCTTTAACAAGTTTTCTTTTTATTGCAATCTGCCTGATTGTCCCTGGCAAAAGCCCTTCGCTTAATGGGGGAGTTACAATTTCCCCGTTTTGTTTTTCAAAATAAATATTACACTTCCCTGTTTGAGTGACATTTCCTTTTTCATTTAAAATTATCCCGTCATAACAATTTCTTTTTTTGGCTAATTCTGTTATTTCTTTTAAAAATCTGTAATCAGTCGTCTTGTGCAAAAGATAAGTGTTTTTTGAATAGACAAATCTATCTTTTATTAAGACTAATTTTACTTTTTTATCTGGGATTTCTCTTATGCCACTTTCAGTAAAAATACCTCTTTTTGTTGCAATTATTTTAAGGTAGTTTTTGTTATTTAAATTTAAATTGTCAATGTGTCTTACAAATTCTCCATAAGAGGGAATAAAGCCTATATCCAACTCTTCGGCACTTTTTTTCATTCTTGAATAATGTAGCTTAAGCCTCAAAGGCTTTTCATTATAAACCTTTATAGTTTCAAAAATTCCAAAATCCTCAGTATTAGGTATTCCATTTAAAAATTCAAGAATTTTCAAGGCACTTCCTTATTGATTGAGCTTTATAAACAGTTTCAAGGTATTCGTTTTTCTCATTAGAGTCAATTACAATCCCTCCGCCAACACCAAAGTATAGTTTGTCATTTATGGTATACGCTGTTCGTATCGCAATATTAAAATCGCCCTGTTTGCCATCTGCTCTATACCACCCTATTGAGCCTGTATAAATGTTTCGCTTTAATTTTTCAAGTTTGAGAATATACTGCATTGATGAAAGTTTTGGGCAGCCGGTTATAGAGCCTCCAGGGAATATATTTTCAAATATTTCTTTCATATTATTGGTTTTTAACTTTCCTTCAATAATAGATACAAGGTGATGCACATTTGAAAGTGTCAAGAGTTTTTTAAAGTGCTTAACCTGAACAGAAGGGGAGATGCATACCTTTGTTAAATCGTTTCTCAGTAAATCTGTAATCATTGCAAGCTCTGCTGAATCCTTTTTACTGTTTTTCAGAGTGGTTTTTAAAGTCAGGTCTTCTTTTTTAGAATTCCCTCTATTAATAGTTCCCTTAATAGGCTCTGTAATTATCTTACCCTTACCTATTTTGAAAAACCTTTCCGGAGAGGATGAGACAATTGAGTGGTAATTTCCGCTATCAATAAACTCAAGTATTGCTGAAAATGAAGCAGGGTTTGTTTGGTACAACCTGTAAGCAAATTGCGATATATCTCCTGAAAAAGCCCACTCTTCCTGTCTTGTAAGGTTTACCTGATAAACATTTCCTTTTTTTATCTCCTCTTTTATAAACCGTACCTTTTCGCAGTAACTTTTTTTATCTTCAGTGGTTGATATAAATTTTGCTTTAAATATTTTTTTTGTTTTTTCTAAAAGATAAGCATTCTCATAATGTTCAGTCTCCCTTGTGCATTGATAAAGAGTTTTTGTCTTCTTTGAGTATATTTTTAAATTTTTGTAAAGGAAAAACAGTGAAAGGGGAAAATTGCTGTTTAAATTGTCAGGGAGTTTACTGTCATACTCATATCCCTTTTCGTATGAAACAAAACCTATAATATCTGGTAAAATTTGAGGTTTTTCCCCAAATCTTTTAAATTTCAAATTGTTTGGAAAGTCTCTAAAAACCTTTAAAGGCTTTTCTCCGAAGATTATGTAATTGCCTTTACCGTATAAAATACAGTAAGGGTATTTTTTCTCAATTTTGAAAAAGTCTTTAAGATAAAGCTCTTTCTTTTCTCTTTCCCATTTTTCAATCACAAAAAGATAAGACATTTTCAGCAATCCTCAATCCGAATTCTGTTAAAAATGATTCAGGGTGGAACTGCACCCCGAAAATTTTGTATCTTGTATGAGTTATAGCCATTGGAATTCCCTCTCTGTTTCTGGCAATTACTTTGAAATTTTTTCCAGGGTTAGCCACATAAAGTGAGTGATACCTTGCCACTTTAAAAGGGGCTGGGATATTTTTTAAAATTCCTTGTTTCTTATGGGTAATTAAATCTGTTTTCCCGTGTATTGGTTTTGTTTTGTTAACCTTTCCTCTATCCCATACAGCCATGCACTGCATTCCCAGGCATATGCCAAAAAGAGGGATTTTGCCTTTAAAAAAATCAATGGCTTCTATTGATAATTTTGCGTCTTCAGGTTTCCCAGGGCCAGGGGAGATAATAAGCAAATCAGGATTGTATTTGTTTATTAAATCAATGCTTGTTTTGTCTGCCCTCTCCACCTCTATTTTGTTTGTGAAGTTTGAAAACAGGTGATACACATTCATTGTAAAAGAATCAAAGTTGTCTAACAAAAAAATCCTTTTCATAACTATCTCAATAGTAGGTTTAATGGATAAGGGGGATTTCCCAATTTGTAATTATGTCTCATTGCTTCTGTTAAATAGTTTTTTGATATTGCTATTGCTTCTTTTAGTGTTTTTCCTGATGCAAGGTTTGATGCAATTGCGCTTGAAAGGGCGCAGCCTGTGCCTCTGCTGTTTTCAGTCTCTATTCTTTCTCCTTTGAAAACTATTTTCTCCTCATCACTTAAAAGCAGATCGTAAGGTTTTTTTAAATGCCCCCCCTTTATTAAAATATTTTTAAATCCTTTGTTTTTTAGCAATTCTCCTAACTCTTGCTGATTTTCAGAATTTAACTTTGTTAACTCTTTTGCTTCAGGGATATTTGGAGTAATCAGGTAAATTTTACCTGCGTTTTGAGTGATTGAATCAACAAGTGCGTTGTCAGACACTTTCCCTTTTGTTGAGGTTTTTAAAACAGGGTCTAAAACTGTTTTTATGCCTTTTTTGTAAAATGTGCTTACTAACAAATCAAGGATTTCCCCTCTTCCTGTTAATCCTATTTTTGCCACCTCAATACTGTAATAATCTAAAATTGATTTTAACTGCGTTTCTACCTGTTGCAGTTTTAAAACCTCAAAACCGAAAAATTCAGTTGAGTTTTGGTATGTTAATGCAGTTAAAACAGGCAGGGGATACACATTGAAAAATGCACAAACCTTTATGTCACTTGCAAGCCCTGCACCGCCTGAGGGGTCAAGCCCCCCTGCGACAATTACGCTTTTGTTCATTTATCTGTTTGCAAATGCTTGAAATTCTTTGTATTTTAAATACTCTTTGTTTTCTAAATTAACAGGTGCTTTCTTTACCAGAATGCTCCTGACCCCTCTAATTTTGTTGGGGATTTTTCTTAAATATCTTTTGAGTTTGTAGCCTCCTAAATCGCTAACATCCACCACTATTGTGTCTTTTCCAACTATATTGTCTTTTACATCGTATCTGATTACCTTTAATGTTAGATATTTTAAAACAGGTTTTGGGTTTTTGTTTTCAATTGCAAACTCAACATTTAGATAGGCAGGGTCTCCGTTTTCGTCTCTAACAAGGTTAAACCCCAATGTCTTTACAATGTATTTGCTTCTTGCAGATATCAACTCTTCTAATGGGTTTTCTTTTTTACAGGATATTGTTGGGATAATCAAAAATATTAAAACCAAAAATAAAATCTTTTTCATTCTTTCCTCCCGATATTTTTGTCGGTTTAATTATACCAGAAAGCAGAATTGTATTTCTCTAATTCAATTTTTGTTTTTTGGCTTTTTTTAATGTTATAATCAAATGATAAAAAAAATTTTAAAGAGGGTAATATGGAAATTCTGCCGTATAAAAAGAATACGGTACAAATTGTACCTATAGGCGGGTTAGGCGAATTTGGAATGAATTCAATGTTTTTAAGGGTTAACGATGCTGGAATTGTTATTGATGCAGGGGCAATGTTTCCCGATTTTGACCAGCCGGGTATTGATGTGGTTATCCCTGATTACTCTTTCTTAGATGAACATGGGATAAAGGATGTAATTAAAGCCATTGTTATAACCCATGCCCACGAAGACCATATAGGGGCTATCCCTTTTTTGTGCCAGGATATAGGAAGGGATATTGACATTTACGGCACAAAGCTTACCATAGGTTTTATTAAGAAAAAACTTGAAGAGCACAGGTTTGAGCATAAAGTGAATTTGCATATTGTAAATGCTGGTGAAAGTGTAAGGTTTAACGAGATTAAGGTTAACTTTATTCAGGTTACACATAGTATAGTTGATAGCCTGGCACTCTTCATTGAAACGCCCTTTGGCAATGTGTTTCATACAGGTGATTTTAAAATAGATAAAACCCCTATTGACAACAGACACTTTGACTTTGCAGGGTTTGCAAGAGCTGGAGAAAAAGGGGTTGATTTGCTAATGGCAGATTCAACAAATGTGGAAAGAAAAGGATATACCCTTTCAGAAAAGGTTGTTGGTGAAAGCCTTGAGAAGATTATTTCACAATCTGTTTCAAAGGTAATTATTGCCTGTTTTTCTTCACATATACACAGGGTTCAGCAGGTTTTAAATGTGGCCAGAAAGTTAAATAGAAAAGTGGCTCTTGTTGGGACAAGCCTTGTGAACGCTTTCAATGTTGCAAAAGGGTTAGGGTATTTGAGGATTCCCCCTGATGTTTTGATTAATGATAGAGATATACCGGATATCCCACCACACAGGCTGATAATAATTACCACAGGTTCACAGGGAGAGCCGATGAGTGCCCTTTCAAGGATTGTAAGAAATGAACATAAAAGAATAAAGGTTGAAGAAGGAGACACAGTTATAATTTCAGCAAAAACAATTCCTGGAAACGAAAAGCCTGTTTTAAAAATAATAAATACACTTTACAAAAAGGGAGCTGAGGTTTATTACGAAGAGGTTTCTGAAGTTCATGTATCAGGTCATGCTTCAAGGGAAGAGTTAAAAATGGTATTTTCTATGATTAAGCCAAAATACTTTATCCCTGTACACGGAGAGATGAAGCAATTGCACCACCATATGCTTCTGGCAAGAGAAATGGGGTTGCATAGAAGGAATATAAAGATAATTGAAGACGGAGATGTGGTTGAGTTATCAAAAAAGGGGTTGAGGTATGTAGGGAAGATTCAAATAGGAAAAAAACTCATTGAGGGAAGTGGTTTTGATGAGGTAGAAGAGATTGCTTTAAAAGACAGGAGAAGAATGGCAGAGGATGGAATAATAATAGTGGCAATGGTAGTTGATGGAAAAACCTCAGAACTTATAGGGGATGTTGAAATTATTACAAGGGGATTTATACTTTTGTCTGATAGTGAAAATGAAGCCCAGATAAACGAAATGAAGGAAATAGTTAAAGAGCGTTTTTACTCTCTTGAAGATGCTATGAGGGTTGATTGGGAATATACGAGACCTCATATTCGTTCTGCTTTGAAAAAGTATATAAAAAAAAGATTTAATGCATTTCCGGTAATTTTGCCTATAATTTTAACTGTATAGTATAATTTATTTGAAATTTGAAAAGGAGAAACTATGGGTGAAGCAGCATATAAAAGAATTTTATTAAAGATGAGTGGAGAGGTGCTGGAAGGAACGCAGGGTTTTGGAATTGATCCTTCTGTTGTAAAAAGGCTTGCTAAAGAAATTGTTGATGTTCACAAATTAGGCGTTGAAATTGGAATTGTAATTGGTGGCGGAAATATTTTTCGCGGAGTTTCAGGGAGCAAGCAGGGGCTTGATAGGGTTACTGGTGATTATATGGGAATGCTTGCAACTTTAATAAATTGTCTTTCCCTTCAGGATGCAATTGAAAAAGAAGGTGTACCCACAAGGGTTATGTCTGCTATTGAAGTTAAGGAGGTTGCTGAACCTTTTATTAAAAGGAGAGCGGTAAGACACCTTGAAAAGGGAAGAATTGTAATATTTGGTGCAGGGACAGGGAATCCATTTTTTACAACAGATACCGCTGCTGCATTGAGGGCAATTGAGATTAATGCTCAAGTTTTGCTGAAAGCAACAAAGGTTGATGGTGTTTATACAGCAGACCCTGTTAAAGTTAAAGGGGCAGAATTATTGAAAGAAGTTGACTATATGACTGTGTTAAAGCATGGCTTAAAGGTAATGGATTCCACTGCAATTTCATTGAGTATGGATAATTCTCTTGATATAATAGTTTTTAACATCAAGAAAGAAGGCAACCTGTTGAGAGTTGTAAAAGGCGAAAAGATAGGAACAAAAGTAATAAAAGGAGGAGGCAATGATTAAGGATGTTTTGAAAGATGCTGAATCTCATATGAAGAAAACCGTTGAGGTTTTTAAACATGAAATTGCTTCATTAAGGACAGGAAAGGCAAGTGTTTCCCTTCTTGATGGGGTACAGGTTGAGTATTATGGTACCAAGATGCCACTGAATCAGATTGCAACTATATCTGCTCCAGATGCTACTTTGATTGTTGTTACCCCTTATGATATGACTGCGTTGCAGGCAATAGAGAAGGCAATTAGAGAGGCTGATTTAGGACTTAATCCTTCTAATGATGGTAAAAAAATTATGGTGCCTGTTCCTCCTTTAACAGAAGAAAGAAGAAAAACCCTTGTGAAAAAACTTCATGAATATGCAGAACAGTGCAGGGTTGCTGTCAGGAATATTAGAAGAGATGCAAGGGATAAGGTTAAGCAGTTACTCAAAGATAAAGAGATTTCGGAAGATGATGAAAAAAGGGCAGAAGACGATATCCAGAAATTAACAGACAAGTACATTGATGAAATTGATGATATATCTAAAAAGAAGGAAGAAGATATAATGCATGTTTAAAAGGCTATTTATTTTAAGCCTTTTAATTTTTTGTTTTTTTTGTTCTTTTTCTAAAGCTATACAATCCGAAGATTGTGTTGTTTTTAGTGTAAAAAATAATGTGGTAACTGAAAGTGATTTAAGGGCTTTTGCCTATATTTTTAATGAGGATTATCAAAATAAAAGAGAAGAGTTGATTAAAAAAGTGGTTGAAATAGAGAAAATGTATTACTGTCTTAAAGAAAACTACCCATTTGAGGGTGAGTTTAAAAGGGAATATCCTTATCTTTACTACCAGTTAAATTATTTTTACAATAATAGGCTTTTGCCCGCAGATAATTTTGCAGATAATGATATTGATTTTAATTTAGTGAATTACAATCTTTTTAAATTGTTGTTTGTATTAAAATATTCTTTTTTGTTGGTTGATGAAGGGGATCGTAGTTGTTTAGACGCTCCTGTCTATTTTAATAAAAGGTAAGTAAACAATGTGGGGGATAAATTTTTTTATTGAGAAGTTTGGTTAATCCCCCCCTGCTAAGTGGGCTTTTTTGTCCCCAGTTTGATTTGATTTTTTCTATCAATTTACTATAATACTTACTTGCAGGTCGGAGCGTGGCGCAGCCTGGTAGCGCACACCCTTGGGGTGGGTGGGGTCGGAGGTTCAAATCCTCTCGCTCCGACCATTTTCCTCCCTTCCAAAATTATTCAATTCATTAGTGGTAAAAAAATTTGAATAAGTTTATAATGAAAACATGAGTGAATATTCATTCATTATTCATGAGATAAAAGGTTATATTTCTTCTTTATTTCTAATCGAGACTAACGGGAAGTTTCTGCTTCTTGATGCAGGGTGCTCCTGTGATTTTAAAAAAGTTAAATCTTTTCTTGAAGAAAGAGGTAAAAGCCTTAATGACTTAAAGCTTGTTGTTGTTACCCATATGCATCCTGACCATGCAGGTGCGGTTAAGTACTTTAAAAAAAACAATATCCCAATTGCCTCAACCGAGGGGGCTTATAGGTGGTATAGAGGATTAGGTGGCTTTATACAGCACAAAATTGATACCTTTCTTGCACAGTTTTCAGCAAGAAGAAAAAAGAATATTTTAGAGCCAGTGAACTATAAAAGAAAGTTTATCCCTGATTATTTGTTAAAAGATGGAGACACACTCCCCTTTTTCCCTGATTGGAAGGTGGTTTTTACGCCAGGTCATACGCTTTATGATATTTCATTGTTTAATGAGAAAGGGAAGGTCTTTTATCTTGCAGATCTTATTTTAAAAATGGGGGACAAATATGTGCTTCCATTCCCGATAATATTCCCGGATTTGATGAAAAAATCCCTGGATAGAATTAAAGAGTATAATTTTGATACACTTCTCCTTGCTCACGGAGGATTGTTAAAGGAAAGAGGTCTCTCACAAAATTTTTCTAAAGTTATAGATAGTTTAAAAGAAACGATAGGCAAAATAGATAAAATTGAGTTTAAAATTTTTTACCCATTTTGCCTTTTTGTCCATGATAAATGGGTTTGTAAAATAAAGCAATGTCGGTAGAGGATTTTATTTAAAATTCTAAAATTTTTTGACTAATTTCTCCTATATATGCTATATTAAAACAGAATAAATAAGGGGTGAGAAAAGGGTGTTTTTTAAAAAGAGTGATGTTTTAGCCAAAGCGGATAAGTATTTAAGACAGAAAAAATATAAACTTGCTCTTGAAGAGTTTCTGAAGTATCTTCAGAAAAATCCCAACGATGTTAATATTATTAACAGAGTTGGCGATTTATACGCGCAGGTAGGCGATAAAGATAAGGCTGTGGACTTTTTTCTAAAAAGTGCCGATTACTACTATAAAGAAGGTTTTTATACCAAATCTATTGCTATTTTAAGGAAAATATTAAGGATTGACCCTGATAACATTAAAGTTTATGAAAGGCTGGCGGATTTATATGTACAGGATGGGAATATTGCAGAAGCAAAAAGGGTTTATTTGGAGATAGCTGAAAAATATACAAAACAGGGATTAAAGAAAAGAGCTCTTGAGATTTATAAGAAAATGGTTGAGTTAGACCCTCTCAACACTGTGGTTAGGTTGAAGCTTGCCGATGCTTTTATCAAAGAGGGTATGCGTGAAGAAGCGGCAGATCAGCTGATTTCAACTGCCAAAAAACTTCTTAAAATGGGAAAAAACGATGACGCTAAACAATTACTTACTGCGGCAAAGAAATTAGGCCTTGGAGACGCTGTAATAGATGTTACCCTCGCTGAAATTTATGTTGAAAAGAAAGAGTACGAAAAGGCAGAGCAAATTCTGGATAAGGCATACGCGAGAAATACAGGCAATTCACTGCTTCTTGAATTACTTGCCTTTGTTAAATTAAAAACTGGGAAACTTGCAGATTCTTTAAAAATAGCTAAGCGCTTGTTTGAACTTGACAAATCAAAATATAGAATAATTGAAACTATATTCAATGAACTTATTGCCAAAAACAAGATAAATGAGGCTTGGAGCTTAATAAAGCCTGTTATAGACCATTTGGTACTTAATGAAGAGTACGATAAAGCAATAGATCTGCTAAAGAAAATTGTTGATAAAAAACAGTATTTCATACCGGCTCTTAAAGTGCTGGCTGATATATATGATAAAAAAGAAGATAGAATATTTAATGTTACTACTCTGGAGAAACTTGTTGAGGCTTATAAAAGAGACGGAAATGTTGAGGAAGCAAGAGCTACTTTAAAAAAACTTCTTGAGTACGATCCCGCCAACATTGAATACAAAGAGGCTTTAAAAGAGTTAAAGGCATATGAAATTTCAGATGATGAAATAAGTGTTTCTGAAGAAGATTTTGAGCTTGACGAGGAAGAGTTGGTTGAAAGCCTTGACCTTGAAGATACCACTCAGAAAATGTTAGGGGGGATTTCTGAGGCTGAGTTTTACATAGAGCACGGGTATAAAGACAAAGCATATAGTATGCTTGAACAAATTCTAAGAAAAGATCCGTTAAATAAAAAGGCAAATTTATTACTGCTACCTTTGTGTAAAGAAAGAGGTGAGAGGGCTAAGGCGAGCCAGTGCTATCTTAATCTTGCTGAGATATCAATGAATGAAGGTGATTTTGAGAAAGCAGAGGACTACCTTAATCAGAGCGAAAGATTACTTCCAGGCTCTTCTGGTTTTTTAAGAAGACAACTTGAAAAGAAAAAGAAAGAAGAAGGGCTTGTTGAGGTTGAATCTTTTGATTTTGAGCCTGATGAAGAAGAAATTTCACTTTCTGATGCGGTGGAATCCTTTGACGAGGAGGAACTGGATTTTGGAATAGATAACGAGGTGGTGGGTTTACACGAAGAAGCTATTACACCTCCTGAAAATGATTTTTCTGAGGCTATATCCCTGGACGAAGAAGAAACAGAACTTGAGCTTGAAGATAACATATCAAGTGAAGATTTGTTTAATGAAGATGCGAAAGAGGGGGGAGAATTTGTCCCCGAAGAACAATCTTTTCTTGATGCAGATTCTCTTCTTGAAACATTCCAGCCTGAAAAAGAGGAAGGAAATGCATTAGAAGAATTGGATGAAGCAAAAATAGAAAGTGTAGACCTTTTTGAAGAGTTTGAAGATCTAAAATTAGAGTTTGAAGATAGCAAGAAAACTACTGAACTAAAAGAAGAACTTGAAAAAAAGGTTGTTGAAGATGAGAAAGATGCGAAAGCAGAAAAGCCTCAAGAAATTGTTGAAGATAGTGTAGATTTAACCGATGAAATAGCGGAGATAGAATTTTATATTTCTCAGAACCTTTTTGAAGAGGCGGAAGAATTATTGAACAACCTTGTGGTTGCTCATCCCAATCATAAGGATGTTCTGGCTTTAAAAGAAAAATTTGAGTCTCTAAAAGGACAGGCAGAGACAGAGCAGCTTGTTGCAGAAAAATCAGGTGATTTTGAAGAGTTGCTTGAAGAAGAGTTTATTGATTTAAAATCGCAGTTAGGCGAAGACCTTGATATTTTTCAGGATAATACAGAGTTGACAGACTCAGCACCTCAGGAAGAGGTTAAATCTCTTGATGAGCTTTTTAAAGAATTTAAAAAAGGTGTTGAGGAACAGATTGACCAGGAAGATTTCGAAACCCATTACAATCTGGGTATTGCTTATAAAGAGATGGGGCTTTACAATGAGGCAATTGAAGAATTTATTAAAGCCTCACATGATCCAAACAGGCTTTTAGATTGTAGTTTTATGATTGCGGGAGTGTATTCTGAATTAGGTGAATATAAAAAAGCAATAGAGTGGCTTGAAAGTGGCCTTGAACATGCACAAAAAACAGGAGCAGACGACAGACCTATTCTTTACGAATTGGCAACTTTGTGTGAAAAAAATGGGGACAAGGAAAAGGCGAAATCCTACTATGCAATGATTTACGAGAAAGACCCGAATTACAGGGATGTTGCTTCCAAACTTAAATAGTTAAAAAATATTAAGGAGATAAAACTATGAAACAGCCAAATAACAAGGGAATGGCAAGGGATAAAGCATTAGACCTTGCTTTAAACCAGATAGAGAAGAATTTTGGAAAAGGCTCAATAATGCGGCTTGGAGATAAGAGTATTTTAAATGTTGAAACAATATCAACAGGTTCAATTGGGCTTGATTATGCTTTGGGGGTTGGTGGTGTCCCGAGAGGAAGAATTGTTGAGGTATATGGACCAGAAAGTTCAGGTAAAACCACAATCGCTTTACAGATAATAGCGGAAGCTCAAAAGAATGGCGGCATGGCAGCCTTTATTGATGCAGAGCATGCCCTTGACCCTGAGTATGCTAAAAATCTTGGGGTTGATACAGATAACCTCTTAATTTCCCAGCCTGACTACGGGGAGCAGGCTTTAGATATTGCTGAAATGCTTATTAGAAGCGGTGCTATTGATGTGCTTGTTGTTGATTCAGTTGCTGCCCTTGTTCCAAAAAGTGAATTGGAAGGGGAGATGGGTGAAACCCAGATTGGCCTTCAGGCAAGATTAATGTCACATGCATTGAGGAAGCTTGCAGGGGCAATTTCAAAGTCAAAAACTGTTATGATTTTTATTAATCAGGTGAGAAATAAAATTGGAATTTCTTACGGAAACAACGAAGTTACCACAGGCGGAAACGCATTGAAATTTTACTCTTCGGTTAGAATTGAAATAAGAAGAATTGCTGCATTGAAAGATGGAGACAGGATTTTAGGTAATAGAACAAGGGCTAAAGTTCAGAAAAACAAAGTTGCACCTCCTTTTAAGTATGCAGAGTTTGACATAATGTTTGGAGAGGGAATCTCAAAAGAGGGTGAAATCCTTGATTACGGGGTTTCATTTGGATTGATTGAAAAAAGCGGTTCCTGGTATTCCTATGGTTCAACAAGGTTGGGACAGGGTAGGGAGAATGCAAAAAAATTCTTAAAAGAAAACAAAGACATTGCTGAAAAGATAGAAAGAGAAATTAGAAAAGAGTTAGGATTGATTAAAGAGGCGGAAACTGAAAAGAAAGAAAATTAATTTAATAATTACAATTTTAATATTGTTTTTAACGGTGCCTGTGTTTTCTCAAGACATAGGTGCCGTTTTTCATAAAAATGAGAGTTACCATTTTTTAAAAACCTCAATAACAAAAGAAAGCCTTGAAAAATTTCAAAAACAGGGAATTGTTGAAATTGATAGTGAAGATATTGTTTTCAAAAAAACAGGAGTGTTTGAAGGCAGGTTTTTTGATAAAAAGATAAAAAAAGTTAGAGTAATAAATGGCTATCTTTCTATTATTCCTCCTTTATTAGCAATAGCCTTTGCCCTTATTTTCAAAGAGACAATAATCTCCCTGTTATTGGGTATAATTTCTGGAATGTTTATAATAAACGGTTTTAATCTATTTTATGCGGTGAGAGATACCCTTTCAGAAGAGATAGTCTCTGTAATAGCAACAAAAGACCATGTGTCAATAATAATTTTCACCGTGCTTTTAGGCGGTATGGTGGGAATAATTCAGGCAGGTGGCGGAACCGAGGCTGTTGTTCAGTATTTTTCATCAAAGATAAAATCAAGAAAAGGCGCAATGCTTTACTCCTGGCTTACAGGGATAGCCATATTCTTTGATGATTATTCAAATACATTGATAGTTGGTAAGGTAATGCAACCAATAACCGATGCCTATGGCGTTTCAAGGGAAAAGTTAAGTTATATTGTGGATTCAACAGCGGCACCGGTTACCGCAATTGCAGTGATTTCAACCTGGATAGGTTTTGAAATAAGCCTTTTAAATAACCTTTTTCATCAGTATGGAATAAAAGGACTTGATGGCTATACTGCATTTATTTACTCAATCCCCTATCTCTTTTATCCAATTTTAACTTTAGTATTTGTCTTTTTTATTGCAACAACAGGTAAAGATTTTGGCCCTATGAGAAAATTTGAAATTGAAGCTGTAAGAAAGCTTTGCCAATTAAAAGGTGAAAAAAGGGAAGATAAGGGAAGCCTTGCCCTTGGACTTATCCCAGTATTGGTTGTAATTATAGTTACTTTTCTTGGAATATACTTTTCTGGTAAAGGGGAAGAAGCAAATACAATTAGAGAGATTTTTGCAAACTCAGACAGTTTTGCCTCCCTTATATGGGGTTCTTCAGCAGGGTGTTTTGTTGCTTCAATTATTGCCTTGAAGAAATTAAAGGTTAGTCAAATAATAGAAGGGTGGCTTGAAGGGTTAAAGAGTATGGTGCTTGCTGTTGTAATTCTTGCCCTTGCCTGGAGTTTGGGGGATATTTGTGGGATTTTAAAAACAGGAGACTATGTTGTTTCCCTTTTCCCTGAAAATTTTCCAATGTTTTTGCATCCAATGCTTGCTTTTTTAGTTTCAGCAATAATAAGTTTTGCCACAGGTACTTCATGGGGGACAATGGCTATAGGCTATCCACTTTTAATACCCATTGTTCTAAATACCCCATACTTGTTTGCATCAATTGCAGCAATTCTTTCAGGGGCTGTTTTTGGAGACCACTGCTCTCCTATTTCAGATACGACAATAATGTCTTCAATGTCAAGCGGCTGCAACCATATTAACCATGTTAGAACACAGTTGCCCTATGCAATTACAGTTGCTTTAATTTCCATGTTTTTCTGCTATGGACTATTGTTTTTACATTTGCCGCCTTTTGTTGATATAAGCATAGGAATTTTTATTATTGCTTTGATATTTAAATACATTGCAAAACCTGTGGAGGACTGTTATGAAAACAAGGGGAATTGAGTTTTTAGAAAAAAACAGAGTTGAACATAAGGTTTTTACATACGACCATAAGGTTAAGGGTGCAGAATTTGCAGCAGAACAAACAGGGATTGAGCTTGAGAGAATGATAAAAACACTTGTCGTCTGTGATGTTAGGGGGAAAGACTTCTATTTTGTTTTAATGCCGGGAGATAAAAGCGTTGATATGAAAAAGTTAGCAAAGTGTCTTGGAAAAAAAAAGATGAGAATGTCAACTGTTCAGGAGGCTCAAAAACTTACTAATTACCTTGTAGGTGGGATCAGCCCCTTTGGGGCTAAAACAAAATTACCGGTTGTTATGGAAAAATCCCTTGAACAATTTGAAAAAGTTGGAATAAACGGTGGTGGGAGAGGGATAATTGTTGAAATCTCTCTAAATGACTTAAAATCTTTACTAAATCCTGAAGTTTGTGAAGTGGCAAAATCTTAATGTTAACAGCCTGATATTTGAGTATATATGCATTTGTTAGCCATTGTGTTTTTTATCAATTGACCTTTTATGTCTTTTCTGGTATAAAATTTAATTTGAATGGTTAGAAACTATTAAGGAGGAAATATACAATGGAAGTTATTTTGAGAGAAAACGTAGAGGGACTGGGCAAAAGAGGAGATGTGGTAAGAGTGAAAGACGGATATGCGAGAAATTACCTTATCCCGAGAAAGCTTGCAGTCCCTGTTACAGAGGGAAATATTAAACAGATTGAACTTGAGAAGAAGAACTGGGCTTTAAAGCATCAGAAAGAGATTGAAGCGGCTGAAGCGGTTAAGGATATTATTGAAAAGATTACAATTACTGTTACAAAAAAGGCTGGCGAAAACAATCAACTATTTGGCTCTGTGACTGCACAGGATATAGCAGATGCCCTTGCTAAGGAAAAGGTTGAGATAGATAAGAAAAAAATTGAATTGCCTGAGCAGATTAAAGAGTTAGGTACATTCCCTGTTAAAATAAAAATTCATCCAGAAGTTGTTGTTGAAACAAAGGTTTACGTGGTAAGCGAATAATTCTTTTTTTAAATAATTGTCAAGCCCGGAATTTTCCGGGCTTTTTTATTTTATTCTCACACAAAAGGCAACAACATACTCTTTTTCGTGGGATAGTGAAATCTTTATGTTTTCCTTCTCTTTTCCATCAATATAGATAACGGGAATTTCACCATTTTTTAAAATTTCAATCCTGTGCCAGGAAAAAGGGGAAAGATTGTAAGCCTTATAAACAGCTTCCTTTGCAGCAAACCTTGATGCAATAAATTGTAATCTATCTTTCCTTTTTGAGTATTCTCTAATCTCCCTTTCAGTTAAAATCCTTTTAACAAATTTATCACCAAATTTATTAAATGATTTTTCAATTCGTTTTATTGAAACAATATCTGTTCCTATTTCAATATCCATACTTTCATTCTAATAAAAAAAGATGATTTGATATATAATTTTAATATGAAAAAGATATTTTTTTTGCTTTTAATATTTTTGTTTTTCCCTATTTCCTGCAGATACGGCGGGAAAACTCCCCCAAATACCCTTGTTGTTCTTGTTGACGGTTATCCCCAAACCTTTGACCCGAGGATGGGAATAGATTTATCCTCTCAAAGGATCTACCAGCTTGTTTACAACGGCCTCTTTGTCAGGGATGAAAAGGGAGAGTTAAAGCCAGACCTTGTTGAGTCGTACTATTTTAAGCACAATAGTGTTTTCAGGTTTAAATTAAGAAAGGGGATTTATTTTCACAACGGAGATGAGTTAAAGGTTGAAGATGTGTTTTATACTGTTAAATCTCTAATTGAAAAAGGTTCTTTAAAGTCTGCCCCATTTCTTGAAATAGGTGAGATGAAAAAAATTGATGATTATTCAGGCGAGCTTGTTTTAAAAAGGAAAGACCCTTCTTTTTTAATAAACCTTTGCGACGGCGCTTTTGGAGTGGTTAGCAGAAAAGACGGGGTTTCTGGAACAGGTGCATATATTATTGTAAAAAAGGATAAGGGAAAAAATATTTTATTAAAAGGGTTTGATAATTATTTCAAGGGAAAACCAAAAACAGAGTTTGTCCTTTTAAAAACAGTGAAAGACTCAACAACAAGAACATTTGAGATATTAAACAAATCTGCGGATATTGTCTTTGATTCCATACCTTACGAAAATTTAAAACTATTCAAAAAAGGAGATTACAGAATTTACAGGGGGATTAGTAATTCTGTTGAATACATTGCCTTTAATTTTAAAGATAAAATTCTTTCAGATAGAAAAGTTAGGCAGGCAATTTGTATGGCAATAGACAGGGATAGAGCAATAAAATATCTGTTTTACGGTTATGCAGTTAAGGCTTCATCTATGATAGCACCACCTAATTTTTATCACTTTGAGGGGAACCAATGTGTTTCTTCAATAAAACAGGCAAACAGAATCCTTGATTCTGCCGGATACAAAATAAAAAAAGATGGATACAGGTTTTCCCTGGAATTTCTTTCCACAACCTCTTTTCTTTCAAGGCTTAAAGCAGTTTATGTTCAGGATAGGTTAAAAAAAATAGGCATAAAAGTTGATATTGTTTCAATGGATTTTGGCACATTCTTTGACCTTCTTTCAAAGGGTAAGTTTCAAATGTATTCGGCAAGGTGGGTGGGTATATCAGACCCTGATATTTATAGAATGGTTTTTTATTCAAAAATGATTCCACCAAAAGGCTGGAACAGGGGATTTTATAAAAATGAAGAGGTGGATAGACTGGTTGAAAGCATTCCGAATCTTGAAAAAAAAGAAGAGAGAAGAAAGGTTTATAAAAAAATAAATTCTTTTATTTTAAGCGATTATGCTTACATTTTTCTATGGCATCCTGAAAATTTAATAATAACCTTAAAAAATGTTGAAAATTTAATTGTAACCCCCTCAAAGAGCTTTGCTTACCTTTATCTTGTTGAAAAAAGATAGTGGTTTTTTCTCATATTCTTTTTTGTTATACTTTACAATGAAATGAAAAAGCTATTGCTTTACCTTTTAATAATTACAATAGGCGGTTTTATATCATTTTTAAGCTTCTGGTTTACTCTACGCCGTGAAGTAAGAGGGGAAATAGTAAAAACCCCTTCAGTTATAGGAAAATCGATTGATGATGCAAAAAAAGAGCTTGCAAAATACAATTTGTTTTTAAAGGTGAATACAAATAGAAGGGTTTTTTCCGATTATATTGAAAAGGGGGATATCGCAATCCAAATCCCTGAACCGGGAAAAGTTATTAAAAAAGGCAGGAAAATAGAGGTGATTATCAGTAAAGGTTCAAGAAGGGGAGATGTTCCAGATGTTGTTGGGTTATCTATTGAGGAAGCTTCAAGAAAGATAAATATGCACGGATTAAAGGTAAGTAAAATTGCAAGTGTTTACAGTGATAAACCAGAGGGAATTGTTATTGCTCAGTCTCCTGAAAGCGGAGTTTCCGGTATCTTTAATGACAAGGTAAAGCTCCTTGTTAGCAAAGGTAAAAAACCTAAGTATTATAAAGTTCCTGATTTAAGGTATAAACCTTTAATTCAGGTGGAGAAAATTTTGAAGAAAGCTGGTATCCAATATGTTGTTAAAACATTTGCAAATCAAATAAGGGATGAGAGAATTCTGTTTGTTAAAGAGCAGTATCCTCTGCCAGGGTATATATTGCCTTCCGATAAAATATTAACCTTAAAAGTTGTAATGAGGGAAAACTTATGAAAGAGATAGCGCCTTCAATTTTATCAGCAGATTTTTGTAATTTAGGAGAGCAACTAAAAGCTTTAAAAAAAGAGGGGATGGAATTTGTTCACATTGATGTTATGGATGGACACTTTGTCCCAAACATAACCATAGGGCCTCTTGTTTGTAACTCTATTAAAAAGAATTTTCCTGATTTAAAGTTAGATGTTCACCTTATGATTGAAAATCCAATGAGGTATATTGATGCATTTGCAGAGTCTAATCCATACATTATTTATTTTCACCTTGAAGCAGAAAGGCATGCTGACAGATTAATTAACTATATAAAATCAAAAGGAGTGAAAGCAGGAATTTCCATTAACCCTGCAACTCCAGTGAGCCTTTTAGAGCATGTTTTGCCCATAGTTGATAGTGTGTTGGTAATGAGTGTTAACCCGGGATTTGGAGGGCAAAGTTTTATTCCCTATACTTTAAACAAAATAAAATTACTTAACAACATTAGAAGAGCACAGAATTACAATTTTTTTATTGCAGTTGATGGGGGGGTTAACTCAGAGAACATTGAAGAAATTTCAAGATTAGGCTGTAATTTGTTTATTGCCGGTTCTTCTGTTTTTAAAGGAAATATTGTGGAAAATTTTAAAAAATTAAATAAAACCGTTAAGGGGAAAATATGAAAAAAATTATTATAGGGCTTTTAGTATTTATCCTGTTATTTTTTAATGCCTGTAAATCGGCGAAAGAAGCCAATATTGAAAGGGCGAAAAAGATTTCAGTTTCCAAAGTATATTTAGATGGGATGGAGTATCTATTAAACAAAAATTATTCCTCTGCAAGGGATTATTTTGAAGTAATAATAGACAATGCTACCCAGTCTGAGTATTTTCCATATGCAAAATTGGCATATGCAGATGCTTTATTCTTTGATGTTTCAAAAGGCCCTATTGAGGCTTTGCCGGAATACCAGTCTTTTATTGTTTATTTCCCTAAACACAAGGAAACTCCATATGCTCAATTTATGGTGGCAATGTGTTACTTTGTTCAGATAAATGGTCCTGATAGAGACCAGACTTATGTTGATCAGGCAATGGCTGAATTTGAAAAACTTAAATCAAATTACCCAGATTCAAAGTATGCCCAGATGGCTGACAAATATATTGATTATTGCTGGAAAATAAAAGCACAGCACGAATACCTTGTTGGTGTTTTTTATTACAAGGTTAAAGGATACAAAGCGGCAGCTGATAGATTAAGGGGGCTTATTGAAAATTATGACCCGAAGTATTATGACAAAGAAAAGGCTTACTATTATTTTGCAAGAAGTTTAATGTATGAAACGAAATTTGACGAGGCTGCAAGGTATTTTAGAAAATTGTTGAAGGAATTTCCCAATACAATTTATAGAGATTCAGTAAAGGAACAACTTGATTATATTGAAAGCGGTAAGGCAGAAAAAGAATTAAAAGAAAGAAAGAAGAAAATTGAAGAAAAGTATAAAAAAGAATTGGAAAAAAGAATTAAAAAAGCAAAAGGGAAGAAAAAAAAGTCTAAAAAGAAGAAAGAAAAAGCGGAGGATAAATGAGAAATTACCCCGATTTTTTAAAGATTGAAGACTTATTAACCGAAGAAGAAAGGCTTGTTTATGATACAGTCCATGATTTTGTAAGCAATGAGGTTAAGCCAATAATTGCTGATTACTTTGAGAGGGGGGAATTCCCTATTCACCTTGTAAAACAGCTTGGAGAACTTGGTTTTTTAGGCAGCACTTTGAGTGAATATGGTGGTGCAGGGCTTTCAAATGTTGCCTATGGGTTGATAAATCAGGAATTAGAAAGGGGAGACAGCGGATTAAGGAGTTTTGTTTCAGTCCAATCCTCCCTTGTGATTTATCCGATTTATGAATTTGGTTCAGAAGAGCAGAAAAAGAAATATCTACCTGGATTGATAGACGGTAATTTAATAGGTTGTTTTGGTCTAACTGAACCAGATTTTGGTTCAAACCCTGGGGGGATGAAAACATATGCTGTCAAAAAGGGTGATAAATGGATTTTAAACGGTACAAAGATGTGGATAACAAATGCTTCAATTGCAGATATAGCAGTCGTGTGGGCGAAAACTGAAGAAGGTATCCAGGGCTTTATTGTTGAAAAAGATATGCCTGGTTTTTCTGCGCCAGAGATTAAGCATAAATTAAGTTTAAGGGCTTCTGTTACAGGAGAGTTAATATTTGAGGATGTTGAAGTACCTGAGGGAAATAGATTGCCTTTAGCTAAAGGATTGAAGTACCCTTTAATGTGTTTAACCCAGGCAAGGTATGGAATAGGCTGGGGTGCATTAGGTGCGGCAATTGACTGTTATCTAACTGCGGTTGATTATGCGAAGACAAGAATTCAGTTTGATGTTCCTATTGCAAGGTTTCAACTTGTGCAGAAAAAGCTTGCAGATATGCTCACAGAAATTACAAAGGCACAATTGCTTGCCTTGCAGGTTGGAAGGTTAAAAGATAGTGGGAAATACTCCCATTATATGATTTCTATGCTTAAAATGAACAATGTTAGAATGGCACTGGATATTGCAAGAACAGCGAGGGATATTCTTGGAGCAAACGGAATTTCCCTTGAATATCCGGTTATAAGACATATGGTTAACCTTGAATCTGTAAAAACATATGAGGGGACAGAGGATATTCACACCCTGATTTTAGGGCAATACATTACAGGATTTCAGGCTTTCAGCCTTCTAAAATAAAAGGGGGGAATTATGCCAAAGAATATTGAAGATGCGTTGGCAGGGGATTTTTTAAGGGTTGCTGAAATGGCGGCTATTGCCGCAGCAAGGACTGTAGGAAAGGGTGATAGAAAATACTCAGATAAAGTTGCAGTTGAGGCAATGAGGAAAGAACTGGATAATGTTGATATTAATGGAGAAGTTGTAATAGGCGAGGGAGAAAGGGACAAGGCCCCAATGTTATATATTGGAGAAAAGGTGGGAACAGGGGATGGTCCTGCAATTGACATTGCAGTTGACCCACTTGAAGGCACAAATCTTTGTGCAACTGGAGCAAACAATGCAATAGCAGTAATTGCTGCGTCAGAGAGAGGGGGATTGCTAAATGCCCCTGATATTTATATGGAGAAAATTATTGTTCCTCCATCTGCAAAAGGCAAGGTAAGCCTGGATAACTCTGTTGAAGAAAATTTGAAAATTATTGCCGATAGCCTTGATAGAAAGGTTGAAGACTTAACTGTTATTGTTCTCGACAGACCGAGACATGAGGAGCTTATTGCCAGAATTAGGGAAGCTGGTGCCAGGATAAATTTGATAGGTGACGGTGATTTAAGTGCAGGTATCTCTGTTGCAGTAAGGGGCACCGGAGTTCATGCAGTATTCGGAATAGGAGGCGCTCCCGAAGGCGTTTTAACTGCCGCAGCTTTAAGGTGTCTTGGTGGGGAAATACAGGGGAGGCTTATTGTAAAGGATGAGGCAACATGGGAGAGAATGCAGAAAATGGGGATTAAAGACCCGAATAAAATTTATACAACAGAAGAACTTGCAAGTGGAGAAAATATAATTTTTGTTGCAACCGGGGTAACAAACGGGAACCTTTTAAAAGGTGTTAGGTTTTTTGGTGAAGGGATAAGAGTGAACTCCCTTGTTATGAGGCTTAACCAGAGAAGAATAAGATTTGTTGATACTATTTATCTTAACGATGATATAGGTCAGGGGGTAATGTTTTAATTTTTTTTTCAAATAAAAATATTGACAAATAATATTAGATTTTTTAAACTGATTTTACTATCATTTATGAAAGGTTGCATATGGCTAAGAAGTTAGGTGATTTACTTGTTGAGGCCGGTTTAATTACCAAAGAACAATTACAAGAAGCGTTAGAAATTCAAAAAAAGGACAATGAAAGGTTAGGAACTATACTGGTTAAATTAGGTTATCTTACTGAGGAAGAGATTACCAGTTTTTTAAGCAAACAGTATGGTATTCCTGCTGTTAATCTTGAACACTTTGAGATTAGCGAGGATGTTATAAAAAGAATACCATCAGATATAGCAAGAAAATATATGCTAATACCTATTACAAGAACAGGTTCTACTCTGACTGTGGCTATGGCTGACCCCACAAATATCTATGCGTTAGATGATATTAAATTTTTAACAGGTTTAAATGTTGAACCTGTTGTTGCATCTGAGTTGTCAATAAAAAAAGCAATTGATAAATACTACGGGAGTGAAACCCAGATTGAATTGAGAAAGGTTGTTGAAGACCTTGAAGGAGACTTAGGTGAGGACACTGACCTTGAAGTTGTAGAGGATGAAGAAGAAATAGATCTTGATTCCCTTGTTGCTTCTGTTGAGGAAGCCCCTGTTGTGAAATTTGTAAATATGATGCTGGTGGACGCAGTAAAAAAAGGAGCATCAGATGTCCATGTTGAACCTTATGAAAAGTATTACAGAGTAAGATTTAGGATAGACGGTATTTTGCATGAGGTAATGAAACCACCTTTAAGTATGAAAGATGCAATTACTTCAAGAATTAAGATTATGTCAAAACTTGATATTGCAGAAAAAAGGCTTCCTCAGGACGGTAGAATTAAGCTAAAAATGAAAATAGAGGGGAAGAAAAAAGAACTTGATTTTCGTGTCTCTGTATTGCCAACCCTTTTTGGCGAAAAAATAGTTATGAGAATTTTGGATCCTGAAAAATTAATGCTTGATATGACCAGGCTTGGTTTTGAGCAGGAAAGTCTTGATAAATTTACAGAGGCAATAAGAAAACCTTATGGTATGGTGCTTGTTACAGGGCCAACAGGTTCAGGTAAAACAAATACTTTGTACTCTGCGATAAGCCAGTTGAATACCCCTGAAACCAACATTATGACAGCTGAAGACCCTGTTGAGTTTAACCTTCCTGGAATAAATCAGGTAAATGTTAGGGATGAAATAGGCCTTACTTTTGCATCTGCATTAAGGTCATTTTTAAGGCAGGACCCTAATATTATTCTTGTTGGTGAGATAAGGGACTTTGAAACTGCAGAAATTGCTATTAAAGCGGCATTAACGGGCCACCTTGTTCTGTCAACTTTGCACACAAATGATGCTCCCTCAACAATAAGCAGGTTGATGAATATGGGTATTGAGCCCTTCCTTGTTGCAACTTCTGTTAACCTTATATGCGCCCAGAGGCTTGTTAGAAGGGTTTGTAAAAATTGTAAAGAAGAGGTAAAGGTTCCCAAAAAAACCTTGCTTGATATTGGTTTTAAAGAAGAAGAATTGAAGGATTTAAAAATATACAAGGGTAAAGGTTGCGATGTTTGTAATGGTTCTGGGTACAAGGGCAGGGTAGGTTTGTACGAAGTTATGGAAGTAACAGATGCTATTAAAGATTTGATATTAAGCGGAGCGACTGCTCTTGATTTAAGGGAGCAGGCAATAAAAGAGGGGATGATTACTTTAAGGAGAAGTGGATTAATAAAAATTAAAGCTGGAATCACCTCAATTGAGGAAGTTTTAAGAGAAACTGTGTTATAATACTGTAAAATTAATTTTTTTAAATTAAGGGGTGAGTATGGATATTACTCTATCGCAGTTGCTGAAAAAAATGGTTGAATCGGGAGGAACAGACCTTCACATAACAACCAATAGTCCTCCTCAAATAAGAAAAGACGGGAAACTTATCCCCTTGAAAATGCCTCCTTTAACCCCGGCTGAAACAAAGAAATTAATTTACGCAATTATGACAGATGCTCAAAAACAAAAGTTTGAACAGGATTTAGAAGTTGACTTTTCATTTGGAATAAAGAAACTTGCAAGGTTCAGGGCAAATGTGTTTCATCAAAGAGGTGCAGTTGCAGGTGCATTCAGGCTTATCCCGTATGAAATAAGGGGGTTTAGAGAGCTTGGAATTCCAATGGTTGTTGAAAAATTGTGTGAGCTTCCCAGAGGGCTTGTGCTTGTTACAGGGCCAACAGGTTCAGGTAAATCAACCACTCTGGCGGCAATGATAGACAAAGTAAACAGAGAGAGAAATGCCCATATTATTACAATTGAAGACCCGGTAGAGTATTTACATTCACATAAAAAGTGTATTGTTAATCAGAGGGAAGTCAATACAGACACAAAATCATTTAGCAGGGCTTTAAGAGCAGCATTGAGACAGGATCCTGACGTCGTTCTTATTGGTGAGATGAGGGATTTAGAAACTGTTGAAACAGCCTTAAAGATTGCGGAAACAGGCCATTTAACCTTTGCTACATTGCATACTAACTCGGCAGTTCAAACTATAAACAGGATTATAGATATTTTCCCTGCTCACCAGCAACAGCAGATAAGAACACAGCTTTCTTTTGTATTGGAAGGTGTAATTTGTCAAACGCTTCTTCCCAAGGCTAGCGGTAGAGGAAGGGTTCTTGCACTGGAAATACTGATACCAAATGCGGCTGTGAGAAACTTGATTAGAGAGGACAAAATACATCAGATTTACGCTACAATGCAGACAGGTCAGATGAAACATGGTATGCAAACATTTAACCAATCCCTTGCTTCACTGTTTTTGCAGGGATTGATTACAAAAGAGGTAGCTCTTGCAGCATCGTCAAATAAAGATGAATTAATTGATATGATAAATAGAGGTGTTGGTACTGTTATTGAACAGCCTACTCAACCCACTACAAAGAGAAATCCAAAAATTAAATATACATAATTCGGGAGGATTTCATGATATTTGAGTATAGTGCAAGAACAAGGTCAGGGGAGACAAGAGCTGGAACTATAAAAGCGAAAAATAGGGAAGAAGCAATAAATTTATTGAGGAAGCAGGGGTTGATTCTCACTTCTTTAAGGGAGAAAAAATCAATAGGTGCTTTTGGATTTGGAGGCAAGGTAAAAAACAAGGAGCTTGCAATTTTTACCAAGCAATTTTCGGTAATGATTGATGCAGGCCTGCCTCTTGTTCAATGCCTGGATATTCTTGCATCTCAGCAGGAGAATAAATTTTTTGCAAATGTACTTGAACAGGTAAGAAATGATGTTGAGCAGGGTAGCACCCTTGCCGATGCTATGAAAAAGCATCCGAAGGTGTTTGATGATTTGTATACAAACCTTATTGCAGCTGGTGAGGCTGGTGGTATTCTTGATGTTATTATGCAAAGGCTTTCCATATATATTGAGAAGGCCTACAAATTGAAGGAATCTTTCAAAAGTGCGATGACTTATCCAATAACTGTTATTACAATAGCGGTGTTAATTGTTGCATTGATTTTGTGGAAGGTAATTCCCGCTTTTGCGTCTATGTTTGCAGGTTTAGGTGCAGAATTGCCGCTCCCCACAAGAATAGTTATTAAGCTTTCTCATTTTGTTGTTAATTTTGGTTTCTGGATAATTCTTTTCTTTATATTGGTGTTTATTGGGTTAAGGAAATTTTACCAGACAGAAACAGGCAGAAAGTTGATAGACGGTTTTGTTCTTAAACTTCCAATTTTGGGAATTATTTTTAGAAAAATTGCGGTAGCAAGGTTTAGTAGAACACTTGCAACTTTAGTATCATCAGGTGTTTCAATCCTTGAAGGGTTAATGATTACAGCAAAAACAGCTGGAAACAAGATTGTTGAAGATGCAGTATTAGAGGCAAGGCTTCAGGTAGAACAGGGTAAAACAATTTCCGAACCTTTAAAAAATACAAAGGTTTTTCCACCAATGGTTGTTCAGATGATTGGTGTAGGTGAGCAGACTGGCGCCCTTGATACAATGCTCTCAAAAATTGCTGATTTTTATGAAGAAGAGGTTGACCAGGCGGTTGCCCAGTTAATGAGCTTATTAGAGCCTGTTATGATTGTTGTTTTAGGTGGATTGGTTGGTGGTATAGTTGTATCAATGTACCTGCCTATATTCAGCTTAATTAAACATATAAAATAATCAAAAATAATAATGTTTAAGTGCCGGCTTTTAGCCGGCTTTTTTATTTTTAATGCTATAATTTTTTTGTGAATTTATTAACGGAGGTACTATGGGAGAATTAAGAAATTATTTGAAAATAGTGGGAATAATCTTTATCTTTGCCTTGTTTACCTACTTTACTTCTTTTGCAGAAAAGAAAAATTTACCACAAAAAAAGAAAATTAGTGTTGATTATATTTATAAAATTTATAAACAGGGCAATTGTTTCTTTGTAGATGCACGAAGCTTTGAGGAATATGCAAAGGGGCACATTGAAGGAGCAATAAACATCCCTTTCCATTCAGAAAAAAAAGATGATTATATAGTTAAGGCTATTGATATTTTAAACGGGGCGAAATACGTGGTTGTTTACTGTGATGGGAGTGAGTGTGGATTAAGTAAAATGCTTGCAAAAGATTTGTTAAACGCAGGTTTAAAAAAAGAAAAACTAATAATTTTTACGGAAGGATTTGACGCATGGCAAAAGAAGAATTATCCTATTTCAAAAGATTTATCTTTTCAAAAAGCATTATTTTCACAGTAAGAATAATTGTTGCATTGGTTTTTTTGTATTCTGGGTCAGTAAAAATTTTAAATCTATATCAATTTGGGGAGATAATAAATAATTATCATATTCTCCCCTCTTTTCTGATCATTCCTTTTGCATCGTTAATTACAACATCTGAGATTATTCTTGGGATTATGTTTTTGTTAGGTGTTTATGAGAAAGAAACAGCCGTTTTGTTAATTCTTTTAAATATTGTTTTTATTTTTGCAATGGCAAGTGCGATTATAAGGGGGATTGATACTTCATGCGGGTGTTTTTCCCAAAACGGAGAAGTAGTCGGAATAAAAGATATAGTCAGGGATATTGTTTTTATAATGCTAATATTGTTGGTGTTAATGGGGAGGAAGTATGGAAAAAATGATAGTTGATTCTCTAAAAAATACAGTATTGTGTGCTTTTAAAGAAGCAGTTAAAAGGGCTCAGGTGAAATCACCGGCAAAGATTTTTAATTTTGAATTTGAAAATTTTAATTGTAGAGCAAAAAAGAAATGCTTTGCTGTTTTGGAATTTAATGAGAATTCTATTGATAGTATGAAAGCGGGAATGTTTTCACAGGCCTTTTCCATTCTTCTTGAAAAAGATAACATTAAAACCTCTTTTAGAAGAGAAAATGGGGTGTGTTTAATAGAGATATTTAAACCCTCTAAAATAAAAAAAGAGGATTTTAGTGGAAGAATTAAACTAAAAATAAACAAAGAAGAGACATTTTTTTCATGCCAGAAAAAGCCTAAAAAGGTTTATGTTCATAAAATAAGGGTAAGGTTTAGAGACCTTGATGCTATGGGACATGTATCCAACAATGTTTTTTTAGTTTATCTTGAAGAGGCAAGGGTAGGATTTAAAGAGCATGTAGCAAAGGAAAGAGGCGGTTCTCTTCAATTTTGTTCGGTGGTTGCAGGTCATTCAATTGAATACCTTGCCCCAATATTTTTAGGGGAAGAGTTAGGGGTTGAAATCTTTATTTCACATTTAACTGAAAAATCATACAGGTTTAATTACACAATTCTCAATAGAAAGACTAAGCAGATAAAGGCAAGGGCATACACTAACATGGTTGGGTATGATTACAAAAAACAGGTTGTCAAAAATCTGCCTGAAGAGTTTTTTAGGCAGATTGAAGACTATGTGGTGTAGTTAATTTCAACATAATGTTTTTATTTTCAACAAAACTTTTCTTAAATTTTTGACTAAAATTGTAAACATTGCTAAAATCACCAATGGAACAAAAATTTTGGGAAGGAGCGGTAAATGAAAAAGATTTTTGTGCTGCTTTTGTTCTGTGCGGTTCCATTGGTGTTTGCAGGAGATATAAACTGTCTTGATTGCCATGGCAAAGATGGAGATTTGCCAATTCAGGTAGACAAATTCAAAAACTCAATCCACTCTGACCTTTCATGTACAGATTGCCATGTTGGTGCCGATAAGGTTAAAAAAGGAGAGGATTTTGAAGAAGTTCATCCAGACAACCTTGAAGGCAAAACCCCTCAATGTACAGATTGCCATGAAGATTATGTTGACGAATTAAAATTATCTGTTCACAAATCTCTTAAATGCTGGGATTGTCATGGAGATATCCATGCAGTAGGGGTTGATAAATCAATTACCGAAGACAAAAACCTTGTTGTAGAAATGTGTTCTAAGTGCCATGGGGATTCTGAGAAATACCATGGAAACACAATAATTGTAAATCAGTACAGGCATAGTTTTCACTTTACCAAGAAAGACAAAGATGGGCAACCTGCTGCAAGCTGTGCAGATTGCCATGGTTCTCACAATATTATGACTTCAGCCAATCCCAAATCTATGATTTATAGGGCTAATGTGGCAAAAACTTGTGGGCAGTGCCACGAAAATGAAACCAAAGAATATAGTACCAGTATTCATGCTGAAGGTGTAATGAAGGGGTATGACGAATCTCCAACTTGTACATACTGCCATAATCCTCATGAAGTTCAATCACCTGCGTATACCAAAAAAGATATTTCAAATTTGTGCCTTTCCTGTCACGAAGACTCAAGGCTTGTTAAAAGGTATGGCCTTGATTACAATGTAGGCTATACTTATAAAGATAGTTATCATTATATGGCAATAAAAAAGGGAAGCAAAAAGGCAGCGTCTTGTGTTGATTGCCATAACACCCACGCTATAATGAGTCCTGAAAATCCTAAGAGTTCAGTAAATAAAGCTAATCTTGTGAATACCTGCAAAAAATGTCATAACGATATTAATGAAAAGTTTGCTGTTAGTTATACTCACAAAGCCAGCACAAAGGGCGGAAATATTATCAACTATTATGTAAAGCTTGCATATATCTTTTTAATTATTGCAGTTATTGGTGGTATGTTCTTACATAACTTTATTGTTTGGCTTGGCTATGTAAGACGTTCCTATAGAAAGAGAAAAGAGGAAGAGAAAATTCAAAGAATGTCTAAAGCACAGGTCTGGATGCACACATTACTCTTTGTGTCTTTCTTTACTCTTGTATTAACAGGTTTTGCTTTGAGATTTCCCGATAGCACCGTTATGCATATCCTCTTCCCATTTGGTGAAGAAGTAAGGCGCTGGACTCACAGAATTGCGGCATTAGTAATGATTGCTGCCTTTATTATTCACATATTGAGGATTATAATTGGCAAAGAAGACAGAAGAGTGTTGCTTGCAATGTTGCCTGGTCCTAAAGATATCAGAAATATGAGGGATAATATTGCATATAGTTTGCTTCTGAAAGATGAATACCCATCATTCGGTAAAGTGACCTATATGGAAAAAATGGAATACCTTGCATTGATGTGGGGTACACTTGTAATGATTTTAACCGGTTTGACTCTCTGGATGCCTGAAATTGCTGCTCAATTCTTACCTTCCTGGTTTATAAAGGTGGCTGAGACAGTTCACTTTTATGAAGCAATGTTAGCAACTCTTGCAATTTTTGTATGGCACTTCTTCTTTGTAATTTTCCATCCAGGTGTATATCCTATGGATTTTACATGGATTGATGGCCAGATTCCTGTTGAGGAAATTAAACATTTGAGACCAGAATGGTACGAAGAGTTAAAAGAGGAAGGTAAAATAAAGGAATAAAAAAACAGGATTTTTAAAAGCGGGCTAAATGCCCGCTTTTTTTTGTTTGTGTTAACTAAAAACAAGCAATAGAAGGTATAAAACAGCAGCACCTACGATTAAAGGAATTAGTACAATAAAAAGAATGAAAAGTTTTAATCCTATTACAAAAAGAGCAAGAATTATCGGAAAAAATACAAGAAAGGCAATTAACCCAACAATCATTCCCGATAGGTAAAACGCAACCTTAAAAACAAGTTTAATAAACCAGAAAAAAACAATAAGTGTGATAAACCCTATTATTCCGACTGTAAGAAGCGTAAAAAGCTCAATCATATTAACCCCCTGAATTTTTATCTAAATTTTTATACGCAATTAGCATTCATTTTGTTTTATAGCAAATCGTTTATTGTGCTTACAATTTTTTTTTAATAGAATAGAAAAGAAAACTCAAGAAAAGGAAATAAAGTGAGGAGGGGGAATGAAATCTATAAAAATAGGCAATGCCGGGGGATACTGGGGTGATGACCCTGATGCATTAAAAAATCAGGTTTTAGGTGGAGAATTAGACTTCATAACCATAGATTATTTGGCCGAGATAACAATGTCAATAATGAACAAACAGAAGTTGAAAGACCCTAATTTAGGTTATGCAAAGGATTTTCTTAAACACCTTGACCCTGTTTTTGAAGAGGTTGTAAAAAGGGGGATAAAAATTATAACAAACGCAGGGGGAGTAAACCCTGTTTCTCTTGCTAATGAATTAAACAAACTTGCTGAAAGCAAAGGGCTTAAAAATGTAAAGATAGCTGTTGTTGAAGGGGATAATATCCTCAATTCAATAGACGAGTTGGCTGAAAATGGGATAGATTTTTCAAATATGGAAACAGGGGAGCCCTATGATTTGATTAAGGGCAAGGTGTTGTCTGCAAACCTATATTTTGGTGCAGCGCCTGTTGTTGAGGCTTTAAGGCAGGGTGCAGACATAGTAATCACAGGAAGGGTTACCGACACAGGGATTACCCTTGCCCCGATGATTTACTCTTTTGACTGGGATACAAAGGATTATGACAAGCTTGCATCTGGTATTGTTGCTGGCCACATACTTGAATGTGGTGCACAGAGTACTGGGGGAAATTTTACAGACTGGGAAAAAGTTCCCTCTTTTGATACTGTTGGTTACCCCATTGCAGAGGTCTTTGAAGATGGAACATTTGTTGTTACCAAACATGATTCTCTTGATGGTATGGTTACAGTTGACACTGTAAGGGAACAGCTTGTTTACGAAATGGGAGACCCGAAAAATTATATCACCCCGGATGTAATTGCTGATTTTTCAACAATAAATCTTGAACAGGTTGGAGAAAATAGGGTAAAGGTTAGCGGGATAAAAGGCTATCCCCCCACAGATTTGTTAAAGGTTTCAATCTCATACGAAGATGGATTTAAGGCAAGTGGAGCAATAATAATTTCAGGCCCTGATGCAAAGAAAAAGGCTGAAAAGTTTGCAGAAATTTTCTGGAAGAGGGTTGGAATTGAGTATGAGGATAGTTTAACAGAGTTTGTTGGATTAAACGCCTGCCACAGACACCTTGCACACATTGAAGAAGCGAATGAGATACTTTTAAGGTTTGGGGTAAGAGACCACGATAAAAGCAAGTTTGAAAGGTTTAGAAGGAAATTGCCAGCATTGATTTTAAGCGGTCCCCCTGCAGTTGCGGTAACAGGCGGGGCGCCTCAAATTCAAAATGTTGTTTCTTACTGGCCTGCACTTGTGCCTCAGGAGATTTCTAAGTGGAAGGTAATTGTTTTTGAAGGTGGAAATAAAGTATTTGAAAAAGAAGGGGAATGGGAAAAAACAGGGGGAGTTGTTAGAGAATTAAAAGATAATACTAATTTTAATGGAGATAAATTTAAAAACAGCCCGACTAAAAAAGTTAAGCTTATTGAAATAGCCCTTGCAAGAAGCGGAGACAAAGGGGACACCTGCAATATCGGGCTTATTGCAAGAAGCGATTTAGCATGGGAGTTTATAGGTTATAAAATTACTGCTGATTTAGTTAAAAAACTATTTGGTGAAATTGTTAAAGGCAAGGTTGAAAGGTATGAGGTAAAGAACCTTAACGCATTTAACTTTCTCCTACACAATGCATTAGGTGGTGGCGGGACAAAAAGTTTGAGAATTGATGCGCAGGGTAAAACCCTTGCCCATGCTTTGTTAAATCAGTATTTTGAAATTCCTGAAATAGTTTTAGACTCAGTAAAGCAGAGGTGAGAGATGTTTGAAACAGTAAAACTTGAAAAGAGAGGTTCAGTTCATTATTTAACTTTAAACAGGCCTGAAAAGAGAAACGCAATGAATGAAGTAATGCAGGCTGAAATTATAATGGCACTTGAAGAGGTTGAATCCCAAAACGGAAGGCTTTGTGTTATTACAGGTGCTGGGAATGTTTTTTGTGCAGGGGCAGACTTAAACTGGATGAGAAAAATGAAAGATTTTTCTTTTGAGGAAAATCTAAAAGATTCAAAAAAGCTTGCCTTAATGTTTAGAAAAATAAGAGAAGTTCCTTTTGTTACTGTGGCTGCAGTAAATGGGCATGCGATAGGGGGAGCGGTTGGCATAATAGCAGGTTGTGATATAGCTGTTGCAAAGCGAGGCTCTCTCTTTTCATTTGGTGAGGTTAAGCTTGGAATTGTTCCAGCTGTAATAGGCCCATACATTGTTGCAAAGACAAATCAATCTGCTGCAAGGTATTATATGCTTACAGGTGAAAGGTTTGACGCTGATAGGGCATATCAAATAGGCCTTGTTCATAAAGTTTACGATGAAAATGAGTTTGAGGAAGGGCTAAAAAAACTATTGATTCAAATACTTACCGGTGGGAAAAATTCCCAGAAAACAATTAAAAAACTTCTTGATCATATCTCCCCTGTGCCATCAAAGGAGATTGAGGATTACGCTGTTGAGGTTATTGCCAGGGCAAGGATTTCTGAAGAGGGGCAGGAGGGGATAGCCGCATTTTTTGAAAAGAGAAAACCCTCATGGCTGGAGGATAAAATTGAGTAAATTTAAGAGGGTTTTAATAGCAAACAGGGGAGAGATTGCAAAAAGAATATACAACGCATTGAGGGATTTAGATATAACCCCTGTAATCCCTGTTGTTGAGAAGGAGTATAATCAGTGCTACACCTGTTATCCCTATGCTTTATTGATTAAAACAGAAGATGGGGTATTCCTGGATAAAGAAAGATTGATTGAGATTGCAAAAAAATATAATTGCCAGGCAATTCACCCTGGTTACGGATTTCTTGCTGAAAACGCTGATTTTGCAAGGCTTTGTGAGGAGAATGGAATAATCTTTATAGGCCCTCCTGCTAACTCTATAGAGTTGATGGGGCACAAAGAGACTGCAAGGGTGATAGCCGAAAAAAGCGGGGTATCCCCTGTGCCTGGATTTTCTTTGAAGGGGTTAAGTGAAGAGGAAATTTTAAATAAGGCAAGGGGAATAGGCTTCCCTGTTTTGATTAAGGCCTCTTTAGGAGGCGGTGGCAAAGGGATGAGAAGGGTTGATAAAGAAAAAGAGTTGTTTGAGAACATCAGGATTGCTAAATCTGAAAGTAAGGAATACTTTGCCTCAGATGAAATCTTTGTTGAAAAGTACATCGTAAATCCAAGGCATATAGAGATTCAGATTTTTTCTTTTCCCGGAGGAAGGACTGTTTATTTAGGAGAGAGGGAGTGCACAATCCAGAGAAGGCATCAAAAGATTATTGAGGAAAGCCCTTCTCCTATTGTTGACGACAAGTTGAGAAAGGAGATGGGGGGAAGCGGCTGTTGCACTTGCCGATACTGTTTCCTATGTTGGTGCTGGTACTGTTGAGTTTATAGTTGACAAAGATAAAAATTTCTACTTTTTAGAGATGAATACAAGGATACAGGTTGAGCACCCAGTTACAGAAATGGTTTACGGTGTTGATTTAGTCAAGTGGCAGATTCAGGAGGCTATGGGATTGGTTGTAAATGTACCTCAGGATAAGATAAAACCTAATGGCCATGCTATTGAATTCAGGGTGTATGCAGAAGACCCGGAGAACAACTTTATGCCATCCCCTGGCAAGATATTAAAATACATAGAACCAAAAATCCCCGGTGTTAGAATTGAAAGCTCAGTAAGGGATGGATATGAAATATTCCCTGATTTTGACCCTATGATTGCCAAAGTTATTGTTTTTGATTCAAACAGAGAGGATTGTATAGAGAAGTCAAAAAGGGTTTTAAACGAGTTTGTTGTTTTAGGGGTTAAAACAAATTTGAATTTTTTAAAATCTGTTTTGGAACACCCTGCTTTTTTAAAGGGAGACATAGACACTGGCTTTGTTAGTAAATATAGGGATTTTCTATTTGAGAAGGCGAAGCCTCATTCACTAAAAGAAGAAGAGATTACCCTTCTTGCGTCAATTGTTTCAGGAAAAAAGAGTAAAGAGAAGGGCGAAGATTGTAATGATAAAAATTATTTACCGGAAATTTCAGGCTGGTTGCCTTAGGAGGGGGAATGGCAATTTATGTTATTGATGGGAAAGAGTACAATGTTGAGCAAAAAAAGTTTTTAGGGGATAAAGTTTCTGCATTGGTAAATGGTAAAGAAGTTTCATTAAATATATTCAAAGACAGAGATAAATTTTTTCTAATTAAGGAAGGCATTTTAATCCCTGTATTTTTCGCAAAAGACGAATCTCATAACCTGTACCTTCATGTTGCGGGGGAAAGCTTTAAAATTCACCAGAAGACTGTTGAAGAGCAGGCTGGTAGCCACATGGGAGGAGAATCAAGTGGGGAAATTGAGCCACCAATGCCTGGCAAAGTGTTAAAGGTTATGGTGAAAGAGGGTGATATTGTTGATGAAAATCAGGTTTTAGTGCTGATGGAGTCAATGAAATTACAGGTTGAGGTAAAAGCTCCGTTTAGCGGGAAAGTGGCTCAATTAAATGTCAAAGAAGGACAAACGATTAATGCTGGAGAGATTATAGTAAAAATTGAAAAAAGTGGTTGAAAATTAAATTTATGATAAAATATTCCAGTAAATAAACATAGGAGGAAATATAAAAATGAGAAGGTTATTCCTTTTTTTAGGTATTTTAATGTTAAGCGTAAGTGTTTCATTTGCAGGAACAAGCGTAAAAAAGGCTCAAAAGTATTACGATAAAGCAGTGGAATACTTTCAGGCCGGGAAATTTGCGAAAGCAGAGTCAAAGCTATTAAAGGCAATTGACAAAGATCCTAATTTTTCAGAAGCTTACCTTTTACTTGCGAAAACATATGCGAAAACAGGTCAGATTGACAAATGCCAGCAGTATGCATCAAAGGCATATGACCTTTCAGGTGGGAAAAACGCTGAAGCTATTGAACTAATGTATGAACTTGCAGCTTATAACAAAGACAAAAAAGGTATGGAAAAGTACGGCCTTGAACTTTTAAAGTTAAAAGGCCAAAATGCGTCACGAGCTGAAATTGGTAGAATGGAGCAATTAGCCATTCAGTACTTTCAGACAGGAAATATGAAAAAGGCTGAAGAGATTTATGAAGAAATAATGAAAGCAAAGCCAGATTATACCTATGCTTATCTGAATTTGGGTAAAATTTATATAGCAATGAAAGATTACAACAAGGCCAGAAGCATTCTTGAAAGAGGTATTGCAGCAGGTGTTGACAATGAAGAAATTGATTTTATCCTTGCTTCAATGTACTGCAATGAATTTAAAGAATACAAAAAAGCTATTCCTCTTCTTGAAAAGCTGATAAAAAACAATTCAAAATTTAAAAAGGACGCTTACTCTTATTTAATTAATGCCTGCAAAGAGACAGAAAGTATTGATAAAGGGATAGATGTTTGCGAAAACTTTATTAAAGAATATCCCGAAGATAAATTAACTCCTGAGGTTAAAAAAAGACTTGAACAATTTAAAAAGGTAAAAGAGTCACAAAAAACAAAAAAATAACTTTTTTATTGACAAATGCTTGTGTTTTATGTAAATATTTTAGTATCGTTGTGTAAGGTATAAAACTTGAAAGGAGGTGAGAGAGAGAGAAAACTAATCCATTAAATGGAAAGTATTTTGGGGTTTTGTTATAAAAACCAAATAATTTGGACGGAGGCTGTCGTATGAAAAAGTTTTTATTGGTATTAACTTTTATCCTGTTTGCTGGTTTTACCTTTGCAGGTACAACCGGTTCTATTGTCGGTAAGGTTACCGACGCTACAGGTGCTCCATTACCTGGGGTTACAGTTGTTGCTACTTCACCCTCATTGCAGGGTCAGAAGACAACAACTACAAACGCAGATGGTAAATACAGGTTGGTTCTTTTACCTCCTGGTATTTACACATTAAAATATTCTCTTGCTGGTTTCCAGGCAACCGTTAAAAAGAATGTTAAGGTTAACCTGGATGTTGTAACAACAGTAAACGCTGTATTGAAAGAAGAAGGCGTTTCTGAACAGATTGAAGTTGTTGCTGAAAAGCCTTTGATCGATGTTACAACAACAACCACAGGCGCTAACTACTCAACTGACTATGTTGAGCAGATGCCTACTGCAAGAAACTATCTCTCAGTTGTTCAGTTAACTCCTGGTGTTACCGGTTCAGATATCTCCGGTGGTATGATTGTTAACGGTGCTTCCGGTACCGAATCAAACTACATTATTGATGGTTTGAATACCACCGATATTGAAAACGGTACTCAGGGTAAAGGTCTTAACTTTGACTTCGTTGAAGAAGTTCAGGTTAAAACTGGTGGTTTTGAACCTGAATTCGGTAGATCAACCGGTGCTGTTGTAAATGTTATTACAAAGTCCGGTGGTAACGAATTCCACGGGTCAGTATTCTACTACTGGAGAAACCCATCATACTCAGCTGCTCAGCCTGAGCCATGGTACGGTTCTTCCTATATTGGAACAAAAGAATACGACTATGGTTTCTCATTAGGTGGTTACATTATCAAGGATAAACTGTGGTTCTTCCTTGCTTACAACCCATCAGTAAATGAATATTACTACAAGGTAAACAATGACAAAGACCTTGATGGTGATGGAGTTGACGATATCGGTACTTCAGTACAGAGGTTGAGAGGCGAATCTACTGTTTATGATAAGAATGACAGAGACTACTGGGCATTGAAACTTACATACAACATCAACGAAAACCACACAGTTGTTGCTTCTCTCTTTGGTGACCCAAGAGATTACTACAACAGATACGGAACAGCTCCTAAGTCAAGGGATAGAAAAACTTCATTAGGTGGTACTGACTGGACAGTTAAATACGATGGTATTTTAAGCGAAAACTTCGTACTTTCAGCTCAGATTGGTTACCACTATCAGGAAAGAAAAGATAAGCCTCTTAATGAAGAAGGCTACAACCCTGAAACATACTGGTATGGAATGACTGTATCCAACGGTGGTCTCGGTTATATGGAAGATACCGAGATGGATAGGTACCAGTACAAATTATCTCTTGAATGGTTCTTAAATAACCACGATATTAAATTCGGTTACGAATACGAAGACAATGAATTTGATTCAGGCAGAATGTACTCTGGTGGACAGGTTCTCAGACTGTACAATTACTATGATTTTGACGACGATGGAACACCTGATGCTGTTTACATGAGAAGAAGAATGTTCGCTAAAAATGACCCGAACGGTGAATTAACCGATGCTTACGGTGATCACTACACCCAGCTTTTTGATTTCTTAAGAACAAAGACAAAAACTGAATATACCGCAGTTTATGTCCAGGATAAATGGCAGGTAACAGACAACTTTATGCTCTCCTATGGTTTAAGATGGGAAGAGCAGAAGATTAAGGGTAACCACCCATACTATGGCGGTGAATTTACTGCTCTTGATATTGATGATGCTTATGCACCAAGGGTTGGTTTTACCTGGGATATCTTCGGAGATGGAACTTCCAAGCTCTATGCTCACTATGGAAGATTCTATGAATATATACCAATGGATATTAACAACAGGTCATTTGCTGAAGAAGTTCTCTACTTTGACTGGTGGTTCTTACCTGCTAACGACGCTGATACAAACGGCGACGGCCAGATTGATTTCTGGGATTTCAACCCTGCTAACTACAACTTTGATTACAATGTAAATCAGCCACTCTTTGCTCTTGGTTTTGGTGCTATTCCTTCACCAGTTTCCAAGAACATCAACGGTCAGTCAACTGATGAATTTATTATTGGTTACGACTACCTTATCAACGACCTCTGGTCTGTCGGAATCAAATTCACCTGGAGAGAGCTCAACGATGTAATTGAAGACGTTTCTTTTGACGGCGGAAATACTTACATAATCGCTAACCCGGGTAGAGACATTATCTATGATGATGAAAACGGTAACGAAGTTTACATCCCTGCTGATCAGACTGGATTCAAAAAACCAAAGAGAGATTACAGAGCATACGAGTTGAAGTTAAAGAGAAAGTTTGCTGACGGCTGGACAGTTGATGCTTCTATTATCAGATCAGACCTCTGGGGTGACTACATTGGTGGTGTTCTTCCTTTCTATGGACAGGTTGACCCGAACTTAACAGCTCAGTATGATTTACCTTCAACATTGGTTAACACAAACGGACCATTGCCTTATGATAGGCCATGGCAGGTTAAGATTAACGGATTGTACCAGTATGACTGGGGTCTCAATGTTGGTTTCACCTACACATACTACAGCGGTACTCCAATCGCTGCTTACGGTGACCCAGCATCTGATTACACAGGTTACTATGGTGAGTTCAGGCTTATCAGGAACGGTGCTCCTGGCTTAGGCAGGACAGACGCTGTTCAGTCTCTTGACCTGAACCTCTCATATACCTATGACCTTGGTAAATATGGTTCAGTAACCGGTTACTTCTATATCTACAATGTATTTAACTGGAAGGCAGTAACAGCTGTTAACCAGAGAATTACTTATGATGTACCGTCTGAAGATTATATCAATGCTAACTTTGGCGGCGACTGGGATGCATGGATCAAGTGGATTGATGGAAGATTCAATTCTCTTGATGAATTGGAAGCTTACATGGATTCAGTTGGTATGAGTGTTTACTCACACTTCATGCAGCCTGAAGCATTCCAGACACCAAGGTACATCAGATTTGGTCTCAAATATAAGTTCTAATAGAACTTAAAATGCAGGGGGGAGTTTTTCTCCCCCTTTTTTATTTTTATGAGAAAATCGCTTATTTATCAAAGCCTTTCAAATGGATTCTCATCAGGTTCAAGTGTTGTAGACCTTTTTCTTCCCCTGGGGGGGAGGTTCAAAAAGGTTGTTAAATATCTTGAAGAGGGCTTGTCTTTAGAGGAATCAGTAAAAAAGGCAAAGTTCCCTATTATTGAGTGTGTTTTTTTAACCATCGGGGAGCAAACAGGCAACCTTGAAGGTGTATGTTCAAGCCTGTCCCGTTACTATGCGATAAAAGAAAACTTTTTTTCAAAAATAATTTCCTTGTTTTTGAAGACTTTTTTTATACTTTTTTTAGGTATTGTCCTTTCTTTTATCCTTTTTAAATCAACAGGTTCAGAAGTCCCTCATTCACTCTTTGTGTTTGATGCATTTTTAATAATTGTCTGGTTTTTAATCCTTTTTCTGTTTATTTTTATCAACCCGGGCTTTTCAAAATACCTATCTGTTTTTCTTGTAAGAAACGCTTACCAGGCCGGTCTTTCTTTTCTTGATATAAAGAAATTGCTTTCTGATTTAGGCTTTTTTTATAACAAAAAGGCTGAATATTTCGCTGATTTAATCTCTTTGAAAAAAGAGTACCGTATATTTATTCAGGGCGCAGAAAAATCAGGTACCCTTGATTCTGCATTTAATAAATTAGTTGGGATTTTAGAAGAAGACTATATAAATAAACTCAATAGTTTTGAAAAAATATTCTTTTATTTAAGTGTTATAAGTGCTGCAATTGTTGTTTTTTATTCAATTTACCTCTTTGCGGTCACTTCTTTTTCTAAAGTTTTTGACGGATTATTCTAATCTGCTAACTCTGACAAGTCTTCCTTTATTAAATTCCCCTTTAAAGATAAATTTTCGTAATGTTTTATTGTCTGTTCTACCAAAAAGCTTTTTATCAAAGATTATAATAACAATTTCATTTTTGGTTTTGTACTTTGTATTTTGCAATTTTATGAAAGTGTTTTTGACAGCCTGTGTTATTTCTTTTTCTGAGGTTCTATTTAATTTCTTTTTCTTTGTGTTAAAAGGAGTTATATTTTTGTTAAATGAAAGGTCTGCAATAACTATAACATAGGTTTTTCCATCCATTTCAAAATCAACAACCTGGGTTGCAGGCCCTACAACAAGGTTTAAGGGCTTTCTTAAAGTTGCTTCAACATATGCTGACAGTTCTGATGAATGTGCAATAGGTGTTGTGAGGAGTATTGTTAATAGGAATAAAATAGTTTTTTTAAAATTTTTCATAGGTTGCTCTCCTTGTGTTTTGATTATTCATGAGAGAGGAATCAATATAATTTTTCAATCCCATAATTAATAGATAGTTGTCTCTTGCTGTTTTCTCTGTTTTGTAAGAAACCTCATCAATCCTTTTCTCAAGGTTAATACTAGCCTGTGCAATGGCTTTTTGTGCATTTTCAACCTTTTTTGTCTGGTATCCTGTGAAAATTATGCTGAATGCCAGAATTAAGCTTGCTGCTACAAGGGCAAATCTTGAGAACATATCTTTTTTAGGTTTGTTATTCATAACAATTACAACTGGCTCTACATTCTCTTCCCCTATGCCTTTTAGATAATCTCTGATTTCTATTAGTTCAAGAAATTCTTTTGTACATTTTTTACACTCTAAAAGGTGGTTTTTGTAGTTTTTCAAATTTTCTGGGTTTCCTTCTCTGTAAAGGAGTTCCATAAGCTGTTGTTCGTTTAGGCAATTCATTTTTAACCTCCCTGTATTTCTAAAATAATTTTTCTTAGTTTTTTTAAAGAAGAGTAGAGTTTTGTTTTAACTGTGTTTTCAGGTATTCCCTTAATCTCTGCTATTTCTCTAAATGTAAATCCATCTAATTCTTTCATTATCACTATTTCCCTCTCTTCTTCTTTTAATTTTAAAAGTGCCCTGTTTATAAGTTCTTTTTTTAAGCTCTTTTCTGTATGTTTAAGAGGGTTCGAGCTTTCTTTAAGGTTTTCTGGTAGTTCATCTGCTTTAAACCTCTTTTCACGCCTCAAAAAATCAATAGTTTTATTTGACGCAATTCTGAAAAGCCATGTTTTTAAAGAACTTTCTTCTCTGAATCCATCTATTTTCCTGTAAACATTTATAAAAACTTCCTGAAGAATATCTTTTGAATCTTCATCGTTGCCTATCATCTTTCTAATGTGGTTGTATAAAATTCCACTGTATTGTTTTACTATTTCATCAAAATCATATTCCATAGCACCTCTTTTGACGGAAATATCTCCCTTTTAGTTTTACCACCTTTTGCAACATTTTATTCCCTTTCCCGTAAATTTACAATGAAAAAAGATTATGGAGGCAGATATGAAAAAAATATTTCTGACTTTTTTATTTTTAGTTGGTTTGTCGATTCATGCTGAAGCATTGCAAAAAGATGTAAATCTTAAAATTAATGACATATCCTCAATTAGAACAGTTTCATTTGAATTTGTGAATGGGAAAGCAAATATTGAGGGAGCCAATATACACTCAATTGAAATAAAGGGTACAGTGAAGGTAAAAGGTAAAGATCAATCGGTTGGCGAAGAAATATTAAAAAAGGTTAACTTTAAGATAAAAAAGCATGGAGATGAATTGGAAATTTCTTTAAATTATGATGAATTAAAAAAGGAATTAAGTAGAGGAGACGGTTTTTTGGGACTTTTCTGTTCATGGGGGAGACAGCCTGAAATAAGTGTAAATTTAGATATAAAACTTCCTGAAAGCCTTGATGTTGATTTTTCTGGAGTAAATTTTGATTTAGAGGTATTGAATGTGAGAAATGTTGAGGTTGAGAATGTAAATGGGGATGTTAAGGTTGAAAATTCAAGAAAAGTCAAATGTGAAAGCGTAAACGGAAATGTTGTTTTTAAAAATATAGAGGTAAAGGCATCCTGTGAAGTTGTAAACGGAAATTTTTCGCTTGATACAAAATCGTCAAAAATTTCCTCAATTTCTTTTGAGTCAGTAAACGGTAACGCTTCTATTAAGTTGCCCCTTAAAACAATAGGGAGCATCAGTACTGAATCTTTGACTTCAAAAACAACTCTTATTTTAAAGGGAAAGAAAACGGTTAAGAAAAATCTTGAATGGAAAGGCGACGGAGATTGCGATATTGAAGTTCAGACAATAAATGGAAGAATAACAATTGAAGGATTCTAATAAATTTTTCTTTTTCTCGTATAAATCCTTATAAATTAAATTGACCGCCTTTTTTTACCGTGCTAAAATTTTATAGACATCTTTTTGGAGGACGGGATTGGTATTTTTTAATTATTCTACAATGCAGATGGTAGTAAAAATAGTTTACTATGGTCCCGGTTTATGTGGAAAAACAACAAATCTTGAATATATTTATTCAAAAACCTCTCCTAAATCAAGGGGAGAGATGGTAAGCCTTGAAACAGAAACAGATAGGACTTTGTTTTTTGACCTTCTCCCTATTGAAGTGGGTGTAATTGGGGGATTTAAAACAAGATTCCAATTATATACTGTTCCTGGACAGGTGTTTTACAATCAGACAAGAAAACTGGTTTTAAAGGGTGTTGATGGTATTGTTTTTGTAGCAGATTCTCAGAGGCCAATGCTTGAAGCAAACATTGAAAGCTTTAAAAACCTTGAAGAAAACCTTGCTGATTTAGGAATAAACATTGACGATGTCCCTATTGTCCTTCAATACAATAAAAGAGATTTGAAAAATATATGCTCTGTTGAAGAATTAAATGAGGCTTTAAATAAAAAGGGTTACCCTTATGTTGAATCTATCGCGATTACAGGAAAAGGGGTATTTGAGACTTTAAAGCTGATTTCTAAATATACACTTCTCTCGGTAAGGAAGAAGCTTAACCTTGATGAGGTCAAAAAGGCTGAAGCACCGAAAGTTTCTACTCCTGCAACTCCTCCGTCTCCAACCAATGTTGTTGAAGAAAGCAAAAAGGAGCAGGAGATAAGAGAGAATAATGAGGATTTATACCTTACTGAAGAAGAAGTTGAAGTTGATGAAGAAGTAGAAGTTGATGAAGAAGTAGAAGTTACATCTCAAAATGAACAGGCAGAGCAGGAAATACCCTCTAAAGAAATTTCCCCAAGTGATGTGAGAGAGAGTGTGGCAGATGAGAGTGTGAAAGTTGATGAGGTTGAAGAGGGTGAGGAAGTGAAAACTGCTAAAGAGGAAAAGGTTGAGGCTCCAGCAGAAAAACCACAGGAAAAGCCCATTGCAAAAGAAGAGCCAAAAAAAGAAGATTTAATAACTGTGAACTTTGATACTTCACCACAACCTAAATCTGAAAAACCTAAAAAGAAAAAGGCAATAGATGACCTTGATGTAGATAATCTTTTAGCAGGGCTGGTTCCAACAAAGCAGACTTTTATAAAGCAGTTAAAGTACGAGTTTAATTCTCAGGAGTTTAAAAAAATTAAAGGAGTTGATGTAACTTTAAACTTCAAAGATGAAAATGGAGAAGTTATCAGGGTTGAAGAGTTTTTTATGAAGCTGGATAAAAAATCCAAGACAAAGAAAGCCCTTCTAAAAATATTAGTTGATTTACTGTCATGACAAAGGCTTTTTTCCTTGTATTTTTACTTCTTTCTCAATTCCCATCAAGTTTTTTAAATTTAAAATCCTTTAAAGTTGATTTTGTACAGAAAACTCAGAGCCCTTTTTTTCCTGAAATTGAGGATAAGGGGTTTCTTGTGGTTGACGGTTGTAAATTCAGGTTTGAATACACAACAAATGATAAGAGGATAACTGTTGGAGACTGCAAAAAGATCTACCAGATAAATAAGGATGATAATTCTATAATTGTTCTTGACTATGGAAAGATCAAGACAAATCCATTTCTGTCTCTTTTGCTGGATAGAAGTAAATTAACTCAAAACTTTGTTATTCAAAAGATTGAGGGGGAAGAGCACTTTTACAGGCTTATCCCAAAAACTAAAACAGATGATATGCCTTTTACCGTTTTAAAAGTTAAACTTAATAATAAAGAGGATAAAATTCTTATGCTTGAAATTATTGATGAAACAGAGCAAAGGACTGTGTATAAATTTTCAAATTATATACCCGGGTATAAACCTGATAGTTCCCTTTTTAAAGTGGAGGCTCAAAAATGAAAAAGATTGCTTTTTTGCTTTTCTTTGTTTTTGCCGTTAACTCTTTCTCCATTACTATTAAAGGTTCAATAATGGATGAAGAGGGAAAGCCAATTGTGGATACTCCTGTTTTTCTTGTAATGAAAAAAGTTAAGTTTTCTTTAAAAAAATTTAAGTTAATTGAGGTTGATTCAAAAGTTGTTCAAACAAAAACCAATCAGGATGGATTATATAAAATTGATGTTGAAATAGACCAGTACTTTAATAAGTTTTTTGTGGATTTTGTTGGAGATGGATTTTGTTATGCAAAATATAAAAAGCCTGAACCTGAAGATATAACAAAGCTTGTTGACAAGGGGATTGATATTGTTGTTAACAGGGTTTTTAAGTTTAACAAACGCTGGAAGGATGTAAAACTTGTTCTTGACATAATTGGGAAAGACTCACCTTACTATAAGGTTTTAAAAGAATACGGTTTTCCTGATGAAAGGGTTAAATTAGAAGATGGAACTGAAAAGTGGAAGTACTATGATATAAATAAGGAGATTATAATAGGTGAGTGAAGACTTTGACCTTTCCCTTCTTAATTCAGCACAGAAAGAGGCAGTACTCTATAACAACGGCAATCTCCTTGTGTCCGCAGGAGCAGGTAGTGGAAAAACAAGGGTAATTGCATATAAAATAGCCTATCTTGTAAAAGAATTACTTGTCCCTCAGCAGAATATACTGGCAGTAACCTTTACAAATAAGGCTGCGGGAGAGATGAAGGAGAGGGTTGAATCCCTTCTTGAATTGAATTACTTTTTTGGCCAGATTTCAACATTCCATTCATTTTGTCTTAGGGTTTTGAGAAAAGAAGCCCATTATTTAGGTTATTCTCTTGATTTTGCTGTTTGCGACTCCTACGACTCTGTCCAAATAGTGAAAGAAGTTTTAAAGAATATGAGGTTAAGACTAAAAGAAAAGCCAAAGGTTGTGCATGGGATAATATCTGCATACAAAAACGGCAGAAAAACAAGCCTTCCTAAAGATTTAAGTAGCGATTTAATAAACAATGTAATAGAGGAATACAACAACTATCTCAAAAACAATAACTTAATGGATTTTGACGATTTGTTGCTCAATACATTGCAGTTGTTCAGGGAGAATGATTCAGTTTTAGATTACTATGCCTCAAATTATCCCTTTATTTTAGTTGACGAGTTTCAGGACACAAACACAGTGCAGTACGAGTTAATAAAAAGGCTTTCAAAAAATTCAATACACCTTTGCGTGGTAGGGGATGAAGACCAGAGTATATATGGTTGGAGAGGGGCTGAATACAAGAATGTTTCAAGGTTTATAGAGGATTTTGAAGATGTAAAGATTATTAAACTTGAGAAAAATTACCGTTCAACAAGAGAGATTTTAAAAGTGGCAAACAGTGTTATTTCGAACAACCCTGATAGAATAGAAAAAAAACTCTTTTCAGAACGAGAAGAAAAGGGTGAGATGGTTATTTTTGGGGGGTTAACTCCCGGGGAAGAGGCTGAATTTGTTGCTGAAAGGGTTGAGGAATTGATTGAATCCGGGGAATTGCATTCAGAGATTGCAATTTTGTACAGAGCAAATTACCTTTCAAGACACTTTGAGGATGCTTTTGTTAAAAGGGGAATTCCATACAGGGTTGTAGGCGGCATAAGGTTTTACGAAAGAAGAGAGATAAAGGATATACTTGCTTTTTTAAGGCTTGTTAACAACACACATGACAATGTTTCCTTTAAAAGGGTTATAAACCTGCCTAAAAGGGGAATTGGAGAGAAGACGCTTGACAAACTTGAGCAATATTCCACCTCATTATTTGAAGCAATAGATTTAATCCCTGAAAATTTCCCTAAATTCAAATTTTTCAAAGCGTTTAAAGAGACAATTAATAATTTAAAGCAGGCTGAATTTGATTTAAACTTTTTTGATTTGCTTTTAGAAGAAACTCAATATATTGATTTTTTGAAGAGTGAATATTTTGGCCATGAACTTGAATCAAGGATTGAAAACATATACGAATTCAGAAATGCTGTAAAAGAGTATATTCAAAGAGCTGAAAACCCTTCTTTAAAAGAGTTTCTTGATTCAATTTCCCTTGCATCTGATACAGATGAGATTAGCAAAGATGCAGTTAACTTAATGACTATCCATGCAGCTAAGGGGCTTGAGTTTAACAGCGTTTTTGTTGTTGGCCTTGAAGAGGGGGTATTCCCAACAGGCCAGAGTTTTTCCTCTTTAGAAGGGATTGAAGAGGAGAGAAGGCTTATATATGTTGCAATAACAAGGGCAAAGACAAATTTATTCCTCACATTTTCTCGCTCAAGGGGGTTTGGTGACAGGTATTTTGAAAAGAGAACTCCTTCAAGGTTTTTGAAAGAGATTCCAATTGAAAAGTTTTCTATCTCTGGATTTTCTCCATTTTCAAGCCCCGATTACTCTTCTGCTTCTTACTCTTCAAAAGAAAAGATAATTGACGATTCTGAAGGTGAAAATAAATTATCAAAGGGAGATACAGTAATCCATTCAAGATATGGAGAGGGAACGGTAATGAATGTGCTTGATGGGGGTAGCAAGGTTATTGTCAAATTTAAAAGAGTGGGAATAAAGATTTTAAAGGGCAATACCTTAAAAAAGGAGGAATAAATGTTTTTTTTATTCTTCCACAAAACAGATAATAAGATTATAGATACTGCTTTACCTCCCTTCACATGTCCAAACTGTGGTGCAGTAATAAATGCTCAAGAAGTTATTAAAGTTGTTCACAAAGGTTTTTTTCTCTTAATTCCATACAGATTTACTTTATATAAAGTTGTTTGTGGCAATTGTGGGAAAATGGTAAAATTACCTAAGGAGTTAAGGGGGTATTTAAATGATTGAAATTGAAACCTATGTTGTCAACGCTTTTTTTGTTAACAATCATGTTTTAATAGATAGGGAAAATAAGGAATTAGCTTTAATTGACGCACCTGGAATTTCTTCTGAACTTGAGAATTACTTAAAAGAGGGGTTTAAAGTAAAGTGGATTGCTTTGACTCACGGCCACATAGACCATATTGCCGGATTAAGAGATATTGTTGATTTAACAGGGGCTCCTTGGTATATAAATGAAAAAGATTTAAAGTATGTTGAACATGCACCAAGGGATATGTTTGCCTCAGTGTTAAAGGTCAAAGAACCGCCTGAAAATCCTCTTTTCTATAAAGAGGGAGATTTTCTTGAAATTGGAGATGCAAAATTACAGGTTTTTGATACACCTGGCCACACTCCCGGCGGGATTTCCCTTTATTCAGAGAAGTATTCTGTTGTTTTTACAGGTGACACCCTTTTTAAGCTTTCAATAGGAAGGACAGATTTACCCGGGGGAGATTTTGAGACTTTGAAAAACTCTATTTTAACCAAGCTCTATACTCTTCCTGACAACACAATTGTTTTTTCAGGGCATGGGGAGACAACAACAATAGGCTTTGAAAAGGAGAATAACCCTTTTGTAAGGATAAAATAATGGAAGAGAAAAGAAAGCATAAGCGAGTCTATTTTTCTTTAGATGAAGATTACTTTGTTGAAATTCAGGGAAAATCTGTTTTAAAGCCAAGGCTTCTTTCTTTAAGTGAGGGGGGATTAAGTTTTTTTCTTCCACTTAAAAAAGGGGATGACTTTAAAAAGGATGATTTAATTTTTCTTTCTTCCATAAAAACCAAAGATAAGATTATAATAAATTCTCTTGTTTCCCTTTCTGTAAGGTATGTTAGAAAAGATGAAGAGGTTAATAAAGCTATAGTAGGTTGTCAGTTTTTAGACCTACCAGAAGAAGATAGAGAAACCATTAAAAAATTGGTTGAAGAAAAAATTAAGGAATTTCCATTCTAATTTTTTCCCCTTGTTTTTAAAAACTCTTCAAGAAAAATATTGTTTTGTCTTTCTGTTCCCACAGTTACTCTGAAATAATTGTCAATGCTGTAAGGTTTCAGACTTCTTACCACCACACCTTTTGATTCAAGTTTTTCAACTGTTTTGCTTGCATTATTGTCTTTTACAAGGTAAAAGTTTCCCTTTGCCTCAATATACTCTATATTGTTTTGTTTAAAAATTTCGAAAATTCTTAACTTTTCCTCTTCAACAAGTCTTCTTGATTTTTCTTTAAAGTTTTCGCAATCTAATGCTATCTCACACCCCTTTTGAGAAAGGTAAGGAACATTAACCGGAAGCTTAATCTTCCTTAAAGCATTAATTATATTTTTATCTGCAAAGCAGTAACCGACCCTCAATCCTGCAAGCCCGTAAATCTTTGAAAAGGTTCTTAAAATTACAAGGTTTTCCCTTCCACTTTCTTTAAAGTAATTGAGAAGCGAGTTTTCTTCCCCAATGTATTCAATGTAAGCCTCGTCAACAACCGTTAAAACATTTTCAGGGATTTTCTCAATAGTTTCAACAAGGTTATCTTTTTCAATAAAATCCCCTGTCGGATTATTTGGATTTGCTATAAAAATTACCTTTGTGTTTTCGTTAACATTTTTAGGTATTGCTTCAACATTTCTTTTGAAATTTTCTTCAAGTGGAATTTCTATTAATTCTCCGTCGCTTGCTTTTATGCAGGTTTTGTATAGTGCAAATTCCTTTTCATAGGTTAATCCGGAATCCCCCGGATTTAGCATAATGCGGCAAAGCATATCAACAATTTCGCTTGAGCCGTTGCCGATAAAAAGGTTTTCAACAGAAATGCTGTAATACTCTGATAGTTTTTTTAAAAGGCTTATCCCAATTCTATCTGGGTAAATATTTACATTTTTTACTTCCTTTTCAAGAAAATTTACAACCTCTTCAGGTGGCCCAAGGGGGTTTTCGTTTGATGCTAACTTAACAATTTTTTCAGGCTTGATTCCCCACTTTCCCGATATATTCTCAATTGATTTTCCCGGCACATACTCTGGTATTAAATTTATTTTATTTGCAAATTCAACCATTTTATACCTCTATATTTTTTCTTAAACTGTCAAGGTAATCAAAGGCTGTTTCGCTGTCTTTTTGATTTATAATGTGTTTCAAATACTCTAATTGAGACTGCACTTTATTAATCTCCTTAACCGAGTGTTTGTTAAAGAGTATTTCGCTTAAAAGGAAGTTGTCTTCGCTTAAAAGCCCATTTGCTATTTCAAGGTGTTTTTTAAATGTTGTGCCTGGCACTGTTTTTATGTCAATGCAGCCTGCAAAAATAAAGGTTGCAACAAAGGGAAGGGTGAGAGAGTAAGCCATTGTTCTGTCGTGCTCTTCAAGTGAGAAGTGGTAAATCTTTAAGCCTAAGTCTTCAAAAAGTTCTGTAAAAAACTCTTTTGCTAAGTGGTCTGATTCTTCCATAATTACAACGCATTCCCCCTTTACCTTGTTCAAGTTTGCAAAGGTTGGGCCAAACATAGGGTGAATTGAGAAAAATGGATTTTTTGCGCTTTTGTAATAATCAATTATGTCTCCTTTAACAGAGGCAATATCCCCAATTATTGTTTTAGGGGATATAAATTCCTCTAACTCTTTAAAAACAGGGATTGTATTTTTAAGGTTGACTGCGTTTATTACAATATGAGGGTTAAATTCAGTAATCTCTTCAAGGTTGTTTGAAATAACTGCATTTTCAATGTTAATGTTTTTCAACTTTTCTGGATTAATGTCGTATAGAAAGAGATTGTGTTTTTTTAAAATTTCTGCTAAAAAACGCCCCATTTTCCCCATTCCCGTTATTGCTATTCGCATACTATTTCCCCCTTATTGTAGCTTCCAAGCCATTTGTAAAAGTCTGTATTTTCTTTTACTAAATTTAGGGTTTTTTTAATGTGGTTATCATCGCTACTTCCCTCAAAATCAATGAAAAACATATAGGTGTTAGGTGTACCGCTTACAGGCATTGATTCTATCCTTGTAAGGTTTATTTTGTTTTCTGCAAAGATTTTAAGTATATTGAACAAACTTCCAGCCTTGTGCTTCACAGAGAAAATAATTGATGTTTTGTCTCCCTTTGTTTGAGGCTTGTTTGAAAGTGCAAAAAACCTTGTAATGTTTTCAGAGTGGTCTTCAATATTTTCCATTAGCACTTCAAGGTGATACAATTTTGCACATAATTTATTTGCTATAACCGCAGTTGCGTCTGGTTTTTCTTCAAATAGCATTTTTGCAGCCCCTGCAGTGTCATAGTATGGCCTTGCTTCAAAGTTGTGTCTTTCAAGGAAGTCTTTGCATTGAGAGAGTGCTTGAGGGTGAGAGTAAACAACTCTAATATCCCTGTAATTTGTGTCTGGAAGAACTAAAAGGCTGTGCTGGATTTTGACTGGAATTTCCTTTATTACAAAGACATTGTGTTTGACGAGAAGGTCATTTACATCAAGAATTGAACCGCCTAAAGAATTTTCAACAGGCACAACTCCAAAGTCGTAGTACCCCTTTTCAACTCCATTGAAGACATCTGCAAATGTGTTAATGGGAATGGCTATCCCTTTTCCATTGAAGTTTCCCGCTGCAATCTCTCCATACGCCCCGTGCTCTCCCTGAAAAGCAATTAATTTGTAATCCTTGCTTTGAAGGGATTTACTCTCTTCCAAAACGGTGGAAAAAAGTTTTTTGGTAAATTCTGGTGAGATAACGCCGTGTGCGTAATTGATAACATTTGCGAGAACCTGCTTTTCCCTTTCAGGGTCAAATACCTTTTTTTTAAACTTTTTTGAGGTTAAGGCTAATTCCATTCTCCTGTTTAATAGTTTAATAATCTCAAAATCAATTGTGTCAATCTCTTTTCTCACTTTTTCAAGGTTCATTTTCCCCCCTCTATAATTACTTTTCCTTTAAGTTTTCTTAAATCCTCAAAGAAATTAGGATAAGACTTTGAAACGCATTTGTAGTTTTCAATTTCAACTCCATTTTTTGACACAAGACCGCATACTGCAAGAGCCATTGCAAGCCTGTGGTCATTTCTTGAATCTGCTTTTCCCCCAATAATGTTTGATGGGTAAACTGTCATTGAGTTTTCGTCAGCCTCAATTTTTACTCCAATCTTTGAAAATTCTTCAATCAGCCCTTCAACTCTGTTGCTTTCTTTAAACCTTAGCCTTGAAATTCCGTAAATCTTTGAAGGTTTTTCCCCCTTTGCCCCAAGGGGAATAATTGAAGGCACAATGTCAGGGCAATTTGTTACATCTATTTCAAAGTTTCTAATTGTGGATTGTTCTGTCTCTATAAAATTCTCTCCAATTTTAATTTTACAACCTGATTGCAGTAAAATATTCAGTATTTCCCTGTCTGCCTGTTTGGAATCTGGATTCAGGTTTTCAACTCTAACCTTTCCCCCAATTGCCCCTGATACAAGCATAAAGCAGGCTGATGAGAAGTCTCCCTCAACTTTAATATTCAATGGCTTTAGTTTCTTTGGTTTTATGAAGAATGTTTCATAATTCCTGTTTTCAATTGTTACACCTGTTTTTTCAAGCAAATCAAGTGTAAGGTCAATGTATGGTTTGCTTGTTAAGTTTTTAACCTTAATTTCAGAATTTTCTTCCACCTGGGTTAAGGCTATTAAAAGCCCTGTTAGAAACTGGGAAGTAATGCTTCCGTCAACCTCTGTATATCCGCCTTTAAGTTTCCCTTTTATTTTAATCGGGGGGTAACCGTTGTTGGTTTCAAGAATTACTCCCAATCTTTCAAGAGGCTTTACCATCATTCCAACAGGCCTTTTTAAAAGGCTGTTTTTACCTGTAATCTCAATCTCTTTTTCAAAAAGGGAAAGAATGGGGGTAAACATTCTTATACAAAGCCCTGCCTCATTGCAGTTGAACTTTTCCTTTACCTCTCTTTTTAGCCCTATAATTTCAACTGAATTCTCGTATCTTTCAACAATACTCCCCATTCCTTTTACAATATTTAAAGACGAAAGGCTGTCGTCGCTATTTGACGGATTTAAGATTACGCTTTTTTCATTGCAAAGTGATGCAATAGCGTATGCCCTCTGTGTAATAGATTTTGAAGGGTTAATTTTTATCGTTCCAGAAATTTCAGAAGGCAAAACCTTTATCATTTTCTTTCCTTTACAAAGTATGGATTAATGTCTTTCATACAGTTTACAAGGTTTCTCACCTGTTTTACAAGTGTATTGAATTCTTCAGGCAATAAAGCCTGTGCCCCATCGCTTAATGCCTCTTCAGGCTTGTGGTGCACCTCAACCATTATGCCGTCTGCCCCAGAAGCAACGGAAGCAAGGCTCATTGGGGGGATTAATTCAGGCCTTCCTGTTGCGTGTGATGGGTCAACTATTACAGGCAAGTGGCTTAAGGTTTTAACAACTGAAACTGCTGAAATGTCAAGGGTATTCCTTGTGTAGGTTTCAAAACTCCTTATTCCCCTTTCGCATAAAATCACATTTGGATTGCCCTCATTTAATATATATTCAGCACAGGATAGCCATTCAACAATTGTTGAGTGCATTCCCCTTTTAAGCATAACAGGTTTGTTTACCTTTCCAACCTCTTTTAAAAGGGAAAAGTTTTGCATATTCCTTGCGCCAATCTGGAGAATGTCAACAAATTCTGAAACCCACTGAACATCCCTCGGGTCAATTACCTCGGTTATTATCGGAAGCCCTGTTAACTCCCTTGCCTTTGCAAGTATTTTCAGCCCCTTCAATCCCAATCCCTGAAAGGAGTAGGGTGAGGTTCTCGGTTTAAATGCCCCGCCTCTTAAAATGTTTGCCCCTGCTTCCTTTACATACTTTGCAATTGTGATAGTCTGTTCTTCGCTTTCAACAGAGCATGGCCCTGCCATAATGACAAAGTCTTTCCCAATTTCAACATTCCCCACCTTTACAATTGTTTTTTCCTTTTTCTTTTTAGCAAGTCTTAAATTGTTCATCTTTTCCCCCCAGATAAATGCTTTTAAAAACAAAAAAGCCGCGAACCTTAGTATGGTTTCGCGGCTTTGTAAAAAAGAAAAAGCCGCAGGACTGTCTGCCCTGCGGCTCGCATATTTTAAGCAGACAGCCCTTATTTTAAATAAAAGTAATAAAAATAAAAGTACTGTCTGCCTGTATTCATATCCGTCTTCATCATGCTATAAAAGTTATCACACAAATCACAATTGTCAATAAAAATTTTTTTAATACTCCTTAATGGAAAAATTTGAAACTTTTAAACCAGTGTTATAGCATTAAAAACTGAAAGTACTACTTTTAATGGTTATTGTAATTGATAGGAGAAGATTGGAGAATTGTATGGGGCTGAAAGAAATAATGGCAACAAAGATGATGAGGCATTTTGCAAAGAAAAACATTCCCCTGCTTCACTTTGTTGAACCTTCAATTGTTAAGTTAACTGATGATGAAATTGAGATAAAAATACCTTTTAAGAAAAAGAACAAAAACCATTTAGGCTCAATGTATTTCGGGGTGTTAACCGTTGGGGCAGATGCCTCTGGCGGGGTGCTTGCAATGAAGTTAATTAAGGATAGCGGAAGGAAAATATCTTTAATTTTTAAGGACTTAAAGGCGGAGTTTTATAAGAGGGCAGAGGGTGATACACATTTTGTTTGCAAAGACGGAAAAGGTATAAAAGATTTAATTCAGAAGGTTATAGAAACTAAAGAGAGGCAGAATATGCCTCTTCACATTGACGCATATGTCCCCTCAAAACAAAGAGAACCGGTTGCCCATTTTGTTTTAACTCTGTCTTTGAAGTTAAAAGAGTGATTTTTTAAGTATGAGAAGAATTACAACTATACTGTTTTTTATAACCTTTTCAATTTTTTCCCTTGTTTTAGGGGTTCACCACCACAGTGACAATAGGCCTCATCCTGAGTGTAGCCTATGCGTCTTGCAGCACGATTTTTCTTCAACAGCAAGTTTGGATTTACCACTAAATTTGTTTTTTGATAAAATTTTTATTCCGTTTCCAGAGATAATTTACTCTGTTTATATTGTAAAACTGATTAAGCCATCAGGAAGATGCCCTCCTTTTTCCTCTTTTGTTTTGATTTAAGTTAATTTAAAAAACAAAGGGGGAATTATGAAAAAAATTATATATTTTTGCATTATTTGTTTGTTATCTGTATCTTTTTCATTTGCTAATAAACTGAATGAGAACAAAGGGAAGAAAGAGAATAAGAATAAAAATCAGAAGGTTGAAGAGACAATAGTTGTAACCTGTGATATTAAGCAGGAAAAGGTTTTCAAGGCTGAAAAGTCTGTAAATTACATAGATTTCAAGGATTTGAAACTGACAGCGCCATCTTCACTTTCAAATGTTTTTGAGAGAACTGCAGGTGTTACATCCTCTTCAACAGGAAATTCAAGTGTGCGTCCTGTTGTTAGAGGGCTTTACGATGAAAGGGTGTTGATGATGGTAAACGGAATAAGGCAGGAAGAGCAGTTTGGTGGGGGTAATCACACTTATTCAATAGCCCCTGAATTTATTAACTCTGTCTCTGTTTTAAAGGGTTCATCTTCGGTTACCTTTGGTTCTGATGCAATTGGCGGGGTTATAAATATGTTTTTAAACGGTTATGGTGAGGATAGAATTCCTTCAAACTTTTTTTCAGCATTCTATCAAACAGCAACAAACGGGAATAAACAACACTTTTTTTACTCAAAGAATTTCAATGATTTGTCTGTCTATTTTGAAGGATTGAACAAGGATATGGGAAACATTACAACGCCAGATGGAACTTTAAGAAACTCTTACGCAAAAGGGTATTTTTACAATACTGGTTTAAATTACAGTAAAGACAAGTGGTCGTACAAACTCAATTTTTATGGAATGCAGGCTGATTTAGGCATCCCTGTAAATCCGGTTGCAATTGATATGGGGTTTAAAAACAACGAATATAAGAGAATGCAGGGGGAAATTGATTACTCCCCGTCTGTCTCTAATTGGACTGGGGTTAAGATTATCTTTGCAAATCAGTTTAAGCACAGGCATATGTATATGGAATTGCCGTACAACAACCAATTTTCAAGGGTAAATGAGATTTTTCTAAATAAAACTTCAAGAAATGTAAGGATTTTTTCAGACTTTCTATTTGGTTCAAACCTTTTAACAGTTGGCTTTGACGGATTCAGGGAAGAGGCCTGGTCTTACAAGAGAAAGGGGCTAAAGAGTTTAGAAACATCAGAATATAATCCTCAAACAATTCCAGGGGTGATCCCCCCTTCAAAAAGGTATGGCTGGGGAATATTTGCAAGGGAAGAGCACGATTTTAACGAAAAGTTAAGCGGATTTTTGGCAGCAAGGTACGATTGGATAAAGGCTGATGCGAAGGATAATTCAGACTACTATTATTCAGGGGTAACGGATACTGATAAAAAAAGCAACTTTTCAACAGGGTTTTTGTATCAATTAACCAACAATCAGGTGTTTTATCTCAATGCAGGAACCTCATTCCGTTCACCTTCATTGCTTGAAAGGTTTTTTTACGGTGCACATCAGGATTCTGTAAATATTGGAAATCCCCACCTTAATCCTGAAAGGGGGAAGAGTGTTGATTTAGGATACAGGTTTAAAAGAGAAAAGGTTGACTTTTCTATAGGTGTTTTTAGGACAGCAATAGACAACTTTATTGAACTTGCAAACACAGGGGAGATTGATTCTAACAGTGGTCTTGAAATATGGAAGTGGCTAAACCTTTCAAAGGTTGTTTTAAAGGGTGGTGAGTTTGAAGTTCACTATCATTTTACTGATTCCTTATCCTATAAAATTAATCTTTCTTATGTAATTGCTAAAGATGTGCATACTGACTCATACCTGTATGAGATTCCCCCTGTAATTATCAACAATATTTTAGATTATTCAGGGGAAAGGGATGGAATTAAGTACAATTTTAAATTTGTTGCACACAGCGAATGCAGGCAGGATAGGGTTGCACAGTTTGAAAAACCAACTCCTGGATTTACAGTTTACAATTTTTACTCTGATTTTATGTTTTCAAAGCATTTAAGGTTTAACCTTTCAGTTACTAATATTACAGACAAGTCGTACCACAGCCATTTATCAAGGATTCGCTATATGAACGAGGGTATGGGAAGGAGTTTTAACTTTGAATTGTCTTATGTTTTTTGAGGATAGTGATTTTTGAAAACAATTAGAGTTATTGAAAAGGGAATAGGTGTTCGGTAAAATTGAGTAAATGATTTTGGGGGGTTATATGTCTGAAAAGTATGTTGATATTTATAAAAAATTGGATATGGATATAGAAAAGCATAGTGAGTTAATGTCGGCATTATTTCAGTTATTTTCAGATGTATTTTTAACTCAAAAAAACAGGCCTGAAAATATTAAATACTTTGATTGGCTAATGAGTGAGATTCACGGGAAGAGAATTGAAGAGTTAATGGAATTTAAAGATAAAAACAAACCCCTTGTTGGAACATTTTGTATCTTTATCCCTGAAGAGATTGTTGTTGCATCCGGTGGTGCTTGCTATGGATTATGCGGCGGTGCACAGTTTTCAATCCCTGATGCAGAGAGGGATTTGCCGAGGAATATTTGCCCCTTAATTAAATCAGCCTATGGCTTTAAGGTGCAGAGAACATGCCCCTATACTCAAATTTCAAACTTTATTTACGGGGAAACAACCTGCGAGGCAAAAAAGAAGACATGGGAGATATTAAACGACCTCCATCCAACTCATGTAATGCACATCCCACACATGAAGGGGAAGAGGGAAAAGGATTTGTGGAGAGAAGAGATTTACGAGTTTAAGAATCACATTGAAGAGATAGTTGGCAAGGAATTGACATTTGAAGAGTTAAAGAAAGGTGTTGAAATAATAAATAAAAAGAGAGAGGCATTGCAAAGGCTTGATTATTTAAGGAGTACAAAACCTGATATTGTGCCAATTAGCGGGCTGGATAGCCTTTTAGTTACTCAAATTTCCTTTTACGATGACCCTGAAAGGTTTTCAGACAAGGTTTTTGAACTTTGCGATGAACTTGAAGAGAGGATTGATAAGGGTATTTCTGTTTGTGAGTCTGATACTCCAAGGATTATGGTTATAGGCACGCCTATGGCTCCGCCAAACTGGAAGCTTCACCAGGTTGTTGAGACAACAGGGGGGATTGTTATAAATGAAGAGGCCTGCATTGGCCACAGGTACTTTAAAGACAACATAGATTTAGATGGTGTTGAGAGTGTTGAAGATATTATTGAGAGAATGCTTGAAAGGTATATGAAGATTGACTGCGCCTGCTTTACTCCAAATGACGAGAGAATTGACAAGATTATAAAGATGTATAGGGAAAAGAAAGCAGACGGAATAATTTACTATACGCTTTCCTTCTGCCACACTTACAATGTTGAATCTAAAAAGGTAATTGACAGGCTTAAAGAAGAAAAAATACCTGTTTTGAAGATTGAATCAGACTATTCAGCAGAGGATGTTGGTCAGATAAAAACAAGGGTTGAGGCTTTTCTTGAAAGCATCAGGTTTAAAAAGTCTTTTAAAGCCAAGAGGTGAAAATGTTTTACGGTATAGATGTGGGCTCAACTTACACAAAGATTGCAGGGTTTAACGAGGAAAGGGAGATAATTGATTTGCATGTTTTCCCAACACAGGTAAATCCAGATGAAGATGTTAAAAAGTTTTTGAAGGATAAAAATGTTGAGGTTATTGTTTCAACAGGTTACGGCAGGTATATGATAAAGGATAGTTTTAATTGCCCTGTAATAAGCGAGATTAAGGCTCACGCAAAGGGTGCATACCACTTCTTCCCTGATGTGAAAACTGTAATTGATTTAGGCGGGCAGGATAGCAAGGTTATAAAGGTTGATGAGGACGGTAATTTTTCAGATTTTAAGATGAATGACAAGTGCGCCGCAGGCACTGGAAAGTTTTTAGAGATTGTTGCATCAAGGTTAGGTGTTTCTTTAAACGAATTTGCAAGTTTAGGGGAAAATGCTGATAAAAAGATAAAAATAACCTCAATGTGTGCTGTTTTTGCAGAATCAGAGGTTATATCGCTTCTTGCAAAAAAGGAAAGCGTTGAAAATATTGTTTACGGAGTGGTTGATTCAATTGCAGACAGGCTTGTGTCAATGGTAAAGAGTTTAAGGCCTGAAGAGAGAATTGTTTTTAGCGGCGGTGGTGCTTTAAATTCTCTCCTTGTTAAGTTGTTGGGGGAAAAACTGGGGTACAAAGTTTATGTCCCTCAATATCCTCAATTTTTAGGTGCAATAGGTGCTGCCGTTAGTGCAATTGAATTAGTTGGAGATTTTGTATAAATCTGTTCTCCTGTCTGAAAATAAGTTGTTTAAGGGATTCAGGTTTTTATCTGTTTCCTTTAAGTCAATTTCAACAGAAAAAAGGCCTGTTGTTTCTCTGCCGACAGTTAATACCACTTCCCCATTCGGGGAAATTATCTGGCTTTTTCCCGTAAACTCTATCTCTTCCCCTTTTTTGTTTTTCTCTTTACCAAATCTGTTTGCGGTGATAATAAATACTCTGTTTTCAAGGCTTCTTGCAAACATTGCCCTCTGGCAATACGGCAAAACAAGGTTTGCAGAGTGAAGGATAACCTTTGCCCCGTCCAATGCAAGGCTTCTCATTGCTTCAGGAAAAATCCAGTCAAAGCAAATCATTAAGCCAACCTTGTATCCTTTCCCCGTGTCAACTGCATTAAATGGGGTATCTCCCCTTTCAAATATTTCTTTTTCCTTGTAAAAGAGGTGTGCTTTTCTGTAAATTGAAACAATACCTTTTTCTGAAACAAGCACCTGAGAGTTAAACGGCTTATCCTTCCCCTTTTCGCAAAATCCCCCTGCGATCAGGCAATTTTTCTCTCTTGCAAGGCTTAACAGCGATTTTACAAAGTATCCATTCTCATCTTCGGCCAATTCATTTGCCTGTTTTGTGTTTTCAAACAAATATCCTGTTGAACAGAGTTCAGGCAAAACTGCAATGTCAAACTTGTGTTTTTTTAGTTCTGAAACAATAAAATCTGTGTTCTCTTTTATCTTCCCAAATTCAGGCTTAAACTGTAAAAATCCAACCTTTAACTTCATTAACACCTCGCTTTGTAACCGCAGTTACGGTTATGGCTGTTACGAAAATTTAATTTTGGTTACTCTTTTTCCTCTGTGATTTTTATTTTTAATTCCTCTAACTGCCTTTTGTCAATGCTTGAAGGGGATTCTGTCATCAAACAGGTTGCTGATGTTGTTTTTGGGAATGCAATAACATCCCTGATTGATTCCCCGTTTGCAAGAATCATAACAATCCTATCAAGCCCGAATGCAATTCCCCCGTGGGGTGGTGCACCTAATTTTAATGCCTGTAAAAAGAATCCAAACTTCTCTTCTGCCTCTTTGTCACTTAATCCAATTGCCTTGAATACCTTTTTCTGAATTTCCATATTGTGGGTTCTTATGCTTCCTCCGCCTATTTCAAATCCGTTTAATGCTAAATCATAAGCCCTTGCCATAACCTTTGAAGGGTCTTTATCCAGTAAATCAAGGTGTTCTCTTTTCGGTGAGGTGAATGGGTGGTGCATTGCAACATACCTTTTCTCTTCTTCATCCCATTCAAACATCGGGAAATAGGTAATCCATACAAAAGAAAGGGTATTTTCAGGGATTAAATTTCTCTCCTTTGCGATTTTTACCCTTAATGCCCCAAGGCTTGTGCAGGCTGTTTCAAATGTATCTGCAACTATGAATACTATATCTCCCTTTTCACCGTTTAATTTTTCAAAGAGTTTTTCAGCTCTCTCTTCCCCTATAAATTTCAGGATAGGCGAGTTAAAGCCTTCGTTAGTCCATTTAAACCATGCAAGCCCTTTTGCCCCATAGGATTTTGCAATATCCTCAAAGTCTTTTATATTTTTCCTTGAGTATTCTGCCCCGCCTTTAACGAGAATTGCCTTAATCACTCCGTTGTTTTCCTTTACAGAGTCAAAAACCTTGAAACCTGCACCGCAGACAATATCTGAAATCTCATTTAATTCCATCCCAAAGCGTATATCTGGCTTGTCGCTTCCGTATTTTTCCATTGCCTCTTTGTATGTCATTCTTTTAAAGGGTGTTTCAATTTCAAAGCCTGCAACCTTGCAAATTTCTTTCATCATTCCCTCAACAACTGAGAAAACATCTTCCTCTTCCACAAAAGACATCTCCATATCAATCTGGGTGAATTCAGGCTGCCTGTCTGCCCTTAAATCCTCGTCTCTGAAGCATTTTACAATCTGGAAGTACCTGTCAAAGCCTGAAATCATCAGCAATTGCTTAAACAACTGCGGTGATTGAGGCAATGCGTAAAATTTTCCTGTGTGAATCCTTGACGGCACAACATAATCCCTTGCCCCTTCAGGGGTTGACTTTGTAAGCATAGGGGTTTCAACCTCAACAAAGCCCTTTTCATTCAGGTAATTTCTAACGGCAAGTGCAACCTTGTGCCTTAAAATAAGTTTATTTTGCAAAGGATAGCGCCTTAAATCTAAATACCTATACTTTAGCCTCAACTCCTCTGAAACCTTTGCGTTTTCGTCAATGTTTATTGGCAATGCCTCTGTTTTGTTGAGAAGTTTAACATCTGTTGCCTTAACCTCAATCTCTCCTGTGGTCATTCCTTTGTTAACCATATTCTCCGGTCTTTTTTGAACAATGCCGTCAACAGAGACAACATCCCAGTTTCTTAAAGATTTTGCCTTTTCAAAAACCTCTCCGTCGTTTTCGTCAAGGGTAACTTGCGTAATTCCCCACCTGTCTCTTAAATCAAAGAATACCAGGGAGCCTAAATCCCTGTGCGAGTTTATCCATCCACAGAGTTTTACCATTTCACCTTCATTTTTTGCGGTTAATTCCCCGCAGGTATGGGTTCTATTTATTAATTTCATCTTTTATCTCCTTTACAAGATTTTCAAAACTTATCTCTTTCTGGCTTCTATTCTCAAGGTTTTTAAAGACAACCATATTCTTTTCTGCTTCGTTTTCCCCTGCAATAATTGCAAATCTTCCCTGCTGCTTGTTTACATAATTCAATGCTTTTTTAAGGGATTTTGAGTCTGCAACAACCTCTGCGGCAAGTTCGTTTTCCCTTAAATTTTTTGCAACTGAAAAGCAATAGTCAATTGAATCTCCCGCAGGAATTACATAGATTGTTTTGTTTGAAAAATCAAAGTTTTTATTATCAAGCAAAAGAACAAGCCTGTCTATCCCTAATGCCCAGCCAAATGCAGGGGTATCAGGCCCACCTAACTCTTTTACAAGGTTGTCGTATCTTCCGCCGCCTAAAATTGCGTTCTGGCTTCCTAAATTTTCCGATACAACCTCAAAAACTGTTCTTGTGTAATAGTCAAGCCCTCTAACAAGGTTTGGGTCAAGTTCAAACTTAACATTCATCTTTTCAAGGAAGTGGAAAACTCTATCCTGATGCTTTTGGCAATCCTCGCACAAACTCTGCTGTATATCCGGTGCATCTTTCACAGTCTCCTTGCAGGACGGCACCTTGCAGTCAAGCACTCTTAAAGGGTTTGTGTCAACCCTTCTTTTGCAATCCTCGCATAAATTCTCTTTTACGCTTTCAAGGAATTTCTTTAAATTCTCCCTGTAAACAGGACGGCACTTTTCGCATCCAAGTGAATTTATCTTAACGCTTAATCCTTTTAATCCAACCTTTTCAAGAAGGTTAATAACAAGTTCAATTGTCTCTGCGTCAATGTATGGGTTTTTGCTTCCGAAAACCTCAACTCCCAGTTGAAAGAATTGTCTATACCTTCCCTTTTGAGGCCTCTCGTACCTGAACATTGGTCCTATATAAAAAAGCCTCTTAATTCCCCCCTCTGCATACATTTTATGCTCAAGGTATGCCCTTACGACAGATGCGGTGTTTTCAGGCCTTAAAGTAATGCTTCTTCCCTTTCTGTCTTTAAATGTGTACATTTCCTTGTGTACAATGTCTGTATCCTCTCCTATCCCCCTTGCAAAAACCTCGGTGTATTCAAAAATAGGGGTCATTATCTCTTTGAAATTGTAAGTCTTTAAAATTTCTCTTGCCTTTTCTTCAAAAAATCTCCACTTTTCAATATCAGGATAAAAAATATCCCTCGTTCCTTTAACCGTTTTTACAGGCATAACTCTCCCCTTTAATTTCTTTTCAGTCTGTAATTTTACTATAAAAGCCCAAAGTTTACGAAAAATTTATAAAAGCAAGGCTAATCCAATCTATTTTCAATTGCAATTATTACTTCTTCGCGGAGATTCTCAAGTTGTTTGTCAATTCTGTCCAGATAATTCATTTCCCACTTGCTTTTTAAGTCCTTTATTAAAGTTGATAAATCAATTAGTTTTTTAGAAAAGCATTGGTTGTTGTTCTTTTTCTTTTTTTAGACAGTTGAATTGCCATTTGTTATTTTTAATTTTTGCGTTAGTTATCGAAAAAGCCCTATAAAAACGACTGTTTCTCATTCGTGCTATATTGCAATAGTTTCCTCTCTCTAATAATAGTTTGATTATACTTTCCGTCGCATAGTATCTCACTTTATTTGTGTGTAACTTACCTGTTAATAAAAAAAATCTAATACTTCCTAGTAAAATATCCGTAATTTGTATTAAGAGTCTATTTTCATCATTCGGATTAGAGTTTTTTCTAGCAATAGGAATTATTTTGCAATTTTCGTCAATTATAATGTTTTTCTTTAATTGGGGATTGAGTTTTTTAATTATTCTTGAATAGTCTAAACTTCTATTATAAAATCCTTGATAATGCTCATCTCCATCTACATAGAAATTTTTTATAATTACAGGTTCATTGAAAAATAACCCGTGCAATCCACTTTTAATTCCTATTCTCATAGTCGTTTCTATTCTTTGTAATTCATCTAAATTCTCATACATATTTTTGTGTTCATCTTCAATTCTTAACACGGTTAATTTTGCACAAATAGGGGTTTCCAGTTTGTAAATAGAGTTATGAATACTATCTGAATAATAATAAATATTTTTTTTGTTGTTTTGGTGCAATGTGGCAATGGCATAAGATAGCCAACTTTTGATTATGTTTGGAATGCCGTGATTTGTTTTTTTGCCTTTATTTAATTTTTTAAATGAAATTTCGGCAGTGTAACATTAATTGTGTCAGGGAGAAAAGAAACTCCTTTCGGGAAGGAGAGGTTAAAATAACCTCAGAAGAAAAATTCCCGAAAGGAGGTACCACCAATGAGTGATTTAATTTTCACTCAATTTAAAGAATTTTTCAAGAAAATGTTGCAGGAAATGTTGTTGGAAGAGAGGGAAAGATACTTAAAAGAAGCAAGAGGCCAAACAAGGGCAAACGGTTATTATAAGCGAACGCCTAAAAGCTTTTTAGGAGAGATTGAATTGCAAATTCCAAGAACAAGAGACAGTCAGTTTAAGGTTAAATGGCTTCCCCAGAGAAAAAGGGTAATGTTTTTTCTTGAAGATATTGTGGAGGCAATGTTTATAGCAGGAGTATCCACAAGAAAGACAGCAGGGGTAATTAAAAATCTCATAGGGGCTAACATATCCGCTCAATATGTAAGCAGGATAAGTGAAATATCTGAAGAAGTAATTGAAAAATGGAAAAACAGAAGATTAACAAAAACATACCCCGTGCTATACATAGACGCAACATACATTTTCATTAAAAAGAGACAGTGTGGCAAAAGAGGCAGTATATGCAGTATTGGGCCTGTCTGAAGACGGTAAAAGAGAAATTTTAGGATACTTTCTTCCTGGAGGAAACGAAAAAGCATCCCTCTGGCAGGAAATATTCAGGGATTTAAAAGAAAGAGGCTTAAAAGGAGTAAAACTGATTATAAGTGATGATTTAACAGGTTTATCTGAAGCGATAAAAGAAGAATTTCCTGAGACTATGCACCAACTTTGTTGGTTTCACCTGAAAAGAAACATAAAAAACAGAGTAAGAAAACATCATTTTGAGAAAATAAAAGAAGAATTAGACGAGATAATGAAATGCGAAAGCAGGGAAGAAGGGAAAACCAAACTTCTTGCATTTATTGAAAAATGGAAAAAGATATACAGGTTTTTAAAAAACATTAAGGCAAAAGTTGATAACTATACATTCTTTCTCCTTGCCCCTGATGAGATAAGAAGTTACTTCAGAACAACAAACTGGATGGAAAGGTGTTTTAAAGAGTTAAAAGATTACATACGAATACGAGGATTTTTTCAAAATGAACAAAGTGCAGAGAAGTTTCTTTACATTTTCTTCACAGACAAGAATGAGAAGTATCAATCAAGGAGTTTGAGGTATTCTTCTTCTTTTAATCGCTTTTTTTCTTCTCTTTCCCGGAAGGCTTCCCATGCCTGACACAATTAACTTGACATTACCGAAATTTCACCTGCTTTTGGTGCGATTTTTCTTTTAATTTCAATTAAACTGTTTGTTATTTCTTTTTTTCTTTGGATAGGAATGAAATAAAAACAATGCCAATATCCATTTTTTTTTGATTCATCATGAAAAATTTCGTATTCTTTCATTGTTTAATCCTGTATAGTTATTTTTTATCTTTTGGTGGGCATGGGTCGTTTCCATAACTGTTTCTATTAGAAATCTTGCCATTTTTGTTATGTATGATTAATTCTGTTTTTTTGTTTTTTGCGATTTTTTTTGCTTTTTCAATTGCTTCTTTTTTTGTTCTAGTGGATTGCAATGGGGTTTTTTTTTCTTGTTTAATAGCCCATTTCCCTTTTTGGGGCACTACGTGAAAAGATGTCTTTTTCATTTATTCCTCCTTCAATTTTATTGGGCTAATTTTAGCCCAATAAAAATATAGTAATATATCTTGTGTTGTCAAGAAGAAAACAATACTATATATTGTGTCATGCTTTGAGTTAGTTGTTGGTTGTTTTTTTAGTGTGTTTTTGGGAGTTTATTCTAAATAAAAAAATGGATTTGTCACTTTAGAAATTTTTAATATATTGATGATTCTGAAAACAGCGGGGGGTATTTGATTGAAATTTTAGTGTTATTTGTTTTATGGCTGTTGTCTTTGGGAGTTATCGGGATAATTATTTTAGGGTTAATTTTTTTAAGCCTTTTCAGATAATTTTCATAAAGAGATTTAGAAACGGGGCGTTAAGCCCCGCTTTTTTATGTTAGTGATTTGTAGGATGAGAGTTTGAAGAGGATTTTGAGAAAGATTGTAAGTTGAAAGAGAATGAAGGCAAATATTATTGCAAGCCAGCCGTTGAGGATAAAGATTTTATAGGTTATAAGCAGGCCAATAAAGGTAATTATCCCCTCAACTATCTGGTATCCAAAAAATGGCAGCACTCTTTCAGGCTTTGAGAATGCTTTGAATCTGTTTTCCATAACAGTTTTTACTCTTGCTGCGTTGTGAAATAGTGAGATTATTAACCCTATTAAGAGTGTTAAAACAAGTTTAATGTGTTGCAAGATGTACGCTGTTTTTACATTTACAGTGTTGTCCATCATTTTTTTTAAAGGAAATCCTATAATCCCGCTTAAAACTCCAAAGATTATTATGTAAATGAAGAATAGCCCTAAAAATCTCCAGAAGTTTTCAGGTGATTTTTTCAGGCAGTTTACATTTTCGTCAATAAGTTTTGAGAATATGCCGGATAAAAGAAGTATCCTCACAATGAAGTAAACAAGAAGAAGTATTGCAATGATTACCGCATAAGCGCCTATTCCCCTCATTTTAGGGAGTATGTCTGCAACATAGTCAACGGTGAAGTTTATAGAGTAATAGTTTCTCCTTGCCGAAGATTTAATTGTTGTGAATATCGGGATAAAGACTAAAAGAAACATTATAAAGTCTTCAAGGTAAAGAAGAATAGCAGTTTGCTTGTTTTTCCAGATATATTTTAAATATTTCATTGCTTCCCCCTTATATTCCTAAAGTTAATATGTTTATAAAAAATTGAATAGCAGACGCAAGTGCAAGAGATGTTTTTGTTATTGCCTTGTTTGTTTTTGAGGTGAAGGATTTTATGTTGTTTGCAAGGTTGTTGTCGCAGGCGTAAACCTTTTTCGGGTCTGCAAAAGCGTAAGATATTGGCGATTTTGATTTGAATTCAAAAGCCTTCCAGTCTCCCTCTCCGTTCCATTTAAATGTCTTTTTTTCTCCGTTTTTTAACACCACAAGCACTTCAACAGGAAGGTTTTTAAAGTCTCCCCTGTTTTCAACAACAACTCTGTTTATGTATGTTTCCTTTTTTTTGTTTTCCTTTTTCTCTTTATCTGCTTTTACAGGGTTGAATTTAAAGTCGTATCCGCTTAAAGGCTTTTCTAATTCAGATTTTGCTGTGTATATTGCAAAGTCAAGCCTTGAGCCTGTTGTAATTGCCTGTTTTATAAAGTTGTAATACTTTTCCCCTGCAATTTCCTTTACGCAGGAGAAGAAGTCTTCAGGGGTTGGGTGGGTGAAGGCGAATTTGTTGTAATAGAGGTTGAAAATCTCTTTGAATTTCTTTTCTCCCACAAGGTTTTCAAGTGTTCTTAAATAGATTGTCGGTTTGGCGTACGATAAAGTTGAATAAACGCCATTTGATATAAATTCCCAGGATGCCTTTGACGGCGCTTCCTTGCCCTTGTATTGACTAAAGCCTAACCTTTCCATTGTGTAAGGGGGAACTTTAAGGAAGGGTAAATCAATCTGCATTCCATAGCCTTTTTCAATTCCGTATGCTGTTGCAAAAGAGTTTATTCCCTCATCCATCCAGGCGTTTTCAAATTCGTTTGTGGCAAAGATTGCATAGAAGTAGTTGTGCCCAAATTCGTGAATAATTAGCATTTCAGGAAATCTCATTCCTTTCGGGATTTTGTAAGATGGGAATCCGCCAGTTACAAGCATTGGGTACTCCATCCCCCCTGCCCCCATTGCTTGCGGTGGTGGGCAAACAAGGGTAAAGTGGGGGTATGGATATAGGTGGCCTGTTAAATCCCCGTAAGCGTTAAGTGCTGCTTTTAAAGCCTTAAACTGCCTCTTTACAGTGTGCTTTAATCCAGGTGGATAAAGCAAGGTAAGAGGAACATTGTTCCATTTGTCATAGGCAACCTGCCAGTAATTCCAGGCTGTCCATGCAAAGTCAATAACATTTTCTGCCTTAAATTTGTATGTTTTTTTCTTTCCCTCTGTTTGTTCGCTTATTTTAATACCTGTTGCCCCAACAATGTATTTTTCAGGAACAGTTATTGAGACATTATAGTCTGCAAAGTCTGCAAAAAATTCAGAATTCAGGTGGAATAAATGGCAATTCCATCCCCTTTCCCCTTGATAAACTGCAATTTTAGGAAACCATTGGCCAGCCATAAAAAATGTTTTCCAGTAACCTGTTCTTGCAAAGATGTGGGGAAATTTTGTTTCAAAATTTATCTCAATTTTTACTGCTTCTCCCTTTTTTACAGGCTGTTTTAAAAAGATTATCCCTATTGTGTTATCAGGTTTTACTCTAATTTTAGTTGTTTCGTCTGGCCAGAAAACATTTAGCTTTTCAGGGTTTTTAATTTCCGTCAGGTATTTAAAATTCTTTGAAAAATCCTCTCCGTTAACCGTAACAGCCAACACCTTGCAGTATCCGTATTTGTCAATATCTTTTCCTTTAAGCCTGTAATTTCTGTGTTTACCTCCGGATTCAGATAGAAAAACAGTCTTATTGTTTTGAAAAGCATTGATATAAAGGTGAAGGGGAATAATTTCTGCTGGTGATTCCGTATTGTTTTCCCAGATAATTATCTCTTTTCCCTGAATTGTTTTTTTGTTTGGATTAAGTTTAACGCTTATTGTGTAATTTAGAGAAAGGCCTGAAAGCGAAAATGCTAATAAAAGAAAAAGCGCAAAGATTCTTTTCATAATTTCTCCCCTAAAGTTTTGTTCCTCTTTTTTTACGAAAGAAATAAAAAAAGGTTTTTTAAAAAAATGCGACTATTTTGCGGTATGTTACAAAAAATGTTTTTATTAGATATAATTATTTTTAAAGGAGGTGCAAATTTGAGTGAAAAAAAGGTATGGATTCCGACACCTCGTTTTATGTTAAGAAAAAGCGTTTTAAAAACAATATTGAAAGAAGATTTTGTGAAAGGTAAAAAGTGTCTGGAAATAGGATATGGTGCAGGCGAAATTCTGAAGTTAGTGCTTGAAAAAGGGGGGGTTGCTTACGGAGTTGAATTGTCAAAAGATGCGGAAGCTTTGACAAAAGAAAGGTTATCAAATTATCTGAAAGAGAAGCGCCTATTTCTTTTAAATAGTTTTGAAGACGCTTTAAACTATGCCGACTTTGATATTTTAATGGCATTTGAGGTTTTAGAACATATAGAAAATGATGAAATAGAATTTGCCAATTGGGTAAATTTACTAAAAAGTGGCGGGTTTATCATTTTGTCAGTTCCATCTAATATGAGTAAGTGGAGTATAAGTGATGAATGGGCGGGGCATTATAGGAGATATGAGAGGAAAGATATTGTACGCTTATGTGACAAATTTGATTTAACTCTAATAAAAATAATAAGTTATGGATTCCCTTTAACAGAGATTACAGATAGGTTGATGAATGTTGTTATAGCAAAGAAAATGAAAAAAATAGATAAAAATATAACAAAAGAAGAGTTAAGTAAAAATAGTGGAGTGGACAGAAACAGTTCGTTAATTTTTAGATTTTTGTTTAATGATTTTTTTATGTTCCCTTTCTATTTACTTCAAAGGCTTTTTTTCTCAACTGATTTAGGTACAGGATATGTAGTTGTTGCTCAAAAAAACAAAAATTAGTTGTTGTAAGAATTAAAATAGAAACAGGTTTATTGTTGAAAATCTCTAAAAATTTTTTAAAGAATAACCAAAAAAGTTAAATAGAATTGTCGACAGTATTTTAATGTAAAATGCTATAATAAAAATATGAAATACAGAATTTTTGATAGCTATGCAAAAGATTATGACAACTGGTATGAAAGGAATAAACTTGTTTATCTCTCTGAGTTGGAGGCATTGAAGAGGGTTGTGCCTGAAAAGGGTGTTGGGTTGGAGATTGGTGTTGGCACTGGGCGATTTGCCTCTCCTTTAGGGGTTAAGTACGGAATAGACCCTTCATTTAAAATGGCTGAATTTGCGAAAAGAAGAGGGGTGGAAACGGTAATCGGCAGAGGGGAAAAACTTCCATTTAAAACAGGTGTATTTGATTTTGTATTGATTGTGGTTACAGTTTGCTATTTTGATGAGCCTTTAAAGGCTTTTCTTGAAGCCAAGAGGGTTTTGAAGGAAAAGGGTAAAATAATTGTTGGCTTTGTTGACGAAGAGAGTTTTTTAGGGCAATTTTATCTTGAGAAAAAGCAGTCAAGTATTTTTTATAAAGATGCAAGTTTTTATTCAGCATTTAAGGTTATTTCAATGTTAACACAGGCAGGCTTTGGTAATTTTAACTTTTACCAGACTCTATTTTCCCTGCCATCTGAAATTAAAGATATAGAACAGCCTAAAAAGGGAATAGGTGAAGGAGGCTTTGTTGTAATCTCTGCTGAAAGTGAATGAATAGGGTTTTAGGTATTGGATTCTGGGTAAATAAGGTATTTGGTATTAGTGTCTCGTCCTGATAAAGTAAACATTAATTTTATTATAAATTCTTGATTATAGATTTTAGATTTTGGATTGAGGAAGAATTTCTTTAAATAAAAGGATTTTTACCTTAATCCATAATTCATCATCCAAAATCCAACATCTTTTTAAAAAAGTTTTCTTCCTCAATCTATAATTTAACATTCAAAACCCAAAATCCCAATCCCAACCCAGTACCCATAACCTAACCTAATAAATATCAAACGGTTTTATGCCGCCTGTGTATCCTTCAGGGATGTATGTGCAGAAAGGCTCTTCTTCATAAATGTCTCCGTAAACAGCGTAAGCCCTTGCCCTGCATCCTCCACAGACTCCCTTGTACTTGCATGCCCCGCATCTTCCCTTATAATTGTCAAAGTTTCTTAATCCGCTGAACAACTCACCATTCCATATTTCTTCAAGGCTTTGCTTAAATATATTTCCGCCTGATACAGGGAAGTATGAGCATGGTAAAACCTCTCCATCGCTTCTAATAAGGCATATTGTCTGTGCTGCCACACAGCCTTTGTTTGCCTTTGTTGAAAAGGTTAAGTCCCTTCTCTTTGCGGCCTTTCCTTCCTGTTGTTTCTTTTCAATAAAAATTCTGTAATAGTGTGGTGCGCAGGTTGGCCTTACTAAAATATCTTTTTCCTTTTGTTCCAATTCATAGTGCCATTCTAAAATCCTGTCGTAATCTTCAGGTGGAATTAACTCTTCCATTATTTCTTTTCCCCTGCCTGTCGGCACAATCATAAACATATACCATGCTGTTGCCCCTAATTTTTTTGCAAGTTTGTATGTGTTTTCTATGTCGTGCATATTTCTTTTTGTAAATGAAGAATTTATTAAAAATGGAATATTGTGTTTCTTTAAAAACTCAATCCCCCTTAAAATTCCTTCAAACGCCCCTTTGTGATTTCTAAAGTTGTCGTGCACTTCTGCTGTGCTTCCGTCAAGGGATAGGGATACCATTTTTATCCCCGTTTCCTTCATTTTTTCACAGTGCTCGTCATTTATAAGGGTGCCGTTTGTTGCTATGCACATTCTAAAGCCTAAATCTGTCCCCCTTTGAGCAAGCTGATAAAGGTCTTTTCTTAAAAGAGGCTCTCCACCGGAAAGTACAAGCACAGGTTTACAAAAATCTGCTATTTTATCTAAAACCTCCATTGCCTGCTTTGTATCCATAGGCTCTGGCAGGTGCATTGTTGAAGATGATCGACAATGCACGCATGATAAATTACACCTTGGGGTTACCTCCCACGCTATCCATCTTAAATCACTTATCATTTTTATCCCCCTTGAATTTAACTTCAGGAAAAAGCAGTAAATCCTCTTTTTCTTCCTTCTTTTCCTTTATAAAAATCTTGTCGTCTTCTATTTTAACCTTGTAGAGTTTTAAATGGAAATTATTTCCCTTCCCCTCACCGTTTTCAAGGTTGAAGATGTATCCGTGCCAGTGGCATTTTACCTGGTTTTTATCATACTTTGCCTTTGTTAAATCAGCCCTTGCGTGGGGGCAATGGGAGTCAAAGACAAAGTATTTTTCACCGTTAAAGTAAACCGTGAGTTTTTTTAATCCCATTTTTACCTGTCTGGGAGTGCCTTTTTTAACTTCGTTTATGTTTATTAAAAATTTGTATTCACTCATAATTCCTCCATAATCACTCTAATTATACTTAAACTTTATTTTTTTGTAAAAATTTTTTATTGAAATGGTGATGAAAAAAGAGTAAATTTGAAATAAGAAATATTCTTAGGAGGGGATATGTTAGAGATTTTTGTTCTGGGGGTTTTATTTGGTTTTGCAATAATTTACGCAAGGTTAAACAAATTTGAAACAATCAGCGGAATGGCAACACTGGAAGATTTAACTGTAGCAAAGGCAATGGCTTTTGCAATAGGGTTGGGTATGATAATTTTGCCTTTTGAAATTGGCTTTATGCTTGCAACATATCATGTTAAACCCTTTATTTTAGGGGGAGTTGTTTTAGGTGGAATACTTTTCGGTATTGGCATGGCAATATTAGGCTACTGCCCGGGTACTCTTGCAATTTCAGCGGGAGAGGGTTCTGTTGATGCTATTGTTGGAATAATAGGCGGATTATTTGGTGGCCTTGTTTTTACTCTTGTTTTGCCTTCAATTAAAGGTATTTTAGGGCCAAATTTCGGTAAGGTTTACCTTGAAAAAATAATAGGTGGGCAGGTGATAATCTTTTACATTGTTGCGGTTATAGTCGGGATAGCATTAATGGCACTTGCATTTTACCTTAATAAATTGGAAGGGAAAAAGGATAAAAAATGGCTTTATTCAGGCATAATGCTTGGAATATTAAACCCAATTGTTTTTTTAGAGGTTGTTCAAAACAGGCCAATTGGGGCATCAACCGCTTTTCCTTATGTTGCAGATAAAATTTTCGGTTTAACTGATAATCCATACTTTCTTAAAATCCAGAAGCCTGGACACTGGGAAGTAATTTTTCTTGCAGGTGCAATTGTTTGCGCTTTTGTTTTTGCTTTAATAAAGAAAGAGTTTGCTTTTAAATATATTTATCCAAGGTGGGAGAAAACAAAGGGCAATTCAAAGGTAAAAAGGTTAATCTATGCATTTTTAGGCGGTTTTATCCTTATTTTTGGGGCAAGGATGGCAGGCGGTTGCACAAGCGGGCATATTTTATCAGGCGGAATGCAATTTGCAATAAGCAGTTTTGTCTTTGCTATCTTTGTTTTTATAAGTTTGCTTGTAACGGGAAGGTTGTTTTATAAAAAATAATAAACTTTTGATTATATTTTTCGTATAAGTAAACAGCATTTAATGAAATAGGAGGTAAATGATGGAAAAATGGCGAAGAATGTTGTTTTTAGGAATTGTTTTAATAGCGTTAGGGGTTATTTTTACAACCACTTTAAGTAGTAAATTTGGGTCTTTAGGAATTGTATTTATTGCTTTAGGAGGTTTGTTTTTTATTATAGGTATGAACAAAAAAAATAAAGAAGAAAAGGATACAGGTGAGAAAGAAAAACACGAATAATAACATTTTTTGTTACTGAATTCATTCCCTTTTTTATCTCTTTTAAAAATTGTAAAATCCCCCTTTTTTTGATAGATTAGAGACAGGTTTGCAAAAACGGTAAGAGGGGGATTAGATGACTCTTGAAGAAAAGTTAAAAGAATTAAAAGAGAGAAATGAAAAGGCTCTTTTAGGTGGTGGTAAAGAGAGGATAGAAAAGCAGCATGCAGCAGGGAAGTTGACAGCGAGGGAGAGGATTGAACTTCTTTTAGATAAAGGGACTTTTGAAGAGATTGACAGGTTTGTCGTTCACAGATGTGACAACTTTGGGATGGATAAAAAGAAAATTGTTGGGGACGGTGTTGTTACAGGCTTTGGGAGGATTGACGGAAGGCTTGTCTATGTATTTTCTCAGGATTTTACCGTTTTTGGCGGTTCACTTTCAGAGATGTACGCTAAAAAGATATGCAAGATAATGGATTTGGCAATGAAAGTTGGGGCGCCGATTATTGGCCTTAACGATTCTGGAGGTGCAAGGATTCACGAGGGTGTTGTTTCTTTAGGTGGGTACGCTGATATATTTTTGAGAAATACTCTTGCATCAGGTGTTATTCCTCAGATTTCAGCAATTATGGGGCCCTGTGCCGGTGGTGCTGTTTATTCCCCTGCAATTACAGATTTTACCTTGATGGTTAAAGACACCTCTTATATGTTTGTTACAGGGCCGGATGTGATAAAGACAGTTACCCATGAAGAGGTTACAAAAGAGGAGTTAGGGGGGGCAAGGACACACAATGAGATTTCAGGTGTTGCCCATTTTGCACTTGAAAATGATAAAGCATGCCTTGCTTGTATAAGGGAATTGCTTTCCTTTATGCCTTCAAATAACATGGAAGAGCCGCCAAGGAAGGATTGTAATGACCCGGTTGATAGGGTTATCCCTGAATTAAACACTGTTGTTCCTGATAATCCAAACCTTCCTTATGACATTAGAGACATAATAAGGCCTGTTCTTGACGATAATTACTTCTTTGAGGTGCACGAACACTTTGCAAAGAATATTGTTGTTGGTTTTGGAAGGTTAAACGGAAGGCCGGTGGGTATTGTTGCAAATCAGCCGAATTACCTTGCTGGTGTGCTTGATATAAACGCTTCAAGGAAGGGAGCAAGATTTGTGAGATTTTGCGATGCCTTTAATATCCCCCTAATTACATTTGAAGATGTGCCTGGATTTTTACCGGGGGTAAATCAGGAGCACGGCGGAATTATTGTTCACGGTGCAAAACTTCTCTACGCTTTTTCTGAGGCAACTGTGCCAAAGATTACTATTATCACAAGAAAGGCCTATGGTGGTGCTTACTGCGTAATGGCTTCAAAACATATCAGGACAGACTATAACTTTGCTTATCCAACAGCTGAAATTGCCGTTATGGGGCCTGAGGGGGCAGTTAATATCCTCTATAAAAAAGAATTGGCAAAATCAGATAATCCGGAAGAGTTGAGAAAAAAGCTTGTTGAGGATTATAAAAAACTGTTTGCAAATCCATATACCGCAGCGGAGATGGGTTTTGTTGATGAGATAATTATGCCTGAAAACACCAGGGTTAAACTGATTAAGGCTCTTGAATCACTTGATAACAAAAGGGATACATTGCCACCTAAAAAACACGGGAATATTCCGTTATAATTTTTTGAAAGAATATATTTGTTCGGAGGAAGTTTGATGGAAAGAAAAAAATACAACAACCCACTTATTACAAGGTATGCCTCAAAAGAGATGGCTTATATCTTTTCTGATGAAAACAAATTCAGGACATGGAGAAAACTCTGGCTTATCCTTGCTGAAGCGGAGAAGGATTTAGGCTTGCCTATAACAGATGAGCAGATTGAGGAGATGAGAGAGCATCTCAATGACATTGATTTTGAATATGCGGCTAAAAAGGAAAAAGAGTTAAAGCACGATGTAATGGCACATATTCACACCTTTGGTAAGGTTGCACCTTCCGCTATGTCAATAATTCACCTTGGGGCAACTTCTGCCTTTGTCGGTGATAATACAGATTTAATTCAGATGAAAGAGGGGCTTGGATTAGTCAGAAAAAGGCTCTTAAAGGTTATGAGCAATTTGAGGAAGATTGCCTGTGATTATCGCCATATGCCTACTTTGGGTTTCACTCACTTCCAGCCGGCACAATTAACAACTGTTGGGAAGAGAGCTGCTTTGTGGTTACAGGATTTGCTTATTGATTTTAAATTGATTTCCCTTCTTCTCAGCAGAATTCCTGCAAGGGGGGTTAAGGGCACAACAGGTACACAGGCAAGTTTTCTAAAACTTTTTGACGGAGATGAGGAAAAAGTTAAGCAGTTAGATGAGATTGTTGTTAAAAGAATGGGTTTTCCCAGGAGTTTAACTATTACAGGGCAAACCTATACAAGAAAGATTGACGACGATGTTATTCATGTTTTGAGGCAGGTTGCTGTATCGTGCTCAAAATTTGGCAATGATTTAAGGCTTTTGCAGCATGACAGGGAAATGGAAGAGCCTTTTGAAGAAAAGCAGGTTGGCTCGTCCGCTATGGCTTACAAGAGAAACCCAATGAGAAGTGAGAGGATGACGGCACTTGCAAGGTATTTGATTTCTCTGGCAGACAACACTGCTTTCACCGCAGCTACACAGTGGTTTGAGAGAACCCTTGACGATTCTGCAAACAGAAGAATTGTTATCCCACAGGCATTTTTAACCGCTGATGCATTGCTTTTGATTTACGCAAATATAACTGATGGCTTGAGGGTTAACGAAAAGGTTATTGAGGCTCATGTTGCAAGGGAATTGCCGTTTATGGCAACTGAGAATATTTTAATGGAGTCTGTTAAAAAAGGTGCTGACAGGCAGGAGATTCACGAGGTTATAAGGCAATACTCTCACAAAGCAATGGATGCTATAAAGCAGGGGGCAGATAAAAACCCGCTTATTGATTTTCTTGCAGAAGACAGTAGGATTCCCTTAAACAGGGAAGAGATTATGTCAATTCTTAAACCTGAAGAGTTTATTGGAAGGGCGCCGTCTCAGGTTGAAGAGTTTCTGAGAAATGAGATTGACCCAATACTTGATACCTATCAGGATATTATTGATGGGAAAAAGGTTGATTTGAATGTATAAAAAAATAACCGGGATTATTTGTCCCGGTTTTTCCCAAATAATTTGGGAGAAGGCTGTCGTATATAAATATGCAATTTTAATGCCAGAAAAGATAAATGCAATAAATTTTCTAACTTTAAGATATTAAAGGTGTTATAAAAAATCGAGATTTGATTGTAATAGGTGCTATTCAAAATATGCCGTTTTGACATACAAAAGGTGATGGGTTATGAACAGAACAGTAAGAAAAAGGTTGATTGATTTTTTTAATTTTAAAAATATAGAGTTTTTTGAAGATTTTTCACTTAAAGAGTTTACTTCATACAAAACAGGCGGTAAAACTGAATTTGTAGTCTTTCCCGACTCAACGGAAAAATTAAAGCAGGCATTTCTTTTTGCAAAAAAATTGAATATCCACTTTTACATTTTAGGCGGTGGGGCAAATGTTATTGTTAGCGACACAGGTGTTAAAGGGATTGTCTGTATTACTAAAAAATTGAATAAAATCTCTTTTAAAGAGGGCAAAATCTTTGCAGAAGCGGGAGTCAGTCTTGAAAAACTTGCAGATTTTGCTTGTGGGAAGGGTATATCAGGTTTTGAATTTGCGTACAATATACCTGGCAGTGTAGGTGGGGCAATTATTATGAATGCTGGCAACAATTACGGGGAGTTCGCAAATATTATATGCAAAGTCAGGGCAATGGGTAGAGATGGAAGGGTTTTTGTTTTTAGAAAGAATTTATGTGAATTTGGATATAGAAATTCAATCTTCAAAAGGAAAAGATTTATTGTGCTTGATGCTGTTTTTAAAGGAAGCCGTAGCGAAAAAGCACAAATTCTTTCTTTAATGAAAAAGATTAAGGAAGAAAGGGAGAAAAAATTTCCCCTTGAATACCCAAATGCTGGAAGCGTTTTTAAGAGGCCTAAAGGATACTATGCTGGGAAGTTGATTGAGGATTCAGGATGCGGTGGATTAAGGGTTGGAGATGCAATGGTGTCTGAAAAGCACAAAGGGTTTATTGTAAATTTAGGCAATGCCACTTCTCAGGATATAAAAGATTTAATATCACTTGTGCAAAAAAAAGGTTTACGAAAAATTTGGTGTTAAGTTAGAGAGGGAGCAGATTTTCTTTCCTGAGGATTTTGAATAGGCTTTAATCTTTACAAATAACTTTATTTCTTCCTGATTCCTTTGCCCTGTACAACCTTTTGTCTGCTGCTCCTATTATTTCGTATATATCAGTTTCGTCTCTCCTTTCATAAACTCCTGCGCTAATAGTTGTTTTAATAATGTTATTCCCTATTACAAACTCTTTGCCTTCTATCATTTTTCTAATATGTTCAGCCCTTTTGCAAGCATCCTGTTCCTTAGCGTAAGGTAGAATTGCTACAATTTCTTCGCCTCCGTAACGAATAACATAGTCTGTTGTTCTGAATGATGCTTTGATTATTTTTGATATTTCCTGAAGGACGAAATCTCCAGCAAGGTGGCCGTATGTGTCGTTAACAGTTTTAAAGTGGTCAATATCAAAAATAATAACACTAATAGGGTATTCGTACCTTATAGCTTTTGAAATTTCATTTGAGGCAATACTGTCAAGAAATACTCTGTTTTTTAGTCCTGTAAGAGAGTCATGTATTGCAGTATTGAAAAGCTCTTTTTTCTCCTCTCCTAACTCTTTAATTAAAACTTCATTTGCTAAAGAAGAGGAAATCGGATGGATAAGTTTGTCTAATGCTTCTTCAACAGTTTTTCTGTCTTTATCGCTTAACTCTTTTTCCATTATAAAGTATGCAGAAGCTTTTAAAGTTTCTCGCTTTGAGGTTAGGGGGATACAAAAAATATTTTGATATTCGTCAAGTGTATCTGTAACAAGTTTTATTCTTCTCATACATTTAGGAGATTGTATCCCTTCCACTAAATTTTTTATAATTGCTTTATGATGAGATGTTTCCTTCTGAGAGATTTCTCCTTTTATTACTGAAAAAATATCATACCATTCTTTTCCTTTCTCTCCCTTATCGTACACATAGGTGATAATGTCTCTAATGGGAATATTGTTTTCTTTTAAAGTAGAAAATGTTTTTCTTAAAACAGTTAAAAAATCGCTGTTATTCACTACTTCACTGAAAACCGCATTTATTATCTGGTTTGTTTTTAAAAGAATTTCTATATTTGATTCGTAAGAACTTAAAAGAAATAGACCACAGTTTAACTCTTTCAATCTATTTATCATGTATGGGATAAGCTCTTTTTTAATTATTGAGCCATGCTGTGGCGCTATTAATTCAGGCTCTTTTTTTTCAATTTCAATTAATGCGTTTAAGAGAATTTCTTTACTTGGGATATAGTGTTCATGAAATGCTTTTAAACTTGCAAAATAGCTTTCATCTTCTGCAAAGAGGGAGAATTCTTCTGTGAAACCGCCAAAAATGTCGCTTGAAAATAGTGTTTTTGTTTTTCTATCGAATGTGCAGAATGCGCCTGCAAAGTGGGCATATGGCGTGAATATAAAATCAAGCACCCTGCCATTTTTGAGAAATAGTTTCCATTTGTTCTTCTCAACGAGATAAAAGGGAGTCTCCCATTGATAGTGTTTAAGCAAAGTCTGAGTTCTCCAGTGGGTAACTATAAATTTATCCTTTCTTGGAATAAGCTTTTCCAGTGTTGAAATACAGCCAGTTATGTCAGGGTCTTGATGGTGGCAGATTATATATTTAATGTCATTAAGATTGATTAGGCTGGTGATTTTGTTTATTGTTACAGGAAAGGTAATCATGCTCCCCGGGTCAATTAATACAGACTCGTCTCCATTTCTTATTAAATAAACATGGCATTGAAAAGAGTCGTCTGGTATTTTATATCCAACCCAGAAAATATCTTCGGCTATTTCTATGGGCTTTGAATAATCTAAACTCATTTTTCCCCCTTTTAAATTTTACTTCTTAGTTAAATTATAAGCAGCAAATTCTTTTTTACAAATAAAATTCATTATTATCTTCTCAAGTGTTGAATTTTTTTCTTTGGTATTTTAGAATTTTTTCTATGCAGAATGAGGAAGTTTTCAAAGAAATAGCGGAAAAAATAAAAAATGCAGATATCCTCATTATTACAGCGGGGGCTGGAATGGGGGTAGATTCAGGGCTTCCGGATTTTAGAGGGGAAAAAGGGTTCTGGAAGGCCTATCCCATGTATGAGAGGCTTAACCTTAACTTTTACGATTGTGCAAATCCTGTACATTTTAGAAGAGATCCTCACTTTGGCTGGGGTTTTTATGGACACAGGTTAGAATTGTACAGAAAAACTAAACCTCACGAAGGTTTCAGCCTGCTTCTAAAATGGATAAAAAAATTTAACCTTGATTACTTTGTAGTTACTTCAAATGTTGATGGGCAGTTTCAAAAGGCGAACTTTCCCGATGAAAAAGTGTATGAAATTCACGGCTCAATCCATTATCTGCAATGTGTAAGGCCCTGTACCGATGAAATATGGGAGAATAAGGAGACGATTGAAATTGACTATGAAACAATGAGGGCAAAGAATATTCCATACTGTAAAAATTGCGGAGATGTGGCAAGACCGAATATTTTAATGTTTGGTGATTTTTCCTGGATATCTAAAAGGAGCAATGAACAGGAAACAAGGTTTGAAAATTTTCTTCAAAGGAATAAGAATTCTAAAAAGGTTGTAATTGAAATAGGTGCTGGTACTGCAATTCCTTCAATCAGGTATTTAAGTGAAAGAATAGGTTCATACAGTAATGCGATTGTTGTCAGGATTAACCCACGGGAGCATTTTATAAATAAACCTCATTATTCCATTCCTTTAACAGGGCTTAAAGCGCTTAAATCGATTGATAAATTTTTAGATTAGAGTTAACTTTTTTACCCCCTTTTGCTTTTTTCAATTCTAAAAATAAGGTATTATTGTTATTGCAAATTAAATTTTTGATAAGTGGAGGGATTATGGGGATTGAAAGAAACACCTTTGACATTGTTATAGTAAATGGAAGGCCTGCTGCAGGTAAATCTGAAATTATTGACTTTCTTAAAAAGGTGCCTTTAGAAGAGAGGATTGAAAAATACCATATAGGGGAGTTTGAAGAGATTGACGATTTCCCAATTTTATGGGAAAGGTTTGAAGACGACGATATCTTTGAAGAAATGGGGCTTCCAAGGGTGTTTACAGACAAATACTTTGAATATGAAGGCAAAAGGTATGAGGGATATGTTTTTAAGGAGAAATGGTTCTGGAATTTTTTGATTAAAAAACTAAACCTTTTATATGAGAAAAAGTTAAGGGATAACCCAAATTACCATGACAAATACACCCTTCTTGTTGAGTTTTCAAGGGGAAGTGAGCATGGAGGTTTTAAAACAGCCTATCAATACCTTTCGGACAAAATACTTTCAAAGGCTGCAACATTGTATATTTATGTAACCTGGGAAGAGTCTTTGAGAAAAAACAGGAGAAGGTTCAACCCTGATAGACCAGATTCATGGCTTGAACACGCACTTGAGGATAAAAAACTTGAGATGCTTTACAAGGAAAGCGATTGGGAAGAGTTTACAAAAGACGACCCTAATTTTTTACATGTGAAAGATTTTAAAATTCCCTATGCAGTTTTTAACAATATGCCTGAAAAGACTGATGATCCTGCGAAGATTAAGCCTCACCTTGAAGAGGTTATGAAAAGGTTGTGGGAAAACTATAAAAAGATTCATTCATAATTTTTTTGGTTCTTTTAAAAGTGTTTTTAAAGCCTCTCTGTTACAAACAGGGGGGCTTTTTGTGTAGTTAAAAAACTCAGAAGGAGAGTTTATGAATAGTTTTGTAAAATCAATCCCTGTTATTTTGTTAATTCTTTTAGAGACATTTGTTTATGTAAATTACTCCCATGATTTATTTGTTGCAATTTTGCCCTTTGTTGTTATTGCAATAATTACCTATCTTTACTCTTTAAACAATCCTGTTGGGCATAGCAGGGCGTTTAGAGTGAGGTCTTACTTTAACTGGCTGATTTTAGGGTTGTCCTACGCTTCCCTTTATATGGGCAGGTATAATTTAACAGTTGCTTCTGCAAAGTTTGACGAGATTGGCTTAATGTCCAAAGAGGCATTCGGCACAATATTTGGCATTGGCGCTGTGGTTTACGGTGTTTCATTTATTGTAAACGGCCCCCTTGCAGACAAGTTAGGTGGGAAGAAGACAATAATAATTGCAGCAGTTGGGGCTGCTTTATCAAATATTGCCCTTGGTTTTGTAACCTATACTGTAATGAAAAGCGGGGAGACAGCAAATCAACTTTTCTGGCCTTTTCTCTTTATTTACGCATTGAATATGTATTTTCAAAGTTTCGGTGCTGTCTCAATAGTTAAGGTAAATGCAGCATGGTTTCACATAAAAGAGAGAGGGGTTTTCGGCGGAATATTTGGCACCCTAATCTCATTAGGTATTTTCCTTGCTTTTGATTTAAACGGTGCTATTTTAGACATTACAAAAACCTCATTAAACGGGAAGACATATTACCATATATGGTGGGCATTCTTTGCCCCTGCAATTGTATTGTTATTCTTTGCTATTCTTGATATTTTTGTTATCAAAGACAGGCCTTCTCAGGCTGGGTTTGAAGACTTTGACACAGGGGATGCCACAAGATATGAAGACGGTGTGGCAAAGGAAACCTCTTTTGAAATCTATAAAAGAATTTTAAGCCACCCGGTTATTTTAATGATGATTGCAATTGAGTTTTGTTCAGGAGTTTTGAGAAACGGTATAATGCACTGGGGAGTTCACTATGCCCACAATATGAAAACAGTTGAAGTTGTAAACGGGGTAAAAAAACTTGTTTCAATAGCAGATGCTGATTTCTTTTTTCAAAACTGGGGTTTGATTTTAATGGTTGCAGGCATCACAGGCGGTTTTTTTGCAGGATACATCTCTGATAAATTTTTTGGTTCAAGGAGAGGGCCTTCGGCATTCTTCCTTTACTTTGGAATGTTTATAGGCTTTGTTGTAATGGCTTTTGCAGTCAGGTATCAGTGGTATGACATAGTTGGTTTTCTTGCATTCTTTATGTCAATGTGTGTGATTGGGGTACACGGAATGCTTTCAGGTACTGCATCAATGGATTTTGGCGGGAAGGATTCGGCGGCAACAGTTGCAGGGGTTGTTGACGGTTTTGTGTATTTAGGAACGGGTTTTCAATCTGTAACTTTGGGAAAAATCCTTGAAAACGCTGGAAGCGACCCATCAAAATGGAATTACTGGCCTATATTTCTAATTCCTTTTACCTTGATTGGACTTTATTTTACCTGGAAAATATGGAATGCTTTTCCCGAAAAAAGGAAGGGTTAAGGAGTTTTTATGAAAAAGAGTATTGTTTTTATTTTTGTTTTATTATTTCCCCTTTTGTTGTTTTCAGAAGAAGAGGTTAGTTTAATTCCTCATAGAAATTTGATTGTTAAGTCTGTGAAAGTGGAATCAGTAAATAAAGGGTTAAAATTCAATATAAAATCGACAAAGAAAGTAAAATTTGCCTCTGTAATAATAGGTTTTCTTCCTGATGAAAATGCCTTTTACCCTGTTTACAGGTTTTCGAAGAACGAATTTGTGAATGGGAAAGATTTTGAAATTTTAATCAACTGGAAAAAGTTTAAGTGGTACTTGAACAAAGATAAAACCCTTGTTTTTTACAAAATTAATTTAATAGATAAAAAAGGTAAAGAAGAGCAGTATCGTTCAAGGGTTTTAATTTCCCGTAATCATAAGATTTTGCAAACGGTAATTTACGGGCCTTACTTTGACAGGGGGGAAGACAACTCTTACACTGTTTCATTTGAATTATTGTACCCTGATAAGGCAACTCTTGTTTTCAATGGAAAAAAATATTTTTCCAGTGAAAAGAAAAAGAGGCATTTTATAAAATTAGGAAAGCTGAAAAAAGGTAATTACAAATATTACATTGAAGGTTACCCCCGTGTGTTTAATGCAAGGGTAAATGAAACAGATAATTTTTCATTTGTATTTATGTCTGATTCAAGAAACAGAAAAACTGACTTTGATGCAAACTTTGAGAATACAAATGGAAAGATTGTAAATAAGATATTTTTAACAGCCTTTAACAAAGGAGCAGATTTTATTGTTTTTGTTGGGGATATGGTTTCTGGTTACACCTTTTATGAAGACGAGTTTGAGAGGGAATTAAAAAGCTTTGCTTATGCAACAGAGCCTATTTCCTCAATTATTCCTGTCTATGAGGGAATGGGGAATCACGAGGCTTTAATGGATTGCTTTGAAAAAAACGGTGAAAAATTCTGTAAAGATAAAAAACCACCTCATTCAGCTGAAGATGTCTTTGGAAGGGTTTTTGTAAACCCTGAAAATGCAGATTTTTCTGAAAAAAAAGGGCTTCCTTCATACAAAGAAAACCTTTATTACTTTGAGTACGGAAATTGCCTGTTTGTTGTGTTAAACACAAATTACTGGTGGGGATACAACCCAGAAAAGTTTGGTGGAAACCTTGAAGGTTATATTATGGATAATCAATTAAAGTGGCTTGAAAAAGTCCTTGATAAAGAGGGCAAAGGAAAGAGAGAGATATTTGTTTTTGCCCACGAGCCGGCCTTCCCATGCAGTGCCCATTTAAAAGATGGAATGTACTATTGGGGGGGAGACCCTGCTAAAAACGGTGGAATTGACAGGCACTATGTTATTAAAAGAAGAAATGAGTTTTTAAAGGTTCTTGATAAATATGGAGTTAAGATTGTGTTTTTCGGAGATGAGCACAATTACACAAGGGTTTTGATTAACAAAGACATTGCACCTGTAAATAGGGAGATTACTCAAATTATTTCAGGGGGTGCTGGTGCACCTTTCTATGAATTGGCAGATAATTTTCCCTGGAAGAAAAATTTGAAAGCTTTTTCAAAAGAAAATCACTTTATTCTTGTTAAAGTGGGGGAAAAGGTCAGGGTTGAGGCTGTTTCAATTCACGGCTATGTTGTTGATTCATTTGAAATTAAATAAATTTTTAAATTTGAGGTTTGTATGTGCGACAAGGGGGGAGAAAAGGTAATTGTGTCTGCATGCCTCTGTGGGGTAAGGTGCAGGTATAATGGGAAGATTCTTGAAAAAAGGGATTTGCCTGTTAATCTGGAGAATGTTATTCTGATTTGCCCTGAAACCCTTGCAGGGCTAAGGATTCCCAGGACTCCAAGTTTTTTTGATAATGAAAAAACGGGAGAAGGGGTTTTAGACGGAGAAACAAAGGTTGTATCAATAGACGGGGAAGACAGGACGGAAGAATTTTTGAAAGGCTCAAAAAAGGCTCTTGAAATTGCCAGAAAATACGGGGTAAAAAAGGCTTATCTTAAAGAACGCTCCCCTTCCTGCGGGGTAAATACTGTTTATGTTAACAATAAAAGGACAAATGGAATGGGGGTTACGGCGGCACTTTTCGAAAGGGAAGGAATTGAGGTTATAGGGGTTAATTGATGGATAAAACAAAACTCACACCTGCAATGAGGCAATTTATAGAGGTTAAGGAAAAATATCCTGACCATATTGTTTTTTTCAGAATGGGTGACTTTTACGAGATGTTTTTTGACGATGCAATAAAAGCCTCTTCAATTTTAGGAATTGCCTTAACAAAGAGAAACAGCAAGGGGGGAACAAATGAAGCCCCTATGTGCGGGGTGCCTTACCATGCCTATGAGTCTTATGCTTCAAAGCTTTTAAAGGCAGGGGAGAAGGTTGTAATTGTTGAGCAGGTTGAAGACCCTAAAAAGGCAAAGGGTGTTGTAAAAAGGGATGTTGTTGCGGTATTAACCCCTGCAACAAGCCACTTAGGGGTTGATTCTGATTACAAAAAGAATTACCTTGTTTCAATTTACGCAACAGAGAAAAAATCAGCAATGGTTGTTGGAGACCCCACAACTGGAGAGTTAAGCATTTTCAGGTTTTCAGGTAAAAATTCTGCTGATAAATTGTTTGAGCAATTATCTTTGTTTCAACCAAAAGAGATTGTATCTCCTTTTGGCATTGTTGAAACAGGCTATCTTTCAAAAAAGTTAGGGTATAGCCCCTCTTTAAACGAATACGATGAATCATTTTTCAACGAAAGAGAGGGTGAGGAGAAGATAAAGGAGTTGTTTAATGTTTCAACCGTTGCAGGGTTTGGATTAAAGGGCAAGAGAGAGTGTTTAAAAGCAATTGACGGGTACTTAAATTATTTGGAAGAAAATTACAGAACTGAAAATATACCTGTAAAATCAATAAATTTAAAAGAGGTAAGCGATTACCTTATTGTTGATTCAACAACCGGCAAAAACCTTGAACTCTTTGAAACTGTATTTGAAAGAAGAAGGAGAGGGAGTTTTTTCTGGGCAATAGACAGAACCAAAACACCTCAGGGAAAGAGGAAGTTATCTGATTTTATTATGTTTCCTTTGAAATCTGTTGAGGGGATTGAGGCAAGGTTAAACTTTGTTGAGTGGCTTATTGAAAGCGGTAAAATTGATGATATTGACTCTCTTTTATCCTATGTTGGGGATATTGAGAGGATTTTTTCAAAGGTTGTTTTAAACAGTGTAAAGCCTCAGGAATTAAATATTTTAAAGCAATCTTTTGCTGTAACACCTCATTTGATTAAATTACTTGAAAATTCACCCTTTAAATCGGTTTCAGGGGAGATTTCAAACCTTGAAGATATTTACCTTTTGATTGATAAAACAATTGCTGAAGAACCACCCTCTGTAAAGGGAATGAATGTAATTAAAAATGGTGTTAACCCTGAGCTTGACTCTTTAAGGGAGATTGTTTCAGATGTTAAATCATCTTTGAGAAGACTGGAACAACAGGAAAGAGAAAAAACTGGCATTCAAAACCTGAAGGTGAAGTACAACAAGGTTTTTGGGTATTATATTGAGATTTCAAAGGCAAACCTTAAAAACGGTGTTCCAGAAGGTTACGAGAGAAAGCAAACACTTGTTAATGCAGAAAGGTTTATAACTAAAGAATTAAAGGAATTTGAAGAAAAGGTTTTAACTGCAGAGGAGAGAATTGTTGAACTTGAGCTTGAAATTTATCAGCAATTGCTTGACAGACTTAAAGAGTACAGGAGAGAGATATTTGAAACTGCGGAAAGCATAGCTATTCTTGATGTTTTACTCTCGTTTGCTAAATTAGCTGTTGAAAGGGATTACAGAAAACCTGAGATTACTGAAAAAAGTGTGCTTTACATTGAGCAGGGGAGACACCCTGTTGTTGAGGTTTTTGAGAATGAGAATTTTGTTCCAAACGATACAAATTTAACAGAGGAAAAGAGGATTGCAATTATTACAGGCCCCAATATGGGGGGAAAATCAACCTATTTAAGGCAGAATGCATTGATTGTTCTCCTTGCCCAGATGGGAAGTTTTGTCCCTGCAAGAAAGGCTGTAATAGGTATTGCAGACAGGCTTTTTTCAAGAGTTGGGGCAGGAGATAACCTTACAGGTGGGCAGTCAACCTTTATGGTTGAAATGATTGAAACTGCCAATATTCTTAACAATGCAACAGAAAATAGCCTGATTATCCTTGATGAGATAGGAAGGGGTACTGCAACATTTGACGGATTATCTTTGGCGTGGGCAATAACAGAATTCCTTGCAAAAAAGGGGCAAAAGGCACCGAGAACATTTTTTGCAACCCATTATCACGAATTAACAGACATTGATAAACTATTTTCAAATGTTGTGAACTTCAATGTTGTTGTAAAAGAATGGAATAATGAGCTTCTCTTTTTAAGGAAGGTTGTGCCAGGGGCTGCTGACAAAAGTTACGGTATCCAGGTGGCAAAACTTGCAGGGCTTCCAAAAGAGGTTATAAAGAGAGCATTTGAGGTACTTGAAAATATTGAAAAAAATGAGTTTTCTCTTGATGGAAAACCAAAGATAGCAAGAAAAGAGGCTTTTGAAATGAAGGAGAGGCCTCTTTTTATGTGGGAAGAACACCCTGTTTTGGAAGAGTTAAAATCCATAAATCCAGACACACTTACCCCCCTTGAAGCGCTTGAGATTCTTTACAAATTAAAGAAACTTTTATGATTTATCTTCGTAAAAGATAGTAAAGACTTCAGGGAGGCAATTATGGCTAATTTGCCAATTAAAGAAATTCCTCTTTCAAAGAGGGGCAACTTTTTTCTCTATGCATCTTTGGTTTTTTCTTTCTTGATTTTAATTTTTGGGGTTTACGCTTATTTTCACCTGCCTGAAAAAGTGGCTGTTCACTTCGGCTTAAATGGGCAGCCGGACAGGTTTGGGAATAAAACCGAATTACTTGGTATATCTATTTTGTTTTTTGTTATATCGTTTTTGTTCTCCCTTTTTGTTTACAAAAGGTACTATTTGTTTGAGAAATTTCCTTACCTGATTAATATTCCAGCTTTTTACATCTATGCGCAAAAACTTAATGAAGATAGACAGTCGGTCTGGATTGCGCAATACTTTGAATTCCTTGCAATTTTAATGTTTTTAGTAAACCTTATGCTTTTTATTATTTTGTATTTTATCTATTTAGGTGCATTAAATAGTAAATTGCCTTATGCATTTAATTTTTTTCTCTTCCCTTATATAATTTTTCTTCTTTCATTTACCTTTGGCTACCTCTTTAATATGTATAAAAAAATCAAAAAAGAAGCGGAAAGTATTTAAAGATATTCCTCAAGGTATTTATATTTGGGGGTTAATTCCCCTTTGTGGCAGATAATTGCGTTTTTTATTTCAGGGGGAAGATTTAATTTTTCAAAATCTACATTGTAATCTGCCTTAAGTACCGGTTTTATAAGGTTTATTAGCACAGATGAGAAGTACTCAGATGAATCTTTAGGCAATTCGCTTGGAAGGATTGTTACAACCATATCTGTTGCACCTTTGTCTAAAATTCCGTCAACAAACCTGTCTTCTTCCGGGATATAGGTTAAAAAACCTTTGTCAGGGTCTCCATCCCTTACAGTTAACTCTATTGAACCGTTTACATCGCAGGTTACGTCCCCAATAACTTTTAGTTTGTTTTCCCCTTTAAGCCACAACTCTTTGAAATCCTTTAAGGTTATCAGTTTGGGATATCTTGGGTCCCAGTATATCCCGTTTACGAGGATTGAGAGTTTAGGTATATATTTGTTAAAGTCAGGGGCGTAAAGTTCAGGGTGTTCATAGTAATGCTTAAAGGTAAACTCTTCCTTCAAAGGCTTTACAAAGTGGTAAATTCTGAAAACTATTTTGTAAATAATAGGCCTTTTTTTGTCAAAGTAACCGTTTAAAAGCTGTCCTGGGGTAATTTCTTCAACATGAAGCAGATCAAGAATCTCCCATGCCCCCCTTGACACATGGCCGTAACCTGTAATGCCTATTGTTAGAGGAAGAAGTTCTTTAGGCAATCCTTTTTTTCTTATTTCATCCCCAATCTCTGCAATCTCTTTTTTAGCGTGAGCAACTGATTTGTATTCATAAGCCCTTTTAACCTTTTCAAGGGGAGTTTCATACCCCAACATTTTGTACTTTTGCCCTGCTGCATAGAGTGTTTCTATCATTCCGGCAATTCCTGCAAACCTTCCGAAAAAGATAAGCCTTTCCCCTGTTATTGCATCTTTTATTAACTCATAATCAATCAATGTGCATTTTTTTTCAACCAGGGTTTTCAGCATAGGCATGTTGTATTCCTGCCCCTTTATTGTGTGTGAGAAAAACATATAAATCTTGTTGTCCTCTATCTTTTCTTTGGGAATTTCTTTTACCCCAATTATTATGTCTGCTTCATTTATGTTTTCTGTAACAATTGCCCCTGCTTTTTCAAACTCTGGATTGTCAATATACCTGTGAGATGAAGGCTCAACTAAAACTTTGTATCCCTCATTAACCAGCCTTTTGATGTGTGCAGGAATTAAAGGCACCCTTTTTTCCCATTTACTCTTATCTTCATTTCTTATCCCTAATATCATTCCTCCTCCTGATAATTTTTTCTAACCTTTTCTAATAATATAACATAATTAAGGGTTTAATCTGTCGCAAGTAAGGAATTTTAGGGTAATATATTTAGGGGGAATTATGAATTTTAGAATTATCTTTGTTTTAATAGTAGGGATAATTTCCATCTCATTATCCGCAATTTTTATAAGAATGTGCTCTGATATGACCTCTCTCTCAATTGCTGTTTTCAGGTTAGTTATTTCTTCCCTTATCCTGATTTCAATTGCATTTTTTAGAAAAGTGAAATTAGATAAAATTCAAAAAAAAGATTTGGTTTTAATGATTTTGGGAGGATTTTTCCTTGCATTTCACCTTTTAGCATGGATTACCTCTTTAAAATATACCTCTGTGGCAAACAGCGTTGCCCTTGTTACAACAAACCCTATTTTTGTAGGTGTTTTTTCTGTTTTTGTTTTAAAAAACAAACTTGAAAGGGAGATAGTTATTGGGATTGTGCTTTCGGTTTTAGGAAGTTTTTTAATTTCAAGGGGTTATGTTGGGGCATCAATTGAAACCCCAAACCACATTTTAGGGGATTTGCTTGCTATTTTAGGTGCTGTTTTTGCAAGTGGGTATATTTTAATTGGAAGCATTGTAAGGGAAAGGGTGGAGACATTTGAGTATATTCTGGTGATTTATACGATAACCTCTGTTATTCTTTTAATTATAGGTTTAATAGCATCTGTTACCTTTTTTAAAGGGCATAGTTTATTCTTAGGATTTTCCTTAAAATCCTATATCTTTGTTTTTCTTCTTGCAGTTGTTTCTCAGTTGTTGGGGCATACAAGCTTCAATTATTCGCTAAAATTCTTGAAACCTGATTTTGTGGCTATTGTAATTTTAGGTGAGCCTATTGGGGCATCTATCTTTGCCTATTTTCTATTTAGGGAAAGGGTCTCACTTATTCAACTTACAGGTATGGCTTTGATTTTTATTGCCGTAATTATCTCTTCAAGAAAAGGCAAAAGAATAGAGGAGATTGTTGATTAACTGAAATCTCAAATTTTTTTGTGTTAAAATTCCTGTATGCTGTTGGAGAAAGGTTCAATTGGTAAGTACAAAATAGTAAAGAGGCTTGGAAGTGGTGGCTTTGGCTCTGTTTATTTAGGAATTGATACCTGGGTAAAGAGAAAGGTTGCTATTAAAGTTCCTCACAATCAATCAGATAAGCTTGAAAAGCTTTTAAAAGAAGCGAGAATTCAGGCTAAATTGCAGCATCCCAACATTGTTCAACTGTACTCTGCTGAAAGAAGGGATGGAATTTTCTTTATGGTAAGTGAGTACATTGAGGGGGGAGCCCTTGACAAATATTTGAAAGCTAAAGGAAGGCTTAGCTGGGATGAGGCTGTAACAATTATTTTTCAGGTTTGCGATGCTGTCCAGTACGCTCATAGTATGGGGATAATCCACAGAGACATCAGGCCTGCAAATATTCTTTTAACAAGGGATAAAAGGGTAAAGATGACTGACTTCGGTACTTCAAGACACTTAAACATTGACTCTGTTGCAATGACAAGGGTGGGGTGTCCACCGTATATGGCACCTGAGCATTTTGAGGGAAAGGCGACATTTCAATCTGATGTTTATTCAATTGGCATGATGTTTTATGAATTGCTTGTTGGAAAACTTCCCTTTTCAAATTTTAACCCTTTAAAGATTGAAGAAGAGGCAAAAAACAGGCTATTTACCTCTCCAGATTTAAAGGTTGAGGGATTAACAAAGTACAAGGCTATGGTGATAATGAAGGCTCTTGCTAAATCATTAAATGAGAGGTTTAAAACTCCAATTGAATTAAAGAAGGCAATATTGAAGGTTTCGGAAGGGGAAATCGACGAAAGTATTAAACCTAAAAATACACCTTCAACAGGGGAATTGAAAAAGTATAAAAGATGCTGGAATTGTGGGAAAATTATTTCGGTAAATTCAAGGGTTTGTCCTCATTGCAACGAAAAGCAATAAAGGAGGTGTTATGAAATTAATTGATATTATAAATTCGAGATACAGTTATAGAGGCTATTTAGATAGAAATGTTGAGCAGGAGAAGATTGATTATATCCTTGAATGTGCGCGCCTTGCCCCTTCTGCAAAGAATTTACAGCCATGGAAAATTTACATTGTAAAGTCAAAGGAGATGAAAGAAAGGGTTTGTCAGGCCTATGCAAGGGATTGGTTAAAGGAAGCTCCAATAATTGCTGTCTTTGTTGGTAAAAAAGGGTCAAACTGGGTTAGACGGGACGGAGAAGATTACTTAATGTGCGATGTTACAATAATAACAGATTACTTTGTCCTTGCTGCAACTGAAATGGGGCTGGGTACCTGCTATATTGCTGCATTTGACAGGGAAAAGCTTAAAGAAGCCCTCAACCTTCCTGAAAACGAAGAGCCTTTTTTAATGACTCCTTTAGGTTATCCAAAAAAGGAGGCAAGGAGAGAAAGGTCAAGAAAACCTTTGCCTGAAATTGTTGAGGAAGTTTAATGTACTATCTTGAAACGCCAGAGGATTATTACAGGATAAAAGACTGGGGGGTAAGATACTTTTCTGTAAACGAGAAAGGGAATCTGTGCGTTAACCCCACAAAAAAGCAAGATGTTTATGTTGAAATACCCCTGCTTGTTAAGAAGGCGAGGAAAGAGTATGGATTAAATTTGCCTATAACCTTTAACTTTGGGCAGATTATAGATTACTCAATATCAAAGATTGTGCACTCTTTTGAGAAGGCAATAAAAGAGTTTGGAGGTGCAAAGGGTTATAAACCTGTTTACCCTATAAAGGTAAACCAGGATGCTTTGGTTGTTGAACAGGTTTTAAAGGGTGGAAAAGGGTTTTCTATTGGTATTGAGGCAGGTTCAAAAGCCGAGTTGTGTGCAATTATTGAAAAAGCAGATAAAAATACCACTGTTATATGCAACGGGTTTAAAGATATTGAGTATATAAAGCTAATTAAAGAGGCTGCAAATTTCTTTGATGAAATATTTGTGGTAATAGACAAGTTTTCAGAGCTTTTTTTAATAGAACAGGTTTTTAGAGAAGCGGAAAGGTTGCCTTTCATAGGAATAAGGTGCCGCCTACACACAAGGGGTACTGGGAAATGGGAGATGTCGGGGGGGGATTACGCTAAGTTTGGCCTCACTGCAATGGAGATTTTAAAGGCGATTGACTTTTTGAAAAATAAAAACCTTCTTGATAGGGTAAAACTTCTCCATGCACATATAGGCTCTCAGATAACTCACACGGTTAAAATCAAGGAGATGGTGTATGAGGCGGGAGTTTTATACTGTGAATTGAAAAAATTGGGGGTTGATATAAAGTATATTGATTTTGGCGGTGGGCTTGCTGTTGACTATGATGGAAGCAAATCTGCAACCCCTTCCAGCGCAAACTATACAATAACCGAGTATGCAAACAATATAATCTTCCACTTAAAAGAGGTTTGCGATGCCAAAAATGTTGAAGTCCCCTTTGTTTTAACTGAAAGCGGCAGGGCAATGGTGGCATACCACTCTTTTACTGTTTTTAATGTGTTTGAATACACCTCCCTCTTTAAACAGAGGGACTTGCCTGAAAGGTACGATTATTCAAAAAATGAGATTCTTTTAAACCTTAAAGAAACATTCGATGTTATTAACTCACAAAATTTAAGAGAGTACTTTCACGATGCAGTACATTTTAAAAACAGGCTTCACACTTTGTTTAATGAAGGGCTGTTAACTCTTGAAGAAAAGGCTGTTGGCGAGGTCTTATTCTGGAATATTGTCAAAAAGGCTTCCATTATTTCAAGAAAAATGCAGGATTTGCCAGAGGAGTTGGAAAATCTTGATTCCCTTCTTGCAGTCAAGTATGTAAGCAATTTTTCAATATTTAATTCAATTCCGGATTTCTGGGCAATAAAGCAATTGTTCCCTGTTTGTCCAATAGAGAGACTTAATGAAATACCTGTTGTAAATGCAACTTTGGTTGATATAACCTGTGATTCAGACGGCAAGATAGACAGGTTTGTTGATTTTGCAAAGTACAGCGACACAATAAAACTTCACAAGTTAAACGACGGGGAGTATCTTTTAGGGGTTTTTCTTACAGGTGCTTACCAGAAAACATTAGGGAATATACATAACCTTTTTGGAGAAACAGGAGAGGTATGGGTAAGTGTAAATGGAGAAAATCAATTTGAGTTTGACTCTGTTTCGCAAGGTAAAAGTGTTGAAGAGTTGCTAAAATTGAAAGGCTATAATGTTGATACTGTAAAGGAAAGAATAAAAGATAGAGATTTTATTTCTTCAATTATTGGTAAGACTTCTTACCTTAAAACTACAGGAAAGGTTTTTGCTGTAGAAAAACAGAAAAGTATTACCTTGGCATACAATGTTGAAAACCTGAGTTGCCCAAGATGCAGAGGGGAGTTGATTTCACTTGTAAGCGATGCATCTATCGTTAGCTCTTTCCGGGTGGATAAGGATAAGGAAATTGTTGAGATAACCCTTGAATCTCAGGAGGCAAAGCCTGTTTTTGAAGAATTGCTTGTTAAAAATGGGTTTTCTTTTAAGGAGATTTAAGTGCTAATAGATTCCCATTGCCACCTTGATTTTTTAAAAGAAAGAGAGATAGAAAAGGCAATTGATTTAGGAGTAAAGGGGTTTGTTATTCCCGGCATTAAGGGATACTCATACATAGCAAATCAATTGGCTGAAAAATACCAAAGTGTTTTCTATGCTGTCGGGGTGCACCCTCTATACATTAACGAAGCACCAAAAACAGCGCTAAAAACTATTTTAGATGTTGCATCTGAAAACCCAAACTGTATTGCAATTGGAGAAATTGGGCTTGATTTTTTTGAAAAAAACATTGATAAAGATTTACAGGCGCATTTCTTTGAAAAGCAGCTTGAGATTGCAAGGGAAACCAAAAAGCCTGTAATAATTCATTTGCGAAAAGGTTTTAAAGAATTCCTTGAAATAACAGATAACTTTAAAGAATTAACCTATATTATGCACATGTTTTCAGGAAAGCTTGATTTTGCAAAGGCGTTGCTAAAAAGATTTGAAAGGGTTTACTTCTCTTTTGGTGCACCTGCAATTAGAAGCAATGCAAAGAAGGCTATTGAGGTTTTAAAAGGGATTCCAGAAGACAGAATACTTGTTGAGACTGATTCCCCTGATTTGCCACCAGAGGGTTTTAGATACCCTAATGTGCCGTCAAATTTGCCATATATTGGTGAAAAAATAGCAAAGATTTTAAATAAAACAAAAAGAGAGTTTTTTGAATTAACCTTTAAAAACACTGAAGAGGCTTTTAATTGTTCCTTTCAAGGTTAGAGATTCTTTACGGAAAAGAGGGCATTGAAAAACTAAAAAAATCAAAAGTACTTGTTGCAGGTTTAGGCGGAGTGGGGGGTATTTGTGCCGAAGCACTTGTTAGAAGCGGAGTTGGGCATATAGGAGTTATTGATGGGGATTGTGTTGAAGAGAGTAATCTAAACAGGCAGATACTTGCATTTCATTCAACAATTGGTATTAACAAAACAGAAGTTTTTGAAAAGAGGGCAAAGGATATTAATCCAGAAATAAAAGTGGATAAATACCCGTATTTTATCAATAAAGATACCTTTGACAATGTGCCGCTTGAAAGTTATAAAGTTGTAGCAGACTGTATAGATTCCCTTATCCCAAAACTGAACCTTATAATAAAATGCCTTGAAAAAGATATTCCCGTTATTGCGTCAACAGGTTCAGGTTTTAAAATAAATCCAGAAATGGTTAAGTCTGGCTCTATATGGGAGACAAAAAATGACCCCCTTGCATACAGGATGAGAAAGAAGTTAAGGCAATGGGGGTATGGAGATAGGGATTTTACTGTGGTTTATTCACTTGAAAAGTCAGAGGTAAAGGGAGAGGTAGTGGGCTCTATTATGACTGTTACTGCTACCTTTGGCTTATTAATAGCCCAGAAGGTTATTGAGAAAATAATAGATAATAAACAAAAAAAGGGGGATTAAATCCCCCTTAAATTTTATGTAAGGCTAAAACTATTGCCCTTCAATTGCTCCCATTAAGGTATGCTCTTTATTGCTGAAGGCAAAGTACCCATTCATAGGTCCTTGGCCTGTTACCTGAACCCAGCCTATATTCTGGAGTAAGCTATCATCAGGAATAAAACCATGAATTTCATCAGAGATAACATCTCCAGGAAGTATGCTGTGAGGGTAAACTCCAAGTACCGTACCGTCAGTCCCGTATGCTGTAAAGTTGGTATTGTTGCCATTCTCTGATAAATTCCATACGCAAACATAAGAGTCCCACATATAGGTTTCTGGAGCAATATGGGTGAAATTGACTACATTTAATGCTCTGTCAAAAGCGTAAAGTGTGTCATAGTATCCGTCATTATTACCATTGTCACAGTTGTTTTCAAAGTTTTCCCAAGCTATGAGTTTCTGATTAGAAATAATTCTAACCGCTTTTGCTGTATCCGGAATATCCGAAAACAGAGATGTTAACTGTGTTTCAGTTTTGTTTAAAGCATTAAGTGAAATGGTTTGTTCTTCAAGAACGGAGGCACCTTCCCCTAAAAGTTGAATTTTTATCTCTGCATTATTAGATCCTAAATTAACCATTGCAATTGCTGTTGTCCCACCGAAGTTTTCTTCAATTCTCGGACAAACATAGGTGTAGAGAGAGTTTGCTTCCCCTGCCAATGTATGAACACTTACAACATTGGTTGGGTCACCTTCATTTTCTCCATAAACTGGGTAAACTGCAAACTTGTAATCTGTGTCAGGGGTAAGTCCTGTTACAAGATACTGAGTATCAGTTGTTTCTCCCCATAACTTAATTTTATCCAGTGATGTCCCAAATGGAGTGGATATTTCGTTAACTTCGTAAATTCTATAAGAATCTGGAGCTGGTTCAAGAGCATCCCAGGTTAATTGAACTTCTGTTGAACTTACAACTATTGCAGAGAGAACTTTGGAGTTATCTCCTTTTGTTTTAAGTGTTTTTGTTTGGTTGTCAGAGTCTTGCTGTTCAAAAGGAATTGCAGAAAGTCCAGCAAGCCCAACATGTGATTTGTATCCAAAAAGCTCAAACCCTATTAAATTCTGGTTGCTTTCAGCAACCACATAGGCTGTTTCAGCAGGGAAGCTATCAAAGAGGTCTTCAACCAACGCTACATCTTTGCCGTATGATGGAATATTTATTGTATTTGAAGATGTTAATTCATTCCCTGATGAATCATACGCTTTAAATATTACATTAGCCTGCTCGCTTGAAATGTTAATCAAAGCAATTCCTGTCCAGTATGTGTCATCAACTTTAATTTCAGGGTATATTATTTTGTTTGCAGGTTTACTGAATATTTTTACTCCAACAAGCTCATGCCAGTCTGTTGTTCCGAAAAGCTCAAAGCCGTCTAATTTTTTATCTGTTTCTATCTTGTACCATGAAGCACCTTCAGGCACATTGTCATTAAACAGGTTTCTTATGGTGGAAACTATTTTACCCTTTGCAGGAATTGTTTTATCCAGAGATGCCACTTCATTTCCATTGTTGTCGTAAAATCTGAATGTTACATTTGCATCACTATCTTCTGTATTTACAACAGCAAAACCTGTCCACCAGAAATCACTGACATCAATATGCGGGAAGTAAAGAGTGTGATCTTCTTCCCCGCTATCAGGAACAACAACTGAAATAGAAGCGGGAACTGATTTATTTCCTGCCCTGTCAACTGCAAAAACATAGTAGATGTATTTAGAGCCTGCAACAACATTTTCATCTGTAAATGTTGTTTCTGTGGTTACAGCGTAAGGTTCTGCTTTTGCTTTAAAAGGTGAATTTACCTTTTGAACTTCATAGTGGTCAACCCCTGAAATTTCATCATAACTCATTCCCCAGGTTAAAGTTACATAATCAGGTGTTGCAGTGTAAGTAAGGTTTGATGGGGTTGAAGGTGGGTCGTTATCCTCCATTGGAATTATTGTTGAGATTGTGTTTGATGGCTCAGAAACATTTCCATTCCAATCTTCCGCAGTAACATAATATTCGTATGTCTCGTTAACCTGAACATCGGAGTCTTCAAAACTTAAAGTGTCTGTTTGAGCAATCTCGCTATCATTTCTGAATATGTGATATAGCTTTACTCCACTTTCATTGTCGGTAGCAGGGTCAAATTCAATAATAACACTTGAGCTTGAAACAGATACAAACCTTAAATTCTGAGGTGGTGTAGGCGGATTATGGTCATCTGAAGCATTGGGCATTGTTATTTCTTTTATTTCAGAGTATCTTGATTTGTTACCAGAGGTATCAATTGCCCTTACGCAAAAGTTATAAGTTTCTCCCGGGTTTAATCCGCTTATTACATAGGTGGTTTCAGAAGTCTGTCCTATTAAAGTGTAATCATAATTCTGGAATGGGTTATTACTTGGGGTTACCTGAAATATTTCGTACCCTGCAACCGCCACATTGTCAGTTGAAGCATCCCAGCTAATCCTTGCATCTGAAGGAGATAGGGCAGTTAGTTGGATATTTGTTGGAACAGAAGGACTTTCAGTATCTGCGCTGCTATCTGTTGTGGTTGCCTCTGCTACATTTGAAAAATCAGACATATTTCCTGCGTTGTCCACTGCTTTTACTTTGTATCTATAAGTTGTCCCTGCCTGTAATCCAGTATTTGTATATTCAGTTGTAGATGCATCAACAACAGCTATTGCTGTGCCATAGTTGTCAACATCTTCTCTATAAATTCTGTATCCTGCTAAACCAGAGCCACCACTGTCAGAGGACGCTTCCCATGTTAATCTTATTGAATTATCATCTACAGTTTGTGCCTGGAGGTTTTGAGGGGTAGTTGGCGGAGTAGTATCCTCCTCATGAGGTCTTGTTCTTACAGTCAATCCATCACTGAAATCTGAATAGTTACCAGCGTTGTCAAAAGCGCGGACATGGTAGGTATATTCGGTGTCAGGTTGAAGCCCCTCATCAGTGTATGTGGTTGTGTTGGGCCCTACGGTCGCAATTTCTGACGGGCCTCTGTAAATTTTATAGCCTCCTAATCCTGACCCCCCTGTATCTGTTGATGGATCCCATTTTATTGCTATAAAATTTTCTCCTGTGCTAACAACAGTTAATCCAGTTGGAATTGAAGGAGGAACTGTATCCTGTTCAGATTCTGGAGTGGTGACTGTTATAGAACTTGAAGCTGGAGATACATTTCCCACAGAATCCCTCGATTTTAAGTAATAAGTGTATTCAGTATTTGGTGAGCAACTGTTGTCTGTGTATGATGTTGAAGTTCCACTTACTGTAATTATTTTTGTCCCATTTCTGTAAATATCAATGTAATAGTTGGATGCGCCTCCTGTGTCTGTAACTTCTCCCCATTTTAAAGAAACACTTGTGGATGATTGAGGTGTAACCTCTGTAAACACAGGGGTTGAAGGTGGTATTAAGTCAACTGATATGGGGTCTGAGTTGTTTGAAACAGAGTTATCTGAATTTGAAATAGTTAAAATTAACTGGATGTTGTCAGTTGCAGAGTCGTTAGTATATGAAAATGTAACCTGTGCCTCTCCGTCTGCAAAGGTAACCTGCGTAGGAGAAATTGAGCCTTCGCTTACAGTTATATTCGCTGTTTCATTGTAGGAGTCCATAATAAAGCCATAGTTTGATATAGCCTGAAATGAAACAGAAAAATTACTTCCAACAGTGCCACTTGGTATTGAAATAGCATAGTGGTCTAAGTATGGTGCAGGGCCAGTTGCCTCAGTTACTGTTGCTGTTGTGCTCTGGTTCCCTGCGTAATCAACAGCATAGATTTCGTAATCGTATGTTGTTTCCTCTGTTAATCCTGTGTCTACATACATCGATGCTACAGGGTCTTGGATAATTACTGTTTTTTCAAGATTTCCCGCGTTGTATCTTTTCAACACATATTCTTTTACTCCTGTGCCGTTTAAATCGGTTGAAATATCCCATGTTAATCTTATTTTGCTTTCACTTAGAGCCTGTCCTGCAAAATTCCCAGGCTCTGTTGGGGGTGTTGTGTCCTGAGATGCAGTATTTACATAGAATTTTAGCCCACCATCTGCTCCGCCCAATACAAGGTCATACCAGCCGTCACCGTTAAAGTCTCTGATATCAAGTTTTGTGTTTATTAAATAGGTTGATTGATCGTCAAATTGAGGTACGCTTGATAAAGGATTTGAATCTTTTTCATAATTAGGGTTTGTGGTTGTTCCAGTATTGGTTATTTTATAAACTTTTCCATCTGTGCCAGTTATAAGAAAGTCATAATCTCCATCTCCGTCTAAATCCCTTGCTTTTATTGAACAGTATGAAGATAAAGCAAATGGGAAGTAAGAATCACCTGTTCCATATCCGTCTTTAACCCTTACAAAATTCCCGGCCTGCCATCCATCTAAGGTTTGGTCATTGCCACCGGCATTTGTATTTATATCGTCGTTTCTATAGAAGGTTGATGTGCCGTATTGGTTTGCAATAAGGAAATCCATATCTCCATCACCGTCAAGGTCTGCAATACAAACAGCAGCATCAGGGTTGGGGGTGTACATCCCATCAAAACTCTCCGTTGATGGGCTATATCCATTTCCAATAACTTCTTCTGTAAAAGAAAAAATACCTCCAGAAATCCCGTTATTTTTAAGCAGACCTATTCCTCCAGAAGCAGTACCAAAAAAGATATCAAGGTCTCCATCATTATCGTAATCCCAGACATCAAGGCTTTTAATTGCATAAGTTGTAATTATCAAAGAAATATTGTTAAGGTTGAAGTTCAAACTTGAGTCGGAACTGGTGTTTTCAATGTATGCAATCTGGTTGTTATGAGCAACAAGCAAGTCTAAATCTCCGTCATTGTCCATATCAATTAGCAGAGGAGTAGCTAAATACCCTAAATCAATAGAACCAAACGATTTGGTTAATAAAGATGGTGTTGTTAATGCATCTGTGTAAAGATATATTTCTCCATTGTACTGTCCAACTACCAGCTCTATGTTTCCATCATTCTTTAAATCAACAAGCACAGGGCTTGTAAAAGAATCAAATGAAAGATTATTCCATTTATCTGTTTGGTGTGTAAATGTTATGCTTCCACTTGAGTTATCTCCAGTATAGTAAACAAGTGTGTTATATTTTCTTCCAAGTAAAATATCGTATATCCCATCCCCATTTATATCATAGAGAAAGGGAATTACATATTGATAGGTGTTGTATGTTCCTAGGATATCTGATGTATTTAATGTATAGTTGTAATTGTTACTGTCTCCTGTATTTTCGTAATAGTCAACAACTCCATTAGAATACCCAACAAAAAGGTCTAAATCACCATCTCCATCAATATCTGCAAGGGCAGGGGCGGCTGCCGTTTTATTATCATCAGGGATTAATATTTGAGGATCTGCAAAATCTGGAACTCCGTTTATAACACCATTGTTTTTTAAAAAATAAACCGTTCCATCATATGCCCCTATAATCAGGTCAATAAGCCCATCTCCATCAAGGTCTCCAGCTGCAGGTACAAAGTTATAAAGAACATTGTTGTTTATATCTCTTATTTCAGGGATTAATGCTCTTGAGACAAGTGTTAATCTTGTCCCATCCAGGGTGGAGTCTGTTCCTCCTACATTAGTGTCTATATCGTCATTTCTATAGTAAACTAATGATGTTTTGTTTGTCCCCACTATTAAATCCAGGTCGCCGTCTCCATCAAAATCGGCCATACACGGGTGGGTGTTTTTATATCCCGTATCCTGAATTGTAATAGTGTTGTTGTTAAAAGTTAAAGTGGCTTGAGAAAAGGTTTGTCCATATCCATTTGTAACCGAGATAGACAAAATGATTAATAAGTAAAAAAATAGCTTCTTATACATTCATCCCTCCAAATTTTTTTTCATTATTAAATATAAAAGATATAGTGGAAAATTGCCAGTTAAACTTAGAAAGAGTGATAAAACTCACTTTGAAATTTTAATAAAAAATATTAGAGTTGCCCTTTTATTTGTTTTTTTCTACAATCAGAAAGAAAAACGATAAGGAGTAGTTTGATGACCAATGTGAGGGTTTGTTCAGAGGTAGGTGTTCTTGAAAAGGTTGTAATTCATTCCCCGGGGAAAGAAATAGAGGTAATGACCCCGGAAACAGCTCAGGAGGTTTTATATAACGATATTTTAACCTTGCCTGTTGTTGCCGAAGACCATAAAGGATTAAAAAATGTTTTAAAAAAAGTTACCAGGGTTTACGAATTAAAAGATTTATTAAAGGATATTTTAAAAAACGAAGAGGTTAAAAGAGATTTTGTAATAACAATTACTGCACTTGAAAGAAGGGCAGATATTGCGGATTACTTGATGTCCCTTCCCCCTGAAGAATTGGCAGATGCCGTTGTTTGTGGAGTTGAAGAGAGAAGGGATAGCCTTGAGAAGTTTTTATCAAACAGAAACTATGCGCTTCCTCCTTTGCCTAACCTTTACTTCACAAGGGACATTTCTGTTGTTTTCCGTGGGAAGGTAATAACTGGTTCTATGGCAAACAAGGTGAGAATAGGTGAAGCGGTAATAGCAAGGTTTATATACAAACACCACCCTGAATTTAAAAGTGAGGGCTTTATCTTTGATGGAATACTTGAAGGGAATGAAAAGGTAACAATTGAAGGTGGAGATTTTCTTGTGCTTGATAAAAATGTTGTCGCTATAGGGGTGAGTGAGAGAACAACTCCTTCAAGCATTGATATTTTTGTTGAGAGGATGAAAAAAGAGGTTGTTAATGAGGAATTTCATGTATTTGCTGTGGTTCTACCCAAGGAAAGAAGCACAATCCACCTTGACATGGTATTCACAATGGTTGACAAAGATAAGTGTGTTTGTCATTACCCGTACCTATTAGGAAAGGAAAAACTGAGGGTTATCCATATAAATATAATGCCATCTGGAAAGGTATCTTTAGAAGAGGAAGAATCCTTGCTTGATGCCCTTAAAAAAGTGGGGATTAAACTTGAACCTATAATTTGTGGCGGCTCTAACCCTGTTAATCAGAAGAGGGAGCAGTGGCTTTCAGGTACAAATTTCTTTGCATTTGCCCCCGGAAAAATTATAGGATATGCCTGCAATTATAATACCTTTAAAGAGTTGGAAAAAGCAGGGTTTAAAATTGTTCATGTCAATGATATAGTAAAAGATAAGGTTAATTTAGACGATTATGAAAAGGTGGCTGTTGGTATAGAGGGAGCAGAACTGGCAAGAGGCGGTGGAGGAGTAAGGTGTATGACAATGCCTGTAAAGAGAAAACCTATAAAGATAAGGAGTTAAAGCAATGAAAATAGCCATAGGCTCTGACCACGGAGGTTTTAAATTAAAAGAAGTTATTAAAAATTATTTGATAGACAAGGGCTATCAGGTTGACGATTTAGGATGCTATTCAGAAGAAAGCGTTGATTACCCTGATTTTGCAGAAAAGGTGGCAAAGGCTGTTGCAGGTGGAGATTTCAATTTAGGAGTTTTAATGTGCGGTACAGGGATAGGGATTTCCATAGCGGCCAACAAGGTTAAGGGAATAAGGGCTGCCTTATGCCATGACGGCTTAACGGCAAGGCTTGCTAAGCAACACAATAATGCCAATATAATCTGCATGGGGGGTAGGACAACAGGAGTTGAAACTGCAAAGGATATAATTGATAATTTTCTCTCTTCAGAGTTTGAAGGTGGAAGGCATTTAAGAAGAATAAATAAAATAAAGGATATGGAAAATTCTTAAATAAGGAGTGTAATATGAAGATTGAAGCATTGAAAAAGGTTGACCCGGAAGCATTTGAGGCGCTTGTTGGGGAAACTTTGAGACAGGAAAACAACCTTGAATTAATTGCTTCAGAAAACTATGTTTCCGAAGCAGTATTAGAGATGGCAGGTTCAATTTTTACAAACAAGTATGCTGAAGGCTATCCAGGAAGAAGGTATTATGGAGGCTGCGAATTTACAGATGTTGTTGAGAGGCTTGCAAGGGAAAGGGCAAAGGAGTTGTTTGGTGCTGACCATGCAAATGTTCAGCCCCACTCAGGTTCACAGGCAAATATGGCTGTTTATTTTACTGTGTTAAATCCTGGAGACAAGATTTTAGGAATGGATTTATCCCATGGAGGCCACTTAACACACGGACACCCTTTGAGTTTTTCCGGAAGATTTTTTGAGGTTGCATCTTATACGGTAAATAAAGAAACAGAAATGATAGATTACGACGAGTTAATGGAAACTGCTGAGAGAGAAAAGCCAAAGCTTATAATTGCCGGGGCAAGCGCATATCCAAGAATTTTAGATTTTAAAAAATTCAGAGAGATAGCAGATTCTGTTGGGGCATATCTTGTTGTTGATATGGCTCACATTGCTGGATTGGTCGCAGCAGGCGAACACCCATCTCCGGTACCATATGCTGATTTTGTTACAACAACAACCCATAAAACTTTAAGAGGGCCAAGGGGTGGATTGATTTTGTGTAAGGAAGAGTATAAAAAGGATTTAAATAGAAATCTTTTCCCTGGTATCCAGGGAGGGCCTCTTGTCCACATTGTTGCTGCAAAGGCGGTTGCCCTAAAAGAGGCAATGACAGAAGAATTTAAAGAGTATCAGAGGCAGGTTAAGGCAAATGCAAAAAAACTTGCTAATGAACTTGCAAATAGGGGTTTAAGGATTGTTTCAGGCGGTACGGACAACCATTTAATGCTTGTTGATGTAACCTCTATTGGTTTAACAGGTAAAGAAGCAGAAAAGGCACTTGATAAAGCCGGAATTACTGTAAACAAAAACACCATTCCATTTGATAAAAATAAACCTCTTATTGCAAGCGGAATAAGGATAGGTACTCCTGCTGTAACCACAAGGGGAATGAAAGAGAAAGAAATGGAAGAGGTTGCAGAGTACATTGTTGATGCGTTAAAGCACACCGAGGATGATGAGTTCCTTGCAAAGATTAAAGAAAAGGTTATTTCTTTAACAGACAGATTTCCTATGGGTTATAAAAAAATTGTTGGAATAGATTAATATGTCAAGACCAGGCTGGGACGAGTATTTTATAGAGTTAGCCTATTTTGTTGCAAGGCGTTCTACCTGCACAAGAAGGCAGGTAGGCGCTGTAATTGTTAAAGACAAGCATATACTTGCCACTGGCTATAATGGTGCGCCCAAAGGAATAGCTCATTGCCTTGACACAGGGTGTTTAAGGGATAAGCTTGGCATACCGTCAGGGACAAGGCATGAGATATGTATGGCTTCCCATGCAGAGCAGAATGCTATAATTCAGGCTGCATATCACGGAATTGCAATAAAAGATGCAGTTATCTATTGCACCACCCACCCCTGTTCAATCTGTGCTAAAATGATAATAAATGCAGGTATAAAAAAGATTTACTATGTTGAAGGTTACCCTGATGAGTTGGGAAAAAAACTCCTTGACGAAGCTGGGATAGAAAGGGTAAAGTTAACAAACCCAGAAAGGGTTAATGAAAAATAGCATATATTTTTCAATCTGGTTCTTTGATAAGTTTTAAAAAAATATTGAGTGATTAAAATCACTTTAAATGTCAAAAAACAACATTTTTTTTTAATTTTTTGTTGACTTTGCAAAATCAATAGATTATATTTATGACAGTTATGATGGGAATGAAAGGAAAAAGGAAAATAGGTAAATTTTGTTATTAACACAAATTTTAGGGAATTAGGGGAGGTGATAGCTGGAATTAAGGTATTGAAAAAGAGAAATTTAAGGTTTTTTGTATAACTAAAATTACTATGAGGAGGTAAGTTTGATGAAAAAGTTATTAACAACCTTGTTTGCGGTGTTTGTGGTAGTTTCCGCATTCGCTACTGTGAATGTAGAAACTATTACACCAAATGTTTATTATCAGGGCGCTTGTGAGCGTGTTGGTACAATGAGATTCATTGTTGCCAATGATCAGGACTACCAGAGCGCAACTTCTCAGGATTTTATTCTTGTTAAAATCCAGTTAACAGATGGTGCAACCCTTTGTAAGAACCTCTTTTCTGATGCAAATGGGGACTCTACATGGGGAACTCTTGAAGTTGATGGAACTTACTGGACAGGTGGAGATGTAAAGGCTTTTGGTGCAGCCGGTGATGATACTATTTATGTAAAAATTTGTGCTGCTCCTAACAATGCTGGGGCTCTCCCTAATGCTAATAGCCAGGCGTGGTTTGTGTTAGGTAACACCCAGGCTATCGGTGGTGGCGATGGTTTGACTCCACACGCTATCTGTGTTAACTTCCAGGGCTCAACCTTTGGTTTAAACGAGTTCTTCCTTGTGTCAATTACTGATTACACAGTTTCTGCTGACTGCTTGGATGACACTCTTGACCCAAGAAATATGGTTGGTAACCTGTTAGGTACTTCATACAGCCCGGCTAACCCGGCTATTGCTTATGGTCAGCCTGAAAGCGTTCACAACTTTATTATTGGAACAACCTGCACCGTTAAAAACGGTACTCAGGATGCAGACCTTTCTGCAATTGCTCCTTCAGAAGATGTTGATCTCTGCCAGTGTTATGTTTACACTCCTGGTGGACAGGGAGAAGATGATACTTATGAATGTCATGACCTTTACAGGATAGGTACTCTTGTTCTAAACGATGGAACCTGCTAGGCATACTTGAAGGAAGATTCAATTGGTATGCTTCCTGCCGGCTCAATTATTGAGTTCTCAGTAGTTGACGCAAGCGGTAATCCTATTGATGTATACTTCGCTGACGCTCCAACATTAACTACAGACACAGGAAGCGGACTAACAATTACAGGTCCTAATTATGTAACCTCTGTAGATGCTGCTGGTACTGGTGCATATTCTGATGATAATAACACAACCCTTTATGATGGATTGGCTGGATGTCCTGACAACTATGATTCATGTGTAGATACATATGATTTGTTTGAAACTGTTCAGTATACTGTTCAGGCTGCATCAACTGCTTCTGAAGGTATTATTTACCTTGATAACTTCAAGCTCGGAAGGCTTACTTCAGACGGTCCTGTTGAAGCATACCTTAAAGTTTCCTGGTATCCTGTACCTTGCGGAACTGGAAATAGCAAGGTAATTTTGAAGTCATTGAAGTTTGTTGATTGCCCTGATGAAACTGAATATCAGCCAACATACTACCAGGATGCACTTTACTTCCCATACTTCCCGAACTCAGGTTACTGGTGGTCTGGCCTTGCAATTACAAACGTAAACTACTACTATGGAACACTTCTTCCAACAATTAACACTTACTACGGTGGTTTTGGTTATGGTTTCCTCGGTGTTGACCAGGATATCAATGTAACTCTTTACCTCATTGAAGAAGACGGTGATGTTTACGTTTACGATGCTGGTACACTTCCAAAATCCGGTATCTTAACTGTATTACTCTCAGACCCTTCATTCTCACCTGTTCTTATGAACGGTTACACCGATGATGCATTCGGTGATGAGAAGTTCTGGGTAGTTGCAGTTGGTACAGCAACAGTTGGCGATACTCCAATCGTTCTTGACGGTTTCGGAATGCTTGGAGACGGAACTCAGGCTCAGGGCTTCTTACCGAGAATTCCGACCTTTGTTGATGCTACATTTAGTGAATCCAACGGAATGTTGAATAACAAATAATTAACATTAAATTTAATAACCTAAGCCCCCTTATGGGGGCTTTTTTTATTGCCTTCCTTTATTGTTTTCACCTTTTAAAATCTGTTATAATTATCCAATCAGAGTTAAGGAGATGTGTATATGAGGGAAAAATCAAATAATCTTTTTCAATCTGCAGTTAAATCAATACCCGGTGGTGTTGATTCCCCTGTAAGGGCTTTTAAATCTGTTGGCTTGACACCTATTTTTATTGAGAAGGCTTTAGACCAGTTTATATACGATGTTGACGGGAACAAATACCTTGACTTTGTGCTTACCTGGGGCCCTGCCATTTTAGGCCACTCAAATAGAGAGGTTATTGAAGAGATAAAAAAGGTTGCCGAAAATGGCATTTCTTTTGGTATGCCGTCCCCCCTTGAAGTGAGCCTTGCTGAAAAGGTAAAGAGAATGCTTCCATTTGTGGATAAGGTAAGGTTTGTAAACTCTGGAACAGAGGCAACCATGACTGCAATAAGGCTTGCAAGGGGATATACAAAAAGGGATAAGGTGTTGAAGTTCAACGGTTGTTATCATGGCCATCACGATGCATTGCTTGTTCAGGCAGGCTCAGGAGTTGCAACATTTGGCATTCCTTCTACCCCGGGAATTCCTCAAGATACTGTGAAAACAACCTTAACCTGTGAGTATAATGATATTGATTGTGTAAGAAAACTTCTTTCAAATAATGATGTGGCCTGTGTGATTGTTGAACCTGTTGCTGGCAATATGGGGGTTGTAAAACCTGAAAAGGGTTTTCTTGAAGGGCTGAGGGAAATTTGCTCTCAAACAGGTACTCTTCTTATTTTTGACGAGGTTATGACAGGCTTTAGAATTCACTCACAGGGAGCATACGGCCTCTTTGGAATTACCCCTGATTTAGCAACATTTGGTAAGGTTATAGGCGGAGGAATGCCTGTTGGGGCAGTAGGCGGCAAAAAGGATATTATGGATTACCTTGCGCCTGAAGGCCCTGTCTATCAGGCAGGTACCCTTTCTGGCAACCCTGTTGCAATGGCGTGCGGGTTAAAAACCCTTGAGATTTACGAAAGGGACAATGTCTTTAACTCAATTATGGAAAAAGCTGAAAGGTTTTACTCAAATTTAACCGAATTGTGTGAAAACACAGAGGATATTTCTTTTAACTACGCTGGAACAATGTTTACCCTGTTTTTCAGGGATAAAGCGCCTAAAAATCTGATAGAGGTAAATGAGTGTGATTTTGATAGATTTTCAAGATTTTTCAAGTTTATGCTTGATAACGGTGTCTTGCTTCCACCTTCACAGTATGAGGCAAATTTTCTTTCCCTAAAACATATGGAAGAAGATTTAAACCGCTATATTGAATTGCTGAAAGAGTTTTTAAAAATAGAGGGGATGTAGGAGGGTATAATGGCTTACAATTTTGAGAGTGTGGAAACAAAGTGGCGCGAAAAATGGGAAAAGGAAAACCCTTATAAAGTTGATGTTGATAAAAACAAGAAAAAATTTTACTGCCTTGAGATGCTTCCCTATCCTTCTGGCAGAATTCACATGGGGCATGTGAGGAATTATAGCATAGGCGATGTTGTTGCCCGCTATCTCACAATGAATGGTTATAATGTTCTTCACCCAATGGGCTGGGATGCTTTCGGTTTGCCTGCTGAAAATGCTGCAATAAAGAGGGGAGATCATCCGAGAGTGCACACAGTAAACCATATTGAAATGATGAGAAAGCAGTTGAAAAATCTTGGATTTTCTTACGATTGGGATAGGGAGATAGCAACCTGTTTCCCTGAATACTATAAGTGGAATCAGTGGTTTTTCCTGAAAATGTATGAAAAAGGGCTTGCATACAGAAGCAAAAGGTCTGTTAACTGGTGTCCTTCCTGCAATACAGTTCTTGCAAACGAGCAGGCTGAGGGGGGAAAGTGCTGGAGATGTGATTCCGAGGTTGAACAGAGGGAGTTAGAGCAGTGGTTTATAAGGATAACAGATTATGCTGACAGATTGCTTGATAACCTTGATAAGCTTGAAGGCTGGCCTGAAAATGTAAAAGAGATGCAGAAAAACTGGATAGGGAGAAGTGAAGGGAGCATTGTTAAGTTTAAGGTGAAAGGGATTGATGAAGATATTGAAGTATTTACAACAAGGGTTGACACAATCTTTGGCTGTACCTTTGTGTGCGTTGCTCCCAACCATGAAATAGTGAAAACCTTTATTAAAAAAGGAGATAAGGCAGACGAAGTTAAGGTGTTTGTTGAAAAGATTAACAAAATGTCAAGGGAAGAGAGGCTCCAGACATCTGAGAAGTTGGGGCAGTTTACAGGGTTTTACGCAGTAAACCCATTTAATGGCAAAGAGGTTCCTATTTACCTTGCTAACTTTGTTCTTGCAGAGTATGGCACAGGGGCAGTTATGAGTGTTCCTGCTCACGATGAAAGGGATTTTGAATTCGCAAAGAAGTATGGGCTTGAGATTGTCCCTGTAATTGCGCCAGAAAAGGATTTTGTTTATAAGGGAGAGCTTGAAAAAGCGTTTACAGAGTATGGTTACCTTATAAATTCAGGGGAATTTTCAGGGTTAAAAACAGAAGAAGCAAAAAAGAAGATGAATCAATGGCTTGAAAAAAATGGTCTGGGAAGAGCAGCAATAACCTATAAATTAAAAGACTGGGGCATTTCAAGACAGAGGTATTGGGGAACACCTATCCCTATAATTTACTGCGATAAATGTGGTATTGTGCCTGTTCCCTATGAGGATTTACCTGTTGAACTCCCGGACGATGTGGAATTTACAGGTGAAGGAGGTTCACCGCTTCTAACTTCAAAAACATTTCTAAAAACCAAATGTCCAAAATGCGGTGGAGAGGCGAGAAGGGAAACAGACACAATGGATACCTTTGTAGATTCCAGCTGGTACTATTTCAGGTACATTGATCCTAAAAATAACAATGAGCCTTTTTCAAAAGAGAAGGTTGAGTACTGGTCTCCGGTTGATTTATACATAGGCGGTATTGAGCATGCAACAATGCACCTTATATACACAAGGTTTTTTACAATGTTTCTTCACGATTTAGGGCTTGTCCCTGTTGAAGAGCCTGTGGTAAGGCTTTTAACCCAGGGAATGGTAATTAAAGACGGAAGAAAGATGTCAAAGTCTTTAGGCAATGTTGTTGACCCTGATGAGATGATAAAGAAGTACGGTGCTGATGCTGTTAGGGTATTTATGCTTTTCGCTGCACCACCTGAAAAAGAAATTGACTGGCAGGATCAGGGGGCAGAAGGTGCTTTAAGGTTTTTAACAAGAATCTGGAATTTTGGAGAAGAAAACGCTGAACTTATTAAGGCAGAAACTTCTTTAAAGATAAATGAACTATCTTCTTCAGGGAAAGAGCTTCTTAAAAAACTTCACAAAACAATAAAAAAGGTTTCAGAGGATATTGAAAAAAGGATACATTTAAACACTGCAATTGCTTCTCTAATGGAGTTGTTTAATTCCCTTTCCTCATTTAAGCCTGAAAACAAGATGGATGAAATTGCAGTTAAAGGGGTTTTTCACGGGCTTGTAAAAATGCTTATGCCGTTTGCTCCCCATATTTGCTCTGAAATGGGAGAGATTTACGGAATTGATATTGCAAAGTGGCCTGAATTTAATAAAGAACTTGCGAAGGATGAAACATTCACCCTTATTGTTCAGATTAATGGTAAGGTTAAAGGAAGAGTTGAAGTTGATGCAGGAATTGATGGAGATACCGCTTTTGAACTGGCAATTAAAGATAGCAAGGTTGCAAAGGCAATTGAAGGAAAAGCTGTTGTTAAAAAGATTTATATTCCAAACAGGCTTTTAAATATTGTGGTTAAATAATGAAAAAACTATTGATAATTTTTGTTCTGACAATTTTGTTCATTTCCTGCGGGTATAAGGTTAACACTTACCCGCAGCATACATTTATTCTAAAAGCATTTAACTTTAATGACCCTTTGTTGCTTCAATTTAAGAAAGATATTGAGTGGAAGATAAAAGACAATCTCTATTTATCAGGATACACAGAAAGTAAAGATGCAAATCCTGATTTTCAGGTTTATCTTAATGTTAACAATTTTAAATCCTTTACAGTGCAAAGTGGAAGTGATAACAGGCAGACTGCAAAGGAGTTGAGATATAAAGTTGAATGTACTTTTATCAGAAATGGCAAGACCTTTGTTTTTAAAGATACAATCAAGCTTTATCAGAAATTTCCCGTAAAATCCAAATACTTTGTGGATAAGAGAAAAGAACTTGCTGGGCAACTTGCTGAAGAGATAGCATTAAGGGTAAATTCATGGATTACAAAAATAATGTAATAATTATTGAAGGGGAAGAGTATTATTTAAGAAAGAAAAAGCTTGAGGAAATTGTATCAACACTTTTGCCAGATTCTTTTTCAGATTTTAATTATCTAAAACTTGACGGGAAAAGGGTTTCGTTGAGGGAAATTTTATCTTCATGGGAAGAGTTGCCCTTTGGCGCACCAAGAAGGGTGGTTCATGTTGAAAACTTTGAGAAGGTTAAAGTAAAATCCTCTGATAAAAAAGTTTATGAAATGTTTTTGAGTGCTGTAAAGTCGGGAAATATAAAGAAGAGTTTTTTAATTCTTGAATGTGAAAGCTTTGACAAAAGAGCTGCATTTAACAAAGAGATTGCAAGAAGTGCAGAAATATTTTCATTTAAAAAGGTTAGGGAATGGGAATTCCCGCAAAAGATTGTTGAGTACGCTAATTCAAAAGGTTATTTAATTGATAGAGACGGTGTTGATTTTATTGCATCCTCTTTTTCAGATTTAATGACATTGTATTCTGAGTTAGACAAGCTTTTTGCCTATAAAAAAGAGGATAAGAAAATAACATTAAATGATATAAAAGAAGTATTATTCCCGGCGAAAGAATATACCTTTTTTGATATTCAGGATGCTTTGATAGAGAAAAACCTGCAAAAAGCTTTAAGGGTTGGAACTGCTTTAATTGAAGGAGGTACTTCCTTCGCTTCAATATCTGGGTTTTTAGAGTCAACATTTAAAAAGTCTTATACACTTGCATTTGAAGAAAAGCCATCAAATCTTTCGTACTATCAAAGAAAGCTTTTGTCTCTTGCAGGGATTTACAAAAAAGAAGGAATTGAAAGAGCTTTAATTTTAATTTACAAGGTGCTAAGTTTGTCAAGAAAAGGCACTTTGCCTGAAACGGTGTATATTACTTATCTGTTTGCTTTTTTGCAAAGGATTGCGGATAGAGGGAAATAAAAAGTGTTTTTTTTTGTTGTGAATTGTATTATAATAATCAACAGTTAGAAAAAGGGGATGGCATATGGCGTTACCAGATTTTGTAATGTATGAAGAAGAATACAAAAAATTAAAAGAGATTCTTGAGAGATTAAAAGAGGAGAGTGGTTCCAAAATTGTTTTTCTCGTGGATAAAAATGGTCAGCAGATAGCAGGTGCAGGAGAGCTTGGAAATATTGATGCTACCTCTCTTGCTTCTCTTACAGCAGGCAATGTTGCAGCGACAGATGGGCTTGCTAAACTTATAGGAGAGAAAGAATTTTCTTTGCTGTTTCATGAAGGTGAAAGGGACAATCTGCACATTTCAATTGTAGGGAAGAGAGGAATTTTAGTTGTTATTTTTGACAATAAGGCCACACTTGGCCTTGTAAGGTTAAGGGTGAAAAAGGCTTCTCAGGAGCTTGAAAAGATTTTTGATATGATTGAAGAAAAGGTTAAAAAACAGGCTGGCGATGAAGAAAAGTATGAATCGCCATTTGCTGAAATAACTGAAGAGGATATTGATAAACTTTTTGGTGATATCTAATTATGGCTTTTATAAATCATGCGGCAAAAGAGATAAATTGTAAAATTGTATACTATGGGCCAGGGTTATGTGGCAAAACCACTAACCTGCAATATATATATACAAAAACTGCGGAAGAAAGAAAAGGGAAAATGATATCCCTTGCAACAGAAACAGACAGAACCCTTTACTTTGACTTTCTTCCGATTGATATAGGTACTATCCATGGTTTTAAGGTAAAATTCCAATTATATACAGTTCCAGGACAGGTATTTTACAATGCTTCAAGAAAACTTATTCTAAAAGGGGCTGATGGGGTAATTTTTGTTGCAGATTCCCAGGAGGAGAGATTTGAGGCAAATATTGAGTCTCTGGAAAATTTACAGGAAAATTTAATAGAGAATAATTTAAGTCTTGATACCATACCCTATGTTTTGCAGTTAAATAAAAGGGATTTGCCTAATGTTGTTCCTGTTGAAGAACTGGTTAAGGAATTAAGATACAAAGGTGAACCTTACTTTGAGGCGGTTGCCATTCAAGGGTTGGGAGTTTTTGAGACATTTAAGGCCTGTGCAAAACAGGTTTTACAGACGCTTAAATAAAAATGCTTTCGTTTTTTCACACCTTTAAAGAAGATGTAAAAGCTGTTTTTAAAAATGACCCTGCAGCAACTAATATTCTGGAAGTTTTGTTGACCTATCCAGGGTTACATGCAATTACATTTCATAGATTTATTCACTTTTTGTGGAAGTTAAAAATTCCTGTTTTGCCAAGGCTTCTATCCCACATAAATAGGTTTTTAACAGGAATTGAGATTCACCCAGGTGCAAAAATAGGTAAAGGTGTCTTTATTGATCATGGAATGGGTACTGTTATAGGCGAAACGGCTGAAATAGGCGATTATTGTGTCCTCTTTCATCAGGTTACTTTGGGAGGCAGGGGAAACGAAAAAGGTAAAAAAAGGCATCCCACCCTTAAAAATAATGTTTTTGTTGGAGCAGGGGCAAAAATTTTAGGACCTGTAGAAATAGGGGAAAATACAAAAATTGGTGCAGATTCTGTTGTCCTTGATTCTATCCCTTCAAATGCTACTGCTGTAGGCCACCCGGCAGTTGTAATAAAATTGAATGGCAAAAAGATTGATAATTACTGTAAATTAAGGCACAGAAAATCTATAGAACATAAGGTTGTAACTGAGGAGATAGAAGAAAAAGATGCCTAAAAAACAGGTAATTGTTGGTACAGCAGGGCACGTTGACCACGGTAAGACCTCTCTTGTTTATAAACTAACAGGTATAGATGCAGATAGGTGGAAAGAGGAAAAACTAAGAGGTATTACAATTGATATTGGTTTTGCCCATATGGATGCAGAAGATATATCAGTTAGTTTTATTGATGTGCCTGGGCACAAAGACTTTGTTACAAATATGCTTGCAGGGGTGCATTCGATTGATTTTGCTATACTTGTGATTGCTGCTGATGAATCTGTTATGCCTCAGACTAAAGAACATTTTGATATATTAAATCTTCTTGGAATTGAGCACATTTTCCCCGTTATAACAAAGATAGACCTTGTTGATGAGGATATGCTTTCCCTTGTTCAACTTGAGGTAGAGGAATTGTTTGAGAAGGCAGATAGAAAGATTGAAAGATTGTTTAAAGTTAGTTCTGTCAGGGGAGATGGTATAGATGAATTTAAAAACTTTCTTTTTAATTTTGCAAGAAAGATAGAAAACTTTAATAGTATAAGGCCTGCTTTTATTAATATTGACAGGAGTTTTATTATAAAAGGCTACGGAACGGTTATAACAGGCACCTTAATGGCAGGAGAGTTTAGGGTTAATGATGAGATAACTATTTTGCCTTTAAGAAAGTCAGGAAAAATAAGGAACATAAATACCCACGGAGAGAAAACTGAAATTATTTCAGCCAAAAAGAGGGCAGCATTAAATCTTCCTGACTTTAAAAAAGAAGAGATAAAAAGGGGTAATATTGCAATTAAAGATAATATTGACATTACAACTCAAATAATTGATGCGAAAATAAAAGTCATTGGCGGGTATTCAAGTTTTAAAGATTTAACAAGGGTAAGGGTAAGTATAGGAACTGAAGACGCAATAGCAAGGGTTAAGCTTTTAGATGGCAAAGAGAAAAAAGTTCCCTTTGAGACATACTGCCAGTTGAGGTTTGAGGAACCTATTGCCTGTTATACTGGAGAGAAATTTATTTTAAGGCACTTTTCACCACTTTTTACAGTTGGGGGTGGGGTAGTGCTGGATAATAAACCAGGAAAGAGGAAGGGATACAAAGGGGTAGACTTTTTAAAAGAAAAAGATTCAGAAGATTTTGAGAAAATTTTACTGGCAATTGTAAAAGAAGAGGGAATGGTAGGTTTAAAAGAGTTAAGGGAAAGGCTTTTTATTAATGAAAACCACTTTAAAAATCTAATAAATAAATTGAAAAATAGCGGCAGGATAATTGTTTTAAAAAACGCTGAGGCAGTTCTTTCTTTTGATTATTATTCTATTTTAACTGAAAAGCTGACTCAAAGGGTGAGGGAGTTTCAGGAAAACAACCCCAGAAAGCAGGGGATTCCATATGCCTATTTTTCAGATTCTGAAAAGTATGTTTTAGATAGTTTGATAGCCAAAAAGAAGTTAATTAAAAATGGAGAAGTTATCCATACCCCTGATTTTAAGAGTAAATTATCTGTTGATGAAAATAGAGAGTTTGACAAACTTATTTCTTTACTTGAAAAAGGGGGATTAACCCCTCCAATGATGAATGTGCTTTCTGCTGAGTTTAAAGATAAAGCGCTGTTGAAGGATTTGCTAAAAAGAGGAGTTGAAGAGAATAAAATAGTAAGAATAAATGCTGATTTTTACCTTGCAACAGGGTTTTATAATGAATTTTTAAATAAATTTAGAAGTTTTGCTAAAAAGAAAACAGAATTTTCATTACAGGAGATTAAGCCTGTTTTCAATATCTCCAGAAGGTACCTTGTGGCATTGCTGGAGCATTTAGACGGAGAGAGTATAACAGTTAAAATTGGAGAGAAAAGAAAAGTTATTAAATAATTCTCATTTGCTTTTTATAAAAAAACCTTTTATCGCTTGAAAATGTTTTAATTTTAGTTAAAAATAGAATAAATAAGAAATTGAGGGGATTAATTATGAAATTTTTAAAGTATACTTTCCTTTTTTTGTTAGTATTAATTCCTGTTGCCATTATTAGTGTTTATACTGTTCAAAAAACAAGGCAAAAAAAGGTTATTAAACATTTCTATAATTCTTTAAACTTAATGCAAAAAGCATATCCCTTTATATCTTTTTCTTCCAGTAGAAATGATTATTTTAAAATGCTGGATAAAGCAGATGAAGTTTACAAGGATATATTAACTTACAGATTAAGCAAAGCAGAAAAAGAGATTTCTGAAATAGAAAAATTTGCAAAAGAAATTGTTACAAAAAGGAAAAGCTCATATATTTCAGAAGCACATATCGCTGATTTTGTTGGGGATGTACATATTTTAGGAGGAGGAAACACCCTTTTAAAGGCTGAAATTGATACTAAAATACGGGAAAAAGATGTAATTAAATGTGGGGAAAAAAGTGGCTGTAAAATAGGTTTTATTGACGGTTCTATTTTTACTATAAAAAGCAACTCTACAATAGTTTTTGAAAAAATAAATGAAAATAAAAAACAAAACCTCCTTGAAATATCCATAAAATTATTAAAAGGAAAAATTTCTGTTGAAACTCTGGGGTTAAGGGATTTTGACCAGGATTTTTCAATAAATGTGAAGGGTACAATTGTTAAATTTAAAGGGAATACTTCAGCTGAAATTGAATTAAGAAATGCTGGGAAAGAGGTTGCTGTATTCTGTTATGATGGAACTGTAAGAGTTATGGTAAATGGAGGAGACCAGATTTTTGATTTAACAACAAGGTTAATGTGTAGAATAAATATTGATACTGAAACAGTTGCAAAGTATAAAATTCCTCCTGCCCCAAGGGCTGAAGAGCCTATTAATCTTTCTACAATAGATAGAAATACAAGGACTAATATTGTATTTAAATGGGCTCCTTCTTTTAATGTTACGGGATATTATTTTCAGCTCTCTAAAGACCATATGTTTGCTAATGTTATAGTTGAAAAATTTGGATATAGCGGTACAACTTTGATTTTACCTATGCTTGACCCTGGCACATATTACTGGAGAGTTGCGGCTATAAACAGTGTAAATGAGAGGGGACAGTTTTCTGAAATTATAAAATTTACTGTAATTTCAGGAAGTACCAATAATTTTATAGATAATACCCCGCCTGAAGTAAATATAGAAAAGATTAATGTCTTTGGTTCCGTTGTAATTGTTTCAGGGAGAACAGAACCTGGAGCAACTTTGATAATTAACAATCATCTTGTGGAAGTTGGCAAAGATGGAAAATTCTCTTTTATCCAGAAAATGTATCAAAAAGGGAAAAATGCCATCAACATAATAGCCAGAGATGCAGCTGGAAATGAGACAAAAATTACAAAATATGCAGTAATTACCGTTGACTGATAAATAATAGACAAAATGTTATACAAATTTGAAAAAATCTTAAATAATTGTTGCAAATAGACTGCGTTTTACCTTATGATAATAAATGAAAAAGAAAAATTTGGAGAACGGTATGAGTATATTCAATCCTTCCAGCTGGTTAACTCTATTTTCAAACGACTTAGCTATAGATTTAGGTACTGCAAACACCCTTGTTTATGTTAAGAGTAAGGGAATAGTTGTTAGAGAGCCTTCTATTGTTGCAATTAACAAGAGAAACAACAAGGTTGAGGCAGTAGGCAAAGATGCTAAGGAAATGTTGGGAAAAACTCCCGCAAACATAGTTGCTATAAGACCTATGAAAGATGGGGTTATAGCAGATTTTGAAATTGCAGAGAGAATGTTAGATTACTTTATTAAAAAAGCCCATAATAGAAACTTTTTTTTAAGACCAAGAATAATTATTTCAGTTCCTTCAGAGATTACTCAGGTGGAAAGAAAGGCAGTAAAAGAAAGCGCATTAAAAGCTGGAGCAAGCGAGGTTTACCTTGTTGAACAGGCAATGGTTGCTGCAATTGGGGCTGGGCTTCCCATAGTTGAGCCTGTAGGAAATATGATTGTTGACATAGGTGGAGGCACAACAGATGTTGCAGTTATCTCTCTTGCAGGCATTGTGTACAGCAAATCTCTGAGAGAGGCGGGCAATGCAATGGATGAGGCAATAATAAACTATGTGAAGAAAAAGTACAGATTGCTTTTAGGGGAAAGGACAGCAGAAGAGGTTAAGATAAATATAGGCTCTGCCTACCCGCTTGATAAACCTCTTGAAATGGAGGTTAAAGGAAGAGACCTTGATTCTGGATTACCGAAAAGCATTATTTTGACTGACGAAGAAGCAAGAGAAGCTTTAAAGCCTGTTGTTGATAAAATTGTTGAAACAATAAGAATAACCCTTGAAAAAACTCCACCAGCCCTTGCTGCAGATATTGTAGATAGAGGGATTGTTCTTGCAGGTGGGGGAGCACTTTTAAGAAACCTTGACAAAAAATTAAGGGAAGAAACAGGATTGCCTGTGTCCCTTGCCGAAGACCCTTTAACCTGTGTTGTTATGGGAACAGGTATGATGCTTACGAATATTGATTTGTTAAGGAAGATTTCTTTAGAAGAGTAATTTCTTAATATTTAATAAAAGATAATACTCTATCAGTGTCTTTTAAATAGAAGTGAAAGTTGATGTTATATATCAAAGCATACTTAATGTCAATTGGTGGATTTTTTAATTCCTTTTTGTTTAATTCTATCTCAAGGTAATTACCGAAAAAGGATTTATTATTTTTTAATTCTTCTTTTGCCCTATCCTTGCTTATAAAAACCATTTCCTTTTTTCTGTAAAATATGTGAATTCCATTTGCATCAACCACAAAGGCGGTTAAAAACCATTGCCTTTTTGTAAAAATCCTGAAAATAGTGTCAACATTCTCTTCATAGTAAACAGGAACAATCCCTAAATCCATGAAATTTTCAGGAAGTTTCCCCATTCCTGAAATGGTAAGCATTAAAACAAAAAGGATAATAATCCCAACAATTGAAGGTATACCAAATATTAGAATTTTTTCAGGTTGACAGAGTATGTAATATGTTTTTTTACAAATACCTTTTAATTCAATTTCAGTTTTTTGTTTATCAGAAAATAGAGACCCTTTATTTATTCCAATTGAAAGAATTGTTTTATCAAACAACTCTTTATACTTTAAAATTGTTGAGGGAGCAAAAAAATCCACATAATAGACTTTCCCATTTAAATGGGAAACAAAAACATATCTATTTTTTTTGTTTTTGTGATTTAAAAAGTAAAAACTTCCCTCTGGATTATCCATTCTCTTTATAAAACAAAGTTTTGATAAAATAAACTTCTCTTTTCTTGGAAGGCTTTTAATCTTTAAAGCATTCTTTACAATTCTCACTAAATTTTCCTCATTCCCTGGTGTCACTGAAACTCTAAAAAATGTCTTTCCAGATTTAAAGGGGTAAATCTTCCAGTTATTACTCTCTTTTATTTTTAACTGTTTGAAGCCAATAGGAATGTTTAAAGATATGTCTTCAACTTTGATTTTTTTTACAGAATAGTTTTTTAGTATATTACTGCTTGCTCTTTTTACAACATTAAACAAAATTAAGTTTAATGCCACAAGGAATAAAATTATAGTGCTAAAAATAAATGTCTTTATTTTCATAATTCCACTTTATCAATTTTTAACTTTTATTTCAAAGTTTTTTATCGGATAATCTTGAATGTTATGAATAAGGAATTTAAGGTTGTTTTAGATAAACTTTACAATGAGATGAATTCAATTGAAAAGGTGAAAAACGACCCTGTTTCATTCCCGCACAAGTTTAAAGATGAAAAAGACATTGAGGTTTCAGCCTTTATTTCCGCATGCTTTGCCTTTGGAAGTGTGAAAAAAATACTTGAAACACTGGATAAAATCTTTAAAACAATGAATTTTGAGCCATACCATTACCTTAAAAACATCGATAAAAAAGGAATTAAAGAGGATTTTAGAGGTTTTGTCTATCGTTTTGTTGACGAAAATTCAATTATTGAATTCTTAAATTCCCTCTCAAGTGTTTTGAAAAGAAAGGGAAGGCTTATAGACCTGGCTGAAAAAAATATTATTCAAACAGCAGAGAATATTTTTCTTGAAATAAACTCATTTGCTGACTACCCAGATTTGATAAAAAAGAGCAATCTTCTTCCTGATATTAGAAAAAAATCCCCCTGCAAAAGGCTTAACCTTTTTTTCAGGTGGATGGTAAGAAAAGACAATGTTGATTTCGGATTGTGGAGAGATAAAATAAAACCTTCCCAATTGATTATTCCCCTTGATACCCATATTTTAAGGATTTCAAAAAGGCTTGGTTTAACAGATAGAAGAGACTCATCTTTAAAAACAGCGCTGGATATTAGTAATTCTTTAAAAAAGTTTAATCCGCAAGACCCGATAAGGTACGATTTTTCCCTGTGCCACACCGGTATTCAGGGGATATGTAATGCAGATGTTTCAAAGGCAAAGTGTAACCTTTGCAGTTTGCAACCTTTTTGCATTGAAGGTAAAATGAAAGAGAAAATATAATTGGAGGAGTAAATGAGAAAAAATGCCGTTATAGTAATTGATTACGGTTCGCAATATACCAAATTGATTTTAAGGAGAATCAGGGAGAATCATATTTACAGCGAAATTGTCCCTGTTAATACACTTTATGAAAAGATTGTTGAAATAAACCCTTCAGCAATTATTCTTTCAGGCGGCCCCCGCTCTGTTTACGACAAAGATGCTTTGACAATAGATAAGAGGATTTTTGAGGCAGGTATCCCAGTGCTTGGAATATGCTATGGTATGCAGTTAATGGCACACCTTTTAGGTGGCAGGGTTGAACCCTCTGACACAAGGGAGTATGGAAGGGCTGATGCTGAATTTAAAACAGATTCCCCCCTTTTTAAAGGGGTTAAATCCCCGTCAGTTGTATGGATGTCTCACGGGGATAAGGTTATGGAAGTGCCTGAGGGATTTGAGATAATTGCCTCAACTGAGGATACAAAGATTGCAGCAATGGGCAATGACAAAAAGAAACTATATGCAGTGCAATTTCACCCTGAGGTAAGCCACACTGAATCTGGAAAGATTATATTAAAAAACTTCCTTTTTGAAATTGCGAAAATTAAACCAGACTGGCAAATGGGTTCATTCATAGATGAAAAGGTCAGAGAGATAAAAGAAATTGTTGGAAATAAAAAGGTAATTTTAGGTTTATCCGGGGGAGTGGATTCATCTGTTGCAGCCGCTTTAATTCATAAGGCAATAGGGGATAACCTTTACTGCATTTTTGTTGACCACGGTTTGTTGAGGAAAAACGAAGGTGAAATAGTTTATAAAACCTTTAAAGAAAGGTTTGGTTTTAATCTAAAAATGGTTGACGCATCTAAAATGTTTTTGGAAAGGCTTAAGGGGGTAATAGACCCTGAGGAAAAGAGAAAGATAATAGGTAAAACCTTTGTTGAGGTTTTTGAAAAAGAGGCATCTTTGTTTAAAGATGCTGAATTTCTTGCGCAGGGTACTCTTTACCCTGATGTTATAGAGTCTTCAGCACACGGTGGCACCTCGGTTACAATAAAAACCCACCACAATGTTGGTGGTTTGCCTGAAAAGATGAATTTAAAACTCCTTGAGCCGTTAAGGGATTTGTTTAAAGACGAGGTTAGGGAGATTGGGAGAATATTGGGGCTTCCTGAGGAGATTGTATCAAGACACCCATTCCCCGGCCCTGGGCTTGCAGTGAGAATTATTGGAGAGATAACAGAGGACAAGATAAGGATTTTACAGGAAGCAGACCACATTTTTATTGAGGAGTTGAGAAAAGTTGGGCTTTACAACGACATATCTCAGGCCTTTGCAGTGTTAACCCCTGTTAAAACTGTTGGGGTTATGGGAGATTACAGAACTTACGAGTATGTTTTAGCCTTAAGGGCTGTTAAAACAGAAGACTTTATGACTGCAGACTGGTATGAGATGCCGTACAATTTATTGAAGAAGGTATCCTCAAGAATTATCAACAAGGTTAAAGGGATAAACAGGGTGGTTTACGATGTAACCTCAAAACCACCTGCAACAGTTGAATGGGAATAATGAGGGTATCGGTTGTAATTCCAACTTTTAACAGAAAAAATTTCGTAATAGAAGCTATAAAATCAGTTGTTGAACAAAGCGTATCCCCATACGAGATTATTGTTGTTGACGATGGTTCTCAAGATGGTACAGGTGAAATTTTAAAGAAAGCTTTTCCCGACATAGTCTATATCTATCAGGAAAACAACGGGGTATCTGCCGCAAGGAATAGGGGGATTAAAGAAGCAAATGGGGATTATATCGCGCTTTTAGATTCAGATGACTTATGGAAGAAAAACAAACTAAAAAAACACATAGAATTTATAAAGCAAAACCCTCATTTCAGGGTTTCACAAACAGACGAGGTTTGGATTAGAAGAGGCAAATTTGTAAATCCAATGAAGAAGCATAAAAAATACGGTGGTTATATTTTTGAAAAGTGCCTTCCTTTGTGCATTGTAAGTCCTTCAGCGGTTATTATTGAAAAAAGTGTTTTTGAAGACTACGGATACTTTGATGAATCAATGCCTGCATGTGAGGATTACGATATGTGGCTTAGAATTTCAGCTTTTGAACCAATAGGATTGCTTGAAGAAAAACTGATAATAAAAAGAGGTGGGCACGAAGACCAGCTTTCAAAATCATTTATTGGTATGGACAGGTTTAGGGTTTACGCCCTTGAAAAGATAATTAACAACCCCAATTTAAAGGGAGATTATAGAAAACTGGCAATTGAAGAGTTAATTAAAAAGTGTGAAATACTTGTAAAGGGTTACTCAAAACACAGCAAAAGTGATGTAGCTCAATATTACCGTGATTTAATGGAGAAATACAAAAAATTATAGACAATTTATACTTTAACCGTGTATTCTTGTAGAGGAGTTTAATTAGGAGGAAAAAAAATGAAGAGAGTTTTTTCAATTTTAGGAATAATTTTGCTTTACGCAACTGTATCCCTTGCAGGTGTTGTTTATACATCAAAGGTTACAACAGAAATTACCGATCCAAAGGTTAAAGAACAGATGGCAAACTCGCCCTATGGGGATATGAGTCAACCTGTTACTATGAAATGCTATGCCGAAAATGGCAAAAAGTTCAGGGTTGAGATTATTGAAGGGGGCAACACTTTTACACCAAAGGGAACAGTTGTTATTTCAAGTGATGGCAAAATGGCTTATTTTTTAAATCCGTCAAAGAAAACATACTGGAAGATGAATCTTGATGAATTGCAAAAAACAGGCGAAAGCGCAATGAAGATGATGAAGAAATTTGCAAAGATGAGATATAAAGACATATATGTAAATGTTGTAGAACTGGGAAACGGTGGAAAGATTGCAGGATATAATACAAATAAGTATAAAATGCTGGTAAAGTATGCTGTTGAAATGAAAGTATTGTTTAAAAAAATTGAGCACAAACACAAAGAGGAAACAGAAATTTATGCAACAAAAGATTTTAGTATTTCTGATTTTGATGTTTACTCTTTCAACAACACTTTCAGCACAGGAATCCCAGAGGTTGACGCTCAGGTTAAACTCAATGTAAATAAAATAGGCTTCCCTTTAAAAACTGTTACCTACAAATACGATGAAAATGGAAAATTGCAGCAAATAACAACCTTTGAGATTTTAAGCTTAAAGAAAGACTCTGTTTCGAATTCTCTGTTTGAGTTGCCTAAGGGTTACACAGAAGAGCCAAGCCCTTTTGCAAAAATGATGGGGGGACAGGGAGTAAATCAGGGGCAAAGCCCTGATTCAGAAAACAGCCCTGAAGAGGGAAAGAGCAAGAAAAAATTTAATTTTAAGGACTTATTCTAATGAGCTGGGTACAGGCTTTTATTCTTGCCCTTATTCAGGGGCTTACGGAATTTCTGCCTGTATCCTCTTCAGGCCACCTTGCACTTTTTGGGAAAATAATTGGCTTAAAAAAACCTGATATTGCCTTTGATGTAGTTATTCACCTTGCAACCCTGTTTGCTGTACTTATCTATTACAGAAAAGATATTATTGCCATAATTTTAAGCCTTTTTGGGAAAAAACCAGAAGAAGAAAAGTTTTCAAACTTTGCAGAAAGGCCGTACAGGTTTCTTTTATTCGGGATATTGGCGACAATACCGACTGGAATAATTGGGCTTTTTTTAAAAGATAAAGTTGAATCTTTCCACTCAAACCTTCACATTGTTGGATTATGTTTTTTTATTACTGCAATTTTTCTTTTTGTGGCCTGGAAAATTCAGCAGAAGGGAAACTCTAATCCCCTTTTAAACTATGGCCTGTGGCTTCCTATTTTAATAGGAATTGCCCAGGGGATAGCTATTATGCCTGGAATTTCAAGAAGCGGTGCAACAATTACAGCAGCATTGATTTTTGGAGTATGTGCCGAAGATAGTGCTGAATTTTCCTTTTTGCTTTCAATTCCAGCAATTTTAGGAGCATTTATCCTTGAATTTAAGGATATTTCACATACAGGTTTTACAATGCCATATATTTTAGGCTTTTTTGTTGCTTTAATTGTTGGAGTTTATTCAATAAAACTTGTTGAAATAGTGGTAAAAAAACTTAAACTTCATTACTTTTCCTTTTACCTTTTTGTTCTTGCAGTGATATCATTTTTAATCGGGTAAAAAGATTAAAGGGGGAGTAAATGGAGTTTATAGATTCCCATTGCCACCTTGCAATGGATTCATTTAACGATGATAGAAATGAAGTTATAGAGCGGTTTTTTGAAGAAGGGGGAATTTCTCTTTTAAGTGTATCAACGAATATTGATGAATTTTATTTAAACAAAGAGCTTTGCGAAAAGTATTCAGGGATTTACACCTCTTTAGGCTGGCATCCCCACGATGCAAAAATTTTTGGTAAAAATGAAGAAGATTTCTTAAAAAATGTTGCTGAGAAAAGGCTTATAACTGCAATTGGAGAGATAGGCCTTGATTTTTACTATGACAATTCTCCAAGGGAAGAGCAGATTAGGGCTTTTGAAATTCAGTTAAAAATAGCAAAAAAGTTTAACCTTCCTGTTATTATTCACACAAGGGATGCAGATAAAGAGACTGCATCAATTCTAAAAAAGCATAAAGGAATAAAAGGGGTTATACACTGCTTTACATCAGGGGAGGATTTTTTTAATACAGCTGTTCAGCTTGACTTTTACATTTCATTCAGCGGGATAATAACCTTTCCTAAGGCTGAGGAATTAAGGCAATTGGTAAAAAAAACACCAATAGACAGAGTGTTCTTTGAGACAGATTCTCCATACCTCTCCCCTGTGCCATACAGGGGGAAGAGGAATGAGCCGTTAAGGGTGAAATATACAATTGAAAAGGCTGCTGAAATTAAAGGGATGAATGTTGAAAATTTATCAAACATAGCAAATCAAAACTTTTTTAACCTGTTTGGTAAAAATTCTTTTTAGGAGGAGATATGAAAGTGTTGATAATAGTCAATGATGCACCATATGGAACAGAAAAGGCTTACAACGCATTTAGAATGGCCATGACTTTACAGAGGGAGCACAATGTTGATGTGAAAATTTTTCTCCTTGCAGATGGGGTATTCTGTGGTTTACCAGGGCAAAAAACCCCTGAGGGTTATTACAATATTGAAAAAATGGTTAAAGCGGTTATTAACAAAGGGGGAGAAATTAAGGCTTGCGGAAGCTGTATGGATGCAAGGGGCATTGCCCATCTTCAACTAATTGAAGGGGTAAAGAGGAGCAATATGAAAGAGTTTTCCACCTGGGTTGTTGAATGCGACAAAGTGCTTGAATTTTAAGGAGTTAAATATATGAAAAAGCTAATTGTTTTGTTGATGCTTTGTTTTTCTTTTTTATCATTTTCCCAGAATTTTAATTCTTCAAAGTTTGTTAAAGAAACAGGCACAATGCTTTACTTTAATCCGGTAAGCGTTTCTTCTGGCTTCGGGGTATTTGGATTTAACCTTTCTGTTTCAGCAGGAATTGTTGATATTTCCCAATCAACCTGGAACAGTGCTATCCCTTCTCTTGATAATACAATAACCTTTACCGAAGTTTCTTTGAGAAAAGGGTTAACAGACGATTTGGCTGTTGGGATAACTTTAAGAGACTACTCTGACATTAACTCAAATTCCTGGGGTATTTCAGCAAATTACAGGCTTATCCACGGAAATGCATTATTTCCATCTGTTGTTGCAAGGGTAACTTATTCAAATTTAACTGGAAATTCTTACATGGATGCCTATTCATATTCAGCAGGATTATTTGCATCTAAAGGAATTTTGTTTTTTACTCCATACGGTGGGGTATCTTATTTAAAATCCCATGTTAAATATAAAGGGGATTTACTCCCTCATTTTTCAAACTCAGAAAGTCAGGTTTTAATAATGGGTGGGGTAAGAATGTCCCTTCTTCCGGTTTTAAACTTAAACGCACAGGTTGTAAAAGGGGAGGCCACTGTTTACAGGATTAATGCTTCGGTAAAATTCTAAATGTGTCAGAATGGCATTAAACTCTGTAATTTTTCTGGCATAAATGTTGCATTAATTATTTATGGTGACCTCCTTTTCAGATATAAACTTTCCCCCTTAACCGGGGGATTTTTTTTTGATATACTCTAAATATAAAACTATTGAGAGGTGAATTATGGGAAAACCGGTAATTGTTGGAGCAGTAAGAACTCCTATTGGAAGATTTATGGGAGGATTGTCATCTTTAAGAGCGCCTGAATTAGGCTCTATTGTGATAAAAGAGGCTGTAAAAAGAACTGGTATTAATGTGGAAGAGATAGATGAAGTTGTAATGGGGAATGTTGTTCAGGCAGGAATTGGACAAAACCCTGCAAGGCAGGCTGCAATTTTTGCAGGCTTACCTGTTAAAATCCCTTCACTAACAGTTAACAAGGTTTGCGGTTCAGGGTTAAGGGCAATTATGCTTGCTGCCCAAACAATAAAGGCCGGGGATACAAAACTTTCCATAGCAGGCGGTATGGAGAGTATGTCAAATTGTCCCTACCTTCTTGATAAAGCAAGAATAGGGTACAGGCTTGGCAACGGTGTTTTAATTGACTCAATGGTACACGATGGTTTATGGGATATATACAACGATTACCATATGGGAATTACTGCTGAACTTGTTGCTGAAAAATATGGAATTACAAGAGAGCAACAGGATGAATACGCATATAATTCCCAGATGAAGGCTGTAAATGCAATTAAGAGTGGTGCTTTCAAAGATGAAATTGTCCCGGTTGAAGTGCCGCAGAGAAAGGGAGACCCTGTTGTGATTGATACTGATGAAGGACCAAGGGCAGACACAACGATGGAAAAATTGGCAAAACTAAGACCTGCATTCAAAAAAGACGGAACTGTAACCGCTGGAAACGCATCAACAATTAACGATGGTGCAGCTGTTTGCGTAGTTGCAGATGAGGATTATGCCAAAGAGAATAACCTTCCAATCAGAGCAAGGATAGTTGACTATGCTGTTTCAGGGTTGGAGCCTCAATGGGTAATGCTTACCCCAATCCCTGCCATAAAGATGCTCTGGGAAAAAACTGGATGGAAAAATGAAGATGTGGACCTTTATGAAATAAACGAAGCCTTTGCTGTTCAGCTTGTTGCAGTTATTGACGAATTAAAGCTTGACCCTGCAAAGGTAAATGTTAACGGCGGTGCAGTTGCATTGGGACATCCTATTGGGGCATCAGGAGCAAGGCTTATGGTAACCATGTTAAATGCCCTTGAAAAAAGAAACTTAAAGAGAGGGATTGTGGCTCTCTGCCTTGGTGGTGGAAATGCAGTTGCAATGGCAATTGAGAGGGTATAACCTTTATGAAAAAGAAGATACTGTTTCCTGTAGTATTACTTTTAACTGTTTTTGTAGGTATATTTGCTGTTGAGTACAGCAAAAAGGTTGCATCATTAGTTGATTTAGGAGATTTTTTAAAGAAAAATTCAGTTAACGAATTTACCTATAAAAAGTTTGTTGAAGGCTCAATAGACGGAATGCTTTCAACCCTTGATCCCCACTCCACCTTTTTAAATGAAGAAGCGTATAGAAGAATGACTGAGGAACAAAGGGGTAAGTTTTACGGGGTTGGAATGATTATCTCCCAGAGAAACGGGAAAATAACTGTAATTGCTCCAATTGCAAATACCCCTGCTGCAAAGGCTGGAATTCGTTCCGGCGATATAATTTACGCAATTAACGGTGAGCCGACAGAGGGGATGAATGTAAATGACGCAGTATCAAAGCTGAGAGGTAAGAAAGGGACAAAGGTTGTTATAACAATTAAAAGGCCAGGGTATAAAAAACTCCTTACCTTTACCATAATGCGTGCAGAAATACCTGAAAGGACTGTTGAATATGCATTTATGGTAAACAAAGATACAGGGTATATTCTTGTAAAAAGCTTTGGTGAAAAAACCGGCAAAGAGGTTTATGATGCCCTTAAAAAATTGCAAAAGCAGGGGATGAAAAAACTTATTCTTGATTTGAGAAATAACCCCGGTGGATTATTAAGTTCTGCTGTTATTGTTTCTGATTTGTTTTTGCCAAAGGGAGATTTGGTCGTATATATAAAGGGAAGAACTAAAGAAGAGAGGTCTGATTACTATGCAAGAAACAACTTTGGATTTGAAAATATCCCCCTTGTTGTTTTAATAAACAGGGGAAGTGCTTCAGGTTCGGAAATTGTTGCTGGTTCAATTCAGGACAATGACAGAGGCCTGATTGTGGGAAAAACCTCCTGGGGTAAGGGGCTTGTTCAAACAGTGTTTGAGATAGAGAAAAAGATGGCTCTTGCTTTAACAACTGCGAAATACTATACCCCATCTGGAAGGTGTATTCAAAGGGATTACAAAACCTCTTTTGGAGATTATTTTAATCCACAATTGCAAACTGAAGAGGAAAAGAATGAAAATAAACCTGTCTTTAAAACAACAAAATTGAAGAGAACGGTTTACGGTGGAGGGGGCATTACCCCTGATTATACCGTTGATTCCGGCAAATTAAGTGACTTTCTTGTTAAGTTGAGATTCAGGGATTCAGCATTCTTCAGGTTTGCAGTGGAATATACAAATAAGCACAAAGATATTAAAAAATCTTTTGTTGCAGATGACTCTGTTTTAGATGATTTTAAATCCTTTTTAAAGAAAAACGGGATAGATTTTACTGAAAAGGATATTAAAGATAATTTAAAACTTATTAAGGTATTGATTGAGCAAGAAGTTTTAAACATTAAATTCGGGCTGGCAGAGGGAACAAAAAGGTTTCTTGAAGTAGATAAGCAGTTTCAGAAAGCCCTTGAATTGTTTCCTGAAGCAGAAGCCCTTTACAAAAAGGCTCAAAAAACAAAGAAAAAATAGAGCGCATTTTTGGGAGGGGATATGGATTTTGAATTTACTCAAGAGCAAAAAATGCTAAAAAAAATGGTGAGGGATTTTGCAGAAAAAGAGATAAAACCCCATGTGATGGAGTGGGATGAGGCGCAGATTTTCCCCAAAGACCTTTTTCATAAAATGGGTGAGTTAGGTTTTTTGGGGGTTGTTATCCCCGAAGAGTACGGTGGTGCCGGATACGGTTATGTGGAATATGCAATAATTGTTGAAGAATTATCAAGGATTGATGGATCAATTGGTTTAGGGGTTGCTGCTCACAATTCCCTTTGCACAAGCCACATTTATATGTTTGGAAATGAAGAGCAGAAGAGGAAATTTTTAGTGCCGTTGGCAAAGGGAGAGGCTATAGGAGCCTGGGGATTGACTGAACCGGGAAGTGGCTCTGATGCAGGGGCTTTAAAGTCAACTGCAAAAAAACAGGGGGATTATTACATATTAAACGGTACCAAGCAGTTTATAACCCATGGTACATACGGGGATATTTATGTGGTAATGGCAAGAACAAACCCTGAGGCAGGGAAACATGGTATTTCTGCCTTTATCCTTGATAAATCAATTGAAGGGTTCAGGCCGGGTAAGAAAGAAAATAAATGTGGAATGAGGGCAAGTGATACCTCTGAATTGATTTTTGAAGATGCCAAAGTGCCGGCAGACAGATTGTTGGGAAAAGAGGGAGAAGGTTTTAAAAATGCACTTGCAATACTTGATGGGGGAAGGATATCAATTGCGGCCTATTGCCTTGGAATGGCTCAAGGGGCATATGAGGTTGCTTTGAGGTATTCAAAGGAAAGGTATGCCTTTGGTAAACCTATCTCCGCTTTTCAGGCAATTCAATTTAAACTTGCCGATATGGCAACAAAGGTTGAAGCAGCGAGGCTTCTCGTCTATCAGGCTGCAGCATTAAAGGATGCAGGGCAGAATGTAAACAAGATCTCTGCTATGGCAAAGCTATACGCATCTGAGGCTACTGTCTGGGTTGCAAACGAGGCTGTCCAGATATTAGGGGGATATGGCTATGTTAAAGAGTATCCTGCTGAAAAGTTTTATAGAGATGCTAAATTAGGTACCATTGGAGAAGGTACTTCTGAAATCCAGAGGCTTGTTATTGCAAGAAGCTTGTTGAGAGACTAAAGCTGTTTTTTAGTTTTTGAAAATAAATTATGGATATAGAAAAGATAGTTGAGGGGATTTTACAACAAAATATAAGGAGTATTGCAAAGGCTATAACCTTTGTGGAAAACAATCCTTCAAGCGCAGACTTAATTATCAATCCCATATTTGGGAGAACAGGCAATGCAAAAATCTTTGGAATAACAGGTTCTCCAGGGGCAGGTAAATCCACCTTAACAGATAAAATAGCCAAAAGTATAAACAAAAAAGGTTATAAGGTTGGAATTATAGCTATTGACCCGTCCTCTCCCTTTACAGGTGGGGCAATATTGGGAGACAGAATTAGAATGAATACACTTTCAACAGTTGATGGTATTTACATTCGCTCAATGGCAACAAGAGGGATGTTAGGGGGATTAAATAGAGCCTGCCTTGATGCAATTGATATTCTTGATGCGGCTCACTTTGACTATATTATTGTTGAAACTGTGGGGGTTGGGCAGGATGAGGTTGACATAGTGAAAGTAAGCGATATGAACGCTGTTGTGCTTGTGCCGGGTATGGGAGATGATATTCAGGCTTTAAAGGCCGGGATTATGGAAATTGCAGATGTTTTTGTTGTCAATAAATCGGATAGAGAGGGTGTTGATAAACTATTAACTATTTTAAACCACTTCAATACCCTTTCCGAAAAAGACACGCCTATCTTTCAAACAATTGCAACCACGGGAAAAGGGGTGGAAGAGTTAGTTGACTATATGTTAATTGGTGTTGAAAAGAATGCTCAAAAAAGTGTTGAGGAGAGAAGGCTGGAAAGGTTGAGGTACAGAGTGTTGAAAATAATTCAGGAAAAGGCTGTAGATGAGGTTCTGAAAAAGTCAAAGGATTCAATGGAAATTGGTTTAAACAAAGTGTTATTAAGAGAGAATACACCCTATCAACTGGTGGAAAAGTTAATGGAATTGCTATGCAAATAAAAGAAAAAAGGATTGTGGGACTAACAGGCGGTATTGCAACGGGAAAAAGCCTTGTCTCTTCAATGTTTGAGCAGTTAGGGGCATTTGTAATTGATGCAGACAGGGTTGCAAGGGAAGTTGTTTCAAAGGGTAGCCCTGTTTTAAAAGAGATAGAAAAATATTTTGGAAAAGATGTCATTCTTCCTGACGGTAATTTAAATAGAAAAAAACTGAGAGAAATAATTATTTCAGATAAGGAAAAGAGAGAACTGCTTAACTCAATTACCCACCCTGCAATTATTGAGAGGGAAAATGAGCTTGTAAATCAGGCTGATTCAAATTTGATAATTGTTGATGCTGCATTACTAATTGAAAGTGGCAGTCATAAAAGATTTAAAGAGATTATAGTTGTGTATGCCCCCTTTGAAGTGCAGTTAAAAAGGCTTATGGAGAGGGATAAAATGAGCAGGGAAGATGCTGAGAGGTTTATAAAAACTCAAATGGATATTGAGGAGAAAAAAAAGTACGCAACCTATATTATTGATAATTCTGACGGCATTGAATATACAAGAAAACAGGTTAAGGAGTTGTATGAGACTTTTCAAACCTAAACCCTGTTTGTACTTTTCAACAGAGTATTTTTTAGGGTTATGTGAAAAAGGGCCGAGAAGTTCTTTTGACTGCAATAAATATAGAAAGATAAGGGATAAACTGCTTGAAGAAAAGATTGTAAAGCCATCTTACATAAAGGAACCGGAACCGGCCACCTGGGATGATTTTCGCTTGGTGCATTCAAAAAATTATGTTGAAAAATTAAAAGACCCTATGTTTCTTGCAAAAATTCTATTTCTTGACTATGCCAATCCCTTTGATACAGACATTATAGATTTTTTTAAGTATGTTACAGGGGGCACAATTCAAACATTTTTTTCTGCTTACCAGGATAAAACAGTTTGTTTTAATTTAGGGGGAGGTTATCACCACGCAAAAAAAGACAAGGGCGAGGGATTTTGCCCTGTAAACGATGTTGCCATAGCTATTGTTAAGCTATTTAAAAAGTACGGAGAGATGAAAGTGTTGGTAATAGACCTTGATTATCACCACGGCAATGGTACAGCTACAATTTTTGAGAAAAATGAGAATGTGTTTACCTTTTCTATTCATAGAGATAACTGGGATACTATAAATAAGAAAAATAATATGGATATACTTCTTCCAGACGGAACTGAAGACAGCGAATATCTTCTTCAATTAAAATACTATCTTCCTGAGGTTTTTGATAAGTTTAATCCTGATTTCGTGGTTTATATTGCAGGCTCAGATATTCATATAGATGATAGCTTTGGCACTTTTAATATTTCTACAGAAGGGGTGCTTGAAAGGGACAAATTTGTGTATAATTTTGTAAAACAGCAAAATTTGCCAATGGGTGTTGTTGCAGGGGGAGGGTACGGAAAAGACTCCTGGAAGCTTTACTATAACTTTATAAAATGGGTATATAAGGGAGACTAAATGTTTAATATTCCTCTCAAATTCAGGTGGGTTTACAAGCATTTAACAAGAGCAGAATTGACATCTGGTTGTGCTTATGATTTATCTCTTGGTGATATTTTAAGCGAAAAAAAAGAGGAGAGATTCCTTGATTTTTATACTAAAAGCGGTATTAAGCTTGCCCTTAAAAAGTACGGAATGGTAAATCTCCTGCGTGAAAAGGGCTTTAATGAGATTGATGTTAAAATTGGCAAGAGGGAAGACGGCTCTGACTACCTTGTGGTATTTGAACCGCCTTTTAGAAAAAATAAATTTATTGCAGAGCTTGTTGTCCGAAAAACCTCTTTTAAGAATATTTTTCCTGTAATGAAAATTGAGTGGTTATGCCTTCAAAACATAAAAGGAAGTTTTACAAAAGAAAAGCCAAGGCTGCCCGGGCAAAATTACCCTGGCTTAGGGCTGGGGAAAGAGGCTTTACAATTAATAATGCTTATGGGAATAAGGTTAAAATTCCATGCACTCTTAAATAACCCTGAGCATTTTCACAATGCCTATATTTATTCAATTGCTTTTTACTTTGACAACCCTGAAGATTTTGGAAAACTAAAAGCCTTAGAAAGGCTAATGAAAAGCGAAAATATGAGTCTTGCAGAGTTTTCATGGGCTATGGAAGAGGGAAAGATATTTAAAGAGGGGGATGATAAACCGTATAAATGGGAGCCTGCAATGCAAATACTCCCTTTAAGAACCTATCTTGAAAAAAAGTATAACAACGATGAATACTGGAAAAAGGTAGATTACTTCTCTGGTAAATACAGGTTTTTCCTTAAAAAAGAATAGAAATGTGGCATAAAAATTGAATCCAAATTTTTTGAAATGATTTATTACGGAGGATTGTATGAAAAAGATAATTTCTATAATGACTATAATAGCCCTTACTATGGTTTCATGTCACAGGGTTTATGTTGGAGGAGGAGCGGCATATCCAACAGGTAATGGATATGTTAGTGTCGGTGGCTCTGTTGATACTGATGATAGCGGCGCTGCAATTGTTGCTGCATCATTATTGGGGATTTTGATAGGCTCAGCTATCTACAATGATGTCCATTCATACCGTGAAAAGGGATTGTCTGCGTATGATATAAACATAAAACCGAAAGACGCAGACATTTACCTTGATGGTTTGTATGTAGGAAAGGCTGACGATTTTGACGGCTCTCCTAAATTCCTTGTGGTAAAACCAGGGACCCATACTATCACTGCCAAAAAGCCTGGATACAAAACCTATACTGTGAGGGTTTCAATCAATCCAGGAGAGCAGATAAACTTAAACAAACACCTTGAGCCTGCGCCTGTTTATTCTGAAAACAAAGAATTGGTAAATAATAACTTTGAAAGTCCAAAGGTAAAAAAAGAGGAAAATAAAGTGGACAAAGTATTTGTGAGGTTTAATGTTAGAGATTTAAACGCAAAAGTTTATCTTGATGACACTTTCGTAGGCACAATAGGGGAGATAAAAAAATTACACAAGCCTTTGATTGTTGAAACAACCGTAAATTATATTTATATTGAGACCAAAGGAGCTAAAATACAATTCTCTCTTGAAAAGTTAATTAAAGAACAGGGAAGACATATAGTTATAGATACTCAATTTTAATTGGTGTTTTTAAACTGTATAATTTTTTATTTTATGCTAAAATATTAAAATAAATTTGAAAAAGTAAGCGGAGGTAAATTTGAAGTATTTGTTTTTTATATTATTCTTTCCTGTATTGCTTTTTGCTTCTTCTCCAAGATGCGAGTATGCTACATTAAATAACGGCATAAAAGTTGTTTTTGTTAAGGTTGCAGAAAACCCGGTAATTTCATCAACCGTTGTTGTAAAGGTTGGTTTAAAGCATGAAACAAAAGAGATAAATGGAATTTCCCATTTACTTGAACACTTAATGTTTAACGGTACTGAAAAGAGAACACAGAGGCAGTTGTACAACGATTTTGATGCAATAGGCTGCTACAACAATGCTTCTACCTCAGACCATTACACTGCTTATTACTTGCTTACCTCAAAAGAATACTTTGAAAAGGGGATTGAAATTCAATCTGATATGCTTTTACACTCAATTATTCCTGCGGATAAAATAGGTAAAGAAAAAGGCATTGTTATTGAAGAGATAAGAAAAGACAGAATGTCTCCGCAGTTTGAAGAGGAAAAGGCTTTTAGAAAGGCTATTTTTATGGGGACACCGTATGAGATGAAGGTTATTGGAGACGAGAAAAGCGTAAAGTCTTTGAAAAGGGCAACAATATGGAATTTTTACAAGAGATACTACTCTCCTAAAAATATGGTTATTTTGATTTCAGGTGATTTCGAAAAACAGAAGGTTATGGATTATTTGAATGAGTATTTTGGTAATGTTAAGCCTGTTGAGGTTGAAGGGAAAAACTGGGAGATAAAATGGGAAAAGGATTTTGAAAAAATTAATGTACCTTCACTACCCTATAATGTTTTTTACTTTGTGATAAAAGGGGTTAAAGCAAATTCTAAAGATTTCCCTTTGCAGGAGTGTTATACAGACTTGTTAAACTCTTTCTTGAATAAAAAATTAACCGAGATAGACCCTCAAGCATCTATTTCAACAGATTATACTGATGATTACGGTTTGATTAAGGTAAGGGTTAAGGTTAAGAGTGATGAAGAAGCCAAAAAGGTGGAAAAGATAGTAAAATCTGCAATAAAAAATCCTGATTTTATCACCGATGGGAAAATTAAAGAGTTTAAAATTTCCAGTAAAGCAGACACCCTTTTTGCCCTTGAAAGGCCACATTTTTACGGTATGTTGATGGCACCTTATCTTGCAGCAGGGTGTACTGATTTAATTTACTATAAGAAGGTTAATTATAATGATGTTAAAGCATTTGCGGAAAAAGTTAAAAACTTTGATAAGAAATCGGTTTTTATAGAGGGAAAGAAAAATGATAAAAAAAATTAATATTGCTTTAATGTTTTTGGTTTTCACAAGTTTTGTATTTGGAGGAAATTTTATTTTGAAAAAAGACGCTAAATCAGTTGCAACAGGGATAACAATCTGCTTTAAAAATAAAAAGTTTTTAGAAAAAAAACATAGTTTACCAGCGGTTTCAGATTTTGTGGGGCATTTGTTTCAGGTTAAAGAAAAAAAATTTGATGACAAATTCAAACTTTTAGGTGCTGAAGTACAGTTTTATGATTACCCATTCATTCCTTTTGATGATTACTATACAAACGATTACTTCGGATTTGTAAGAATAAAGGTTTTACCTGAAAACACAGATAGGGCACTAATTCTTGCATCTCAATTAATTGAAGAGGTAAAAAATTTCAACAACCCAGACTTTGTTATTGCTACAAAGTCAACCTTTGGTTCAAACATAATGAGAAACAAGGCGAAGGAGAGGGCAAAGGAAGAGATATGGAAAACATATTTTCCTGATGGCTTTGTTTCTCTCCCGGATTATAATTTTTCTCCAAAGTTAAGTGAGAATGATTTGAGGGAATTCTTAAAGGAATACCTTGATACTTCAAATATACTTGTTTCAATATACGGAAACTTTAACGAAGAGAGGGTTAAATCTGTTTTGAAGGATAGGTTTTATTCAAAAAACAAAACAAAAATAGTTAACAATTTGCCAGTTGCAAAGGTAAAGAATCACAACAAAGTTATAAATTTAAACTCTAAGCAGGCGTATGTATATCTTATTTATCCAGTGAAAGACAATCTGCCAGTTGATGAATACGCAAAATTAAAACTTTTAACTGCCAATGCTTCAGACAAAATTGCTTTTCAGATAAGGGAAAAGGAAGGATTGGCATACTCAATAGGTTGTTATTTAACCTATAAAGGCGGTCATACCTTTTTTGTTGCATACTGTGGGACAAATCCTGAAAAGGCCAATTATGTTGCAAAAAAAATCAGCGGTATGGTTAAAAAATTGATGCTTTCACCGGTGGTTTTTGAGGAAGAAAATTTGACCAAAATCAAAAATAGCATTGTTTTTTCAGATACTTTAAAAACCCTCCCAAATGTTAATAAGTCCTTTTTTAATGCACTTTACACACTTACCGGAAATTTTGCTTACAATAAAAATGTTCTTGACAAAGCTGTAAAAAAAGCGAGAATAAATAGGTTATGTGGAAGAGATTATTTAGATATTAATAATTATTTAAATATTATCTTAAAATAATAAGGGGTAATAGCCATGGAACTTGAGAAAGATTACTTTTTCCAGCGTAAATACATTGAAAACATTGAGCAGTTAGCAGACTTAGACGGTTCTGTACTTATTGTTTCCGAATATCAGGGAAACGATGACGTGGCTATGTTTTTCAAAGAAAAGGGATTTGAGGTTACTAATATTTCAAATCAGGATTTTATGTCTCTTGAAAAAGGCAGTTACAATGTTGTTGTTGTGGAAAATCTTTTTAATAAAGTAAAAACAGATAAGATGCCTGAGTACCTGTCCAAAGCTGCTTCAATAATGGAAGACGGAGGCTTACTTGTTACCTTTTTCTTTTCAGAAAAAGACTGTGAGAAGGAAGATGCTGAATTTGTAAACAACAGGGATGTGGAAACAATGTTTGATGAATTGTTCAAGATTCAACATATAAGAACAATGATGGACGGTACAAGGAAGGTTGTCGCTGAGAAAAAATGAAGGTATTGATAAATACCCTTCACCCTGTTGATGTCTGGAATATACCTGAAAAATACGCTATAAGATTACAAAAAGAGTTTCCTCAAATTAAAGTTGTTTATCTGAAATCAAAAGAAAATCTAATTAAAGAAATTAAAGATACAGATATTTATTTTGGCTGGTACTGCGGAAAAGATTGTTTTACTTATGCAAGAAATTTAAAATGGATTCATACTCCACAGATTGGTGTGGGGAAATTTTTTTCAGTTGAAGGATTGCTTGATAGGGTAATTCTCACAAATGCTTCCCCTGTTGATAGAAGGCAGATAGGAGAGTTTGCCTTTTCCCTATTTTTAGCTCTTCACTTTGGTCATAGCAAGATTATAAAAAATTACCTTGAAAGAAAATGGGCAAGAAAAGAAATAGGGGATTTCTTTTTAGATAAAAAAAGAAAGCCTTTAAAGGATATGATAGCGGTTGTGCTTGGATATGGCGGAATAGGAAAGGTTATTGCTGAAATGTTATCCTCTGTTGTTAAGGAAGTGAGGATTATTAAGAGAAAAAAAGAAGACATTCCCTTCAAGGTTTATACTTTAGATGAGTGGATGGACTACCTTCCTGATTCAGACGCTGTCTTCATTGCTATTCCTGCCGATAAAACAACCAGCCATTTTTTTAATTATGAAAAAATTGAAAGTTTTAAAAATTGCCCCTACATTGTAAATGTGGGAAGGGGAAAGGTTGTAAATGAAAAAGATATTGCAGAAGGATTGAAAAAAGGAAAAATTAACGGTTACGCAACTGATGTTTGTGAGATTGAACCACCAGATGAAAACTTTCTGTTGTGGGGTTTTGACAATGTTATTATTTCCCCCCACATCTCTGCGTTAGAGCCTGATTTCTGGGAAAAGCAGTTTGATTTTTTCGTTAAAAATTTGAGAAAATTTTTAAACGGGGAAAAACTTGAAAGTATTGTAAATGATTGATGTATCTTATCTAAATTCTTACAAAAACCTTCCAATGAGAAAAAATGCCTTTTTAAAGTTAATTGCAAAGGTTTATTTTTCTTTTTCAGATGGAGTGTAAGTGGCCAACTTCCTGACTTTAAAAAAGGAATAGTGCTTGTTGCACCTCATACCTCTAATTGGGATTTTGTACACTTAATGTTTTTTTCATTTTTGGTTGAGGTTAAGGTTAGCTGGTTTGGCAAGCATACCATCTTTAAATGGCCGTTTGGAAGGCTTTTCAGGTATTTAGGCGGTGTCCCTGTTGATAGAAGCAAGCACCACAGTTTTGTTGAAAAAATGATTAAAGAGTTTGAAAAAAGGGACAAATTTATACTTGCTCTATCGCCTGAAGGAACGAGAAAGCCTGTTAAGAATTGGAAGAGTGGGTTTTACTTTATTGCAAAAACTCTGAATTTACCTGTTGTCTTGTTGGGGCTTGATTACAAAGAAAAAACAATAAACTTTCTTTTCCCGATTTATTTTGATGAAAAAACATCAAAAGAAGAGGCAATTGGTACGGTTAAAAAACTTTTTTCAAGATTTAATGCAAAATACCCTGAAAAATTTATATGTTAGTGGAGAAATAAGTTAAACATTTATTTTCCCATTCAGTTGCAAGCGAATAATATTCATCTGGAATATTAATTCCGTCCAGCAAAAATAGATTTCTTTTAAACTTTGCGTAATTAATTAAAAAAATCAATACTCCTTCCAGTCTTAATGATACAAAAAGATAATAGATTTTTTTTGAATTTGCACTTGTATGCACTGTTTTGTTTTTTGCATCAAAATATTTGTTGGAAAAGTCTTCTCTATATTTATTAATAAATTCTCTATCCTCATCATTAAGCCTTTTGAAAATTTCAGCGATTAGTTTAACCAGTTCAATTGCTTTTTTTTCTTCCTCTTCTGCGCTTGTTGACTTGTCATAAAGTTTTGTTTCAAAAAAGGCAGAAATGTAACTTAGTAAGATGACAAGAATAATTATTATTACGAGACTTAAATCCATAAATTCTCCAGCAAATTTATTTTAATATTTCTTTCTATTGTTTTTTTTCTCAATTTCTTTATTGTACAAATAAATAATCTTTCTCATTTTTTACCAGTTATTCTTTTTAAATTGAGCTTCTAACTCTGTAAGCATTGATTTTTCCTAAGAACCATTGATTCAAACCTGTTATCCTTGATTTAATTTAAAAAGCCCTGATAAATTTTATATTAATGGCTAAAATATTTTTTGCAACTATTCTCCCACTCACTTGCAATTGAATAATATTCGTCGGGGATTTGAATTCCTTTCATTTTTTCAATTAAATCTTTTTTAACCTTAAAATAGTTAATGAGAAAAATTAATTCCCCTTCAAGTTTTATTGCTGAAAAAAAGTAAAAGTTTTTAAGTTTGTTTTCCCTTTTTCTTTCTTTTTCAAGTTCTTTTGCCTTTAAATCAAAGTATTGCAGGGCAAAGTCTTCCCCGTTTTTTACCACAAAGTCCCTGTCTTTTTCAGGAAGCCTGTCAATGATTTCGTTTAGAATTTTGAAAAGTTTATCTGTTTTGTTTTTTTCTTCGTCGGCAACATCCAAACCTTTAAAATCATTTCTTACAAATTTATAAACAAAGTAAAAAGTGAAAAATAAAAAACCTGTTATTATTGCAAGATTTAAAAACATATTTACTCCCTAACCCTTACTTCAACATAGATGTTTTTCACTTCAGGGAATTTTTTTGTAATCTCTTTTTCGCATAAGTCAATAATCTCTCTGATTTTTTCAGCAGTCATTTCTTTTTTAAATTCAACCTCTAATGCTGCAAGCATTGATTTTTCCCCTAAAACCATTGATTTAAGATCGACTATCCCTATAATTCCATCTTTCTCTAAAAATGTCTTTTTTATAAAGTCAGAGATTTCTTTTGGTATTGATTCCCCAATCATTAGAGACTTCATTTTTTTTCCTAAAACAAAGGCAATTGTGCAGAGAAGTATCCCTATTAAGATTGAGCCTATACCGTCAAAAAGGGTATTGCCGCTGAAATGAGAGATTAAAATAAAAATAAGGGCTATAATTAACCCTAATATGGCGGCTAAATCCTCAAAAAAGACGACAATTAGTTCAACCTGATAGCTTTTGTTTAAGAATTCAAAGATGCTTTCTTCTCCCTTTATCTTTTTTAACTCTTTGTTTGCTTTTAGAAATGATATTGATTCCATTGCAATTGAAAACAGAAGAAGCCCAATTGCAAGGTAAATGTTTTCTATTGTATTTTTGTGCAAAATTCTATGAATTCCCTCGTATATTGAGTAAATTCCTCCCAATGTAAAAAGAAGTATTGCAACCATAAATGCCCAGAAAAATTGCTCCTGTCCATAGCCAAATTGATGGGTTGAATCAGCCTTTTTCTTTGCCCTTTCCATTCCAAGAAGGAGTAAAATTTGATTTCCTGTATCTGCGGTTGAGTGTATTGCTTCTGAAAACATTGAAGATGAGCCTGTAAAAAGGAAAACAACAAACTTTGATGCAGCGATTAAAAGGTTTGCTAAAAGGGCAACTATAACAACTGATTTTGAGTTGTTGTGAGACAATTTATTTCTCCTTATTGACTTATTCCTTTGCAATATAGCACATAATAATTTGAAAAGTAAACAGGTAAAAGCCTTTGTTTTGTGTTAAAATCAACTTGTTTTTTGAAGGAGTGATTATGAATGTAAGAGAAACAGCATTTGCCATTTTAAAGAAAATTTATATAGAGAAAAAACTTGCAACAGAGGTTTATCCATCTTTTTTAGAAAAGCTTGAAGATGAAAGGGATAAAAGGCTTACCCTTGAAATAGTTTACGGGGTAAACAGGTTTAAGGGAAGGCTTGAATATGTGTTGTCTAAGTTTGCAAACAAAAATAGAACCGAAGCCGATATATGGCTTTTAATGCTAACAGGCGTTTACCAATTGCTTTTTTTAACGAGGACTCCTGCTTATGCTGTAATCCATCAAACTGTTGAGGTTGCAAAAAAGATAAATCCTAAGGTTTCAGGTTTTGTTAACGCTGTTTTAAAAAGTGTGTCAAGGAGTAAAAACAGTATCTCTTTTCCCTCAAAGGAAAATTTAAGCGATTACATTCAATACACCCTGTCATTCCCTCTTTTTTTAGGAATGAAATGGGTTGCAGACTATGGAGAGGAAAAGGCTTTAAAAATAATGAAATCTTTAAACCTAAAAAAGCCTGTTGTTTTCCGCTGTTTTAAAGATGTTTCACCGTTGAAAAAAGACTATATTGTCCACAAAACCCCTTATATTGAAGGTTCGTATCACGGCAATATCCCTGTTTTTATGATAAGGGCTGCCGAGTGCTATATAATGAATGAGGCTTCCCAGCTTGCCCCTGAACTTTTGAGAAATTTTAAGGGGCGCTTTGCATTGGATGCCGCATCTTCACCAGGGGGAAAGGGTTTTCTTCTTAAATCCTTTGGAAACTTTGATGAGGTTGTTTTCAACGATGTTAGTGTGGATAGGCTTGAAAAAATACTGGAAAACTCAAGGGAATTGCTTTTAAATGTTTCAGCAATTACAATGTCTGACTTTACAAAACCTGCTTTTAAGGAAAACTCTGTTGATGCTGTTATTTTAGATGCACCCTGCTCAGGCACAGGTACAATATCAGGCCATCCTGAAATAAAGTGGATAAGAACCCCGCAAAATCTAAAATCCAAAACTTCAGTGCAGAAAAAAATGCTTAAAAATGCCTTTGATGTTGTAAAAAAGGGCGGTGTTGTAGTTTACTCGGTATGTTCAATGGAAAAGGAAGAAGGAGAGGCAATTGTCTCTGACTTTGTGTCATCAGTTGAAAACGCAAAGATTTTTGAGCCGTTTGAGTATTCTACTGAAAATATAAGGAGATCTTTTTCAAAATTTTACAAAGAGGGATTGGGATTGAGAATTTTGCCGGATAAATTCCTTGACGGATTTTTTGTTGCTGCAATTAGAAAGGAATAAAATGTCCCGTAACTATATAAAACAACAATTGGATTTGTGTGTAAAATGCGGGAATTGTCGCTATAACTGCCCTGTTTTTCAAACAACCCTTGATGAAGGCGGGGTTGCAAGGGGTAAAATAAGCCTATTGCAATTGCTGTTAAAAGAGGATGAAAAATTTTCAGAAGAAACACTTTACTATCTTGACTCCTGCGTTGTTTGTGGAAGTTGTCAGTGTATTTGCCCGAGGGATGTTGATTATTTAAGTATTATTGAATTTGCAAGGGCAAAGGCTGTTAAAGACAATCAAATTTCAAGGCTTAAAAAGGCTTTTCTCTCATTTTTAAAATCAAACAAAAACCTTAAACTTGCCTCTTTTGCAAAAAACCTTTTTTCAAGAAAAAGCGGGCTTGTTTTTAAATTGCCGAAAATAGAGAGGCATTTTCCTTTGCCTGAAAAGCCCCTTGATAAAAAGGTTTTGCAATACAACAAGCCAGAGGGAGAAAAAAAGTTTGATGTTTTGTTTTTTCCCGGTTGTGCAACAAGGTTTATTTTTTCTGATACAGGAATGAAACTTATAAAAGTGCTGAATAAATCAGGTGTTGGGGTTTATTTTGAAGAGAGTTTAAAGTGCTGCGGTTTCCCCCATTTAACAGCAGGGGATAAGGATACATTTGAAGAGTTAAAAAGTTTTAATTTAAAGATATTTGAAAAGTATAAAGAAAAAGTTAAATACATTGTTTCAGGGTGTGCCACCTGTGGCTCAAATTTATCAAGAAATTACGAGTTGCCGATTGAATTTATTGACATAAACCCTTTGCTTTTTGATGTTTTAAACTATAAGCCACAGAAAAAACTGGATATTGACACATATTTCCATCATCCATGCCATTTAATGAAGCATCAGGGGGTGAAAAATCAACCTGAAAAACTGCTTGATTCTGTTTCAAACAGGAAAAAGCTTGAGGGGGAAGACTTTTGCTGCGGTTTTGGTGGGAGTTTTTCAATATTTGAGGCAGAAAAATCAAAGAAAATTGGAGATAAAAAGATTGATTTGATAAAAAAGTCAATAAATGGCAATATTGATAAGAGTGTTGTTGTTACATCGTGTCCGGGGTGCATAATGCAGTTAAACGATTCGTTAAAACGAAACAATTTACCTATAAAAACCGTTCACATAATAGACCTTATTTATAGCGAGATGGAGGAATAATATGAAAAAAATTAGTTTTATTTACCTTTTTAATTTTAACAACATTGTCTTTTGCCCAGTTTTTACCGCAAGGTTTACCTAATAATGTACCTTCCTTTGACCCTAAAACAGATATTAAAGTAAGTGTTGAGGGATTGCCTGCAAAAACAAAAACAGGTGAACCTGTATTGTTTAACCTGATAATTGATGTGCCTCACGGTTACCACATAACAAAAGAGTTTTTAACTGTTAAGTTTAAAAACGATACCTTTAAAATAGACAAAATGCTAACTCCAGAAGGTAAAAAGACAAGTTTAGGGGAAATTGTTGGCGGTAAAGTTAATGTTACTATAAACGGTAAGTTTGTGAAAACTGTGAAAAACCCTGTTATTGAGGTGGGATATCAGGCCTGCACCGAGGGGGAAAATGCAATGTGCTTTCCCCCTGTGACACAGGAGATTAAGACAGGGGTAAAGGTTGAAAAGGGGAAACTTACCCTTGACCAGAGGGTTGCAGGGGCGCTTGACTCAAGCGTTATGCTTGCCCTCATTTTAATCTTTATAGGCGGAATTCTTGCTTCCTTTACCCCCTGCGTTTACCCTGTAATACCTTTGACAATGGCCTATGTTGGCGCAAAGAGTGAGGGGAACAAATTAAAGGGATTTATAATATCAATTGCACTTGTTTTAGGGATTGCAACAACTTATTCAATTTTAGGGATAATATCTGCAACAACAGGAAGTGCCTTTGGCTCATTTACCCAATCTCCAATATTTATTGTTTTTCTTGGTTTTATTTTTATTGCAATGGGATTAAGCATGTTTGGATACTATGACATACAATTGCCATACACCTGGAATACAAAGCTTCAGCCTAAAAAGAAGGGTTTAATAGGGGCATTTTTAATGGGAATGGCAACAGGAATACTTGCCGCCCCCTGCGTTGGCCCAATAATTGTTGTTCTTTTAACCTGGGTTGCAAAGACAGGATCTCTTGTTAAGGGCTTTGTTTATCTATTTGATTTTGCCCTTGGAATGGGTGTTTTGTTTGTACTCATTGGAACATTTTCAGGGGTGCTCGCCTCCCTTCCCAAAGCTGGAGGCTGGATGGAAAAAGTTAAATACATTTTCGGCATACTCTTCATAGTTGCAGCTTTACTTTTTACAAAGCCTATTTTAGGAAAATACTTCTATCTCTTTGCCGTTTTGTTTTTCCTTCCGGCGTTAATTGCAATGTTTTATCATAAGGCAGTTTCTAAAAAGACAGGGCTTATACTTTTAATTTTAATAACAATTCCACTTATAGGGGTTAACTTTTTAACAGCAAAGAAGGAAAGCGGCATAACCTCAAACTATGCAACTCACATATCAAAGGCAATTGAAAAGGCAAAAAGCGAGAATAAAATCGTGGTAATAGACTTTTTTACAGACTGGTGCTCTGCCTGTGAGGAGCTTGAAAAATACACCTGGAGTAATGATGATGTAGAAAATTACCTTGATAAAAATGCAGTGTTTCTAAAACTGAATATGACTGCAAAAACAAAGGAATCACAGGAGATTTTAAAGAAGTATAATGTTATTGGCTATCCCACCGTTATTTTTATTAACGGAGATGGTAAAGAGTTAAAAAGGTTTTTTGGCTTTGTTAAGCCTGAAAAATTCTTAAAAACTGCAGAGGGTTTAAAATGAAAGTAAAAGAATTAAATGATGAAAGTTTCTTTGAGACTATTAAAAATTCAGAAAAGTTAGTAATTGTTGACTGCTATTCACCTAAGTGTGCACCCTGTAAGGTGTTAGAGCCTATTATGGAGAAGTTTGCTGACGAATTTCCTGATGCCCAGTTTTACAGGATTGATGTTGTTGAAAATTACAAAGTGATGAAAGAGTTTGGCATTTTTTCTGTTCCCTGCATACTCTTTTTTAAAAACGGCCAGCTTCAGAGCGAAGTGATTGGATTATACCCTGAGGAAACACTAAGGCTAAAGATTAAGGCGATGCTTGAAGCATAAAAAAAAGCGGGGATATTTCCCCGCTTTAATTTTTTGTTATGGTTATAGAAATTATTCTTCAGGTTCGTGAATAGCCCCGGTTGGGCAAACCTCAACGCAAGAACCGCAGTCTGTGCAAAGATCAGGATCAATTACATACTTGTCTTCACCCTCTGAAATTGCTTCAACAGGGCATTCTGCTGCACACGCACCGCATGAGATGCATTCGTCATCAATCCAGTGTGCCATATCAAAACCTCCTTTAAAAATTCTTCCTAAATATAGTAAAAAAAAAGTCCCATGTCAAAACTAATATATGCTATTTTTAAAAAAAATTAAACAGAAAGTTCAATAAGTTTAGCATCTACTCCTGAAAGCAGATTTAGTTTTCGAACCAATTCCTCGTGCTTTTCTTTTTCCCCAACAAGTTCAAGGAAAATAAGGCCATTGTCTGTGCATTTTTCTAATGTTCCAGGGTGAATTCCCAACCTTGTTTTAATTAAGCACCCCCATTCGGTTAAAATCTTTTGAACTGTAATTGCGTTTTTCTTTCTGTTGTCAATTAAAATAAGGCAAAGCCTGACAACCATAAAACCCTCCTGCTTAATTTTGTTATTTGTCAAGTTGATTTTCTAATTGATAGGCATAATTACTTTTTAATGTTTGCAGAATAGATAATTCTTGTTTTGCTTTATTATATTGTTTTAATTTGATGTAAATGGAACCTAAAATAAAATGTGCTTCTTGGTCATAAGGTTTTTCTTTCAAATATTTTTTAAAATTTGTGATTGCATTATTATATTTATTTAAAGCATAAAAAATTTCCCCTAATTGATAATAAACTCCTATTTCCTTTGGATTTTTATTTAATATGTAATTACATTCTTTAATTGCACTTTTATATTGTTTTAACTCGGTGTAAATTTTTGCTAGAATAAAATGTAATTGGTTATTATTAGGGATTTTTTTTATAGCTTTTTTGCAAATTTGTAGTGCAGTATCATATTGTTTTAAATATGAGTATAAGATGCAGAGAAGACTATATGCTTCAGCATTTTTAGGATCTAATTGGATGGCTTTATTTAGGTATTTAATTGATTTATCAAATTGATTATTTCTCGCATAAATTATTGATAGAGAACAGTAAGGTTCTGAAAAATTTGGATTAATTTCAATTACTTTTTTGAATTCTTTTTCGGCTTTTTTGTTATTTTTCCTTTTTAAAAATATCTTTCCTAGTTTATTATGAGCGGTTATATTATCTGGTTCCAATTTTATGACTTTTTTGTAATATTCTATTGATTTGTCTAACAAATTTATTTCATAGAAAACGTTTCCTAACTCCAGATAGGCTTCAACACATTTTGGATAAAAATTAATGGCTTTTTTATATTTTATAATTGCATCTTTATATTTGTGATTTTTGGCGTAAAAATTTCCTTTTTGCAAATAGAAATTTGCTATATATGGTTTACATATATAATTATAAAAAAGAAAAATTAGAATTAATATTAAAAATCCACCAAAAATTTTTTTAGCGATATTTTTCATTTTCAACTCCTTTTTTGAAAATTCTATTACTAATCTATTCTCATTTTACAGTATTGATTTTAATATCGTCAAATCCTATACTTGCCTCTAATTTTCTTGATGTTTAATAATTTTTTATAAGTTTGTTACGAGTTAGTATAATTTAACTCGATTTTATAAATTGAAATTCTAAGACTATGGTGAAATATTATCTGATGAAAAATAACACTATTCGAATTTTTTTGTAAAATTCTGAAAGATTCTTTTCTACTTTGCTTCAGCCCAATTGTTTCCAATTGATATGTTGACAGTTAAAGGCACGGTTAAATCTGCGGCATTTTCCATCTCTTCTTTTACTATTTTTGAAATTTTTTCTATGTTCTCTTCTTTTACTTCAAAAATCAATTCATCGTGTACCTGCATAATAAGTTTTGCACTTTCTTTTAAATCCCTTAATCTTTTATCAAGGTTTATCATTGCAATTTTTATTATGTCTGCGGCAGTTCCCTGAATTACCGTGTTTATTGCAATTCTTTCCCCGTGTTGCCTTATGTTAAAGTTGTTTGATTTAAATTCAGGCACATACCTTATCCTTCCAAACATTGTTTTTACAAACCCTTCCTTTTTTGCGTTTTCAATTGTGTTTTCTATAAATTCTTTAACTGAAGGCATTTTTTCAAAGTAAGACTGAATAAAATCCTTTGCCTCTTTGGGAGTTATTCCCAATTCCTGCGATAGTGAGTACTCCTTTTTCCCGTAAATTATTCCAAAGTTTATTGCCTTTGCCTTTGCCCTTAACTCAGAGGTAACCTTGTCTGCGCTAACCCCGAATAGTTGAGATGCTGTTTCGCTATGGATATCAGCACCCTTTTTGAAAGCCTCTATAAGTGTTTTATCACCAGAAAGGTGGGCTAATACCCTTAACTCAATCTGGGAATAGTCTGCTGAAATAAGTTTATAACCTTCTGGTGCAATAAATGCTTCCCTTATTCTTTTCCCCTCTTCTGTTCTTGCAGGGATGTTTTGAAGGTTGGGGTTTGATGAAGAAAGCCTGCCTGTTGCAGTTACAGTCTGATTGTAACTTGTGTGAATCCTTCCTGTTTTAGGGTGAATCAGCTTGGGAAGTGCATCAACATAGGTTGATTTAAGCTTTCCAAATTTTCTGTAATCAACTATAAGCCTTGCAATTTTGAAATCATTTGCAAGCTGTTCTAATATTTCGTGGCTTGTTGAGTATGATTTGGTTTTTTTAGTCTTTTTCAAAACAGGAAGCTGAAGTTTTTCAAAAAGCACCTCTCCTAACTGCTTTGGAGAGTTTATGTTAAACTGACAGCCTGCCTCTTCAAATATTTCCATTTCAAGCTTTTTAAGTTTTTCCTCAAACTCTTTTGACAATTTTTCAAGAAAATCTCTATCAACAAGCACTCCGTTTAATTCCATTTCAGCAAGAATTTTAACAAGTGGCATTTCAATATTTTTATACAAATCCTCCATATTTAACTCTTTAACCTTGTTTTTTAAAAGGTTTGTAAGTTGAAGTGCAACATCCGAGTCTTCGGAGGAGTATTTGTAAACCTTTTCAGCAGGCAAATCGCAAAACGAGAGTTTTTTATCCTCTGTTAACTCTTTGTATTTTATTGTGGTGTAATCAAGGTAATCCCTTGCAGCATCGTCTAAATTGTGTTGTCTCAGGTTTGAGTTTAAAAGGTAAGAGAGAATCATTGAATCGTCTTCAATCCCCTTAACCTCAATTCCGTGTCCCTTTAAGACCTGGTAATCATACTTTAAATTGTGTCCGCATTTTTTTATTTTTTCGTTTTCTAAAACAGGTTTTAAAAGAGAAATAACAGTTTGTGTTGGTAAAATCTCTTTGTTTTCTGAAATCAGGGGGATATAGTATCCTTTGTTTTTTTCAAAAGAGAAGGAAATTCCTGCAAGTTTTGGCGATACAATATCAAGGTTGCAGGTTTCTGTGTCAAAGGCAACAAACTTTTGCTTTTGAAGTATTTTTATAAACTCTTTTAGTTTTTCTATTGTATCTATTAAAACATATTCTTTCTCTTCTTCTTTGTGAGCTGTTTTGCCTTCCAATTCCAATTCTTTTATTAATGAATTAAACTTTAATTCCCTGAAAATTGAATAAAGCTTCTCAAAATCAGGCTGTTTTACCCTAAAACTTTCAATATCAATGTTTAAATTCCTGTGTATATCAAGTTCTACTAATTTTTTTGAAAGAAAAACATTTTCTCTGCTTTTTTCAAGTTTTTCTTTTGTCTTCCCCTTTACAAGGTAAAGGTTGTTGTAAAGCCTGTCCAGGCTTCCAAACTCTTTTATGAGTTTTTTTGCAGTCTTTTCGCCAATTCCTTTTGCCCCCGGGATATTGTCTGATGCATCGCCCATTAAAGCAAGAACATCAGCAACCTGATCTGGGGACACTCCAAAGAATTCTTCAATTCCCTTTGAATCATAAATTTTGTAATCTTTTTTAGGGTCTAAAATAAAAACATTGTCGTTTACCAGTTGAAACAAATCCTTGTCGCTTGAAACTATGTAAACCTTGAAGCCCTCTTGAGAGGCTTTGTAAGATAGGGTTGCAATTAAATCGTCAGCCTCAAGCCCCTCAATTTCAAGCCTTTCTATATTAAATGCATCAACAATTTCCTTAATTTTAGGTATTTGCATTGCCAAATCTTCCGGCATTTTCTTCCTTGTTGCTTTGTAATCTTCAAACATCTCATGCCTGAATGTTGGTTTTCCAGTATCAAAAACACAGACAGCGTATTCAGGATTGTAATCTTTAAAAAGTTTAATTAAAATCCTTGTAAATCCGTAAATTGCATTGTTGTCAATATTCCTTATTGCATAGTAACTTCTGAAAATGTGTGCGTAAGCGTCAATAATGTAAAAACTCTTTTCCATTCTTTTCCCCTTATTTTGTTAACACCTTTATTATTTCTCCAAAATACATTCTATGGTAATCCTTTTTTGGATAAAACTTTTCAATAGATTTATCTAAAAAATTTGAATTGTCAAGGTCTCCAAAATAGAGCTTTTTGCAAGAAAATACAAGTTTAGCCTCTTTAAAGTATGTAAAGTCTCCGTCAAAAACAGGGGTGAGCCCTGATTCTTTTACCTTGTCTCTGTCTCTTCCAGAGACAGTGCCTAATAAGGTAAGTGCCTCTTTGTGCTTTTCTTCAAAAAAGCATAGGGTAAATTCATTGTATTTTTCTGAAAATTGATATGTGTACCTTGTTGGCCTTATAAATGTGGCAGCGACATTTCTCTCCCAGATGTATCCTAAAAATCCCCAGCTTGCTGTCATTGTGTTGAAGTTGTTTTCCTTTCCCGCTGTTATTAACATCCATTCCTTTCCAATTAGTGTAAATGGATTAATTTTTAAATCCTCAATTTTAACTTCTCTAAACATAATTACTCCATATCAAATATTTTTCCTGGGTTTAAAAGGTTGTCAGGGTCAAATACATTTTTTATTTCTCTAAACAACTCAATTTCCTTTTCTGAAAACTGGTATTTCATAAACTTCTTTTTTGCAATCCCTATTCCGTGTTCTCCCGAAATTGAGCCTCCCAACTCAATTACCTTTTTAAAGAGTAAATCAAGGGCAGTTTCAACCTTTTTAACGGTTTCAGTATCTTCTTTATTAAACATAAAGTTTACATGAATATTTCCATCTCCAGCATGACCAAAGCAAACAATTGTAAGGTTAAACTGTTGAATAAGGTTTTCAACATAATCAAGGAGATTTGGAATTTCACTCCTTGGTACAACAACATCTTCGTTCATCTTTGTATTTCCGTAAAGGTTGATTATAGGGGATAGGCTTCTTCTCAATTCCCATATCCTTTCATTTTCCCCTTCGTTTTTTGCTATAGCAAAGTCAATTAATCCTATTTCTTCAACTTTTTTCCTTATCCTTTCAAGCTTTTCAAAAAGTGATTTTTTTTCTCCGTCAACCTCAATTAAAACCACAGCCTCTGCCTTTTCAGGGACATCCTTCCCCGCTTTTCTTAAAGCATTCAGGGAGAATTTATCCATAAACTCAAGCTTTGACGGCTGAAATCCCTCTGCAATAATCTTTGATATTGCCTTTGCTGCATTTTTAATTGAATCAAACATAAATATACCGCTTAAAAACCCTTCAGGTTTTGGGATTAATTTAAGGTATGCCTTTGTAATAATTCCAAGAGTTCCTTCACTTCCAACAAAAAGCCCTGTCAGGTTGTATCCTGCAACATCTTTTTTTAAAGGTTTTCCTATATAAAGTTTTTCCCCATTTATCAGTATAACCTCAAGTGCAATAACCCAATCCTTTGTAACTCCGTACTTTACCGCTCTTGGCCCCCCTGCATTTTCTGCAATATTTCCCCCTATTGTACTTATCTTTAAAGAAGACGGGTCTGGAGGATAAAAGAGGTTGAATTTTTCTGCCTTTTTTTGAATTGAGTATGTGGTTGCCCCAGGTTCAACAATGGCAATCAGGTTTTCATTGTCTATTTCAATGCTGTTCATTTTGTCAAGGACAAGGGATAATCCCCCGTTGACAGCAAGTGCACCACCGGAAAAGCCACATCCTGCACCTCGTGGAATCACTGGAATTTTATACTTTGAGCAAATCTTACAGCATTGAATAACATCCTGTTCGTTTTCTGCATAGAGGACATAGTCAGGCAGAATGTTTTTATTTGTTGCATCATATGAATTTAAAACCCTCTTTTCGAAAGAGGATGAAAATTTATTTTTAAATATTTCATTCATTTCTTTTTCAAAGTTTTTATTTAACATTTTGCCTCCTGAATTAATTATAAAGCAAAACTTTGAATTTATTACGGTATCTTATTTTTCTTGTTCGTCAATTTTGTCGAATCATAGCCTTTTGTTCGGCAAAATTGCCTTTTGAATTTTTGTTGTCTTATAAATTATTATCTCTGAATTTTTTCTTTTGAAAAATTATCTTCTTATTTTTCAGATAATTAAATTCTTAAATTTAATTTTGACAATTTGTTTTTTAAGTTTGGCACCATACTGGCAATTATAAGTATGTCTTTGAAAATTTAATCAAGGGAGGGAAAAATGAAAAAGGTATTAACATTTTTGATTATTGTATCAATGCTTGTATTCGGTTCTTCGGTTATGGCAAGAGGTGGCAAAGGTAAAGGGAGAAAAAACGGTTCATGCAGGTATTCTTCACAAATAACAACAAAAACCCAGAGTTCTAAAAAGTATCACTACAAAGGGTTAAAAGGGCAGGGGCAGATGTTGAGAGATGGTTCAGGTTCAGGTGGTCAAGCCAAGCGTCAGTACAAGGGAAGCAAAGGAAAAGGCCAGAATAATAATACTTTAACTGCATCAACTACAGCTACGACAATTCAGAATTCTAACAAGTACCAGTACAAAGGCTCAAAAGGGCAGGGGAAAGGCCAGAGGCTTAAAGACGGAAGTGGAAGCGGACAGCAAAAGAAAAACCAATACAAAGGCTCAAAAGGTAAAAGAAGCAGTGGGGCTACCACCGCAACTGATTCAACAACAACATCTTAAATTAAAAAAAATTAAATGGAGGAAATTATGAAAAAGATTTTATCAATTTTAACAATTGCAATTTTATTGGCAGTTCCCGCTATGGCAGGGAACGGTAGAGGAGCCTGTGGTAATGGAGGAGGAAGTGCGTTAGGGTCAACTTATTATGATGTGAGCCAGGAAACAACAATTAATGCAACGGTAATAGGGTTTGATACTGTTTATCCTTCAAGGCTTATTGTAACGATGGAAGATTCCAGGCAGCTTGCGGTTTTTATGGCGCCGAAATGGTATCTTGCTCAACAGAATATCACCTTTACTGAGGGACAGGTTATAACAATTATAGGTGTTTTGACTACTTTTTCTGATAGCACAGATGGAATTATTGCAAGGCAGGTAATTTCAGGAGATTCTCTTTACGAGTTCAGAGATGCAAATGGAATTCCTTTATGGATATCTACAAGAGGAATGGCAGGTAGAAAAGGCAGAAGAGGCGGAAGAGGTGGTTATGGAGCAGCGGCATATGGTAATATTAGCCCTTGCGGCAATCTCGCAACAATTATTTCATCCTTGCCTGTTCAGGATTTAAATGATGTGGAAGTTGATATGCTTGAAAAAATGAGACAGGAAGAAAAGCTTGCAAGAGATGTTTACCTTACTTTGTATGAGAAGTGGGGATTGAGGATTTTTTCTAATATTGCACAAAGTGAGCAAACTCATATGGATGCCGTAAAGGTTTTATTGGATAAATATGGTTTGGAAGACCCTGCAACAAATAATGTAATCGGAGTTTTTACAGACCAGGCGTTCACGGACTTATATAACAGCCTTGTTGAAAAGGGCAGTGTGTCTCTTACTGAGGCATTGAAAGTAGGGGCTACAATTGAGGACCTTGACATTAAAGATTTGGAAGACGAGATTGCTTTAACCAACAACGAAGACATTAAAATGGTATTCCAGAACTTGATGAAAGGTTCAAGAAACCATTTGAGAAGTTTTTATAGGCTGGTTGTTGCAAATGGTGAAACATATGAACCTCAATTCATCTCTCAGGAAGAATTTGACTCAATAGTAAACTCTCCGATGGAAAGAGGAGTTGTTTTAGACGCAGATGGTAATGTTTATTCCACTTGTGGTAGGGTGAATAACTAAAATGTGACCTCCCATAAACTCTTTAGCTAATCGGGGGCTAAAACCCCCGATTTTTTTGTTATAATTTGAAAACCTAAGGAGGTAAAATGAAAAAAGGATTTAAAATAAGAAATTTTGTATCTCTATTTATTGCATGGACAGGGTTATTGTCTATAGTTTCCGGGATAGTTTTGTACTTTGCCCCCGTGGGTAGAGTGGCATATTGGATTGATTGGCGTTTTTTAGGCTTATCAAAATCCCAATGGAATGCTTTCCATACTATTACGAGTTTCTTTTTAGCTGTTTTTGTAATATGGCATTTAATATTAAACTGGAAGCCTTTTGTAAATTATATGAAGGATAAGGTAAATAACATTAATTTCACCGTGAAAGAGTTTGCCTGGTCAATTATTATTACAATTTTAATTTCCGTTTTTTCAATATATTCAATCCCACCTATCTCTTATGTTATGGATTTTGGCGATTATCTCACTCATTCATGGGAAAAAAGAGATACAGTACCGGTTATTCCGCATGCTGAACTACTAACATTGAAAGAATTTTGCGAAAAATTAAATATTCCTCTTGATAAGGCTATACAAAGGCTCCAGATTTTAAATATTAAAGGGGTGTCTCCTGATAAAACTATTAAAGAGATAGCAGAAGAAAATAATGTTGCCCCGAAAAACATAGGGGAGATGTTAAGCTATAAATTTTCGGCAAAAAGCGAATCTTCCAAATCTACTGCTAATGAAAATCAAAATATTCATCAAAATAATCAGGTTGAGGATGAATACCAGGGTAGAATGGGAAGACAACCACAAAACGGAAGTTTTGATGGAGTAAGATATATAGGAAAGATGAGTTTGAAAGACTTTTGCTATAAATTAAATATTGATATTTCAAGGGCCAAGGAATTGCTGAAGAAAAGGGGTTTTGAAGGAATTGACGAAACTAAGACCCTCAGGGATATTGCAAGGGATAACGGTTTAATCCCGAGGGAGTTAGGCGAGATGTTATATACTCTCAAAGAAAAAGATAAATAATTGAATGGAGAACAATTTGAAAAACAAGTTTGGGGCAGGTGTAAAGAAAAAAATTTCGTCGGCAATGATACTTTTGACTAATATAGGTTTATTTGTTGTGCTTGCCTACCTTGTTTTTTATGAGAGAAACGCATATTTTTCCCTGAGAAGAGAAGCTGGAAAGGCTCTTATGACTTCTGTAAGCCACAACCTTGAATACTCTCTAAGAAGCGAGAAAAAATTGAAAGAACAGTTAAGAGGAAATCTCCTTTCCCTTGCTTCTTACTTTTCTGAAGAAGCTGTTAAAAATGGAAAATTAAATTTAGAGAGGCTAATTTCCCTATCAAGAAAATTCAAAATCTATAAGCTTGTTGTTTTTGATAAAGACTGTGAAGTTAAATATGTGTCACGGGGAAGGTTTGGACGAGGTGGATTTTTAAAGGCTAACATAAAAAGTGTTTGTCAGGGGAAAGAAGACCACTATGTTATTGGTCTTAAACAGAGTTACAGGAGAATTGGGTACAGGTTCGGGTTGGCAAAAAACCTTAAAACAGGCGGAGCAATTTTATTATTGGTAGATGCAACCTATCTTAAAGAGATGTTTGACAAAATATCATTTCTCCATGTGTTGGATAATATTGCTAAATATAAAGATATAGAATTAGTAAGATTTGAAAAATTTGACCAGGTGATTTTTGAAAAATACCGTAACCAGAATATTGCTAAAAAGCTAATCTACTCTCCGGTGACAGAAAAAAATGGGGAAGTTATTCAAACAAAGGTAGTAAGCATTGGTGATACCAGGTTTTTACTTGTATCAAGTAATGTATTTCTTGATGGAGAATGGCAGGGGTGTTTAAGGTTGGGGCTCTCGTTAAGTTATCTTCAACTCCTTGATAAAGGATTTTTAGTTTTAGCATTTATTCTGTTTGTTCTTGTTGTTTTAATGGATGCTTTTTACTTCTATGCTTTAAATAAAAGTGAAAGATTATACAGAGAAAGCTCAAAATTTAACTCTGTTTTGAATCAGATTGAAGACGGAATAGTGATTAGGCAATTGGATGGAAGCGTTTTTCAAAATGATGCTGTATCCAGATTGATTGGCGATAAAAAAAATAGTGTTTTGAGTATGTCTGATGGGGTTAAAACATTTGATATAAAAGGGAAAAAGATAATGGTGGCGAAAAAAACATACCCTTTTGGAGAGGTATTTATTATCAGGGATGTAACAATAGAAGAGGCATCAAAAGAGTCAAAGGAAAGGGAAAAAAAGATATTTTCAATGGGTAAGCTTGCCTCATCCTTTGCTCACGAGGTTAGAAACCCCTTAAATACAATTTCAATGATTATTCAGCAGGTGGCATTTTCAAAAAAATTATCTGATTCAGAGAAAGATATGATCAATATTGTAAAAGGGGAGATTGAAAGGTT